>CAURER010000001.1:0-111738 GCA_963523795.1 uncultured Granulicatella sp.
AAAGGGATTTTATTTATTTCAAGATAGATAAATTGGAATAGTTACTGATTCAAAAAGAATACACTTATTAAGATTAAAACAAAAGCAATACTAAAACGAAAAAGACAAGGATAAATAAAGTGCCCCCAAAAAGTTAGTTTTTTGTGTCTAACTTTTTGGAGGCAGTACATTTTCGGTAGATTATTCTTTTTTGTGTATTCAGAATTTTTAGTAGAAAAATGTAAATAAAATATAAAAGATAGGAAGAAAAATCGTTTTGTAGTGAAAGTAATAGAAGCTAGTTCTCTAGCTTCCATTACAGGTAAAATTTGAGACCGAGGCTCGAATTTTAGCCATGAGACTCGCAGAGCGAGGCTGCTGGCGACCTCACAAACAAATAAGATTTTTCTTCCTATCTTTTGTTACGTTTAAAAATATCAACTTTGGGTTCTGTACCATTCAAAATTCTATGAATATTCGTACGGTGTCGATAAATGATAAAGATATCTGCAAATAGTGCAATTGTTGTCAGAACCATATCTTGAAAATACAGAGATAAAAGAACACCAATTGAAATTGTTAGCATACTTGTAAAACTTACCATTTTTGAAATAGCTAAAGTCAAAATAAAGATTCCTAAACCAATTAGAAATAATACAGGTTGATACGCTAATATAACTCCTGCAAAAGTCGCAACAGCTTTACCACCCTTAAAATTTGCAAATAATGGATACGTATGACCCATTACAGCAAATAACGCAATAATGAGTGGGGAAATCCCATGTAAATCCATTTGCTTTAACAGAAGAACACTGATCGAACCTTTTAAAAGATCCATCAGTAAAACAATAGTTCCTGCCTTCTTACCAAGAATTCTAAAAGAATTCGTAGCTCCTAAATTTCCACTTCCGTGTTGTCTAATATCAATTTGAAAAAACTTACGTCCAATCCATAATCCAGAAGGAATGGATCCTAATAAATATGCCATCGTAGCACCTAAAACAATGGATAGCATCGATATTTCTTTCTCCTTTATCCGTTAAATTTAATTTATACTCACTGATTATAGCATATTTTAAAAAAATTAGTACGATTTTAAGGAGTTATAGGAAGAATTCTTGCAATATTTGAAAAATTAAGTATGATAGAGTAGATATGTTTTATAAATAGGAAGAAGGAGAGTCGTGAATGAGTAAAGTCACTAACCAATATAATGATGATTCAATTCAAGTACTAGAAGGATTAGAAGCCGTTCGAAAACGTCCAGGGATGTATATCGGTTCAACTGACCATCGTGGATTGCATCATCTTGCCTATGAAATTGTTGATAATGCAGTCGATGAAGCCTTATCTGGATATGCAAGTAAGATTGGTGTCACAATTCATAAAGATGGATCACTATCTGTTAAAGATAATGGGCGTGGAATGCCAACCGGAAAACATGCTTCAGGAATTCCAACCATTCAAGTCATTTTTACCGTTTTACATGCTGGTGGTAAATTTGGACAAGGTGGATATAAAACTTCTGGAGGACTTCATGGGGTAGGAGCCAGCGTTGTAAATGCCTTATCGGATTGGTTAGAAGTAGAAGTATTACGTGATGGTGTATTATACACTCAAACATTTAAAACAGGTGGAGAAAAAGTTAGTTCCATTAAAAAAGAAAAAACAAATCGTAAAGGTTCTGGGACAACAGTTCGTTTCTTACCAAGCAAACATATTTTTTCAACTATTGTTTGGTCTTATGAAACTTTAGCAGAACGTTTACGTGAATCTGCCTTTTTATTAAAAGGATTAACGATTACTTTAACAGATGAAAGAACGGATACAAGTGATGAATTTTGTTATGAGGAAGGTATTCGTAATTTTATTCAATATTTAAATGAAGAAAAAGATACTTTATCTCCAATTGTAGATTTCAATAGTACGATTGATGGGGTAGAAACAGAATTTGCCTTCCAATATAATGATGGCTATTCTGAAACAATCTTATCATTTGTTAATAATGTCCGTACAAAAGATGGTGGTACTCACGAAGTTGGGATGAAAACTGCCTTAACAAAAGCTTTTAATGAATATGCACGTAAAGTAGGTCTATTAAAAGAAAAAGATAAAAATCTAGAAGGTAGTGACGTTCGTGAAGGATTAACAGCGATTGTTTCATTACGTGTTCCGGAAGAAATTTTACAATTTGAAGGGCAAACGAAAGATAAATTAGGAACTCCTGCTGCAAGAAGTATTGTGGATAATACGATTTTTGAACAATTAGGAATCTTTTTAACGGAAAATGGTGAAATCGCTCAAGAATTAATTCGTAAAGCTCTAAAAGCAAGAGAAGCACGTGAAGCGAGTCGTAAAGCAAGAGAAGAGAGCCGTAACGGTAAAAAAGGGAAGAAGAAAGAAACACTGTTATCTGGTAAATTAACTCCTGCTCAAGGGAAAAATCCTAAAAAGAATGAACTTTACTTAGTAGAGGGAGATTCTGCGGGTGGTTCTGCTAAACAAGGACGTGACCGTAAATTCCAAGCAATCTTACCATTACGAGGAAAAGTCATTAATACGGAGAAAGCATCTTTATCCGATATTTTAAAAAATGAAGAAATTAATACAATCATTTATACTATCGGTGCCGGAGTAGGTAATGACTTTAATATTGAAGATTGTAATTACGATAAAATTGTCATTATGACCGATGCGGATACTGATGGAGCTCATATTCAAGTATTGCTATTAACATTTTTCTACCGTTATATGAAACCATTAATTGAAGCAGGAAAAGTTTATTTAGCGTTACCTCCATTGTTCAAGATTTCAAAAGGAACTGGTAAAAAACAAGTTGTAGAATATGCTTGGACTGAAAAAGAATTAGAAGAAAAAATTAAAAAAGTTGGTAAAGGTTACTTATTACAACGTTATAAAGGTCTTGGTGAAATGAATGCGGACCAATTATGGGAGACAACGATGAATCCTGAGTCAAGAACACTAATTCGTGTTGTCATCGATGATAAAGCTCAAGCAGAACGTCGTGTAAGTACATTAATGGGGAATAAAGTTGAGCCACGTAGAAAATGGATTGAAAGTCACGTGGAGTTTAGCTTAGAAGATGGAAAGAGTATTTTAGAAACAGAAGGGCATTTAACAGTGAATGAACAACCAAAAGCTTCTAAAGCTACAAAAGAAGAAATAAATTCTCCATCATCTGTTGAACAATTATCACTTTTAATGGAGGAGGAATAATATGAGCTTGCAACAAGATATCCAAGAGTTAAATCTTGAAGATGTAATGGGCGATCGCTTTGGACGTTATTCCAAATATATTATTCAAGATCGTGCTTTACCAGATATTCGAGATGGATTAAAACCTGTACAAAGACGTATTTTATACGCGATGTTTGTAGAAGGGAATACAAGCGAAAAACAATTTAGAAAATCTGCTAAAACTGTCGGTAATGTAATTGGTAATTATCATCCTCATGGGGATTCATCAGTTTATGAAGCGATGGTTCGTTTAAGCCAAGATTGGAAATTAAGAGATGTTTTAGTAGAAATGCATGGGAATAACGGTAGTATGGATGGAGACCCAGCTGCAGCTATGCGTTATACGGAAGCTCGTTTATCGAAAATTTCTGAAGAATTATTACGAGATTTAGACAAAAAAACGGTTGACTTTGTTTTAAACTTTGATGATACAGAAGAAGAACCAACTGTTTTACCAGCTCGATTCCCGAATTTATTAGTCAATGGTGCTACAGGGATTTCTGCTGGTTATGCAACTGAAATTCCAACGCATAATTTAGGGGAAGTTATTGATGCAACGATTCATTCCATCGATCATCCTAAAGCAACGGTTAAAGAATTAATGCAATTTATAAAAGGACCAGATTTTCCAACTGGAGCGATTATTCAAGGGATTGATGAATTAGAACAAGCGTATGAAACAGGTAAAGGAAAAGTAGTGGTTCGTTCTAAGACTTCGATTGAATCCATTAAAGGTGGAAAAAGTCAAATTGTAGTCACTGAAATTCCTTATGAAGTGAATAAAGCATTATTAGTGAAGAAAATCGATGAAATTCGATTAAATAAAAAAATTGAAGGCATTGCAGAAGTAAGGGACGAATCAGATCGTACAGGATTACAGATTGTTATTGAGTTGAAAAAAGAAGCAAATGCGGAAGGGATTTTAAATTATTTACTAAAAAATACCGAGCTTCAAATTAATTATAATTTCAATATGGTTGCGATTGATGCTAGACGTCCAATGCAAGTTGGTCTGAAAAAAATCTTAGATTCTTATATTGTCCATCAAAAAGAAGTCATTACAAAAAGAACTCAGTTTGACTTAAATAAAGCCCAAGATCGTTTACATATTGTAGATGGTTTAATGAAAGCTTTATCGATTTTAGATGAAGTAATTGCTTTAATTCGTAATAGTAATGATAAAAAAGATGCGAAAGAAAAATTAGTCGAAACCTATGATTTTACACTGACTCAAGCAGAAGCAATTGTTAGTTTACAATTATATCGTTTAACGAATACTGATATTACAATTTTACAAGAAGAAAAATTAGACTTAAATGAACGTGTAGCGACTTTAACAAGTATTTTGAAATCAGAAAAAACTTTATTACAAGTTATGAAACAAGAATTACGTGAGTTAAAGAAAAAATATGCGACACCTCGTTTAACAGAAATTCAAGCGGAAATTAAAGAAATTAAAATTGAAACTGAGATTTTAATTCCGGAAGAAGAAGTGTATGTAGTAGCTACAAAACAAGGATACTACAAACGAGTTAGTCCACGTTCCTTTGCTTCGAGTGCTCCTGAAGAGAATGGATTGCGTGAAGGGGACGAAGTCTTACTTGTTCAAAAAGTATCGACTTTGGATAGTTTAATTTTATTTACGTCTAAAGGGAATTATTTACATCTACCAGTTCATGAAATTCCTGAAGCAAAATGGAAAGATGTAGGGCATCATTTAAGCCAATCCATTTCTCTAGCGACAAATGAAACTATTTTAGCTGGTATGGTGAAGGAAAAAGATAGTACAGAAGTGTATCAAGATTGGACAGTTGTATTCTTTACAAAAGAAGGACTTGTGAAACAAACTGCGATGAATGAATTTAATACGTATCGAGGCTATAAAACTCGTACAAGTAATGCAATTAAGTTAAAAACAACAACGGATGAAGTAGTAGCGATTGAACTTGTTCCAAATCAAGAGCAAGAAATTTTTATTGTGACTCATTGTGGTTTTGGCTTACGTTATGAATTAAGTGAAGTTCCTGTTGTTGGTACTGTTGCTAGTGGAGTGAAGGCGATTAATTTAAGAAAAGATGATTTTGTTGCTGGAGCAATGGTTTATAGTCCAGAACATAAAGTTGTTTCTGCCTTTTTAGTGACTCAACGTGGAGCGGTGAAACGTTTTAATGTTTTAGAGGTTTCTATGCTTACAAGAGCTAAGAGAGGGTTAATGGTCTTACGAGAATTGAAGAGTAATCCTCACCGTGTTGTTTATTTAGATGGTACTATTACGTCAAAACAAGAATATGTTATTGTTTCGATAAATGGAGAAATGAAAGAGATTCGTCCAATGGATTTAAGTTTAGTGGATCGTACAAGTAATGGTTCAGCATTGTTAAATGATGCGGATGGATTGACGAAAACGGTCTTGAAGAAGTTTGTTTATAATTTATAATAGACTTTCTTAGTATAGTAGTATTAGGACGCAAGCAGCCTTGCTTTGCAAGTCTCATTGCTAAACTTTGAGCCTTGGTCTCAAAGTTTCCTGCGTGATAAGCCGAATGGATTATCATACTCATACTACTATAGAAAGTTTTTGGGGTATAAAAAAGACAGAATCAAATTCGATTCTGTCTTTTCTTTGTCTTAAAAATCAATTTCTGTTGAATATTGACTGGCTGCATTCCATAGTAGGTATTCTTTAATTCCGGCTTCTTTTAAAGCTTTAATTTCTTGACTAATGACATCAGCTGTATATAACTGATAGTTTCCTTCGCCTAAATAATCAGCTGTGAATGCTTGAATCCAAGGTCTTGAAGTAGGAGAGGGATTTAAATCTTTAAAATACCCATTCTCAATTTTCATATATTGACTCACGATATCATAAGGCTGTTTATCCGGTTCTTTTACACCGAAAGCTCCATTTACCCAGTGACTTGGGAAAATCATAGGAGAAATAACATCAACATGTTCTGCAATATCCGTGAATTTTTGACCAATTCCACCGATTTTTGAAGCGGTAATCGCGTGTGCCAAAATATCGGCAGAAAGATGAACGCCGTAAGGTTTTAACTTAGCACGAACATATTCTACAAAGTCTGTGACTGCAGCAATACGTGCCTCATCCATATCAGTGTAATGACTGTAATCCCCTAAGTCGTAATCTAAATATTTTTCAATTAATTCAAACCCTAGCGGGAAACGTACATAGTCTAATTGGATATCTTTAAATCCTGCTTTAGCTGCACCTACAGCAATTTCAGCAATATATTCCCAATTTTCTTTTAGGAAAGGATTTAAAAAAGATTCACCTTCATCATTTTCCCAAACAGTTCCCATTTGCGTGCGGAATGTTAAATCAGGATTTTGATAGGGTACTAAGTGATCCCCAAAACTTACAATTCGAGCAATTGGATAGATTTGATGTTTTTCCAAAGTTTTTAGTAATTGTTTTGTGTCTGTAATTTCATTTACGGTATTATTTTGGATTGTTTGATTATCCGTATCTAATGGCATTGTAATTTTTCCATATCCATCACGAACATCAATTACAACTGCATTAGCATCAGTTTTATCAATATATTGTACAATTCTATCAAGTTCAGTTCCTTTTGCTCTAAATGCTTGTACATAGATTCCTTTTACTCCATCTCTAGGGTAGGGAATAGTAATCCCAGAATCATAACTACTATCTGTAGGAAAGTTGACGGGAACTTTTAATAAACTAGCTGTTCTCAATGTTAATTTTTGAGTCGTTTCTTCCTCAGCACGAACTGGATTAAATAGAAGGATGAATACTCCTAATAAAAGGATACGCATCAATCGATTTATTTTTCTCATGAGCAACTACTCCTTTCTTGTACTCAAGCGAGCCTTAAGAATACGGATAGGTTTGTCAATGGCTGTCAGAGGTTCATTAATTTCTTCCAGTATTTTTTGACGATCAATAGCCGCTTGGTTTAAAACTATGATTTTTTTTCGTAAATCATCATTCGATAATTTATTTCCAGAAATTTCAACAAAGAATTGTTGTTCATTGTTTAATTGTTCCTCGGATTTTTTGATGTAATCCGTAATACTGTCGACAATTTTTTGCAAGTTTGAGCTTACGATTTTAATTTCAACACTTGGCAAGTTTTTGTCTTGTAAATTACTAAGGTGAGACGCATCATCACGAATCACTTTTAATGTTTTAGTAATTTGTTTTTGAATATCTCTTCTTTGTTGTAGATTATCAAAAACTTTACCTTTTTTCTTAGCGTAATTTGCTAGAGTTAAATCATCAGAGATATCATCTTCCCAATCATTTTGCAAATTTGCTTCAAAAGTTTGGATGTTGTTTAAATGATCAACAACCACAGGTAAGGTATCTTGTACTTCTTGAACAGTTTTTTCAGCACTCTTCTTTGTATTAGAGCAGGCTGCAAATACTAGCAAACTTGCACTAATCAAGAATACCTTCGTAGCAATTTTTTTCATAACACACTCCTTATTTTTCGCATCTTCATTTATAGACACACAAATTACTTTGTCATTATACAGTTTTTTTGTGAAATATACAAATTATTAACTGATTTGATGGCTTTTTCATGTGAAAGTGGGGATGTTTTTGCTATTTTTAGTTAAAATTTGAATTTTTTCTATTTGCTATTCTCTTGTTTGACGAAGATTAATAGAATAGGTACAATAGAACTAATGAGAGTAGAAAGAGGTATTTTATGATTATTTATTTAGTTTTAAGTTTATTATTCATTGTGGCAGATCAGGCCATGAAAGTTTGGATTGTTTCTAATTTTGCGTTACATACTGGTCAAGAATTATTACCAGGAATTGTGAAGTTATTTTATATTCAAAACACGGGTGCAGCATGGGGAATTTTAGCAGGACAACAATTTGTTTTCTATATTATTACAGCTTTTGGGGTTTCTGCGATTTTGTATTTAATGTTTCAAGAAAGAGGAAAATCAAAATTTGCGTTGACAACGTATAGTTTATTATTAGCAGGAGCATTAGGGAATTTTATTGATCGTGTTCGATTAGGATTTGTTGTCGATATGTTTCAATTTGAATATATCGATTTTCCAATTTTTAATATTGCAGATATTTGTTTAACGGTTGGGGTAGTGGCATTATTCCTATATATTTTAATTGTTGAAAGAAAGAAGGAAAAAAGTGGAAAATAAAATTATTGAATTAACACTATCATTGGACAAAAGTGAAAGACTCGATAAAATTCTAACACAAGAATTATCTCATACTCGTTCAGTCATTCAACAATGGTTAAAATCAGGATTCGTATCGGTAAATGGAGAAATTGTTAAAGCGAACTATAAAGCAAAAGATGGAGACCATGTTACCATTCAAATTGAAGAAGAGGAAGAATTAACGGTTCTTGCAGAAAATATTCCATTAGAAATTGTTTATGAAGATGAACATTTATTAGTCATTAATAAACCAAGTGGTATGGTTGTCCATCCTTCAAAAGGACATTCAACGGGTACATTAGTGAATGCATTATTGTACCATGTGGATCAGTTATCCAAGGGGTCTGAAACTTATCGTCCGGGAATTGTGCACCGAATTGACAAGGATACATCTGGATTATTAGTTGTAGCAAAAACACCACAAGCTCATGTCGGTTTATCGAATCAATTAATGGATCATTCCATGACTCGTAGTTATGTGGCAATTGTAGATGGAAGATTTGAGCATATTACTGGTACAGTGGATGCACCATTAGCTAGAGATCCACATAATCGTCTAAAGCGTTGTGTTCAAAAAGAAGGAAAACAAGCAATTACTCATTTTACAGTCATTCAAGCGTTAAAAGACACAAGTGTGTTACGATTGAATTTAGAAACCGGAAGAACACATCAAATTCGTGCCCATATGGATTTTATTCAGCATCCGATTTTAAATGATCCGATGTATCATCCAAATGGAAAAAATGCCACAGAATTTGGGCAATATTTACATGCTGAGACTTTAGGATTTGTTCATCCTATTACACAAGAAAAACTATATTTTGAAAGTCCATTACCAAAAGAATTTGAAGAAATGATTCAAGAACTACAGTAGAGGAGTATGGATATGTCAGAAAAATTCTTATTAGATGAAGCGACCATTAATCGTTCGATGACTCGAATTTCTTATGAAATTATAGAACAATATAAAACGGTTGAAGATTTAGTGCTTGTTGGAATTAAGACAAGAGGAGTTCATATTGCTAAACGATTGCAAAAGAAAATTGAATCCATTGAAAAGCAACCAGTTTTACTAGGTGAAATTGATATTACATTATATAGAGATGATCGTCACGAACCGGATCCAACGGTAGATCCAATAATTAATGGAACGAATATTCCTTTTTCATTAAATGGAAAAAATGTCGTTTTAGTAGATGATGTCATCTTTACTGGTAGAACAGTTCGTTCTGCATTAAATGCACTAATGGAATACGGTAGACCAAAAACAATAAGTTTAGCAGTCTTAATTGATAGAGGGCATCGTGAATTACCAATTCGTCCGGATTATGTCGGAAAAAATATTCCAACTTCACAAAAAGAAGAAATTTTAGTAAAATTACATGAAGTGGATGATGAAGAATGCGTGAAACTAAAAAAAGTAAAATGACCGTATCAAAATAGTTGCATTCTAATAGAGATTAGTGTAATATAACTAACGGTATAAAAACCATATTTCACACCTAATTGGATGATAAGGGTGGTGCTTAGGAATAAGTACCCTTGTCGATGAAAATTGGGGAGGAAAAATAAAACCAAAATTGGAGGAAAACAAAAATGGCAGTTATTTCAATGAAACAATTGTTAGAAGCTGGTGTACATTTCGGTCACCAAACACGTCGCTGGAACCCTAAGATGAAGAGATACATCTTCACAGAAAGAAATGGTATCTATATCATCGACTTACAAAAAACCGTTAAATTAGTGGACGACGCATACAACTACATGCGTGAAGTTGCTCAAGACGGAGGTATTGCTTTATTCGTAGGTACTAAAAAACAAGCACAAGATGCTGTTAAAGATGAAGCAATCCGTACAGGTCAATACTATGTTAACCATCGTTGGTTAGGTGGTATGTTGACTAACTGGGATACAATCCAAACACGTATCAACCGCTTGAAAAAAATTAAAGAAATGCAAGAAGATGGTACTTTCGAAGTATTACCTAAAAAAGAAGTTGGTGTTCTATTAAAAGAATTAGACAAACTTGAAAAATACTTAGGTGGTATTAAAGATATGCCACGTATTCCTGATGTAATGTTTATCGTTGACCCTCGTAAAGAACGTATTGCAGTTCAAGAAGCTCACAAATTAAACATTCCAATCGTTGCTATGGTTGACACAAACTGTGACCCTGATGAAATCGATGTTGTTATTCCATCAAATGACGATGCAATCCGTGCGGTTAAATTAATCGTAGCTAAAATGGCAGATGCATTCGTTGAAGGTAACCAAGGTGAAGACGTAGCAGTTGACGAAGAAGACTTAGATAAAGATACTTCATTAGAAGATATTGAAAAATTAGTTGAAGGCGACAACGCTGAATAATCACTAACCAGTAGGCTGTTTGGAATCGGAAAAGAAAACTTTCATCCAAACAGCTTTTTTTAAAAATAAGTTTTGTAAATTTATAACATTTAGGAGGAAATTGAAATGGCACAAATTTCAGCACAATTAGTAAAACAACTACGTGACATGACTGGCGTAGGGATGATGGATGCTAAAAAAGCATTAGTTCAAACTGAAGGAGATATCGATGCAGCCGTTGACTACTTACGTGAAAATGGTTTAGCAAAAGCAGCTAAAAAAGCTGACCGTATTGCAGCAGAAGGTATTACAAACGTATTAGTAGATGGAAACGTTGCAGTTGTATTAGAAGTAAATGCTGAAACAGACTTCGTTGCTAAAAACGACAAATTCCAAGCATTAGTAGCTAAATTATCAGAAGTAATTTTAGCAAATAAACCAGCTAACTTAGAAGCTGCTTTAGAAATCGTTACTCCAGAAGGTAAAGTTTCTGACGTAATCGCTGAAGCAACTACAGTTATCGGAGAAAAAATTTCATTACGTCGTTTTGAAATCGTTGAAAAATCTGATGCAGATGCATTCGGAGCATACTTACACATGGGCGGACGTATCGGTGTGTTAACTGTATTAGAAGGCTCTACAGATGCAGATGCTGCTAAAGACATTGCAATGCACGTTGCAGCAATCAATCCTAAATATGTTGACCGTTCAGAAGTTTCTGCTGATGAATTAGAACATGAGAAAAAAGTTCTTACAGAACAAGCATTAAACGAAGGTAAACCAGCAAATATCGTTGAAAAAATGATTGCTGGACGTTTAAACAAATTCTTAGCTGAAATCAGCTTGAACGACCAACCATTCGTTAAAGATCCAGATACAACAGTTTCTAAATTTGCTGCTTCTAAAGGTGGTTCAGTTAAATTATTCCACCGTTATGAAGTTGGTGAAGGTTTAGAAAAACGTGTTGACAACTTCGTTGAAGAAGTAATGGGACAAGTTAAAAAATAATTGATTTCAATTAGTGGGGAATAAGGTAGGAAGCTGCCCTCTATTCCCCTTTTTTTTAGACTAAATTCACTAAGAACTAAATAGAAGAGGAGTCCTTATAATGGTGGAACCTAAATATAAACGTGTGGTATTAAAATTAAGTGGAGAGGCACTAGCTGGCCAAACAGGTTTTGGAATTAATCCTCCAACGATTAAAGAAATCGTAAAAGAAATTAAAGAAGTACATGATTTAAATGTTGAAATTGCAATCGTAGTTGGTGGCGGAAATATTTGGCGTGGTGTAACAGGAGAAGAAGTTGGTATGGAACGTGCTCAAGCGGACTATATGGGAATGCTTGCAACTGTTATGAATGCTTTAGCCTTACAAGATGCTTTAGAAAACATTGGAGTTCCTACACGTGTTCAAACTTCTATTGAAATGCGTCAAATTGCGGAGCCATATATCCGTAGAAAAGCTGTAAGAAATCTTGAAAAATCTCGTGTTGTGATTTTTGCAGGTGGTACAGGAAATCCTTATTTTTCTACAGATACTGCTGCTGCATTACGTGCTGCTGAAATTGGAGCAGATGCAATTTTAATGGCTAAAAATAATGTCGATGGAGTGTATAGTGCAGATCCTCGTATCGATACAAATGCAATTAAATTTACGGAGTTAACACATTTAGATATCATTCAAAAAGGATTAAAAGTTATGGATACAACTGCTAGTTCATTATCTATGGATAATGATATTCCATTAGTTGTCTTCAATTTAAATGAAACAGGAAATATTCGTCGAGTTGTTCTTGGTGAAAATATCGGTACAACTGTAAGGGGGAAATAATATGACAGCAACTGAAATTATTGCAAATGCAAAAGAACGTATGAAAAAAACTGAAGATGCTCTTCAACGTGAATTAGGCGGAATTCGTGCTGGACGTGCGAATGCAAGTCTATTAGATCGCCTGCAAGTTGAGTATTACGGAGTTCCAACTCCTGTAAATCAACTAGCTTCTGTAACAGTTCCTGAAGCTCGTATGCTTTTAATTACACCTTATGACAAATCAAGTTTACAAGATATTGAACGTGCAATTTTAATGTCTGATATTGGGATTACACCAACTAATGATGGTAGCGTTGTTCGTTTAGTCATTCCACAATTAACAGAAGAACGTCGTAAAGAATTAGCAAAACAAGTAGGAAAAGAAGCTGAAGGTGCTAAAGTAAGTGTTCGTAACATTCGCCGTGATGCCATTGAACATTTAAAGAAAGCTGAAAAAAATAAAGAAATCACTGAAGATGATTTACGTGGATATGAAAAAGATATTCAAAAATTAACGGATGACAGTGTAAAAAACATTGATCACTTAGCACAAGTAAAAGAAAAAGAATTATTAGAAGTATAGTTCATCCTGTGACAACAAATCTTAGTTCATGTATAAGATTTGTTGTCATTTATTTTTGAATCGTTGAGAGGAGATTTTATGAAATTAACGAAAAAACAACAATTTCTATTGGTTAAGTTAGCGATATTAGTCCTTATCCTAATTATTTCTGGTCTTGGATTTTTCTCAAAAAATCAGAAGAAAACTTCTAATAAATCAAATGCTAGTCAAACACAAGTTGAAAGTACAGTAGATTTTTCTAGTTATGATAAGTCAAAAAAATATACCCTCGAAGTTGGTAAAGTAGCGGATGGAGATACATTCCACGTTCGATTAGATGGAAAAGAGTTTAAAATCCGTTTATTATTAATTGATACACCGGAAACAGCAAAAGAAGGAAAGGCTGCTCAACCATTTGCAGATCAAGCAAAACAAAAAACAGAAGAGTTATTGAAAAAGGCTAAAAAAGTCGAAGGTAAATTTGATGTTGGTGATTATAAAGATAAATATGGACGTGCTTTAATGTATGTATATTTAGATGGAAAATTATTACAACAAACCTTAGTAGAAGAAAGTTTAGCTAGAGTAGGATATGCTCATCCACCGAATACAACGCTGTTAAAAGACTTACAAAAAGTCGAAGAAGATACGAAGAAGAAAAAGAAAAATATTTGGGAAAAAGATGGTTATGTAACAAATCGTGGATTTGATACAAGTGTTTACTAATTCGTTTCGTTTATGATATAATTTTGCCAAGATTATTGTTAAGGGGGGCAGGGGTATGAAAAAAAGAAGTTTTATGGCAACCATTTTATTTTTGATTTTTTTGGTAGTTGTCTTTACTGTCTTTTTCAATGATAAAAAGATGATTGCAGTATTTGCATCTATAGGAGCTGCAGTTTATGCTGTAACTATTAAAAGAATGAAAGATTTCGAAAACGAATAATTAAGTAAAAGTTAAGTACTAAATATAGTGTTTTACGCCTTAGATGGATTCTATGACCTGTGTATCAAAACTGTTTTTGGCGTTATATCAAGTTTTATCCAAGTGTACCATAACAGTTTTTATCTATATATTGTGTTTTAAAAAATAAAATAAAAATTTTAAGCACAATATATTGTATTTTAACCAGATATGAGGTATTATACTACCTGTATGAACCATAAGGGAGAGATGTATATGTCAAAACGTCAAATTACACTATATTCAAAACCAAATTGTATGCAATGCAATTTTACAAAACAATTTTTTGAGGATAATCAAGTACCATTTGTCATCAAGGATGTGTTTGAATCAGAAGAAGCTTTAGAAGAAGTGAAAGCTTTAGGCTTCCAATCATTACCAGTAATTGTAGCGGAAGGTATTGAACCATTCTTTGGTTTCCGCCCAGATATTTTAGAACAATTAGTAGGCTAAGAGTTTAACATTGAATTTATAAAACGATTTTTCTGCGTAGCGGAGTGCTACAAATAGAAAAATCGTTTTATTTTTGTTTACAAATTCATCGTTATATGGTTAAGTTAAGGGGAATAAACGATAGGAGGTTCTTATGAGTTTCGAAGTCATTCTTACAAAAGAAACAAGTGCGAAAGTTTCGCATATTGCTACAAAAATTGCAGATTGGTTAAAACAATCTAGCAAGAATCAAGTTATTTATCTTGTACCAGATCATATTAAGTTTTCTGCAGAATTAGAAATGATTCAACAAGTGGGGCAGTTATTACAACAACCAAAGAATTCTTATGCTGTGACAAAATTACAAGTATACAGTTTTAATCGATTAGCTTGGTATTTTTTAAGAGATCATGCTGCACTTCAACGTCCGTCTTTATCCAAGGTTGGAATTTGTATGATATTACAAAAAATATTATCTGAATATCAAGATGAATTAGTGTTATTTAATAAGGAATCTCGTCATAAAGGTTTTATTGAACGTTTATCTGCTGTCATGCAAGAATTTCGTTTAGGAGGAATCGAAGTAGAGGATTTCTCAGAGTGGTTTGAACAGGATTCTTACGAAGAAATTGATCAACGTTTGAAAGAATTTGGCATCATTTATAAACATTATTTAGAGTATTTAAAACAAGATTTTGTTCAATCGGAAGATTTATTACGTATATTAGCGCAAGAAATTTCATCTATGGATTTATCAAATACGTATGTTGTGATTGATCAATCGTATCACTTAAATGCGATGGAATTAGAAGTGATTGATGCTTTAGTGAAATCATGCGGAGGAGTAGAATTTTATACGACTGCAACAACAGATGCTTTTAAACCAAAAGAAACACTAGAATCTAGTTTATTTGATTCCAATCGTCAATTAATTTCTCGCTTACTAAATTGGTTAATGATTGATGAAAGTAATCCTGTTTTAAAAGAATTAAAAGAAGGAAATAACACTTATCATCCTGACTTTTTCGAACTTGAACAATATTGGTTAGAAACAAGTGGGGGACTTGAAACTACTTCAAATCGTACATCACGGAAAATTAAAGCTTTACAATGGACAACTTATGAAGATGAACGTCAAGAAATCCAAGAAACATTAGCAACCATTAAAACATTAGTTGATAGTGGAAAATATCGTTACCAAGATATTCAAATTTTATCGAGAAATTTAGAAGAACAACAAACACTCCTGCAACCTTTATTAGAAACGTATCAAATTCCTTATTTCATGGATTTATCAGATACAATGGAGCATCATCCACTCATTCAAGTACTAGACGCGATTTTTGCTATCCAGAAGCATTTTTGGCGTTATCATGACATAATGAACCTATTAAGAAGTGAATATTGTTTTTGGCCCTTAAATCGAGCAAATATAGTGAATAAGGATGATGAGGAAGTTACGCTAAGAGATGCCTTGATTCAATATCGTCAAACATTAGACGAAACTGAAACGATTATACTAGCTCAAGGCTATGAAGGAAAAGATTGGATTTCAAGTAAAACATGGAATTATCAACTTGAAACTATTGATGAAGATAGCTTAAGTAGCAGAGAAGTGTTAGTCCATCAACAATTGACACAAGCACAAGAACTACGAGAGCAAATTGTCTCTTTATTAGAACCATTTTATAAGAAATTGGATAAAGTTGAGACGACAAAAGAAGCGATCACTCTCCTATATCAATTATTAGAAAAAATTGGTGTAACGGAAGCATTCTTATATTGGAGAAATCATGCTGCTAATATTGGGGATATCCAAACAGCTCGTAGACAGGATCAAGTATGGAATGAATTTCTAAAATTATTAGAGGAGTATGTTTATATTTTTGGAGATGAACCGTTTGATTGGGAAATCTTCCAATTATTATTACATACTGGATTCGAACATACACACTATAATATGGCTCCTTCTACTTTAGACCAATTAACTTGTACGGGAATTGATTCTGTTCGTTATTCTCCTAAAAAGATTACTTTTGTGATTGGTTTATCGCAAGGCGTCCTTCCTCGAATGAAAGAGGAGAGTGGGCTAATGACAGATGAAGAAAGAGAGTATTTATTAAGTAAATTAGATAGTGGTCGTTTCTTACATCCAACAACCATTCAAAAACAATCAGTAGAGCCATTTTTATTTTATAAAGTGTTAACTTCAGCAACTGAAAAGTTATTCTTATCGATGCATCATACAGATAAAGGCGCTAAATTAAAACCTTCTAGTTTTGTAGAACGTATTTTAAATCAATATGAAATTACTACAGTGGATGGCAATCAAAAACAGCAAGAACGATTTGAACAGGGCAACTTTGTAACCATTCATGAATTATTTACGACCTTATTACAGAAACTTCGTCAGTATAAATTTTCAAAAGAAGAAGATATTCCATCTATTTGGATTGCTTTACCTCATTTATTAAGACAGGATAAAGATTTCCAACAGGAGTATCATACATTAGTGGACAGTGTATTCCATTTAAATATTGCAAAGCAATTACCAAAAGAATTGGCTGCTGAATTATACGGAAATCATTTATACTTATCAACTTCTCAAGTTGAAACCTTTTATAAAGATCCATTTAGTCATTTCTTACAATATGGTTTGAATTTACGTGAACGTAGAGAGTTCGAATTAACAGCAGCTGGATCTGGGGAATATTTTCATGAAACATTTGACCGGTTTATTCGTAAAGTTCATGAATTACAATTAGATATTCGTTCTATTGATAAAACAACAACCGAAGTATTATTAAAAGAAATCTTTGATTCTATGAATGAAGATGCAAGATTCCAAATTTTAAATGCATCTCCTAGAATGAATTGGACAAAAGTTTTACTACAAGATACAATTCGACAAACATTAGCTGCTGCACTAATGCAATTGCAAGAATTACAAGTAACACCATGGAAAACAGAAGTAGCATTTGGCAGAGAGCCCTATAAAAAAATTGAAATTCCATTAAATGATACTCAATCTCTATCTATTCGTGGAAAAATTGACCGTATAGACCTTTTAGAAACCGAAAAAGGTTACCATTTAGGAATTGTCGATTATAAATCTTCAGCACAAAAATTTGATATCAATCGATTACGTTATGGCATTCAACTACAACTATTAACGTATTTATCAGTAGCTAGAAACATTGTTTCTGACCAATTTAAGAAAACTGTAACGCCTTATGGTGGATTATATATGCATGTTTTTCAACCAAGCTTTAATGCTAAAGATCTGAAATCAGATGCAGATTTTGAAGAAACTCGTCTGAAGAAATATAAATTATCTGGATTATTAACGAATGATTTAGGAGTTCTGCAACAAGTTCAACCTGATTTTGAAGTAGGAGACTCTATTGTATTACCATTTGGCGTTAAGAAAGATGGAGAATACAAGGCAACTAGCCAAGTCTATGCTCCTGATGATATCAATTTATTAATGGACTTTGCTTTCTATCAATTGAAAACTGCTGGAGAACGAATTTTAAATGGAGAAAATCAAATTGCTCCATTTGATGAATTAAAAGAATATGCAGATTCAGTGAATGGAAAATTCAGTGCAATTTCAATGTTTGATGTAACAAATCCAGAAAATAACTATCAATTTTTAACGAAAATGCCTCTTCAAGAGAACTTAACTTGGATGAAAAATAAAATTGATGGAAAGGAGGAATAGTGGGTGATACCAGTAAAACCAGAGGGTGTACAAGCAACACCTGAACAATGGCAAGCAATTTGGCAAAGAGGCGATCATTTATTAGTTTCTGCTTCTGCCGGATCAGGAAAAACTAAAGTATTAGTTGACCGAATTATGGGATATATAGAAGATGGCGTTAATATTGATTCTTTATTAATTGTGACTTTTACTGAAGCTGCTGCAAAAGAAATGAAAGAACGTCTGCGTACTAATTTAGAAAAAGCAATTACAAAAGAAACAGATATTACTAAAAAGCATATGTATATCAAACAACTAAGTTTATTACCCAATGCTACGATTTCTACCATTCATAGTTTCTGTATGAAAGTTATTCGTCGTTATTTCTATTTAAGTCAGTTAGACCCTGTATTTTCACTATTAAATGAAGTAGAGGGTACTTTATTAAAAGAAAAAGTATGGCGAAACATACAAGATGAATTATTAGAAGAACATTCTTGGATGGATGGTTTAATGCGCTATTTTTCTAGCGATCGTAATGATGATGGATTTACAACATTAGTTTATCAACTATATGATTTTTCACGTTCAAAACCAAATCCAAAACAATGGATTTCTTCTTTAGCAGATTTATATGAAACAAAGGATGAATACGGCGAAATTCCTATTATAAAGGATCAATTTGCACCTTATATTGTCGAAGAATTAAAGTATTTAGTTTCTGCCTATGATGAATTAATTAAATTAGCTGAAGTAACTGGATTTGAAAAGTGTAAAGATGTGGTCGAAGCTGATGGCCAAAAAATTCAGGAAGTGTATGCAGCATTTGCAAGTGGTAATTACACAGCAGCGTATACATTAGCGCAGGGTGTGAGTTTTGACCGTTTCCCAACTGTTCCTAAAAAAGATGAAACTACAGATAGAGAAGCAGTACAGGCCATTAAACGTAAAAGAGATAGCCTGAAGAAACATTGGGAAGATCAATTATTAGCAACAGCCTTTTTCGAGTCTCCTGAGATTCAAATGAAGCATTTAAGAAATATTTATCCAATGATGTTGCATTTATCTCAAGTTGTCTTAAAATTTTATGAAGCTTTCCAATTGGAAAAGAAAACTTCAAACAAAATTGATTTCTCTGATTTAGAACATGATACATTAGCAATTCTTTCCACTGAGAAAAATGGAGTTTTGATTGCTAAAAAATATTATCAAGAATTATTTACAGAAGTTTTAATTGATGAATACCAAGACGTTAACCGAGTTCAAGAGGCAATTTTAACAAGTGTTGCTAGGGAGAATAATCTCTTCATGGTGGGAGATGTCAAACAATCGATATATGCCTTCCGTCTTGCAGATCCATCTTTATTTAGAGATAAATATGAAGCTTATGCAGATGAAAATGGCGGAAAACGAATTATTTTAGCTGAAAACTTCCGTTCTAGAGATCAAGTATTATCCTTTACAAATTTAATTTTTAGACAGATTATGGATCATGAATTAGGTCAAATTGATTATGATGATTCAGCTGCTTTAAAAACTGGAAACTTGAATTATTCAGAAGACACAGATAAATTTAGCGAATGCTATATTATTCAAAATGCTAATCTAGAAGAAGAGGAAGAAGAATCTTCTGGATTGGAAACAGAAAGTTTGATTGATAGTTCAGCTAGTGCTGAAGTCCATCTTATTGCGGGTAAGATTAAAGAATTGATGGCAAATCAATTTGAAATCATGCATGAAGAAAGTACAAAGGAAAATCCAAAAAAACGACCAATTCAATATAAAGATATCGTCATTTTAGCGCCAACAAAGGCTAATAATGGATTAATTGAAGAAATCTTTACTCAATATCAAATTCCTGTTTTAGTGCAAAAAAATCTTCAATATTTTAAACGAACAGAAATTGCCATTATGATGTCAGCACTAAAAATTATTGATAATCCTACCCAAGATATTCCATTTGTTGCAGTATTACGTTCAGGAATCGTTGGATTAGATGAAATAGCATTAGCTCATATTCGTAAAAACAATAAATCTAGTTCGTTTTACGAAGCATGTGTTCAATTTGTTGAACATTTTAAATTAGAAGAAGTGACTTATTACGATAGTGCTCAACAACAGCAATTAAAAGATCGAATACAATCATTCTTAGAACAGCTAGAAACTTGGAGAGATATTGCGAACCATCAATCCATCAGTACGCTTATTTGGCAAATTTATATGGATACAAACTATTTAACATATGTACACGGACAATCTGTTGGACAACAACGTGTCTTGAATTTACATGCCTTGTATAAATATGCGAAAGATTTCGAAGATTCTAGCTTTAAAGGTTTACGTAACTTTGTTCGATTTATTCAACAAATGCAACATAAAAAACAAGATTTAGAAGAACCTACACAAATTTCTGACGAAGAAGATGCGGTTCGTGTCATGACCATTCATGCAAGTAAGGGTTTAGAATATCCAGTTGTATTTTTAATGAATGCTGGAAAGAAATTTAACCAGCAAGATATTCGCCAACAAGCCATTCGTAGTGATGAATTAGGAGTAGGTGTTAAATATTTACAACTTCCTGAAAGAATTCAGTATACAACCATTCCATATGTGATGGCTTATAAAGCAGAGAAAAATAAATTACTGTCTGAAGAAATGAGAAAATTGTACGTAGCACTGACTCGTGCACGTGAAAAACTCATTATTGTCGGTTCTTTAAAAGATTTTGAAAAATTTAAAGAAGAACATTCTATGATCGATGATTTGAATGAAGAAGTATTACCATTTGCTCTTCGTTATCATGTTGATAATTATTTAACTTGGATTTTAATGGCCACATTTAGAAAGCAGGATAAAGTCCCATTCCATCAAGAAGTGATTGAATTTGAACAAATTAAAAAGAATGCGCTCAATTGGATTCAAGAAACTGAAACAGCTTCTATGAATGAAGAAGAGTGGTTACAAAAGCAAGTAGTAGGGAATACAGTTAAAAATCTTCCAAAACTACTAGAAGAATTAAAACAAACGTATCCTTATTTATTAGCATCTACAACTGCAAGTTATCAGAGTGTATCTGAAATTAAACGGATGAATGAAGAGCCAGATGTAAAACAATTACCACATTTAGAAGAACAAACTCAACAAACGGAAAAAACTGTTCAACAATATGTTTATTTAACGTCTGAATTAACGAAACCAAGCTTTATAGAGTCTAAACAAAAAGTTTCAGCTGCAGAACGTGGAAGCGGTTTACATTTATTGATGCAAAAGTTAGACTTAACAAAGGAAATTACTCCTGAATTCATTCAAGAAACGATTCAACATTTAGTTGAGACACAATTTTTAGAAAAAGAAGTTGCTGCAGTAATTCCAGTTGACCAAGTTTATCATTTCTTCCAAAGTGAATTTGGACAATGGATACAGGAACATCAAGCATTATTAAACCGTGAACAAGCATTTTCACATGTTGTAACAGCAAAACGTATCTTTAAGCATTTACCAGATAATGAAGATTCGATGTTAATTCACGGGATTATCGACGGATTTGTGGAATTAGACGATGAGAT
Organism: uncultured Granulicatella sp.; assembly: GCA_963523795.1. Taxonomy (GTDB): domain Bacteria; phylum Bacillota; class Bacilli; order Lactobacillales; family Aerococcaceae; genus Granulicatella. The sequence continues at coordinate 21,807 of CAURER010000001.1, forward strand.
TATCTTATTTGATTATAAGACGGATCATGTGGTTCCGACACAAAAAGGAATACAGAAAGTCGTTGATAAGTATAAACAGCAATTAAATTTATATGCTGAAGCATTAGAAACAAGTTATCAAAAGAAAGTTACAAAACGTATGTTATGTTTATTGTCGATTGGACAATCGATAGATATTTCTAATGTTTAATTATGGTAGAAGGACGTTCGTCAGGAGCGTCCTTTTATGTTGGTTTGGATTTAGGTGGAGCAATTGTGTTGCTCGGTTTGTTTTCGATATACAACTTGCTTTAATATATATTATGTAAACCTATATATCGTTCGAAATAATTGATTGACTGTAGCTAGGTCGCCAGCAGCCTCGCTTTGCGAGTCTCATGGCTAAACTTTGAGCCTTGGTCTCAAAGTTTCCCTGTAAAAGAATCCTATCTGATTCTTTTACTTTAGCTACTGTATCCATTATTTCTCACTTTTTACGTAATCAGTTAAGAACTTCTGATACTGTGCCAAATATTTACCTTATATGTACGATAGCTTGCTTAATTTTGGGGTTAATCGTATAATGTGTTTTGTATTTTATTTGTTAAAGGATGGTTTTGGATGAAATTTAATGAGGAAAGTCCTTTTTGGCGTTTTGCTACGATGTTAGCGGATTTTATTTTGTTGAACTTATTAGTGATTGTAATTAGTATTCCTATTGTAACGATTGGGCCTGTGTTGGCGGCTTTGTTTTATACAATGATGAAGTTTTCTGAAAATGAAGATGGTTATTTAGTGAAAACGTTCTGGAATGAATTGAAACATCTTTTCTTTGTACGAGTTGCTATTTCTTTAATTTACACAGCAATCATTGCAGCTACTGTATATGTGGTTCAATTTTGGTATAACATTCAAAATATTTTTGGCATGATGTTAGCCATTATTTTCTTTTTATTCTTATGTATGACAATCACAGCCATGTTGATTTCATTAGCAAGAACTCAGTATTTTGGAACGATTAAGAGTTATATACGGGATGGTTATTTATTTATTTTTATTTCTTTAAAGGAAGCTGTTGCTATTTTGGCAATTCCAGTTATTTTAATCGGATTTAGTATTTTCCAAGAAACGGTATTATATTTCATGGGAATTATCGGGATTTCATTAATGGGATATGCATTAGCTCCATTATTTCATAAAATGTTTTCAAAAGTAGAAAAAAAGCATGAAGTTTAATCCTTCATGCTTTTTTGATTTATCCACGTGCTAAGTAAGTACGAATCTTCGTTGATAAGTATTCAATCACTAATACTAATACAATTAAGCCACATAGGATAGCCCCTACTTCGTGCCATTTATAGGCTGTCATCGCAAAGATTAATGGAGCACCGATACCACCGGCACCTACCATCCCTAAAACAGTTGCATCTCTTAAGTTCATATCAAAACGATAAATAACTGTAGAAATGAATGCTGGAATTAATTGTGGCAAGATCCCAAAACGAATTTTTTGATAAAAATTACATCCACTAGCATCTAATGATTCCAAAATCTTGTAATCTAAGTCTTCAATTGCTTCGATATATAATTTAGAAATCATCCCAATCGATGCTACAGACATTGTTAGTAATCCTGTAAAAGCACCAGGCCCTGTTACACGAATAAACATTAAGCCATAAATTAATGTTGGAACCGTACGAATAGCCATAATTGCTGTACGTCCAATCACTGCAACAGGTTTTGGAACGATATTAGTTGCTGAAATAAATGAAAATGGAATAGCTAAAATAGCACCCACTAATGTTCCTAGAAAAGCAATCGAAATTGTTTCTAATAACAAATATGGAACACCTTTTGTTGTAAAGTTTAACAATAAGGATGTTTCAGGAGTTACAATCCCTTGTAAAATACTTTGAGAAATTTGTAAACCATTTTCTGGAATTTTACTTAATTCAATTGTAGATCCTGACCACGCAAAAATAATAATAAATAAGAATAAAACGCCTAATTGAACAATCCATGTACGAGGAGCTTTTTCATATTGTTTTAATACTGCTTCATTCATGTGTTTAACTCCCCTTCTATGTTAATTTCGTACGTAAGTAGTAACTTACTGATTCAATAATGACTACAGTAAAGAATAATGTCACTAAAATCATCCCTACATTACCATATTCACGCCAACCAAGGTTCTCATTTAAAATAATCCCGATACCACCGGCACCTACATATCCTAAAATAGATGCATAACGAACATTACCTTCAAAGCAATATAATGAACTTGCTAAGTAAGTTGGTAAAATTTGAGGAATAATCGCACTTGTAAAAGCTTGACCTTTTGTTGCTCCTAAAGCTTCAGCAGCTTCAAAAGCTCCCATATCTACTGTTTCAATTTGTTCATATAATTGTTTACCACAGTATGCAAAAGTATAAGTTGCAATCGCAAATGTACCAGCCATTGTTCCTAATCCAAAGATATACGTTGCAATTAAGGCAGTTACAAGAGTTGGTAATGTACGTACCACACTTAAAAATAAACGACTTAAACTAATAATCCATTTACTTTTTACAATATTACTTGATGCAACAATTGCAAACGGAATAACTAAAATAGATCCTAATAATGACCCTAATAATGACATTTTAATCGTATCAATTAATGGTTGCCAAATATTACTTGAATACTCCCATGCTGGTGGAAACATACGACCAATAATAACAAAGAATTGAACACCACGTTGTAAAATAGTGTGTAAATTAAAACCTGTTACTTTACCAGAATAGTACATGGCAATTAATAATCCAATGATAACAAAAATCGTTTTTGATTTAGGTTCTTTTACAGTTGTACCATTTTTTAAAGTAAATTCTTTTGAAGCGAAGAGTTTATTATCCTTCATGTAACTCCTCCGCCTTTCCTTTATAGATTAAATCTAATACTTCTTTCGTTACTTGGCTACTTGGACCATCATAAACAATTTCTCCATCACGAATACCGATAATACGATCTGCATATTCTAAAGCTAATTCTACATGGTGGATATTTAGTAAAATAGAAATATTTAATTCTTGATTAATTTTTCTAAAGTCTTCCATTACACGTTTAGCTGTAATTGGGTCTAATGCTGCAACTGGTTCATCTGCTAAAATAATTTCAGGATTTTGGGCTAAAGTTCTTGCTAATGCAACACGTTGTTGTTGTCCCCCTGATAATTGGTCTGCACGGATAAATGCTTTATCAACAATCCCCACTTTATCTAAAGCTTCTAAAGCGTGTAATTTTTCTTCTTTTGTATAAATTCCAAATAATGAACGAACAAATGGAATATCTGGAACAATTGAAGTTAATACGTTTTTAATAACTGTTGTTCTTGTTACTAAGTTAAATGATTGGAAAATCATCCCTACTTTATTTCTACGGAATTTACGAAGAGATTTACCTTTTAATGAAGATACATTCGTACCATCTACTGTTAATGTTCCTTCTGTAATTTCAATCATACGGTTAATCGTACGAATTAATGTAGATTTACCAGCTCCTGATAAACCAATGATTGAAACAAATTCTCCTTGTTCAATTTCTAAATTAATATTTTTTAACCCTTTAACACCATTTGGATAGGTTTTTGAAACATTTTCAAATTTAATCATAATCTGTCCTCTTTCTCAAAAAAAGGGTCAGGATTTGCTCCTAACCCTCATTTGATCATCATTTCTTGTCTTACTTAGCTGCTTTTAATTTTTTTAGAACTTTTTGTGCTTCACGTTCTTTATCATAGTCAGCTGAATTAGCTTTCTTGTATCCTGAATGAGAGTAAATTTTAATGACTTCTTTACCTTCATCTGTACCAGCTAATTTAATCATCGCATTTGCGAAAGCTTCTTTAAACGCATCGTCTACAATTGGTGAAGATTTACTTACTGAAATTGTGTCATTATAAATATCTGGAGTTACACCAACAACATTTGTTTCTTTCCAAATTTCTTCAGAACGACCATACTCACTAGTCCATTTCTTAGCATAGTCATTACGTAAGTCCGCATAACCAACCATAATATCAATTTGTCCTGAAGCTAAACGAGCTGCAGATGAAGCGTATGAATCAGATTGAACAACATTTTGTAAATCTGAAATATTTTTACCGAATTTATCTTGTAACCATAATGTAGGATAAATATATCCTGAAGAAGAAGAAGTTCCTAAAACTCCCCAATTTGCTGAATTTAAATCATCCCAAGAAATATCTTTACCGCTGTTTATTTTTTCAGCAATTGCTTTCCCTTTTTCTGTCGGACCAGCAATTACTAAACCTTTATAGGAAGTAACTTGTTCATTAGAACGTTTTGATTCTTTTCCATCATTCCAATCTTTTGGATTAGAAGAAGTTTTTTCTAATCCAGAACGAGTTGCTGTTAATAATACATCCACTTCTTTATCAAATAATACATAAGTACCACCAGGAATGAAACCTACATCAGCAGTACCTGATGCTAAAGCTTCCCCTACTGCATCAAAGCTTGTACCAACATTGATTTCAACATTATTAACTGTATACCCTTCTTCAGCTAATTGTTTCTTCAATAGTTCTTTCAATGGTTCAGTAGCTGTTACAATTGCTTCTGGGTCACGAGAAGGAACAAATGCAACCTTTAATGTATCAATTTTTTTGGATCCATTTCCTTTCGAACCTGAATCACTTGATTGACTTGAACATGCTGCAAGTAAGGCTGCTGCTGATACTCCAAGTGCTAATTTTGACCAAAAAGACTTCTTCATAAAATATATCCCCCTAAGATATGATTTTTACAAGATTGAACTCTCAACCTCAATTACAATCATACAAAATCCGAACGATAATTACAAGTGATTTCTATCTAAAAATACATTTTTAGATGAATTTTCATAAAAATAATTCATTTTCAAATGTTGAAAACGTGTAAAATACGAACAATAGCAGTGTAAAAACATAAATGATGAATAATTAGTAAATTTAAAAGGATATAATAGTTTTAAAACAATAAAAATAACCGAACGTTTTAAACATGAACGTTCGGTTATTTTCGTAATAGTTTGAAAAGATATTTTACTCCTTAACGTCTTCAAAATACATAAAAAATACTTTTGATATAGTAGCAAGGTCGCCAGCAGCCTTGCTTTGCAAGTCTCATGGCTAAACTTAGAGCCTGTAGTCTCGAAGTTTCCCGCATAAATGCATTTGCTACTATGGAGTATTTTCTATGTATTTTGAATCTATACGTAAAACACTTTTTGTTATTCTTTTATTTGATAATAATGTTGCGCAAAATCGACACATTCTTTCATATCGAATAAATATACAGTACCTTCATTGATAGTCGTATGAGCAACTAAATGGTTTTCCATGAATCTATTTTGAATTTCTAAATAGTCATCGTATAAATCTAATTCAATATTTTTAAACGAAATCCATTTTTCTCCATCTTTTGTCAATATCTTACTTCTTTCTTGAATGATTTCACGATTCAACCGATTTTCTGCCAAATGAAGTGATGTATTTGTTTCAAAATCAGTTCCAATCATTAATACTTTAGCACCAATGGAATACAGTCTTCCTAATGGCGATTCGTCTCCAAATGGGAAATCAAATGAATCCTGTTCAATAATTTCTATAGCCTTTTCTCCTATTGCCGTAAAAGAATACATAGGATGATTACTTCTAATGGATTCTGGCAAAATACCAATAAGTTGACTAAAAGCTCCCATCGCTTTACTATACGATAACTCCTTTGAATATGCAGGCATAGCATCACGAATTACAGCATGCCATTCATCTGGAACTGGAGGATACTGCCAACTAACAGGATCTGATATTTCAACCGTTTGAGAAGGAACTACAATCGTTCCCTTCTCTCCAATAACTTCCTTTAACGCCAAATACAAAGCTTCAGCTCCCCCAACCACATAGCCTAATGAAGATAAAGAAGCATGAACTAATAAAGTATCTCCACGTTTAATTCCTAACTGGGAAAATTTATGAATCAAATCATCCTTCGTAACTGGTTTAAAATTTTTATCAATACACTTTTGCATATAAGAATACAAAAAACTCACCCCCCTCTTTTACATACCCTCATAATATTTATTTTAACCGTTAGAATAGAAAAATCAATAGGATTCAGTATACATTGAAAATACTGAAGATATAGTAGCAAGGTCGCCAGCAGTCAGCTAAAGCTGTCTCATGGCTAAACTTTGAGCCTAGGTCTCAAAGTTTCCCTGCAATAAAAGTAGCTATCTCTACTTTTATTGCTTGTGCTATTTTCTATGTACTCTGAATCCGTACATTAAGAACATATTATTTTAATATAGTATAAACGATATAAAACACTTAAAGTGAATGAATAGATTATACCTCCCTCAGTTGCAAAAGTAATATATATTTATATATATTACCGCAAAATTCGAGACTATAGGCTCGAATTTTAGCCATGAGACTCGCTAGCGAGGCTGCTGGCGGCGCTGCAACAATCCAGGGAGGTATAATCTATTCATTCACTTATACGTACTAAAAAACATCCCTAGACACTCTAAGGATGTTACATTAAATTCTTAATTATTTTTCTGGGAAATATGAACGTAAGAATTTGTTAGCGAAATGAATATCCTCTAACCAGTTTTCTTGTCCAACATACCAGAATTCGCCAGTGAAACGACGAACACCGATTGATAAGAAAGTATCCACCATTTTCTTGAAGTCAATTTGTCCTGTTCCAAAAGGAATTTCACGATAATGTCCAGGAATTGTTTCTTTTAAGTGAGCAGCCACAATGTGACCTTTCCCTAATTCGATATCTTCATAAACATTTTTCGCACCAGGTTCTAAAGAAGCATTTTTTAAGTTTCCTGAATCTGGATAAACTTGTAAATAAGGTGAATCTACTAAGTTTACAAAACGCATTGATTTTTCCACTGTATTCATAAATGGAGTTTCCATTGTTTCGAACCCTAAAACGATACCTTTTCGAGCTGCTAATAAAGTAGCTTTTTTCAAGTTATCGATAAAGAATTCTAATGTATCAGCATCGCCTTCTTCATAGTATACATCATAACCAGCTAATTGAATCACACGGATACCTAAATCATCTGCTAATTCAATGGCTTTTTCCATGATTTCCATACTACGTTCACGTACTGATGCGTCATGTGATCCAAATGGATATTTACGGTGTCCACTTAGACACATAGAACGAATAGATACACCTGTTTCGTACATTGTTTTAACAAGTTCAAGACGTTCTTCTTTCGTCCACTCTAAACGAGCTAATTTTTCATCAGTTTCATCCACACTCATTTCTAAGAAATCAAAACCAGTTGCTTTAACCGTTTCTAACTTTTCTTTGAATGATAATGTGTTTGGCATTGATTTTTCATATAGTCCTAATTCGTACATGCTTAACTCCTACCCTTGTCCATAGTATGCATTTGCACCATGTTTACGTAAATAGTGCTTGTCTAAAATTGTTTGAGACATTGGTTGTAAGTTTGGATTTAATACTAAGTTATGCCAAGCCATATTTGCAACTTGTTCTAAAACAGTAATGTTGTGAACAGCATCAAAAGCATCTTTCCCCCAAGCAAACGGGCCATGGTTAAATACTAATACACCAGGAATTGCATTAGGGTCTTTATCTTTAAATGTTTCAACGATCACTTTACCTGTTTCTAACTCATAAGCACCTTTAATTTCAGCATCAGTCATCGCACGAGTACATGGGATTGTTCCATAGAAGTAGTCCCCTTGTGTTGTACCAAATGCAGGAATTTCTTGCCCGTTTTGAGCCATTGTAGTTGCCCAAGTTGAGTGAGTATGAACTACCCCTTTAACATCTGGGAAATTACGATAAATTTCTAAGTGTGTATCTAAGTCAGAAGATGGTTTTAAAGCTCCTTCGATTTTATTTCCATCGATATCTACAATAACGATATCTTCTGCTTTCATTACATCATAATCTACCCCTGAAGGTTTAATAGCGATAACGCCAGCTTCACGGTCGTATTCTGAAACATTTCCCCAAGTGAATAATACTAAATTATGTTTTGGTAATAATAAATTTGCTTCAAGAACACGTTGTTTTAACGCTTCATATGCCATGATAAAAAAGTCTCCTTTTAAATTAAAGCTCTAAAGCTGCTGAAATTTTTTCAGTCATTTCTTTTTCTGATAATAAGTTTTGTAATCCAACAATTTTAGTGTTTGGTAAATCTAATCCGTCGAAGATTTCTAATAATGCTGAAGAAACAACTACCATGTCATAGCTTTTAGCTGATGATTTTGCTTCTGAAACTGCACAGTGATGTACTTCCAACGGAATATTTAATTTACGGAATACGTTTGTTAATTTCATTTTAATAATTTGGCTTGATCCCATTCCACTTCCACATGCTGCTAATACTTTCATTGATATCTCTCCTTTGGAATTTGATAACGGGTAAGTTTGTCTTACCCGTTACCTATTTTATAATAAAATTTTTCTGTTTTAAACTAATTAAGCTTGTTTATTTTCTAAATATGTTTCGTAATCTTCTGCGATTAAGAAATAATGTTCTTTGTTACGGCTGTATTGTAATTGAGGAATTGCTAAAAGAATAACTAAAACAATACCTAAACCAATGTATTGGAAGTGTTGCATTAAGAATCCGAATCCTACCCATACTGTATCCCAGTCGAAGTTACCATGCCATCCACCGAATGCTGCTAAACCGAATGCTCCAGCTGCGATAGCACCACCAAGAACTTGGATAACACCTGATAAGAATGACATAATTGAAGCAGCACGTAAACCACCTTTGTGGTTAGCATATACCGCAAATGTTGCGTTGTCGAAGAATACAGGAACGAAACCTGTGATAATTAATACTGGTGATTTGAACACGATTAAGCCTAAAATTGCGATTACTTGTCCTAAAACACCGAATAAGAAACCAATTGTTACTGCGTTTGGAGAACCAAATCCATATACAGCAGCACAGTCAACGGCTGGCATAGAACCTGGTAATAATTTATTAGAGATACCTTGGAACGCTTCTGATAACTCAGCAACGAATAAACGAACCCCTAGTTGTAAAATTTGTACATATACTGTAAATGTTAAAGCAATTTGTAAAATATAGAAGAAGAAGTTGTCGCCTTCTTTTAATGTAGCCATTTTGAATTTAGAAGCCATCACTACGATTTCTTGACCGTTTACGCTTACTAAGTAATCTTTACCTAATACTAATAAAATAGCTCCGAAGAATACTACCATTAAGATAGAAGTTGCAACGATTGATTCTTTAAAGATTGATAAGAATCCTGGTAATTCTAAATCTTCAATCTTCTTGTCATTTTTACCTGAGAATTTGTGTGCGAATTTATCCACTAACCAAACCCCAAACATTTGTTGGTGACCAATTGCGAATCCGCCACCTTCTGTTAATTCTTGAGTTGCTTCTACCGTTAAGTTAGCTGCTACTGCCCAATAAACCCCTAATACGATCCCTAATAAAACTACAAATTGTAATTGTTGTACATTGTCACCTAAAGCTAAAGCCATTAACCAAGTAGCTGTAGCTGATTGTTGAACCATGATGTGACCAGTGATGAAAACAGTACGTACTTTAGTAATTTTACGGAAAATTACAAGTGCTAAGTTAGTTAAGAATGCTACTAAAAGTACTTGTACTGTTAAACCTGTTGCATGACCAGCTTGTTTTAAAGCTGCTTCTGCTGCTGCTTGACCAAAATATGGGTCAATAACTGCTGCTTGTAAACCAAAACGGTCCCCTAAAGCTGCTAATACTGGACGGAAGTTTGAAACTAATCCACCAGCTGCTACGTTTAAAATCATATAACCAACAACTGCTTTAACGAAACCAGCTAATGCGTCATACCATTTACGACCTAATAATAAATAACCTACTAATACGATTAAACCTACAAAATATTGTGGTTTAGTAAAAATGTTTGAATAGAAAAATTGCCAAAATCCAAATAAGAATTGCATATTATTCACCTAATCCTTGTAAAATATTTTCTAAATCTGCTTTCGAACGAGCATTTACAAAAGCATTGATGATGTTTTCATCTTCTACTAATGTTACAAGTTCTGATAAATTGCCTAAATGTTTTTCATTGTCAGTTGAAGCTAAAACAAAGAATAAACGTGGTTTATATTCAGAACCTGGTCCGAAATCAACAGCTTCTTCAACATTCATGAAGGCAACCGCTGTTTCGTTAACCCCTTTTCCTTCTTGTGCATGAGGAATGCAAATTTCTGGTGCGATTACAATGTATGGACCAAATTCATGAACATTATTAATAATGTAACCTGGATAGTCAGCTGTAATAACGTTTTGGTCTAACAATGGTTGACACGCTGTGCGAATCGCATCTTCCCAAGAAGAAAAACCTTTTTGGAAACTAAAACGATTGTTTTCAATAATCTCTTTTAACACTGATAAAACTCCTTTGTGACGATTTTAGTTAAGAAATCGTATTCATCCATAGTTTAAGATTTGACCGTTACCGTAGTAACGGTCAATCGGATGTTTATTATAAGAATGATGGGAATGGTACGTCGTTTTCTACTGAGAATACGTCGTCAAATCCACGGTAGAAGTTAAATTCTAATTTATCTTTATCTGTTGGGTAAGTGTATTTACCACCTACTTGCCAAATGAATGGTTTGAATTTATATTCTAAGCGATCTTTTTTGAATTTCCAGATTTCTGTAATTTCTTTTGGATCAGCTTGGAAGTTAGCCCAGATATCATAGTGAACTGGAATAACAACTTTAGCGTTTAATGATTCAGCCATACGTAACATATCAACTGAAGTCACTTTATCTGTGATACCACGAGGGTTTTCACCGTATGCACCTAAGCACACATCAATTTCGTGTTCATTACCATGTTTAGCAAACATGTTTGAGTAGTGAGAGTCACCAGCATGGTATAAGTTACCACCACTTGTTTTGAATAAGTAGTTAACTGCGATTTCGTCCATATCTTGAGGCATTTTACCTTTTAATACTTCGCCATCTTTAGCAGTTACTAAAGCTGTACGGTCAAATGCTTCTAAAGCAACGATTTCGATATCTTTAATTTTAACTGAGTCTCCTGGGTGTACAACGATTGTACGTTCAGCTGGAACTCCCCAACCTAACCAAGTGTTTACTACTTCTTGTGGTCCAACGAATTTAGCTTCTGGACAGTTGTTAGCAACTGCTGCTGCTGTATTGATATCTAAGTGGTCTGAGTGAATGTGAGTTACTACTAAAGCATCTACATTTTTCACTTCAAATGGATCGATAACAAATGGTTGTGTACGTAAGTTTGGTTGTAAGTTTTGGCAACCGCTCATACGTTGCATTTGGTGTCCAGTTTTCATTTTTCCGTTTCCGTGGCTACGTTTACCAGTTCCACACCATAAGTCACATAGGATGTTAGTGTTTTTTTCTGATTTTAACCAGATACCTGTACATCCTAACCACCACATAGCGAATGTTCCTGGTTTAACTTCCTCACGTTCGATTTCTTCGTTTAACCATGTACCCCATTCTGGGAATGTTGATAGAATCCATGATTCTTTTGTTACATCTTTAATGTTTGCCATTATTCTTTCTTTCCTTCCTTGAGATTAGCCCCAAATTCTTCTAATTTCTTCTTTAAATTCACGAGCTGATTGTGCAGGATTTTCTGTAGCGTAAATTCCACGTCCAGCAATGAATGTATAAATATCGATACCTTCGAACACTTTCAATGTATCTTTTGTTAATCCACCAGTTGCAGAAACTTTGAATCCCATCTCAATTAAACGTTTGATTTTGTTCAAGTCACTTTCTGTCCAAGTTGCTCCAGCAAATAGAGCGTCACGACTTTGGTGATAGATTACTTGGTCGATACCAGCTTCACGCCATTGCTCTGCTTGTTCAAATGTCCAGTCACCATATAATTCTACTTGTAAAGTGCCAATTTCTTTTTGAGCAGCTTTCATAGTAGGGATGGTAGCACAGCAAATGACAGTCATCCAGTCGGCACCAGCATCTTTACAGTTTTTAGCAACTGTTGATCCAGCATCGGCACATTTTGTATCTGCAATGACAACTTTATCAGGGAAAGTATTACGTAAGCATTTGATTGCTTTGTCCCCTTCATTCAAGATTAAAATTGTACCAGCTTCGATAATGTCTACTTCATTACCAACAGCAAGTGCATCTTTCAACGCATCTTCGATACGTAAATGGTCTAATGCAACTTGTAAATTTGGAATTGCCATTTTGTCATTCTCCTTTTCTCTCTCAGGGCTTTTGCCACACAAATTTAAAACAATCATAACCATTAAGACGTCTCTTAAATAATGATTATTTCATAACTACTAGTAATTATTAATGAAACTATTATATTATAAAACGTTTTCTATAACAATGATTCTCGGTTAACTAATCTTTTATTAAGTTTTATGAACGTTTTCATTTTTATGATTCTTTTAAGAAAGTTCTTTATTTATAAGATTTCTTTAAGAATATTTGTAAAATATTTATCGAAAATCTTGCAAAAAACGCCTTTCTACTTCATACTGTTTGAGTAATCTATTTTTTAAGGAGTTTCATATGATTTATAAAGTTACGATATTTATTGTACGTATATTACTTATATTATTAAATGGGTTTTCAAAGGTGATGGGGCGTGAGAATTTGCCTGAAGATACGGGTTATGTGATTGTTGCTCCGCATCGTTCTTGGTTAGATCCAGTACTAATTGCGATTGCGGTTTATCCAAAGTCTTTAGTATTGATGGCGAAGCAGGAATTGTTTAAGCCTAAGCCTTTTGGTTGGTTTATTCGTCAGTTAGGAGCGTTCCCTGTGAATCGTGAGAAGCCTGGTCCGAGTGCGATTAAGCATCCTGTGACTCAGATTAAGGAACACGGAAAGGCTTTAGTGATTTTCCCAACGGGTACTCGCTACTCTAATGAAATGAAAGGTGGGGCTGTAACAATTGCTCGTATGGCAAAAGCTCCGATTGTACCGATCGTTTATCAAGGTCCTTTTACTTTTATGAACATTTTGAAGCGTCAAAAAATGTTTGTAAAAATTGGGGAACCAATTCATTTACCTGAAGGTCGTTTATCTAAGGAAGAATTAGCGCAATATGATGAATTGTTAATTCAGAAATTCGATGAATTGGATAAGGAAATCAATCCTAACTTTGAATACGTGATTCCTGAGAAGAAACGTAAATAGGAATTGACTTCTAATGAATTAAAAGCAAGAACTTCCACTGCTACAGTGAGGACGGCAGCAGCCCCTACGGGTCTCATGCCTAAAATTTGAGCCTTGGTCTCAAATTTTCCTTTGTGATAATCATATCTGATTATCACTGCCACTGTAGAGTGGAATTCTTGCTTTTTTAGAGCGTATATTACGTTTCTTGAGAATCATTCTGTTTTATAATAACACCTCTAAATAGCTACTGACTTTTTCTTCTACTTTCATGATCTTTGAGTATTCTGATAACAATGGGATATTTTTATCTTTTCTTTTTATATATCGTATAAACGCTTCTGCTGTTATTCCTATTTCTACTCCACTTCTTGGTCTTAGAATATCGCATAATGTTCTTTCAGCATTGTATGCTATTACACTATTCCCCGAAGGTGTTAAGATTTTTTCTTGTCCTAATTTATACAATTCATTCTTTGTTCTACTAGCGATGATTCCTTCTTTTTTTACAGTAGTTAAATTATAATCTTCAGGAAAAGTCATTGAATATTGTATTGGTGTTCTATCTGTTAAATTGTACAAATACAAAGCTGTTTCTTTAGAATAAATTCCTTTTTTAAAATGTATCTGTAAATGTTGTATTTCATCTTCCCATATATGGGGTAATGTGTATATTCCTCTTGAAGTTCTTTCTAATAATCCTTTATCAACTAATTGTTTTAAATATTGTCTTGCGATACCATGATGATCAATCATTTTAGAGGTAACAGTTCCGTTATTTTTTTCAGCCATCTTTAAAATTATTTCTTCCGTCATAGTTTATCACCTACTTTCTTTACATTTACACCCTTTTTTTATAACTAAAGGGCATGTTTGTAAAATAATTAGTAATTGTCTTTTATGAACAAAAGCAAGAATCTCCACTCTTACAGTGAGGACGGCAGCAGCCCCTGCGGGTCTCATGCCTAAAATTTGAGCCTTGGTCTCAAATTTTCCTTTGTGATAATCATATCTGATTATCACTGTCACTGTAGAGTGGAATTCTTGCTTTTTTTAGGGCGTATAATGCGTTTCTTAACGTTCATCTTTAATGTGATGCTTCTTAAATAATTCTTCTATTTCTTTCGCATCTCTGACTACTCTTACATTAGATATATCTTCTAAATGAAATTTTCCATTATTTTCAAGGGCATGCACAAGACTGTCTATTGATTCTTTATTAAACATTTTTGTTGTTACAAAACTATTTGTCGCCATGATAATATACTTCCTTTAATTTTATTCTTTAAACATTAACCTAAAAAATCTGGATCATTTAATAATTCTAAAGTTCTATGATACGCTTTTTCATACATTTGCATATGGTTAGCTAAAGCTTCTTCGTATCCTTCTTTTGCTATTTCGAGGAATGCGTATGCTATTTTTAGATTCGTTTGTAAAATACTATCTTTCATATGTGCTTGTCCTAATGTTAAGCATAAACTTGGATAGTGTAGTAGAAACTCATGATTTTTAATATCGTCTACATCATATTCTTTACTACCTATTAATTCAAATACAGCATTTTTGAAATAAAAAATTGCTCTTTCGTCATCTTTATATCCCAATTTATCACTTTGAAAAATACTCCCTAGTTTATAAAGTGCATCAATATTTCCCATTGAAGCGGCAATTTCAAAATACGCAATAGCTAAATCGATATTTCGTTCAATTGCTCGTCCATAAAGATAACAATATCCTAGATTAGCAATTGCTTGTGTTTCACCCAGTGTGGCTGCAATTCGATAATATTCCACCGCTTCTTGGTACTCTTCTCTCGAATAAGCTCTAGCTCCTTTATCTGTAAAATATTCTGCATCATCATTATAAAGTGCTTGTTTATCTGTCTGTGTTAACTGAAACATTGTTCCGCCTCTTCTCTAAACTTTTATCATCTAAACTCATTATATCACAAAGTGTAAGAATGATATTATATTTAGATATCTGACGACACAATCAACTATATAAAAACAAGAATTACCATTCTACAGTGGCTGTGATAATCAAGTATGGTTATCACTAAGGAAAATTTGAGACCTAGGCTCAAATTTTAGGCATGAGACCGTAGGGCTGCTGCCGTCCTCACTGTGGCAATGGTAATTCTTGTTTTTAATTGTACGTGAAATAATCTTATCATTTTAAATTAATTCGTAGTTTCATTATAATAAAGAAAACTAAAAGGAGATGGTTTAAATGCAAAATAATTTTGTTGAATTTGAAATTGAGATTGATTCAACTTTAAAAGAAGAAGCAACTAAAGTACTTTCTAAACAAGGTCTTGATTTAAATACTGCTATTAATATGTTCTTTGACTATTGTGCTTCACATCGTAAATTACCTACTGCAGTAGAACAACAATTACCATTCTACAGTGCCAGTGATAATCAAATATGATTATCACAAAGGAAAATTTGAGACCAAGGCTCGAATTTTAGGCATGAGACCGTAGGGCTGCTGCCATCCTCACTGTAGCAATGGTAATTCTTGCTTTTTTTGACGTAAAAAAAGAGCAGACATGGTCTACTCTTCTACTGAATTATTTTTTAGCATTTTTCTTTGCTTGTGCTTTCATTGAAGCAGCAATTTGACGAACTTTTTGTTCGGATGGTTTTTGACCCATTTGAGTCATCATACTACGAATCATACTTTCATCAAATGGAGGATTTTCTAGAAAGTAATTCATCATTGTTTTACGTGCAATAAAGAATCCACCGATTGCTCCTAAGATAGCAGCTACAACGACGATTAAAATCCATACACTTGTACTCATGCAAGTTCTCTCCCTTCATTGATCTATATTGCTATTGTACTAAATTATAACAATAATGAAAAGGCTTTTTGAAAATTTTGTAAAATTTGTTCTTTTCTTTGTTTCTTTTACACTATAATTTATAGTCCTTCTTCATCGATTTTAATCGACATTTGCTCTGTATCAACCGTGACTTTTGCCCCAATAGTAATGGTAAATAATGGTTGTGTATGCGCAAAGTCTAAGTCGTACATCACTGGTATTTGTTTTAAGACTGGATATTTGTCTAATATATACAATAATAATTCTTCCGTCATACGGCATTCTTTTGGGAATCTTCCAATTAGTACTGCTTTTGGATTTGGATAAGCTTGTAATAAGGCTGCCAAATTTCGATCAAATTCAAAATAGTCGCTATCTTCAGATTTTTCAATAAAAAAGGCATACTCTTCTGGTTTTGGAGCATAAGGAGTTCCTCTTAATAATGAAAAGGTTGATAAGTTTCCACCGATTGCAGTTGCAGTAGCCTTACCGTGGTTGTATACTTTCCATTTTGTCGGTTGAAACGTCAAAGATGCGTCTGGTAAATACCAGGCATTACTGCCCCATTTTTCACTTGGTGTTAATTCATACTGAGTATTACTTAATGCTTTCAGCCATGATGCTGTTTGGTATTCTTGGAGCTCCTTCATTTTAAAGCTTGTATAAGAAGGTCCCATATACGTTAGCATTCCTGTTTTTGCATAGATTGCATTTAATATAGCTGTCGTATCAGAATATCCACAAATAATTTTAGGATGTTTAGCAATTAATTCGTAGTCTAAATAAGGAAGAAGTTCATTCGAATTAAATCCTCCAATAGTTGCTAGAATGACATCTACTGTAGGATCTAAAAAGGCTTCATGTAAATCCTCAACACGGCTCTGAATACTTGCGGAACCAAGAATATCATTTTCAAAATAATGCTTAGAAAATGATACTTTAAACCCTAATTGCTCTAATCTTTCTTTTGCATCCCTATTCGCTTCAAATCCTCCAACTCTTTCAATCGATGAAGATGGACTAAGTACACGAATATGCATACCTTTTTGTAATTTTTTCATACAATCACCTCATTTTAAAACTCAATCACGTGTGGTTCATATCCAATTGCTTTTAAGAAGGTAAATAAATCTTCCGTATTCACAAATATCGTCTTCTCATTTGTATTTGGATGGAAGCACATTCGTTCTTCAGATACAATTTCTTGATCGAAATATACTTGAATATCTTTATCTCTATTATTTAATAAGCCAAATGGAGATACAGTTCCTGGTAGGAGCATCATTTTATCATTTAACGTTTCAGCTGAAGCCATTTTGATTCGATTTTCTTCTACGATTTCTTTAAAAACATCCATATCTAATCGTTTTGCATCATCTATAATGACTAAGTAAAAATTTCTCTTTTTCTTATTTGTTAAAAACATTGTCTTTGTACGAACACCTTCAATTCCTTCAATAAAACGATCTGCTTGTTCTGTTGTTAGTACAGGTTCATGTTCTACAATTTGAAATGGAATGCCTAATTCATTTAACTTATCTAATACTTTTTGATACATAGAAAACACCCCTTTTAGTGATTTTCTTTATTATAAACACTTTGTATATTCCATTTCAATGTATTCTACTAGTCAGATTGATTTAAAAATGTTATGATGAGAAAAAATTCACATAGGAAAGTGGTTATATGACAAAAAAAGCAATTTTACTTATGACATTTGGTACACCTGAAGGATATACTTTTGAAGATATCGCAAGATTTTTTACAAATATTCGACGTGGTGTTCGTCCAACGGATCAAGAAATCCAACACTTGTATGACAACTACCAAAAAATTGGCGGAAGTCCCCTACAAGAAATTTCAAAACAGCAAGCAGCAAAATTACAAGAACGAGTACAAGGAGAATATACGGTTTATTTTGCCAATAAATTCTCCTCTCCATACATTCCAGAAGTCGTTAAACAAATGGAACAAGACGGAATCGAAGAATGCTTGGGCTTAGCTCTTGAACCCCACTACTCTTACTACTCTATTTATGGATATGAGAAATTCATCGAAAGCAAAACCATTCGTTTCCACATGGTAAAAGATTGGTATCATAATCCAAACTTACTACAATTCTGGGAAAATGAAATTAAAAAGATTTTAACTGAAGACGTTAAAGGAGATAGCTTTAAAGTCGTCTTCTCAGCACATAGCGTACCCGTTATTGCTTTGGAATTCGAAGATCCATA
The DNA here is from genome assembly GCA_963523795.1 of uncultured Granulicatella sp. Lineage (GTDB taxonomy): Bacteria > Bacillota > Bacilli > Lactobacillales > Aerococcaceae > Granulicatella. The sequence continues at coordinate 40,089 of CAURER010000001.1, forward strand.
TATCGACCAAATTTACAAAAATGGACAAATCGTTGCAGAAAGATTAGGTTTAGAAAAACATCAGTATACTCATACATGGCAAAGCGAAAGTGATATTGGACTCCCATGGATGAAACCGGATGTATTAGAATACTTAAGAGAACAAACGGAACATCCTGAACATTATATCTTTATTCCAATTAGCTTTATTAGCGAACATATCGAAGTATTATACGATAATGATATCGAATGTAAGGATTTATGCGATGAGTTTGGTGTAGGCTATCACAGACCACCAATGCCGGATGCTCATCCACTCTTAGTAGAAGCCTTATACGAAACAGTTAGAGCACACGAATCAGAAAGCTTCACTCTTAAAACAAATGAGGAAGAAACACTGGATGAAATGTTACCACCAGAAACCTCAAAAGACATACTAGACCAAGAATCTGATATTCAAATGCCGGAATTCGTTAAGAAATTAATCGCTAAAAAAGGCAGAGAGAATGTTAAAATGCCAGAGTTCGTTAAACGAATGTTAGAACAACGAGCAAAACAGAAAAAACAATAAGACAGAAAGAATCCTGCACCCAAAACTCTATACTTTTGGGTGCAGGGTTTAATTAATCTATAGTTCAAGTTCAATCCCTTTTAGTCGTAAATTCTCGATACATTCTTGTAGATATGCTTCATTATGCTCTTTATAAATTGGTGTGTTTATTTCCACTTCTTCAAGATTATCGTAGCTTTCTGCTATCTTTCCACGATAATTCTTATCTCTCCACTCAGTTGCTACTTTGTAGCCTCTACGATTCATCTCATCCATAATCAATGTATGATAGCAAAATAGGTGATAAGGAGAATATAAAAATACATAATCGACTGTTTTATGTTTCTTATTCCATCCATTTCCCCTAAGTGCACAACATTCTCTATGTTGTCCTAGTAATTGATTCTTAGGTAATTTTGGTATCATTTGTTCATGCCATAATCTCATCTTGTTCTCCTGTTAGTAACGTTGATTGTTGTAAATAGTTATTGGGGTATTTCTCTAATAATGTACGAATATAATGGATGATAGAACTTTGATCACTTTCTCCAGCCCTATACTCCTCCAGTAAACGAAACAATTCATCTTTTTCAACTTTTTCTGCTGTATTTTTAAAATAGCCCCATACATGAAGAATTGCATTATGAAAGTCCTTTTTACTTTCTTGTATCTCATTTACTTGTTTGATTTTTTGAAGTAACAAATTTATGTCAACTTCTGATTCTTTTAAATATTCTCTGATTTCCAAGTAAACTTTATGGGATTTACTCAACACATAATATTTATTTCTTGCCCATATTTGTTCACATTGCTTTCGAATATATTTTTGATTCACTTTACACCTTCTTTTAAACTAGAAAATAATCTAGCGGATGACTTCTGGCATCATTATAGCATTGAAAGTGGGAATCACGAAATTTATGAACTTTTTTATATAATTTTGTTCTAACAAAAAAATCGCCTAATCGTATGATGCTACGAATGGGCGAGGGAAAGTTAATTATTTTTAATTGCATTATTTAATTCCTTTTCATATGCTTTAAGGTATTCTAGTAATCTATTGAATTCTACTTTTTTCAAAATAAGTAATACAAAAATTCTGAATAACAAATTCTAACTCTTCTTCCGTTAACTCCAGTAGTTTATTCATGAGAAACCTCCTGTATCTTTTCAAGGACTTCTTGTATCCAAAACGGTAATTTTAACGTATCTTTTTTCAAGTCTTCTTTAATATTTCTTGCAAAAACTGCTAATTTTTGTATATTTTCATCTGTTATATTCTCTTTACCTAGGGCTTTAATAGCTTGAATAAGAATTGATAATTCTTTTGAGTAAGTACTTATATTTCTATTTGTTGTATTTTTAAAAGAAATTTTTTTGTCTCTATATGAATATTCCCTATATGCACCATCTGAAATATAAATGTATTCATTCGGTACTTGCGTAGATAAACCAGTATAATTTAAAGCAGTATCACCTGCGGGCGAAATCGTCCATGAAAATTTTTCAGCTAGTTTTTCTGCAACTTCACTTGCATCTGGATAAGAATATTCCTTTAAAATCTCACTATACTTAGGTTTTATATAAAGTCCATCTATTAATCTAGTAATTTTATTCTCTTCATTTAAACGATATAAAACAGATTTAATCGTATTTTTTGTTCCAATATGATAAAAATCATGAATTGAGAAGATTTTTCCTGGATTTTCTGTCATTATCTCATCTATTTGATTTGTTATAGAACTCATCTCAAGCACCTCCTTGCACCCAAAATTATATGCTTTTGGGTGCAAAACGTCAAATAATTATTTTGAATATACAAAAAACTCGCCCATTCGTATGATGCTGCGATTGGGCGAGTATGAATTTTTATGCACGATTTAATTCAGCTAATAATGCTTCTTGTAGAATTTGGCTAAAATTTAGATTTCTCTTTTTGGCTAATTCATTTAAATAACTTGGAATCGAAACATTTTTACGAACAGTTTTCTTTTGAAAATACTAAATTTTATAAGCTAATCCATTAATATTGAAGTTCGTACCAGATTAATAAAATTTTCTGTTTTAATTTTTACAATTTTTGACATTATAAAAATCATGTGAAAAAGCATCAACAATATTCACTTCGAACGGCAAGCTCTTACCATAGCAAATGTCATTTTGGATTAGATATGCTTCAACATAGTGATGCCCTGTATAAAGAGTACTTTCTTCCCTAACTTTTTTCCCCTCAACCAATTCTGAGCTATAAAAATCTCCTCTTAAAGCATTTGCGCTTTCAGCTTCTCTGCCAGTATTGGTAACTTGCCACCATATTTCATATTCACGTAGTCCTTTAGCTTGTACTTCAAATCGCAACTTTCCATTCTTACTTAAAGCTGTTCCACTTTTTATTTCTTTCCACCTAAATCCATCACGGAAATACTTTGCCTTAATAGAAATATTTTCTATTAAGTACTCTTTCCACTTTGATTTTTGATGATGTCTGATTGCATTTACATTGATTACTGGGATTTTCTTTTTACTATCCTTAAACAAGCTTCTTTTAACATATTGAATTTTATCTGTGTATGTCAAATCTTTGTTTCTGATATTAAAGTCAGATTCAAGCTGCATTACCCATCTTTTAAAAGTTTCAAAATAACTGTCATCTTTATCCCATTTGCCAGAAAGAATCTCAGTATCATTAACAGGATTATAAACACATGGGCTTCCATTTCTATTTTCAATTCCATCTTTTAAGTGTTCAATAATATAAGTTGTTACATTTAAAAAATCATTGTTAAACGAACAGGCAGATTGATACTGTTTTGCTACTAAGGTTGTGATAATAATAGAGCTTGGTTTATGTTCAATATCATCCTCAAAACACACTTCTGCGTGTCTTTTAAGGATTTGAACAATCCTTTGTAATGGTGTTCTAACTTTATATTCAGGAACCTTCTCAATAGATGCGTAAAACCTTTTTGCAATTTTTTCTCGATAAATAGAATATTTTGAAATGTCCCTAAACCATTGAGCATAACCCTTGGGATTACTTGTTTCCCAGTCATAAGATACATCAAAATAGTTGCTTTTCGTTTTATCTGTTATAGCGATATATCCATCATCTTTATCATTTAAAGGGACTGATGGCAAAATATCTATATGAAAATTATCTTCATCAACATACTTTAATGTCCAACATCTTTTGCTTTCCTCTGGCTCATTAGACATTGATTGAGCGTTTGAGTATCTCTTTACAACTTCCCCTAAATCATGTTTTAAAGAAAATTGAGATTGATTTTCTCTCCTTAACTTCGTTAAATTGCAAACTATGTCAATATCATAAGCCCCATCTTCCGTCAAAGGCTTAATTGCTGTTCCAAGTTTAAACGATCCTTGCAAATATATATCTGGTTTATCTGAATCAAGTTCAGAATTCTTTATATAATTAGCAATTGAATTATATCTATTAGTTGCCTTTTCATAATTAGAATCCGAAACATCTATCTCTTCAATAAGTTTTTTTATTTCTTCTTGGATAATGATATCTCCCAAATTATATTCCTCCTAAATTACATACTTCGCAGTTTCGGAAATTTTTTTAGAAAGACCATTCCTCGTACAACAAAGTCTTTCTATTTCTTTCGCCTCAACAAGACAATATCTGTCACTACTCAATACCATTTCTAGCATTTCAGTTGGTATTTTTGCCTCATAGATATTAAATATTTTCTGTTCATACATTTGAAAGTGCTGAGAAAATCTAATTTCTTCTTTTATTGTTTTTAAGTATTCAATCTGCACATTTTTAACAAGCTGTTCTACCGATATTTCCGCTGGTTGCAATTCTTCAATTAGTTCCCTTATTACTGTAATTTCTCTATTTTTCTTTGTTTCAAACCAGTCAATAAATTTTACGAGGTATTTCCCTTTTGTTATCAATCTCAAATCTCCATTTTCATAAAAACGACTTTCAGATTCATCTTTTAATTCCAATTTCGATTTAAGTTCGTTAAACGAATTATAGTATTTGTAAACCCCACCAACTGGCTGAAATTGTTCTATTCGATTTCCTTTTATTAAAAGATATTTTCCATCTTGTTTTATTTGAAAAAGGTATGCACAGCTCAATCTTATATCTTTATTCCATCTCAAAATAGACTGTAGCCATATTTTTATTCTTAATCTATTATGAAATATGGTCGCAATAAGATAAGAGATGAATCCAACAAGTAAATTGACGATTATATCTTCTATCATTTCTAAATTTTCTCCGTATCTTTTATTGACATTTTTTATAACATCTTTCTTTTTCCAAAAGGTTATATTAAGTAAAATATTTCATTTATATAATTTACATAGATTGAATCTTACTCTCTATAAAATGAATTTCTTCTTTACTCAAATTATATTTTTGGTATAATTGTAAATCTATTTCGTGTATTGACTTAGACCAGTCTATATCTGAATTTTTGGAAAAATCCTGCATTGGAACATTTGCCCAAGTTTCTTTATTGTTATCTTGTGTAATTTTTAGCGTTCCCAATAATGTTCTAGCAAATTTACTTTTAATATACTTTAATGCAGCCTCTGCATGTTTATTACTCTCTAAAGAAAATATACTAATAAATGATTGTGTATATCCAATTAGTGGTTCTCCTATTAGTGGTGTACTTAGAACTTCTCCTATTGCTCCTGTACCGTTAGACTTTGGCACAATTATTTTAAACTTTTCAAAATTAGTTTGATTTTCTAAATATTTTTTATCAACCCACTTAAAAACACGATGATTATCAATAAGCCCTAGGATTTGAACATAATCATTATTTATTTTTTCATCACTAAATATAGGTATTTGGTTGAATATTGAAGTAGTCAATCTCTTTTCTTTCCCCTTGCTCCCAATTAAATTAATAAAATCAGGAAAGTCGGAATATAGCGTTTCTAAGTTTAATTTATTTTGTAAAAATACTTGTTCTGCAACGGAAGAGAAACCAGATAAGCTTTTTACTTTTTTTAGTATTGTATTTAATTCTTTAAAAGATGTAAATACTCCAATTGGCTCAGTCACTTTATTAATATTTCTTACATTAATAGATATACCTCCTTTTAAATCAATTTCTGGAAATACCGCTGAACTTTTCTGATAATATTTTATTACCTCAAAATGTTTATCAGAAAGCATTTTTTTATTCCATGCTTTGGAGGTTTTACCTGCATTAAATAAAAATCTAGCAGGAGTTATTAAACATACAAAATCCGATAAAAAAAATGAAATATCCATAAAATAATTATAAATAGGTTTATCACTAGTATCTTTTGTATTTTCGTTATATGGAGGATTTCCTATTACTGCTCCGAATTTCACTGTTTCCTCACCTACCTCAAATTCATCGTTCAATGTTAATTTACTAAAATCTTTCTTCTGCCTTAATAGGCTACTTACTTTTTCGTAATCTACTTCATCTTTAGCATTTTTAACTTTAATTAAATCATATGTATTAAATTCCGTCACAATATTTTCAATATTTATATCTAATATCTCATAGAATTTTCTCGTAAATTCATATGCGATAGATGATGTCGGAATTGAATAAATAATATCCTTTACATCTTCGTGTGAATATCCAAGTTCAGATGTCAATCTTTTGTATAATGAAACTGCATACTCTCCTGATTTGCTTGCAATATCAAGCAACTTATATTGATTAGAAACAATCTCTTTTAAATCCAATTCAGGTATTAATTTAACCATTTCATCGCACAACTTAGATGATGTAATTACCTCAGATTCAGACATTCTACTAAACTTTTTGATAGATGTCATTGCTCTTGTAAGCGGTGGAACTGAATTATCACAAGCAAGCATTGAGATATTTTGTATCTTATAATCTAGCCTACTAAGTTTAAAAGGATCCATTACCTTACTAATATTTTCGATAACACCTTTATCCAAAAACAAGTTATTAGATAATCTGATATTTTCAGTTTTATCAATGACACTTAAAATATCCTCAAGAGACGCTACTTTGTCCTTTGTTAAGAATGAAAAGAATAAAATCCTTTGATAATATGTTTTAATCTTACTTTCTAATTTTTCTTTATCGTTATATTTGTCAGTACAATCTTTTTTATCTAGTTTCTGTTTATTTCCTCCAATCTTTTTGTCTTCATTATTTTTATTCTCAAAATCAAAATCATCACCTTCACCTTGGTTTGGAACTATGGTAAGACCCTTTTTAGAATTAAATTCTGCCTGCTGTTCAATGACTTTCCTAATAGTTTCATCATCTAATATTGACAAATCTACAGGAATATCAAAAACTTCTTCCGATATACTTCTTTTTTTGTTGTATTGCCCTATTGCTTCTAAGATATTATTTGCATCAACCTCTTTAATTTTATTATGGTTCATCATTATGACTGGAGATATTCTTAGATCTTCAACAATTCTTTCCTTTAATTTAGTATTTCCGTTTTCTTCTGTGTTAACATTATAAATCAGCGATTTTTGTTCCTGCATTCGAAACAATCTATCAGGATCAAAATCAACAAGTAGTGTTTGAGGTTTTAAGTTCTCTTTAATAATCCCATTTTTACTGAATAATGTCCTAATATATTGATTTTGTAATCTAAAAATTGACTGATCATATTCTTGTGGAGATGAAGTATCTTTAAAATAAAGCATAGTATCCCACTGCTCAACAGTAGATCCAGTAAGCATTCTATTAACTGTTAGAGTTAAAGTTTTTTTATTTGAGTCTTCACATTCCTTAATTTTATTCTTAATATCACTTGTTTTTTTAAATATCCTACCTGCGTCAACTCCTGAAATATTTATGACTTCATACTCACTTAAGTTTTTAAAATAATCTGTTTTCTTACTCAAAAGTTCTTCCATAGCATCACAAGAGGCACAATATGGGAGTACCATTACCATATGACGGCACATCTTTCCTTCTTTTATTTTATCATAATCTAAAAAACCAAGTAAATTTTCATCTTCTTTACTTCCGTCTATGACTTGAAGTAAATCGAATATCTCAGTCTCATTAATGAATTTCTTATGTCCGTTTTTTAGTGCATCTTTTTTTATTGACTCAGGCTCAAATAGTTTTGAAAAAGCAAAATTAATACCACTTTTTTTTAGTTCTTCCATTTTTTCACGCGAAGATTTATTAGGATTAAATGCAAATCTAATCATTTGTGGAAACCCATAATATGGATTATCCCATTCGTTCATGTCGTCGTTATTAAGATTATTTTTATCCCACTCTTTTTGTTCTTTAACTATATCCGAGAATTGCACAAATGAAATAATATCTTCTTTTTCAAATTCACTTCCCATTAAAATACGATAAGGCGTTCCGGATAAATGAATTCTTATTTCTGCATTTATTTGTTTTAATATTTCTTCTGCAACATCAATATCAATCTTTTCATTATCAAATCTACGAATATTGGCTTTCTCATCATTTTGATATCCATTATTTCCTAAAATTTTCCCAAAAGATTCAGCTCTTGCGCCGAAATGAGTTTCATCAACAATAAGTAAGTCAATCTGATTTTTAAAAAGCTCTTTATGCTTATCTTTAATTGAATCACCCTGTAAATCTTGCAAAGTTAAAAATATGACTACCTTGTTATTTTTTTCTCTATTTACTTTTATTATATTTTCACTTTTTTTTAAATCATAGTCATCTAAAAATACATACTCGAAAAAGTTACCGGCTCCCTCAACAGTTTTTTTCCATTCATCTTTTACATCTGCTTTGGCAGATACGACTAAAACAATATTCGCTGAAATCTCCACAGCACAGCAAAGAGCTGTAAAGGACTTCCCAAAACGCATTACAGCATACATTAGTAAGTTTTTTCTTCCATTCTCCACGGCCTTAATAAAGTTATCTACTGCTGATTTTTGATTTGGTCTTAAATCCCAGAATTCTCCTCTTTTATAATGAAAAGTTTGTGGAAGTCTATCCTTCGAACTATAATAATCATATTTTCTCGAATTTACTCGATAATTTTCTTTGATATCATCAATAGCATTTTCAATATCGATCTTATCAACATCCTTAAAAAATTCTCTACTATAATAAATGCCTTCCTCCAAATCCTCAATTTTAAGACGTTTCTTATGCAAATCGTTCTCAATATATTGATGGATGGCATAATCTCTAAAATAAGTTTCTTCATCAATAATTGCTTTATTCTCATATTTTTTTTCAAGATCCGGGAAAAATGTTCTCCATTCATTTAATCTTTGAGACACTGGTCTATATGTATCCCCAATTTTTAAATAATTTGGTACTGTATTTGTCGTAAATGCATAGATATGCGGTTCTACTCGACCAATTAAAATACCATCAAGCACATCAATTGCTTCTATTTTCGTTTTATCCATCTATTTATCACCTTTAGTTAGTAATTCTTGAAAAGAATAAATTTTCTTTTCTCTCCAATCTTTTATAATACACTTATTTTGCTTTTCTTTTTCTGGAAAGTCAAACAGACTTAACTGTTGTATAGTTTCTTGTACTTCTTCGTATGGTATAGTATAGGTAAGTCCATCCATTTGCCATAAATTCCATGAGATTATCTTTGCGATAATTTGCAGCTCTATTTCTATTGGCTGTCTATTCAATTTTTCTTCCATGTAATCACAATACGATGCAAGTAGATTTTCTCTTGCAATTAGAAGACTGTCACCTTGAAATTCGAATCCATATACACTTTGAAAGGCTCTTTCAGACCATTTTAACCATTCAGTCTCACTATCAGTATTTTCAGAAACTACTCTCATTTTTCTGTCAAGAATACCTATTCTATCTTGCAATTTTATAGGGGTTCCAGAAACCGTATCATATCTACTAACTAAGTAAGGTGCTTCGCCACAAGTAATTTCAAGTCTCTTTTCATCAACATATTTTTGCCAAGTTTTATTCTTTTTTTTAGGAAACCTAATTTTTTCGTTATTTGTAACCCAAGAATTTTCTGTTCCTGTATTAAATATATTATCAACACCAAACCAAGCACTATCAATAAGATTGTTTTGTGCATTGCAAATCCAACTTGGTGTAAAAACTTCAGCTTTTGCTTTTGTTCTTGTATCTTGTTTTTCTTTTGTTTTTAATATTCTGGGTTGAATTATACCTAAATTTCTACCCGTTATTAGATTATAAAGAATTGGATGATGTGAACTATACTCTTTCCCAAAGGATTCATAATCATCTGTTCCCCAAATAATATTTCTATTTGTCGTTCTGTCTAAAAGAAGAGTTTGAAGTACCTCTTTACTCCATCTTTCTTCATCAATATCTATTGTACAAACCATTTATTTAACTTCCTTAATTTTTTTATCTATACATATTAAATTTACAATATCTGTTTCAAGTTCTTCACAAATTTTTCCAATAATAGTTAGTGATACTGCATCTTCTCTTAGGATTTTTGAAATTTTAGCAGGTGATACTCCTATATTTATATACAATAAATTCTAACATAGTTTTCATAGTATTTCTATTTCTTGAGTAGTAATTATTCCTTTTATTAACTATAACAAATAATAAGTCTACAAAAAAATACTGTATCAATTCATGTATTTTATACTTTTTATTTTACATGAAGTCATTATACTATACATTCACCGACAGTAAATCTTGTTCAAGTGCTATTATCTAGGTAAGCGTCATGTGTTGGCCTCACAAACTAACAATTGATTTCTTTGACTTTTGAACTCCAATCTTTTAAAAATGGAGTTTTATTTTTCTACACAAAAAAAACGGCTTACGACGTTCCATTACTCCCCAAACGTCAAGCCGCCCTTAATCTTCTCTTCCGCTATTTCCATCTGCTTCATCAACTCATCTATAATCGCATCATAGCTAAAGTCTTCTATCTTCCAATATTGATAACAATGGCAATATTTAGCTGTAACGTTCCCATACTTACAATAGTTGTTTCTCATTTTTGAAGTACGCCCTTGTTTTACTATTTCTTCTGCAAAATTTCTCTTGAAATAATCGCAATCGTATAGTTTATTAATGACCGTTTCCTCATGAAAATCACCTTCTTGCGAAGCTCCTCCATAAATTCTGAATTGGTCACCTTCTATTTGTACACCAATCATTCCAATTTCTTTTGTTGGATCTCCATCGATTCTTTGAGAGAACACAATACTTAGGGTAGGTTTCTTATGATTAAAGCTGAGTCCGCAGACTGGTTTTGCCCAATCTTTGTAAGGTTCAAAAGTTAGTCTTTTATTAATTTCTTCCATGAATTCTGAGCCTTTTAGCTTTACATAAATATCTGAATAACGGATTTTTTCTAAGTCTTTGTCTCCAATAATATATTTGCCTTTATTTTGCTCCATTTTGCTTTGGAATAAGTCATAGAGTACTTCGATATCGTCTGCATATTGTTTAATATAGTCTGCAAAATCCATTGTAGCGTGTTGTTGTTGGATATTTTGAATTCGTGTGGCTATTTCTTGGTAACTTAAGAATGACCATTTTCCTAACTCTTGGATATCTAATGAAGCGTATAATCCTGTTAGAATTCCTGTGATTGCTACGTCTTGTTTTCCTAATTCTTCTTCATATCTCATCAATTGTTCTTTTGTAGGAATGGATTTGATTTTATTTTCTATAATGAGTATTTCTATTTCACTCGCTTTGTTTTTATACGTAATTGTTAAATCCACATGTTTCTTTTCTCGTTCGACTGAGATGAATGTACATCCTTTTTGATAAAAATCAGGGATAAATACTTCGATAAATGGATGTTTTCCTTCGAGTTCTTGTTCTAGTAACCATGCCCAAAAATTGGAATGAGATAATTCCTTCCCGCTTAATGAAATCGCAAATAATGGGGAACGGTTTAGTCGTTGTAATTGTTCTTCTATGATGCTCGTTGTTTTCTTTTTCATATCTTTATCCTTTAACTTTGTTAGTATCTTAACGTTAACAGATTCACTGTTCGATTTCAATGAATGATGCAAAAAGACACCTACTTTTCAGTAGATGCCTCTAAATTTCTTATTTTTCTCCTTTGACTTCTGTTGTAGCGATATTTTCTCCAAACCATTTTTGGCTGATTTCTTGGAATTTTCCTTCTTTGTATAAAGCAACAAATGCTTGGTTGAGTTGTTCTTGTAAAATTTTATCACTTTTCCGTACACCTACCGCAAAAGATTCACTTTCAAATCCTGCTGGAAAGATTTCATAGTCATCTATAATGCCTTCTGAAGTAAGGTAATAATTCGCATAAACTCGGTCGATTAATAATGCATCAATACGGTCGTTTTTTAGATCAATCAGTGCTTCGTTAAAACTTTGATATTGGTCTGCATCATGATTCTTTACATAATTTTTCAACAGTTCCGGTTGTGCTTCAAAATCCAAATAGCCGGATGAACCTGTTTGAGCGCCTAATACTTTATCTTTCATATCCTCAACAGTACGAATATTACTAGACTTCTTGCTCACAATGACTTGTGTATTTTGCATATAGGGAATGGTAAATGCTACTTTTTCTCTTCGTTCATCGGTTGCTGAATAACCATTCCAGATGGCATCAATTGTTCCGTTTTGTAATTCGGTTTCCTTCATATCCCAATCAATCGGTTGAAAATGAACTTGGATACCTAATTTTTCAGAAACGAGTTTTGCGAGGTCGATATCGAACCCTGCATATTGTCCATTTTTCTCTTCGTATCCCATTGGAACGAACGTATTATCGAATCCAACTGTAATACTGTTTTGTTGTTGATATTTTTCCCAATTATCTTGTTTCGGGTCACTAGCTTTTTGTGTACAAGCCATGAAGAAGATGCTTAGACTGCATATACAAAATAGTAAGAATTTCTTTTTAATCATAAACTCCCTCCTATTTTGGTTCCACTTTTAATAATTGGTCAGCAATATTTTCTGCAAATTGCAAGTCATGGGTTACAACGATTTGTGTCATTCCTAATTCACGGTTTTGTAAAATTAATTTTTCCACTTCTAATCGTAGTGCTGGATCTAGTGCTGAAGTTGGTTCGTCATAGCCGATAATTTCTGGGTCAATCATCATCGCTCTTGCGAGTGCGACCCGTTGTTTTTGTCCTCCTGATAAGGAATAAGGATAGACATCTGCATGTTCGGCTAATCCTAGTCGAAGTAATAATTTTCTAGCTTTTTCCTCTGCTTCTTCCTTTGAAATGCCCATCATTTTCACTGGAGATAAGGTTAAGTTGTCTAATACAGATAAATGTGGAAATAATTGAAAGTCTTGGAAGACAAATCCTAATAGGGGACGTTTTTCTAATTCATCTAATGGGACTAAGTTACCATTATAATAAATTTCTCCGGAATCAATCGTTTCTAATCCTGCTAACATTCTTAGCAATGTTGTTTTTCCTCCACCAGAAGGCCCTACGATTGCTAAAATTTCTTTTTCTCGAATGGTTACATTAAAGTTTGACAAAATTTTCTTATCGCCAAAACCTTTATTAATATTGCGTAATTCTAACATTATTCTCCTCCTAACGGTAATAACTGAATTTCTTCTCAACACGTTTTGCAGCAATCGTAATAGCCCCAATTAAAATTAAGTAAATTGCTCCCGCTAAAAACATCGGCACTAAACTTGCATCACGATTGGCAGCAGTACGACTCGCCAAAATTAAATCGGAAATCCCTAATGCGTACACTAATGAAGTATCTTTTACTAAACTCATAATTTCATTAAATACACTAGGTAACACGATTTTAGTCACTTGAGGAAGAATAATATAACGAACCGTTGCTATTGGGGTGAATTTTAACACTTTAGCCGCTTCATATTGACCTTTTGGAATCGTATCAATTCCCCCACGGAAAATTTCAGCAAAATACGCTGCATAATTCAACATAAACGCAATAATCGCAGCAGGAAGACGATCCAAACGAATGCCTACACTTGGCAATACATAGTAAATGAAAATCAACTGAAGCAATAACGGCGTCCCACGCATTATCCAAATATAAATATGAATCACATAATGGAGGAGCTTCCAATGGACTTGCAACACAAACGCAATCACAACTCCTAAAGGAATTGAAAATAATAAAACAAGTACAAACACTTGTAACGTCATAGTTGCACCATTCAATAAATTTGGTAATATCTCAAATAAATAAGACATACGACACCTCCAAAATAAATATTGTTCGAATTATAGCATATTCAATGATAAAATCAAGGTGTTTTCACAATTATTTTCAAGATATTTTCATGAATTGAAAAATGGCATCTGCCTTTGCGGTAGATGCCATGGTGGTTTATATTCTAAATTCTCTTACTCTTCTTACTTTTGTTCTTCAATTATTTTACTAATTATTACAACTCTTTCATCACTTTTACGAATTTCTTATTGTGTTTATAGTTCTTTTCGAACGTCCTTCCAATTACTACCAATAGCATTAGTATGATTCATTTTGTTTTCTCTATTCTTTCAATCTAAATCACCCATAAATTAAATATTAAAACTAAATGAAGTAGTAATCTAATAATATGATGCGACAAATGAACTTTCTTAAGACTCTTTCTTCTATCCACAAAAAACATGAGCGAAATCAATAACAACAAACAGGAAATTACTACTTTAATAATGATATGTGTATACAACAGATGAATCCCTGCAAATAATGTTAACAATACTACTAGTAGAATTGAAGTAATAGATGTTCCTAACTCATTTTTATAAGCAAAAAATGCTAACATACATAACATTAAACTGTAGACAAAAAGTGTGATGTTCATAACTACTTACCTCCTTATTTTCTCAATTAATATTTCTTTTTCCCGCCTTTTCATACTTAAAATATAATATTTTTAAGAACAAAAATCAATGATTAATGCTAATAATTGCTTTAAATTACAAAACAAGCCCCTAGTTCATTCTAGGAGCTTATTGTCGTTAGGTTATTATTCATTCTCATTCAAATTCAACATAATGGATTTCTGAGTTTTCGCTTCGGAATGTTTCGCCTTTTGAAATGTCTTTTGTATCTTTCTTGAAGGCTACCCACGCCATACCTTTTTCTGATAGGAATATCATGCTTCCATCATAGTCATATTCATGTTGATGTTGTATGTCAATCAAACGATAAGGTGTTTTGTATCGCCCTGATTCAGTATCAGTTGCTGAGAAACTCATGAACCCAAGATGATTTTGTTGGATAAATCCTGTGCTTGTATACCCATAGACCCAATCATATTTCTTCTCTACTTGATTAACATGGTAAATGGTTCCACTCTTTAAATCTGTGCCTAGTGAAACATATAATTCATGTTGATCCGTCAATAATTGATTCAAATGTTCTGTTGCACTTTGATGCGTCAACGTTACTTCTTTCTCTCCACTCTTCATATCGTATTGAACAACTTCTGAATGGTTAGCACTTGCATCAAAACGAATATAATAAAGTTTTCGATTAAATTGTATCGGTGAAAAAGTATTTGATCAATGACTTGCTCTTTCATCGCTGTTGGTTCCAATAGATAAAGTGTATTTGAAGATGTATCTTTCTTGTTATCCTTCACAATATTGAATACTAACTGCTCATCTTCGGTAAAGAATGCATTAATGTGATGAATCAATGGCATATTTTCATTCTCTTTGACAGTTGTAACTTCTCCCGTTGTACGATTCAATAAGTAGAAATTTGCAGTTTCTTTTGAGTCCATAAATTCTTCAAAAAATACCCAATTCTGATTGACTTCTCGAACCCATTGATGTGAAACTGTTGCATCGCTTATTTCATGAACTAACTGATGCTGATTTGTTTTTAAATCAATTTCTAAAATTCCAACACGATCCACACTTCCATATAATTTTCCATCCTCAGACAATACTTGCGGAATAAAGTCTGGATACTTCTCAGCATATTGAGCAACTACACTCTTGTCCTTAAACGTTTCATTAAATGAAACAGTATTAAACTGATTACTTCCCTTTCCTAATTGAAAATTAATGGATTTACTTTGTTCCACTGTTGTAACACTTTCTTGAACCGTCGTTTCTTGAGTATTTTTTTGCTGACCACAAGAAGCTAAACAAATACTTAACAATACAATACTAATTACTCTATATTTTCCTAACATAAAGATTCCCCCAATTACTGTTAAATAAATGAACGTGGCACAATCATTCTACCCTCCTTAACTTTTTTGATTTCTAATTCCAAAAATAACGGAGATGATGCAAAGAATAACTCCTACAACAAACATAGGTAATTCAAAATTCTTAACTTCTTCAATAAAAGGAATGACATACATACTTAATTCAATACAGATGACACCTACTAAAATGGTAATTCCTAATAATATCTTTTGCTCTTTTCTCATCGTTATCTCCTACTTTCAGAATGTTATCGTTTTCAAAGATAGTATACTACTTATTTCAATAAGAAAAAAGACTTTTCTCCGTAGTATTGAAGAATAATACCTAAAACCTTAAAGAAGCAGTTGTCAAAACAGTAAACAGATTTATTTTTCTCTGATATAATGAAGTTATAAAACTTTAGTAAAGGATGATATTTATGAATACACCATTTGACTCTTCCGGGTTAAAACGTAACTACACTCTTCCAAAAAATCATATTGCCTATTTCATACATCTGTTTGTAAGCTCTATACCAGAGTCAATTATTGTTCACGAAGCACAATCTACATTGAATTACGACCCACACTTATTATTGAAAATGATTCTATTTGCCTATCATCGTGATACGTTTAGTGGGAAAGAAATTGTAATATTAAACGAAGATAATTTACCGATGATGTATCTTTCTCAACAAACAGATATTTCTTCTGAGGCGTTCAATGCTTTTAGAAAAAATGAATATTATTCTGACCTCATCAAACGAATTTTCATCCATTTGAACTTATTACTTCACAATCATACAATATTACAAGATGAAGAAATTCCAGAATTACTCCAATGGAATCATGCGATTAAAAATTATGATGAAGCTTTGTATAAAAAAATGAGTCATGACTATGATCAACTCATCCAAAAACAAGTAGATATTGCAATAGAAAAAGAACAACTCTAGCATTACATTTTTCATGGATATTCAAAATAAAATGACTTTTCCCTATAGCACAAACTGACCAAAGTCTAAATGCTAGAACAGAGAAAAGTCATTCATCATTTATTTGCTAATTTTATATGAATACACTGTAGTAATCCCAATAGTTAGCAATAAAACGATACTCACAAGAATCATCGCTAATTGATTCACCACAAATAACGAAATCACAATAAAGATTACACCAGAAATCGTACTCGCAAATCCGAAGAATCGTTGTGTTTTACGAAATGCTTCATCATTATTCATAATCCAAGGTACACGGAATCCAAAGTGCTTGTTCGTTTCTTTAATTTTAGGACTAACATTTCCAACGAATATCATAAATAGTCCAATTAGAAATGCCATCAGACGTCCCATTTGAGTAGCCATACTAACGCCTGTCAAAATTAAGACAAATTGGAAAATAGCAATAGCATTAAACAATAGTAATGTAACTCTAAAAATATAACGGCTAATTTCCTTGTTTTGACTTCCAACCAATCCTTTACAATCAATCCATTTGATTAAGCCAGATAATAATAAAATGAAAATTGGTAAGATTAAAATCGTCCAACGGGAAGCTGTTGCAACAACATTTCCTTCTAAGTCAAAACGAGATACGATAGTCTCAGGTGCATACCAAACAACGCATAAAGCAAGTAAAATCGGTAAAAAAGTTAAAATGACATCTAATAAATAAATTTTTCTTTGTTCTACTAACATATTAATTTCCTCCAATAATTGAATTCATCCAAATGATTGCCTCTTCTAAAACGGTTAAATTTAATTCATAATATATGAAGTTTTTTTCCTTTGTTTCATAAATTAAATCCGCCTGTTTTAACTTTTTTAAATGATACGACAATGCTTGCGGTGTGATTTGTAAGCTCTGTGCTAAGTCTCCTGTATTCGTTCGTCCCTGTCGTAAAATTTCTAATATCTTACGACGGTTTTCATCCGATAATGCAGACAAAATATCATTAACTGACATATACTCATCTCTTTCTATTTAAAATTTTCTTTAAATAGATAATACTCCTACTGTAATTAAAATGCAAGAGTTATTTAAAAATATTTTTAAATAGGTTGTGTGATTTTTGGCATTAAAAAAACATCGGTGTTTTAAGTCCGATGTTTTAGATAAGTTCCGAAAAACTTTATCGCTATTAGTGTAATTATCATATTAGTCATGAATTCTAAGATCACGATTGGATAACGGATGATTCTCATTCAACAATAAATTCTTAAGAAATAACTCTAGATACTCCGTCGTTTCATAAATTCCTTTTGGTAAATTCATATAATTCGCACGAACGAGTGCATTTCTAAAATACCAAGAATGTTCTGCAAAACTCTCATTCGTCACAGCAAACCCAAGAGTTCTTAAATACTTAATAAAGAATACAGCAGTCGTTCTTGTATTTCCTTCTCCAAAAATATGAATTTGCCATAATCTGGAAATAAACACTGCTAAATGATGAATAATTTCCTCCATCGTCAAACCTTTATAACTAAACTCTCTTTCTCTTGAAAAATCATATTCAAGAGTTGCTTCTAATTCAGAAGCACTTCCATACATGATGGTATCTCCATCTAATACCCATTCTTTTTTCGTAATATTATACTCTCTTATCTTACCTGCATGCGCATAGATTCCTTGGAATAATTTCCGATGAATAGAAATATATTCCTGCGGCGTAAATGAAAATGCCGTTTCTGAAAGAATTTGTGCAATTCGAGTTGCTACTTTATCAGCTTCTTCTGTACGTTCGCTTTCAGTTGAGTGAACTTCTTTTTCCTCATAATAGGAGTCAATTCTATCTATTGCTTCTTCAATTGTAATGTGACCTTCAATGTTCTGAGTAGCAGTTTCGATTAAATATTGAGATGGTTTTAATCCATCAACATCTTGTAAACCAATAGCAGTGCGCCATGCATAGACTTTATTCTTTTTATCTGGCTCTGATTCTTTTAAGTATTCTTTAAATGGATCGATTTCCATCCCATCAAACTCCTTCCCTAGAACGTTAGTATTAGTATAACATACTATCATTAATGAATGGTAAACAAAAAAACTTTCAATTGTAGCACGAGTAAAAGAAGTCATCTATACGCTAATTCATAAAAGAATGGCAAAACACAAATAACTTTTTACCGTAGTATTAGTAATATAAGCCTTTCAGGTTTATATTACAGGAAAACTTGAGACCTTAGGCTCAAGTTTTAGCAATGAGACAGCTTTAGCTGGCTGCTTGCGTCCTTTTACTACAGTAAAAAGTCTTTTAAAAATACTATTTTTCTTCTTCGTTAAGGTTAAGCACCGACATGAATGCTTCTTGTGGTACTTCAACAGATCCCACTTGTTTCATACGTTTCTTACCTTCTTTTTGTTTCTCTAATAACTTACGTTTACGAGAAACGTCCCCACCATAACATTTCGCCAATACGTTTTTACGTAATGCTTTAATGTTTGTACGAGATAAAATTTTGTTTCCAATTGCTGCTTGAATTGGCACTTCAAATTGTTGACGAGGAATTAATGTTCTTAATTTCTCAGTAATAGCTTTACCACGATTATAAGCAAAATCTTTATGAACGATAATACTTAAGGCATCGACTACTTCACCATTTAACATAATATCCATCTTCACTAGTTTACTTTCACGATAGCCGATTAAATCATAATCTAATGATGCATATCCTTTAGTACTTGATTTCAATGAATCAAAGAAATCAAAAATAATTTCAGATAGAGGCATTTCGTAAATCACATTAACACGATATTCATCTAAGTAATCCATTGTGACGAAAGTTCCACGTTTACGTTGGCAAATATCCATTACACTTCCGACATATTCATTTGGTACCATAATAGAAGCTTTTACATAAGGTTCTTGAATCGATTGAACACTTGATTGATCTGGCATTTCAGCAGGGTTAGAAACTACTACTTCTGTTCCATCTGTCTTTTGAACATGGTAAATTACCGATGGAGCTGTTGTAATTAAGTCTAAATCAAATTCACGTTCTAAACGTTCTTGAATAACGTCCATATGCAGCAACCCTAAAAATCCACAACGGAAACCAAAGCCTAACGCTTGAGAAGTTTCTGCTTCGAATTGTAATGCAGCATCATTTAATTGTAATTTTTCTAATGCATCACGTAAATCATTATATTTAGAAGAATCAATTGGATACAAACCACAATAAACCATTGGATTCATTTTACGGTAACCTGATAAAGGTTCACTTGCTGGATTGTTCGCTAATGTAACAGTATCCCCTACACGAGTATCTTGAATTGTTTTAATAGAAGCGGTAATATACCCTACATCCCCAACCATTAAGTAATCACGACTAATTGGTTTTGGAGAGAAAATACCCACATCAACCACATCAAATGTTTTTCCGTTACTCATTAATTGAATCTTGTCACCAGGTCTTACAATCCCATTTTGAATACGTACATTTAAGACTACCCCACGGTAAGCATCATAAACTGAGTCGAAAATCAATGCTTGTAATGGAGCTTCTAAATCACCCGTTGGTGCAGGAATTTTTTGTACGATTTGTTCTAAAATTTCTGGAATCCCAATCCCCACTTTAGCACTTGCTAGAACAGCTTCACTAGCATCAATTCCAATAACATCTTCAATTTCTGTACGAACACGTTCAGGATCCGCAGCAGGTAAGTCAATTTTATTAATAACTGGAACGATTTCTAAGTCATTATCAATTGCTAAATACACATTCGCTAATGTTTGAGCTTCAATCCCTTGTGCAGCATCTACTACAAGAATCGCTCCTTCACAGGCTGCCAAGCTACGACTCACTTCATACGTAAAGTCCACGTGTCCTGGAGTATCAATTAAGTGGAAAATGTACTCTGTTCCATCATTGGCATCATACGTTAATTCCACCGCATTTAATTTAATCGTAATTCCACGTTCACGTTCTAAGTCCATAGAGTCTAATAATTGATCTTGCATTTCACGGTCTGCTACAGTATCTGTTGCTTGTAAAATACGGTCTGCTAAAGTTGACTTTCCATGGTCAATATGCGCAATAATCGAGAAGTTTCTGATGCGCTCTTGTCGTTTTCTCATTTCTTCTAAATTCATTCATAATCTCCTTCATGTCTAAATTAATAACGGTAAAAAGACTTGTGCAATTCCTAGGAAAAAGAAAAATCCTAGAACGTCTGTCGCCGTTGTTACAAAGATGGTTGATGAAATGGCTGGGTCTAATTTCATTGCTTTTAATACTAAAGGTACAAAGAATCCAAAAATTGCTCCCACCATTAAATTCATAGCCATCGCTAAAACTACAATAATCGATAAATAAAAGTTTTGATAAGGTATATATAGTGCAATTGCAGCTACAACTCCGGTAATAAGTCCATTCATACAGCCTAAAACAATTTCATTCCAAACATACTTTTTATCTTTTTCCAATGATAATTGTCCTAATGCAATTTCTTGAATTGCTAGAGCTAAAGTTTGAGATGCTGAGTTTCCTCCCATCCCCGTAATAATCGGCATGGCAACTGCAAGAACAACGACTTGTTCAATCGTTGATTGGAACATCCCAACAACAGCTGAAGCCATAAAGGCTGTAATTAAATTAATTAATAACCAAGGTGTTCGTTTTTTAATCGATTCAATAAATGGTCCACCAATTCTTTCTGACCCTTCAACCCCGCTAATTAAAAGCATATCTTCATGATGCTCTTCTTGAAGAACGTGGACGATATCATCAATTGTAATAATCCCAATTAAAACGCCCTTTGTACTAACTACGGGTACAACTGATAAGTCATATTTTGAAGATAGACGAGCTACTTCTTCTTGGTCTTCTTCTGGAACTACAGAAATAATATTGGTATGCATTAAATCATGTAAACTGACATCTAATTCATTTGTAAATAAGTCACGAATATCAATCCAACCAATTAATTGATTTTGGAATGTTGTCACAAAAATTGTATGAATGATTTCTGTATTTGGAGAAATTTCTCTTAACTTCGTCAATGTTTCTTCAACGGTTAAATGTTCCTTCACGGAAATAAATTCTGTCGTCATAATCCCCCCGGCAGAATCTTGAGGATATTTTAACATTGTTTGAATTTCATCTTGAGAAGAACCCTTCATCATATTCAAATATTTTTTACGAATTCCAATTGGCAGATTTCCTAAAATATCCACGACATCGTCATTGGACATTTGTTGGAATAATAATCCTACACGTCGGAAAGGTAATTTTTCTAACATTCGAATTTGAAGTTCGGGATCACTAACTTCCAAAATAGAAGCTAGTCGTGTGTTGGAGATAGTATACATAAAGTTTTTGAGTACTTCATCGGTTACTTCTTCCAATCCTAGAGCAATATCGATTGGATAATTCTGGTTGAATAATTCCCTAATTCTTTTGACATCTTTAGATTCCACCATTTGTTCAATAATTTTGGACATATCCATCGTTTATCACTCCATTCTGTAAACATACTATTAGTAGTATACCATATTTTAGCAATATAAAAAAAGAGATACCCTCAAGATATCTCTGTTGTTTGGAAGATAAATTTACTTGAAAAAGTATACGATGAACAAAGGAGACTAGTATGACAGAAAGTCATTCGATTATATACGGACTCTCATCTGGTCACGTAAAAAACAGAAGACTTCCTATAGTAGTATGAGTAATATAAGCCTTTCTGGCTTATATTACAGGAAACTTTGAGACCCTAGGCTCAAAGTTTAGACATGAGACTCGTTCCACAAGTCTGCTGCCGTCCTAATACTACTATAACAAGAAGTCATTCGATTATATACGGACTCACATTAGATCACGTAAAAAACAGAAGACTTCCTATAGTAGTAAGCGTAACAGTAGCCAAAGTGACTACTGTTACTAGGGAAAATCGAGACCAAGGCTCGATTTTTAGGCATGAGACTCGCAAATTTTGCGAGGCTGCTGCCGTCCTTTACTACTATAATTAGGAAGTCATTCGAAATATATTAAAGTTCTGTTGGATCAAAAGTATAAACTACGTTATTCAAATTTCCATATTCCTTTGTAGAATCATACTTCACAGATTCAATATGCATTCCATTATCACTCGATGTAAAACGATAACACCCATGTTTCATCGGAAATCTATTTGGGTAAGTTTTCTCTTCCATAAATGAGGCAGAAAACGTTCCATTACTATATTTTTTTAAAATACCAATATGAGCATAAGGTTTTTCATCAACATACACCGTAAAGTGAAGAGCTTCTTTATTAAAATCGTCACGTGGAGTAAAAAGAGTATACGGTTCACGAATAGTTATCGTCTTATCCACTAATTGTTCCTTTTCTTCTTTATGATAGAAAGTTAAAAATACATTCTTTGCTTCTTCTATATAATCTGCTTCTACTTCTTTTAAACGTTCAAACAATAATTCATCACTCTCATTATTTTCAGGATCAACTGTTAGGTTCGTATAAGGATTTATAGCATATTTTACTTCTTTAGAACAACTCGAAAAAAGAGCAACCGCACAGACAAGTAATACTAATAAAACAAATTTTACATTTTTACACCATTTCATTGTTAACTTCCCCTAATCATTCTCTTGATAAGTAATTCTTAAAACAAACTTTGAAAACGCTATCCTCTTTCTAATTATAATTATATGGAAATTTTAGTGAAATACAACACGTTTGTGAAAAAATTAATTTTAAATCAGCCTCAAAAATTTACCTTACTACTTTTTACTCAATCGCATACAAATACTTATCGTTACTTTCACTCCATAATCTTCATTTTTAATTTCTAAAGTTCCATGATGTAATTCTGACACTCTTTTAACAAATGCTAATCCTATTCCAAAATGCGCATCATTCAGATTGCGATTTTTATCTTTCCGGTAAAATAATGAATCAGCATTCTTTAATGTTTCTTCAGTTAAATGCGCACCATTATTCCAAATACTAATCACTAATTGCTGATATTCAAATTTTAAATCAACTTTAATTGCTTTTTTATCTGCCTGACTATATTCCAGTGCATTCTGCATCATATTCATTACTGCTCTTAATACATAATTCAAATGAAGATATATTGTAGTATTTTTATCTATCTGTTCATCATATTGGAATGTAACAATGCTTTTGTCTTTCAGCATATAATGAATTTCTTGATCAATAGATTCAATCACATCTTGTAAGGAATACTCATTCCATTCATTTTCATTCTCATAGAACGTTTTCGAATACAGGAGTAATCGATTAATATACTCAATCATACGATTGCTTGCTATATGAATATCTTGAATATAGGGAAGATATTTCCCTTCAATAGCTGATTGAGATAACAGTTCAGAATTTCCTTGAATGACTGTTAATGGTGTTTTTAAATCATGGGAAGCTGCTGACACTTTAAACGCTAATGCTTCCTTTTGTTGGCGTTCCTTTTCAAGCATCCCTTCAATTTGTTGTTGCATGTGATTAATTTTTTGATTTGTCTCAATAAATTCTAAAATCGTTAATGAATCTGTTAAATTAGTTGATTCTAACCACATGGATTGATGGTAAACGATGTTCATCTCTTTATGAATTTTTAATAGTAATTGTCGCATATTCAAACTAACAATCACTAATAAAGCAATACAGATATAGATCCAAGAAAAAATATTTAAAAATACAGGATAAGCTGTTTCTTCACCTGGTACTTTAATAGAAATAGACAATAATGGAAGCAGGTATAACACTAAGATAGCAATGACAAACTCCACTATAATTTTAAGACAAGTCTTTTGAACAAGTTGGTTAAAGCTTATTTTATTATCCATTTATACCCGCCTCCTCTCATTGTTTCGATTGGATTTAAATGATACGGTTTGAATTTTGAACGTATTTGATACATATATTCAGAAATAGAACGAAATTGAGTATTAGAACTGTTAGGATAGACAACAGTATAAATTTCTTCAATGGTAAATATTCTTGAGGTTTGAGTAGCTAATAACTGTATAATCATAAATTCACGGTTAGTTAGTTTGATTTCATTTTCCTCAACAAAAACTGTTTTTAAATTCATATCAATTGAAATCGAACCAAATTCTAATCGTTTGACCGTTTGTCTATTTCGTTCTTCACGTCTAAGATGCATTTTAATTCTTGCTAAAAACTCATTTACTGAGAAGGGTTTAGTAATATAGTCATCTGCTCCCGCTAATAATCCATTAATTAAATCTTCCTCCATATCTTTAGCTGTGATAAAAATAATTGGAGCTTTAATCTGTTCTCTAATTTCATTACAAATCGTTATTCCATCTAGTGGCATCATAATATCTAGTAATATTAAATCAAAGTCAACAAAGTCACAGATATTTACATCTTCAATACCATTCCTAGTAGTAACTTCATAATCATTTAACAATAATATATTTTTGATTAATCTTAATACACTTTCGTCATCATCAATTACTAGTATTTTATACGACATACCCCAACACTCCAATCTTAGACTGATTTTGCTTTCATTTTACACTCTTTCGATGCAAATGGTAATAGGCTAATCCGACAAAAAAGATCATCCATACTGTTTGAATGAAAATCCCTTCTGTAACGTTTGGATAAATAGAAATTTCATTGATTGAAAAACTATTCATAGTAGCTAATACAGGGAGTACATTCATCCTAGAAGAATATTGTAATAATAGCTGCCCTAGTCCTAACAGCATGGATAATACAATTGTTAAAGAAGAGAACATCGATTCCATGAGTATCGTTAGGCATAATGTAATCATACTAATTTGAATCGTTGCTAACATAGGTGGAATAAGTTTCAATAATAGCTGACGAACAAATTCAAGATTCAGTTGAAATTTAAAATAGAATGATACTAAGCCAATCCCTATTCCAATGGCTATACAAAAACAACATAAAATAGAGAACAAAGTTACAACTGACTTCATACAAAAGAATTTTAAACGACTAGGATTTGCTAATAAACTAGTTCTTAACGTACTTTTTAGAAACTCTCTTCCCCAAAACACTGCAGAAAAAACTGCAAAAATTGTTTGAACTAAATAAATACTTTGTAAAAACTGTGTCACTATAAAATCTCGATTAATCATTGAAGCAGATGGATTTAATGCCAGTAACATTGCTAATACAAATAAAATAGAAAATACTAAAGTAAGCAATAATCCTTTATGATAAATTAGTTTGAAAAATTCACTTTTTATCTGATTTCGTAGCATTAATATTTCCCTCCTACATCACTTTTTTCAAATTGGAAATATGCTATTACTCCAAAAATGAACAGCCAAATACATAATAAAGTGAGCGTCCAAAATGGATGAGGTGAAAATTTAGTATTCGATGATGCAATTAAATGATTTCCAAGTGCAACAGGAAGAACCTTCCCCCATTTAAAATGAGTAGAGAGAAATTCTCCAACATTATAAACTTGAGGAATTAAAAATAATAAGGGAACAATGGCTGTACGAAATAGAAAAGCCATAAAGTAAGATAAAATCGTAAGACTTACCCATGCTAGTGTCGCAAATAAAATAAAGTACCAAACTTTCGAACTTAATAAGACACTTAGTCCTAAATTCCCTAATGTAACATGAGTCACTTCAATTGTGACTATAATCGATAGAAATGAAAGGACAAGTGATAAAAATGTTAACGTCATCAATTTAAAAAAGTATAAACTCTTCTTATCACTATTGGCTAGTAAAGTTGTTCGCAATTGATGGTTTTTAAACTCACTACCACCATAAACAGCTCCCAAAATAATCATCGGCATCAGCCCTAGCATAACTGTATCAAATCCTAAATATTCAATTGGAGGTATTGCTTCTGCTAATATAGGTGTATTCTCGGGAGTTGCTTGTAAACCAAACTCTAAGACAGCCTTTGTTCCGAGATAAGCGAAAAATGGTTGTACGATAAAGATTAATAACAAAACAATCTTGAAAAGTTTTGAATAGCTAATCTTTAATAATTCACTATAAAATAACTTCATCTTCTTTTCCTCCTTCTTGAATCAAGTTGAAAAAGACTTCTTCTAAAGTTGCAGCATTCTTCATGATGTTCTTTAATTCACCATTCGCAATAATTTTCCCTTTATGAATGAATACTACATCATCTGTCACTGCTTCAACTTCTGACAAAATATGTGAGGATAATAAGATCGTCTTTCCTTTTTTAGATTGTTCCTTTAAAAAATTTCTTAACCAACGAATGCCACTAGGATCTAACCCATTTGTCGGTTCATCCAATATTAGAAACTGTGGATTTCCAAGTAATGCTGTTGCAAGACTAACCCTTTGTGTTTCACCAAGAGATAAATGTCCAATAGACTCATTCTTTTTGTGGACAATATCCGTTATTATTAGTACTTCGTTAATTCTACTTTTCTCAATTCCATTGCTAGCTGCTACGATTCTTAAATGTTGATAAACCGTTCGATCACTTGGTGAACCTAACCCATCAAAAGTTGCTCCTACAACAAATAAAGGATTACGGATATCCTTATAGTTTTTCCCTGCAATGATTGCTCTACCAGAAGTAGCTTGATCTAATCCTAATAATATTCGTAAGGTAGAACTTTTCCCTGCTCCATTGGGACCTAAAAAAGCAGTAACTCTCCCTTCCTTTGCTACAAAATTGATATCGTCTAATATGGTCGTATTTCCATATCCTTTACATAAATTCTTAATTTCAATACTATTTTCCATAAAATCACTCCTCATACTCTTTATAAATGTATTGTAGAGTAACAACTTCAGAATAATTTCAGAAAATCAATGAAAAAAGAAAATTTATGCAAAAAAAGAAGGCTCCCTATAGTAGTGTGCTTAGGCATGAGACTTGCAAAATTTGCGAGACTGCTACCGTCCTTTACTACTATAATCAGGAAGTCATTCAATTATATACGGACACTCATATGGTCACATAAAAAACTGAAGACTTCCTATAGTAGTATGAGTAATATAAGCCTGTCTGGCTTATATCACAGGAAACTTTGAGACCTTAGGCTCAAAGTTTAGGCATGAGACCGCAGGTCTGCTGCCGTCCTTTACTACTATAATTAGGAAGTCATTCGAAAAATTATTAAATTATTTAAAACTCTCCTTAAACGCATCCTTCATTTTATCGAAGAAATTGCCTTCTGCTTCAACATGAGTACCCGCTTCTTTAGCGAAAATCTGCATCGCCTCACGTTGTTTATCTGTTAAATGCTTAGGCGTTACAACACGTACCGTTACATGTTGATCACCCATTCCGCCACCACGAAGTCTAGGTGCACCTTTTCCTCTTAAACGAAGAACCGTACCAGATTGAGTTCCCGCAGGAACTTTTAATTTTACTTTGCCGTGAACCGTTGGAACATCTACTTCATCTCCTAATGCAGCTTGAGCAAAGTTGATTGGAAGTTCATAGAAAATATCTGCCCCTTCACGTTCAAATGTATCGCTCTTACCAACACGGAAAATCACATATAAGTCACCATAAGGGCCGCCATTTACTCCAGCTTCCCCTTGTCCACGTAATGGCATTTGGTTTCCATTTTCAACACCGGCAGGGACTTTCACTTTCACTTTATGTGTTTCTTCTACATGTTTGTGACCATGACAAGTTTCACATTTTTCTTTGATTTCTTGACCAGTACCACCACAGACATCACATGTTGTTTGAGACATCATTCGACCAAATGGTGTGGTTCTTTCAACATTGATTACACCTGCTCCATGACATTTAGAACATGTTACAGGGTCTGTACCAGGTTTTGCTCCAGAACCATGGCAAGTTTCACATTCTGCATTACGATGGTAATGAATCACTTCTTCTTTACCAAAAATCGCTTCTTCAAATGTTAAGTCCATGACATATTGTAAATCTGCCCCTTGGCGTGGCATATTGGCACGATTTCCACGACGAGCTCCGCCGCCACCAAAGAAAGAATCGAAAATATCTTCGAATCCACCTGTATAACTTCCAGAGAATCCTTGTCCTCCGAATCCTCCAAAGCCACCAAAACCGCCACCAGAAAATCCTGAGTTTGGATCGTATGAAGCATGACCATACTGATCATACGCCGCACGTTTTTGACTGTCGCTTAAAATTTCATAAGCTTCTGCTATTTCTTTAAATTTTTCTTCTGCTCCAGCTTCTTTATTAATATCTGGATGGTATTGTTTGGATAATTTACGATAAGCTCGTTTAATATCTGCATCGGAGGCATCTTTGGAGACTCCGAGTACTTCATATAAATCACGTTTTGCCACCATTATCCCTCCTTATCATATCATTCTACAAAAGAGCGAGTGGAAGAAGTTCTCCCACTCTTACTTGCTCTATATTAGTCTTTTACTTCTTCGAAGTCAGCATCTACTACGCCATCTTGTGGTTGAGAGCTTGCTTGTTCAGCACCTGCTGCTCCTTGAGCTGCTTGGCTAGCTGCTGCAGCTTGTTCATATAATTTTACAGATAAGTTTTGAACAACTTCATTTAAAGCGTCACGTTTAACTTTCATTGCTTCTAAGTCATTAGCTTCAACAGCTGCTTTTAATTCATCACGAGCTGTTTCAGCTTTCTTAACATCTTCAGCATCTACTTTGCCTTCTAAATCTTTCAATGTTTTATCAACAGTGAAGATTAATTGATCTACTTCATTACGTAAATCTACTTCTTCTTTACGTTTTTTATCTGCTTCAGCATTCGCTTCAGCATCTTTTACCATGCGTTCGATTTCTTCGTCAGATAAACCTGATGAAGATTTAATAGTGATTGTTTGTTCTTTACCAGTACCTAAGTCTTTAGCGCGAACATTTACAATACCGTTTTTATCGATATCGAATGTTACTTCGATTTGTGGCACACCACGAGGTGCAGCTGGGATATCTGTTAATTGGAAGCGACCTAAAGTTTTGTTGTCTGCTGCCATTGGACGTTCCCCTTGTAATACGTGAACATCTACTGCTGGTTGGTTATCTGCTGCAGTTGAGAACACTTGTGATTTGCTTGTTGGAATTGTTGTATTACGGTCGATTAATTTAGTAAATACACCACCCATAGTTTCAATTCCTAATGATAATGGAGTAACGTCTAATAATACGATATCTTTCACATCACCTGAGATAACTCCACCTTGGATTGCAGCACCCATCGCTACTACTTCGTCAGGGTTTACTGATTTATTTGGTTCTTTACCAGTTTCTTTACGAACAGCTTCTACTACTGCTGGAATACGAGTTGATCCACCTACTAAGATTACTTGGTCGATTTCGCTTGCTGATAATCCTGCATCACTTAATGCACGACGAACTGGTTCTTTTGTACGTTCAACTAAATCTAATGTTAATTGATCAAATTTAGCACGAGTTAATGTTACTTCTAAGTGTAATGGTCCAGCTTCACCAGCAGTGATGAATGGTAAACTGATTTGTGTTGAAGTTACACCTGATAAATCTTTTTTAGCTTTTTCAGCAGCATCTTTCAAACGTTGCATTGCCATTTTATCTTGTGATAAATCAATACCGTTGTCACGTTTAAATTCAGCAACTAAAAATTCAATAATTTTGTTATCGAAGTCATCCCCACCTAAGTGGTTGTCTCCTGCTGTTGATAATACGTCGAATACGCCATCTCCTAATTCTAAGATAGATACGTCAAATGTACCACCACCTAAGTCGAATACTAAGATTTTTTCTTCGTGGTCTACTTTATCTAAACCATATGCTAAAGCTGCTGCAGTTGGTTCGTTAACGATACGTTCTACTTCTAAACCTGCGATACGTCCTGCATCTTTAGTTGCTTGACGTTGAGCGTCATTGAAGTAAGCTGGTACAGTAATAACTGCTTTTTCAACTTTTTCTCCTAAATATTCTTCAGCATAGCCTTTTAAGTATTGTAAGATCATAGCTGAAATTTCTTGTGGTGTATATTGTTTGCCTTCGATTTCAACTTTATATGATGCGTCACCCATATGACGTTTAATAGATGAAATAGTGTTTAAGTTTGTTACAGCTTGACGTTTTGCAACTTCCCCTACTTGAATTTCACCATTTTTGAACGCTACAACAGATGGTGTTGTACGGTTTCCTTCTGGGTTTGGAATAATTTTAGATTCATTTCCTTCTAATACAGCAACTGCTGAGTTTGTAGTTCCTAAGTCAATACCAATAATTTTACTCATAATTCATACACTCCTATAATTTAATATTTTTTAGTTGGCTTATTGAGAGACGATAACCATTGCTGGTCTTAAAACACGGTCTTTCAACATATAGCCTTTTTGAAATACTTGAACAACAACATCACTTTCTTGTCCTTCTTCAGCTGGAATCGCTTGAACAGCGTGATGTTTATTAGGGTCGAATGGTTGATTTAATGCTTCTATTTCTTCAATACCTTCTTCTTTTAAGGCATATAAGAAACCTTCATATACCATTTCAATCCCTTTTTTAAGATTTTTCGCTTCTTCTGATTCACTAGGTGAGGCAATCGCTCTTTCTAGATTATCAATAACATTCAATAAGTTTTGTGCTAAAGATTGACTACGATACTTCGCTGCATCTTGTCTTTCTTTTGCATTTCTTTTTTGAATATTCGCAATTTCTGCAGATAAGCGATATACTTGGTCATTTAATTGAGAAACTTCTTGTTGTAATTTTTCTTCAACAGAAGGTTCAACTTCTTCGGTTTCTTCGACAGTTTCTTGAAACTCTTCTGTTTCAGGAGATTTCTCTTCTTCTACTTCTTGAGTTTGTTGAACGTCTTTTTCTTCATTTGTTTCCAAGCTTCCATCTCCTTTTATAAATTTTTATAATATTGCTCCATCGTTGTTGTGAGCTCTTCTTGTAATCCTTTGACAATCGATAGGACATTCGAATACGGCATATTTTTAGGTCCTAATAAAGCAATGATTCCTTTATCGTGTTTTGGAGTTTCATAGCTTGCTGTAATAATACTAAATTCTCCTAATAATGGATCATTCATCTCAGACCCTAAACGAATTTGGATATCTCGATTAGAAGCCATCACTAATTCGTGCATCTTCGATTGGTCATCCATTAATCGATAGATTTCTTTTAAATGATGGACATTGGCATGTGAGTCGAAGTAGTTTAATAAATATCTTCTTCCTGCAACATGGAGTCTATCTTGTTCAAATTGGTTCATCATATCTTGAATCACTTTAACAATTTGAATTTGAGAATTCATATATCGATTCATTAAAGCTGGTAAATCAGACTTCAAACGTTGGAGAACTGTTTCTAGTGGCAAGCCAATCAATTCCTCATTAATAATTCGAACGACTTTATCTAAGTCGGAATCATCAATCGCACTTGGAATCGAGTAAACTTTATTCTCAACTAAACCATTGCTCATGACTAAAATCGCCATTACTTGGTTTATCCCTAGTCGAACAAGTCGAAATCCAGATAATGTAGCACTTCTTACTTCGGGTCCAATGGAAATCGTTGTATAATTCGTTAGTGTCGACAAAATATCTGCTGAAACTTTAAAGACATCTTGTATTTCCATGGTCGATTGTTGGAAAATTTCACGGATTTGATTTCGAATGCTTAATGAAACTGGACTGTTTTGAACAGGTAAAATATTATCTAAATAATATCGATACCCCTGATTCGATGGAACTCGTCCTGAAGAGGTATGGTTCTTTTCAAGATAGCCCATCTCTTCTAACTTCATCATTTCATTTCGAATGGTTGCAGAGCTAACTGCTAAACCTGTTTGCTGCATCAACTTTTTTGATCCAACTGGTTCTAATGTTTCCGTATATAGTTGAATAATCGATTGTAAGATTAGCAATTGTCTATCGGTTAACATTTTGGTCACCTCTCTTTAGCACTTGACTAAGACGAGTGCTAACCACATGTATAATTTATCATATTGGTCAAAGTAAGTCAATAATAAAACACTCGGACTTTAGTCTGATTTTAAAAATATTTTTTATATAATAAAAAAGGCTATGTATCGGGATTTCTCCTTTACATAGCCTTAAAATATTAAAATTATTTTGACTAATATATGTAGTAGCAAGGTCGCAAGCAGCCAGCTAACGCTGTCTCATTGCTAAAAATTAAGCCTGTAGTCTTAATTTTTCCCTTATTTTGCTACTACATTTTAGTCATGTAATTTTAAAAAAATCTGTAATTTTCACTTTAACTTCTCTTTTAATGTTTTGACCATGTATTCTCCTACGTCAATAATTGGGAGGTTGGTCAAACTTTCTAATTCTTCTTTGATATACGGAAAATGAGTACATCCTAAAATAACTGCTTCTACATTGCTTCCATTAAAAAATGAAAATAAACTACTAAAGTCAAACTTTGTTGCAATTTCTTTTGGCGTAAGATTAGCTTCAATGGATTTAACTAATTCAAGTAACGTAATTCCGATTACTTGTAAACTTGGATTTGCTTTATATAAATTATTCTCCACTCCCATTAATCCATGAGAGTTTGCTGCTATTACAGCCACTTGTTGATAATCCATTGCTAATTGACGATACATTTGCATTGGCGTAATCATTGGCATCTCATACTCCTGCGATAATTGATCAAAATCTACTACCGAACTAAGAGAATTACAATAAACGAAAATGGCATCATATTCAGCTCGAAGTTCTTCAACCTTTTCTCTCATAAAAGTCATTCGATATTCACTAGATGAAGATTGAAAAGTTGTTTGTTCAATCGGATTATTCGAAATAGGAACTGGCAAAATATCGACAAAGCCATGCTTTTCTAATAATTCCTTTCCTAATCTTGAATCAACAGGAGTTCCACCCATCACTGCAATTTTCATCTCTATCACCTCTTTAACACTTTTTGCTAGTGTAACATAGGATGGTTGAAATGGAAACTGAAGCGTATTTCTTTTATCTTAAGATTTACTTTTTATTATCTTGTTTCTTTTTCGCTTTATTGTATCTATATATCACAAAAACCATGTAAAATATTTGAAAATAAATTTGATTAGGAATTCGATTCTTAAAGTATTCAGTAAAATATGCCAAGAAAACGATAATAATATTTGTAGCTGTTATAAGTAAGAACCATTTAGAATGCAATAAGAATGATGAATACTCTTTAAATTTTCCCATAAAATAACTCTTCTTTCTCATAAGGATTTTATTTACAATTAAATTTTAACATTTATTAAAATAAAGAGTATAGAACAATCAAATTTATGGATAAAGAACTTAAGCATTCTCTTCCATAAACTTCTTCAATACTTTCTGATGTTCAATAGCTTTTGAAATATCATTCATGAAATAGAAATATTCGATACACTTCTTACATAATTTCTCTCCTTCATCTCTATTTTTTGTACCAATTAAATAGAGTCCTTTGAAAAATTTACATTGATTTTTTTCATAATATAATTCTGTATTATTTAAATGCTTTTCAATGATATCTATGACTTCTATTGCAGAATTAAAATTTTTATCCTTCAAATCTGCATAACAAACATTCAATAAAATTCGAGAAAAAATCTCTGTATAATTTTTATCCGAATAAAATAATTGACTTTTTCGATTCATCATTTTCACTAATTTGTGTCTCATATCTGATGACATAAATCCTACAAAATTACCAATTAAACTAATTTCATATCGTCCACACTCATCAACAGTTAAGATATACTGAATAATTTCCTGAATATCATGATGATTAAATGCAGTATTAGAAAATTTATCGATATAAGCCTTTAATAGAATGACATTATGTTTATGTCGAATATTATTTGATTTACTTTTTAATTCAATTTCCCGAGTTAATAATTCATTTAATAAGTACAAATCATTATTGGCTACTGCAATAGATAAGTCTTTTAAAAAAGTAGATTGGTTGTCTTGAGTCTTATCTAAGAGTAATTCAAATTCAAAAAGTGAAATATTTAATCTATCTAATAGTTTCAATAAAGTTTGAAAAGATATATCATTTTCACCACGTTCAATTTTTGATAAATGATTTTTGGATAAAATTCCATCTGATAAATCAGATTGAGAAACTCCTTTTTCTTTTCTTAAAGTTTTTAGTAAATAACCGTATTGATTCATAACTTCACATCCACTACTCATATTTGATTACATTTTCATCATTTTATCACAAACAGATGGAAATTCTACATCTATTTCAACAAAAAAATAACAGCTCGCAAATGCAAACTGTTATTCTTCATTTCATTCATTATTTAGTTGCACGACGTACGTATGTACCTTCTGAAGTGTTTACTTCTAAGTACTCGCCAGCTTCGATGAAGTCTGGAACGTTTACGACTAATCCTGTTTCCATAGTTGCTGGTTTACCAGAACCTGTAACAGTAGCACCTTTGATTGATGGTTGAGTTTCTGTTACTTGTAACACAACTGTTGAAGGTAATGAAACCCCAATTACTTCTGTTCCGTAGAATTGGATTTTAACTTCCATGTTTTCCAAAATGTATTTCAATTCGTTTTCGATTGTTTCTTCTGGAATTTCATATTGTTCATAGCTTTCTAAGTCCATGAATACACCAACGTTGTCTTGGCTGTATAAGTATTGAACGTCTTTAGTATCGATGTGTGCACGTTCTACTTTTTCATCAGGTCTCATTGTAGTATCTACTGTTGATCCGTTACGAACGTCACGGATTTTCATACGCATTACAGTATTTCCTTTACCTGGTTTGTGGTGGCTGATTTCCAACACTTTAATTAATTTTCCATCAAGAATGAAAGTCATTCCTGCTTTTAAATCACTTACGTTAATCATGTTAACTCTCCTTCATATTTTGTTTACTATACGTTTATACCATATTTTTTAGAAAAATGCACTAGTCAAGTCCAACTCTGTGGAAAATTTCATCAACTTGTCGAATATGATAGTGATAATCAAAGGCATCATTCAACTCTTCTGCACT
Organism: uncultured Granulicatella sp.; assembly: GCA_963523795.1. Taxonomy (GTDB): domain Bacteria; phylum Bacillota; class Bacilli; order Lactobacillales; family Aerococcaceae; genus Granulicatella. The sequence continues at coordinate 75,645 of CAURER010000001.1, forward strand.
TAAATGTGACATAATTTCTTCGTGGTTCTCAATAATTTCTCTGAATGAACGTTGCTCATCCCAAGCTAATGCTGTACATGGTTGTACTAAATCATAAGCTTCTTCACGGCTTAATCCTTTATCGATTAATTTTAATAAAACTCGTTGGCTATAAATTAATCCAAATGTTGCATCCATGTTTTTAAGCATTCGATCAGGAAATACCGTTAAGTTCTTAACAATATTTCCAAAACGATTTAACATATAATTTAATAAAATCGTGCTATCTGGAATAATAATTCGTTCTGCTGAAGAATGCGAAATATCTCTTTCATGCCATAAATTGACATTTTCATACGCTGTTACCATATGTCCACGAATCACTCTTGATAAGCCAGCCATATTTTCTGAACCAATTGGGTTTCTCTTGTGGGGCATTGCTGAAGATCCTTTTTGACCTTTTGCAAAATATTCTTCGACTTCACGTGTTTCTGATTTTTGCAAGCCTCGAATTTCAGTCGCAAATTTCTCAATACTAGTCGCAATTAAAGCAATCGTTGAAATATAATCTGCATGTAAATCTCTCGATAAGATTTGTGTTGAAATTTCTTGAGGGCGAATTTGTAACTTCCCACATACATAGGCTTCTACTGAAGTTGGAATATTGGCAAAAGTTCCAACGGCGCCACTAATTTTACCAGCTTCTACCCCTTGGGCAGCACGCTCGAAGCGTTCGATATTTCGTTTCATTTCGGAATACCATAGTGCTAATTTTAACCCAAAAGTTGTTGGCTCTGCATGAACTCCATGTGTTCTACCCATACATACCGTATATTTATGTTCAAGGGCTTTTTGTTGAATAATATCTAGAAAACGTCTTAAATCTTTTCTTAAAATATCATTTGCTTGTTTTAATTGATAACCATAGGCAGTATCCACTACATCCGTACTTGTTAAACCATAGTGAACCCATTTGCGTTCTTCCCCTAAAGTTTCACTCACTGCACGAGTAAAGGCTACAACATCGTGTCTTGTTTCTTCTTCAATTTCTAAAATTCTTTCCACTGAAAAACTAGCATGATCACGAATTTTTTGAATATCAACTTTAGGAATCTCTCCCAATTCTGCCCAAGCTTCGCAAGCTAAAATCTCCACTTCTAACCAACAACGATAACGATTTTCATCCGACCAAATATTAGCCATTTCCGGTCTTGTGTAACGAGTAATCATACAAACGCCTCCTATTTTAAAATCATATCCATATGTTCAATTCCAACTAGCTGATAAGGTTGTGACCACACTTCGAAGCCTAATGACTCGTAGAACTGTTGTAAATACGTTTGTGCATGAATCATAATCAGCTGATCGACATACCATTCTTGACATATTTCTATCGCTCTTTCCATTAGAGCTGTCCCTTTTCCTTGTCTACGATAAGCTTCATCAACAAGGACACGTCCGATATGAGCTCCATCTACTTCTTGGAAAATTCGTAAATAGGCAATCACTTTTCCAGTTTCATCTGTTTCAAATAAATGCCACGCTCTTTTATCAATTTCATCAATTTCTTGATAATTTAATTGTTGTTCCACAATAAAGGTTTGAATTCTTGCTTTATAAATTTCAATGACTTCTGTTTTCGATAATTCGTCAAAATTTTTCAAGTACCACATATTTTTCCCCTATTATTTTTCAAAATATTTTTTAGTATTTAATTCATCCTCTTTTAATTGAGCAATCAGTGCCTCTACTCCATCGAATTTTAATTCGTCTCGTAAATAATGCAACCATTTTACTCTTACTGGGAATTCATAAATATCTCTTTGGAAATCTAAAATATAGACTTCAATCGTAATTTTTGTGACATCATTAAAGGTTGGATTCACGCCAATTGAAGCCATCGCAGGATACCATTTGTCTTCAACTTGAATTTCTACAATGTAAACACCATTTTTCAATAAATACGTATCCGTTGAAACATCAATATTTGCTGTTGGAAATCCTAATAAGGCACTTCCACGTCCAAAACCATGAACCACTTTTCCAATCATCGTATATTCATAGCCTAATAGTGCATTTGCTTCTTCAATTTGACCTGTTTCTAAATATTGTCGAATAGCGGTTGACCCAATTTTTTCTTCTTCAGTATGTTGTTCTGAGATTGTTACAATCGAGAATCTTTCTTTTGCATATTTCGGTAATAATTCCATATTCGCAATATCTTTTTTCCCATACGTGTAATCAAATCCTGCTACAACTGTTACAGCATTTAACCCAACCATATATTGATCCACAAACTCTTGCGGACTTAATGAAGCAAATTCTTTTGTAAAATCAATAACGTAAAAAATATCTACGCCAAATTCTTCTAATAACTCTACCTTTCTTTCAAAAGGAGAAAGATATTGTAATTCGTTTGGGTGTGTTCCTTGGAATATAATCGAAGGATGATGGTCAAATGACATTAACGCTAATTTAACGCCTAGTTCTTGAGCTTTTTCCTTTGCTTGTTGAATCACTTCCTGATGTCCTAAATGAATGCCATCAAAAAATCCAAGTGCTAATACAATCGGTTCTTGAACAATTTGAGAAGGCTCATAAGGATGGGTGATTTTAATAATTTGCATGTTATCTCTCTTTCCTTAAAACATTTTAATCGGTTTTAATAGTCCTTTTTTTTCAGGATGAGGTCCATATAAGGCTATTAATTCACCTTCAATATAAAAAGTTGAAGGTTCTATCACTTGTGGTAATTCATCTGTTGTTAAAATGGCGCCATTTTTAACTTTTGTAATAAACTCCTCTGGTACATCAACTTTAGGGTATGTTTCAAACACTTCTTCTAAAGGACGAAGAATGGATTGTGTTTGATTTTGTTCTACTAAAGCTTCTAATTGTGATAAGGTCACACATTGTTCTGAAACAAATGGTCCACTTTTAATACGAGTTAATTGAGACATATGAGCAGGAACGCCTAGTTTTTCTCCTAAATCAACTGCTAAAGTACGAACATAAGTCCCTTTACTGCAACTAACTTCAAATTTCCATTTTTGTGTTTTAGTAGCTTCATCATAAACAGGGGTCGAAGTTCGTTTAAACTCGTATATCTTCACTCTTCTTTCTGGACGTTCTACAGTTTCCCCTTTTCGAGCATATTCGTATAGTCTTTTACCATTGACTTTTACAGCCGAATACATTGGAGGGATTTGAATAATTTCTCCCTTGAAAGTTTCCATCATGGCATCAATTTCTTCAATTGTAAATGGAATCATAATCGCTTCTTGTTTCACGATTTCTCCATGAGCATCTTCTGTTTCAGTTGAGATTCCTAAACAGATTTCTCCTTGATAGATTTTATTAGATTCTAATAAATACTCTACCACTTTTGTTGCTTTTCCAATACAAATTGGTAAAACTCCATCTACTTCTGGATCTAAAGTTCCTGAATGCCCTACTTTTTTTGTTTGTAATAAGCGTCTCACTTTAAAGACACAGTCGAATGAAGTCATTCCTTTTTCTTTCCATAATGGTAAAATTCCGTCCATTGATTTCATCCTTTTTCAATAAATTTAACTTAATAACCTTTCATATTTTATCATAGATTTCCTTAAAAACAAACAAATCCTATGCTAGAACAAGTCGCTATTCTTAGTAAAAAATATTAATGCTAGGTGTTTGACAAAAAAATATGCTATGATAGAAATACATTAAGTTAAAAGGAGTGACAACATGTCTCGTATAATCATAGTGACAGATTCAACTGCTGATTTAACCGAACAAGAAATCCAAGATTTCAATATTCATGTAGTTCCATTAAATATTACAATTCAAGAGGAACATTATTTAGACGGTGAAACTATTACAAAAGAAGAATTCAAAAATAAAATGATTGCAAGTTCTGAATTACCAATGACTGCTCAACCTTCTATTGGTCGTTTTGTAGAACTGTATGATGAATTAGGAAAAGATGGCTCTGAAATTATTTCGATTCATTTGATGAATTCGATTAGTGGAACTGTGAATGCTGCAAGACAAGCAGCTGATATTACGGAGTCAACTGTAACGGTTGTTGATTCAGACTTCACTTCTCGTTCAATGGGAATTATTGTTCGTGAAGCTGCTCAAGCTGCAAAAGAAGGTAAGAGTGCTGAAGAAGTTTTAGCAGTTATTGAAAGTACTCGTCAACGTACGAAATTATATTTAACTGTTTTAAATTTAGATAATTTAATTAAGGGTGGCCGTATTAGTCGTGTCATGGGAGCTTTCTCTAATTTATTAAATATCAAACTGTTCTTAGAAGTTATTAATGGTAAAATTGAGATTGTTCAAAAAGGGAGAGGTTTAAAATCTCTTCAGAAGAAATATGATGAAGTTTTTGAGGAAATGAAAGCTTGCCCTAATGGTATTCAAGAAATTGGGATTATGCATGCTGGATTGAATGAGTTTAATCAATCTCAAATCGATACTTTACGTGAGTTATTCCCAGAGGCTAAACTTACAATTGTAATGACTTCACCAATTATTATGAGCCATACAGGCGTAGATGCAATGGCGGTTACTTACCTAACAAAATAGTTCATTTATTTAATAGACTTCCTTTTTATAATAGTATTAGGACGGCAGCAGACCTACGGTCTCATGCCTAAATTTTGAGCCTAGGTCTCAAAATTTCCTGAAAGATAAGCCAGAGGCTTATCTTACCCATACTACTATAGGAAGTCTTTTTCATTAAAATAAGACAAACATCTTCTTAGTTTTTTCTTCTAAGTTGATGTTTGTCTTTTCTGTTACATGAGAAAGTTTCCTACTAATATTCCGATATACGTTCCTAATATATATCCTAATGTTCCTACTAACATAGTTGGTGCTACGAAGCGATGCCAGCCTTTTGATACTGCCATAGCTGCCGCCGTTGTTGGACCTCCAATGTTTGCATTTGATGCTAAAATAGCTTCTTCAATTGTAAAGCCAAATACTTTTGCCCCTAAAAAAGTTACGAACATATTTACAAAAACCATAATAGCACAGAAGACTAAAAGTAATGGAGATTTTGCAATAATCGCCTCAATGGAAGCTGGAATTCCAATTACAACAAAGAATAAGTAAATTAAGAATGTTCCAATTTCATTTGCTCCATGAATTTTCTTAAAAAATGAAGAAAATAACGTTGAAGCTGCTACTGTTAAAGTTGTTAGAATCAAATATTTATTAGAAATAAATTGAACCACACTATTTTGTCCAAGAGTGGCAATTCCTTTTGATAAACTAAAGCTTACTGTTACAATCACTACTGCTATCGCAAATACAAAAGCAATATCTTGTAAAGTCACGACCGTTTTAGATTGAAATTCTTTTGAATCCTCTACCTCTTCATTTGAATAAGCAGATTTAAAATGTTTTTTGAAAAATGCCATAGATGGAATCATTAATAAAATTAAGAAATAAAATACCATTAATAAATTATCTGCTACAGTAGCTGCAGAAATTAATTCCTTTGGAATATCAAAAGCAGTTGCTACTGCGACAAAGTTAACTCCTCCACCGATATAACTTCCAACCATCATTCCAGCAATATGGTTCAATACCGGAATCATTTTACCTAAGAAAGCATATCCTACTAAAGCCCCTAAAACAGTTCCGACAGAACTAATTAAGAAAATCATTAATAGACGTCCGCTTTCCTTCCAAATTTGTTTTAAATCACATGTAAATAGCAACATTGGAATGGCTAATGGAACGACAATATCCCAGACTTGATCATAAACAGGAGATTCAACAGGGATGATACCAACATTGCTCAATGTAGCTGCAGCTAATAAACCAATAATTGGACCACTAATTTTTGAAGCCCACTCATAATGATTTTCTAAATAAATACTTGCTGTTGCAATGACGATAATTATGGACCAAAGAATCCAAGTCTCATTTGCAGAAATCATAACACACCTCTTTAATTCATAGTGTGTTTATTATACCACAGTTAATTTGATATTATTATTTTTTATAAATAAAATTTAACTTCTCTGTAGTAGCTAGGGCGCAAGCAGCCTCGCTTTGCGAGTCTCATTGCTAAAAATTGAGCCTAAGGTCTCAATTTTTCCCATAATGAAATCCTTAATCAGGATTCTATTATTTGAGCTACTACTGAGTAGTATATTCTTATTTCTAAAAAATATAAACAGACTGCCCACAGTAGTAAACAGTCTATTAATCCTTTTTTACGTTTCCAACTAAAAAATATTCGTTAAGATAAATACAAATAAAAAATTCTATAGTAATATGCGTAAAAGTAGCCTTTGTGCTACTTTTACTAGGGAAATTTGAGACCATGGCTCAAATTTTAGCCAAGAGACCCCATAGGGGGCTACTGGCGTCCTATATTACTATAGAAAAACTTTTTTATTTGTATTTAACGCTCTTCGTCCTCTTGTTGGATACTCTTCAACAATTCTTCGATATGGTTTCCATAATCAACAGACTCATCACGTTTAAAAATTAATTCAGGCGTTTTATAGAGAGATAAACGTTTCCCTAATTCACGACGAATTAAACCTTTAGATTTTTCCAATCCACGTTCAGTTGCTTGGCGCTCACTCGCTAAAGTTTGCAAAGTAGTATAATAAACCGTCGCAATTTGTAAATCGCCCGTTACATCTACCTCAGTAATTGTAATTTCTTGCACACGAGGATCACGAACTTTTTTAGACAAAATATCATTCACTTCTCTCAAAATCTCTTGAGAAACACGACCAACACGGAAATTCGCCATTTGATACTCTCCTCTCTTCATTCCATCATTTAATGATTATTTTCTTTTAATTTCAACCATTTCAAATGCTTCGATGATGTCATCTACTTTAATATCATTGTAGCCTTCAATCATAATTCCACATTCAAATCCTAATTTCACTTCTTTAGCATCATCTTTGAAACGTTTCAAGCTTGCTAATTCACCTTCGTAAATAACAATGTTATCACGGATTAAACGAACTTGGCTAGAACGTTTAACAACCCCTTCAGTAACGTATGAACCAGCAATTGTACCTAATTTAGATACTGTATAAGTTTCACGAACGATTGCAGAACCCGTAATTTTCTCTTCGAATTCAGGATCTAACATACCTTTCATTGCTGTTTCAATTTCATCAATCACATTATAAATAATACGGTGTAAGCGAATATCTACTTGATCAGATTCAGCTTGAATTTTCGCTTGAGGTGTAGGTCTTACGTTGAAACCAATAATAATCGCATTACTTGCTGTTGCTAAAGTAATATCACTTTCATTAATTGCCCCAACAGCTGTATGGATAATTTTCACACGTACGCCTTCAACTTCAATTTTTTGTAAGCTTGAAGCTAAAGCTTCTACAGAACCTTGTACGTCTGCTTTAATAATAACGTTAACTTCTTTCATTTCTCCATCTTTCAATGTTGAGAATAAGTTATCTAATGTAATACGGCTTGATGCATTACGTTGTTCAATTAAAGCACGTTTCGCACGTTCTTCACCTGCAGCACGAGCTGATTTTTCATCTTCAAATACTACGAAGCGGTCTCCTGCTTGTGGTGATGCATTTAACCCTGTGATTTCTACTGGTGTTGCTGGAACAGCTGTTTTCACACGACGTCCTTGGTCATTCACCATTACACGAACACGTCCGAATGTATTCCCAACAACAATTGGGTCTCCAACTTTAAGAGTTCCTTCTTGAACTAATAATGTTGCGATAGGTCCTTTTGTTTTATCCAAACGAGCTTCAATAACGGTACCTAATGCTAAACGGTTAGCATTTGCACTTAATTCTTGCATTTCAGCTACTAATAAAATCATTTCTAATAATTCTTCGATATTTTGATTGAATTTAGCAGAGATTTCAACAAAGATTGTATCTCCACCCCATGCTTCAGGAACTAAACCTAAATCAGATAATTCTTGCATTACACGACCTGGGTTAGCAGCTGGTTTATCAATTTTGTTTACAGCAACAATAATTGGAACATCTGCAGCTTTCGCATGGTTAATCGCTTCGATTGTTTGTGGCATTACACCGTCATCAGCAGCAACTACAATAATAGTAATATCTGTGATATCCGCACCACGAGCACGCATTGTTGTAAATGCCGCGTGACCTGGTGTATCTAAGAATGTAATTGGTTTGCCATCAATTTTAATTTGGTAAGCACCAATATGTTGTGTAATTCCTCCAGCTTCTCCAGCTACTACAGAAGAATTTCTTAATTGGTCAAGTAAAGTTGTTTTACCATGGTCAACGTGCCCCATAATTGTTACTACTGGAGGACGAACAGCATGTGAGTCGCTCTCAGCTGCTGCTTCTTCAAAGTATACATCTAAATCAGAAATATCTTTTTCGATTTTTTCTTCAGCATCCATACCATAGTCTGCAGCTAATAATTCAATAGCATCTTTTGATAATCCTTGGTTTAATGTTGCCATTACTCCTAATAAGAATAATTTTTTAATAATTTCTGCTGGTTCACGTTTAATCTTTTTAGCTAATTCAGCAACTGTCATTCCATCTGTATACACTAATACATCTGGTAATTCATGGAATTTACGTGCTGGAACTGCTGGTTTTTGTTCAACATTCTTTTGTTGTTTACGGTTATTTTTTTGATGACGATTTTTCTTGTTAAAGTTTTCTTGTTGATTACGTTCGACACCACGTTTTTGATTTCCACGTTTGAAATCATTATTCTTCTTAGAATCACGATGATTTGAATATGATTCTTCATCATGAGATTGATGTTTTGGTCCTTTGTGTGCTACTTTTTCTTGTTTTTGCATAAATTCCTTCTTGTGTCCATGTTTATTTTGGTTTGGTTGATGATTTTTATCCTGTTGTTTTTGTGAGTGTGCTGGTTTTTGTTCAGCTTTTTTCACTTCTACTATTTTTGCAGTTTCCTTCTTAGATTCCACTGCTTCTTTTTTCGATTCTACTTTTTTTGGTGCTGGAGTTTCTTTCTTTTCAACTACTTTCTTTGGTTCTTCTTTCTTTGTAGAAAAAGAAGCTTTAATTGTAGAAACTTCTCCATCTTCCATTGTTGACATATGACTGTTATAAGTAATGCCTAATTGTTTTGCTTTTTCGATAATGTCCTTACTAGGTAGTTTTAACTCTTTTGCAAGTTCATATACACGTGTTTTTGACATACGTTCACCTTCCTATTCGTTCATATCGTTAAATCCTTTCATCTTCATCAGACTTTTTGTAAAACCTTGATCAGCAATTGCGATAATCGAACGTTGTTTTCCAATCGCCTGAGAAACTTCTTCTGTTGTAAATTGCTGAATAAAAGGGATTTCATAATATTCACATTTATTTTTGATTTTCTTTACAGTATTCTCACTACTATTTGTTGTACAAATAACGAGATTCACCTTTTCTTTTTGAATACTTTGCAGTACTTGCTCTTCTCCAGATATTAGTTTACGAGCACGAGTCGCCATTCCTAATAAATTGAGAGCTTTCTTTTTATCAATGCTTTCCATCACTAAATAACTCTTTTCTAGCTTTTTGGTGATCCACATATTGCAATAGTTCTTCATAGAAACTATCTGGGATTTCGATTTCTAATTGACGTTCAAATAAATGATTCTTCCACGCTTTTTCAACAAGAGTCGGTTCTAATGTAATATAAGCTCCTCTTCCATTGACTTTTCCAGTAGGATCAATTTGAGCGACACCTTCACTGTTACGAACAATCCGTACCAATTCTTTCTTAGGCATCATTTCTCCAGAAGCTATACAACGACGCATTGGAACTTTTCTTTTTTTCATAAGATGCCTCCTTAATAATTATTCTTCAGTTTGAACTTCTTCGTTTGAAGCTTCTTCTACTGTAGGTAATTCTAAATCTAATTGGTCTAAATATTCTTGATAAGCTGATTCTGATTTAATATCAATACGGAATCCTGTTAATTTAGCTGCTAAACGAGCATTTTGTCCACGTTTACCAATCGCTAATGATAATTGATGATCTGGAACTACAACGATGCAGCTATTACGATCTGAATCAAAATCTACTTTCACAACTTGTGCAGGATTTAATGCATTCGCAATGTATACAGATGGATCTTCGTTCCATTCAACGATATCCATATTTTCTCCATTTAATTCATTTACGATATTTTGAACACGTTGACCACGAGGTCCTACGCAAGTACCAACTGGATCTAAGTTCGTATCTCTAGAGCGTACCGCAACTTTCGCGCGATCTCCAGCTTCACGAGCGATAGAAACAATTTCTACAACTCCTTCGTAAATTTCAGGAACTTCTTGTTCAAATAAACGTTTTAATAAATCTGGATGTGTACGACTTACGAAAATTAACGGACCTTTAGTTGTGTTATCAACTTTAGAAACTAATACTTTAATACGTTGATCTGGTAAATATTCTTCTGTAGGAATTTGATCTTGTTTCGTCATTCCTGCAACAATTTTACCTAAATTCACATATACATAACGGAAATCTTGACGGTCAACAACACCTGTCATAATTTCATTTTCGTATTCGATAAATTCATTATAAATATTTGTACGTTCAGCATCTCTTAAACGTTGCATAATCACTTGTTTAGCTGTTTGAGCAGCAATACGTCCAAAATCTTTTGGAGTTACTTCAAAACGAATTTTATCTCCAACTTCATAAGCTTTATGTAATTCATGAGCTTCGTCAATACTCACTTCAAGTGTTGAATCAAATACATATTCCACAACCTCTTTTACTGCGTATACATGCATTTTTCCTTTTTTAGCATCAAATTCAACTTCAACATTTTGTGCTTGTCCATAGTTTTTCTTATAAGCAGAAACAAGAGCCGCTTCTAAAGCTGTAATCACAACTTCTTTAGAAATCCCTTTTTCTTCTTCAAGAATATTTAATGCTTTAATCATTTCTTTACTCATAATGTGACTCCTTTGTCAAAAATGTTTCTAATTGATTCCTAGAATTGAATCGCTAATCGAGCTTTTGCAATATTTTCACGTGCAATCGTAACTGATTTTTTACGTGTTTTAATTTTCACTTCTAAAGTCACTGACTCATCAGTTACTTCCGTTAAAAATCCTTCTAAAAACTTCTCGCCTTCAACTTGTTGATAGAAAGATAAATGAACATATTGTCCAATCGCTTCTTTCAAATCTTTCTCAGTTTTTAGAGGACGTTCAGCACCAGGAGAAGATACTTCAAGGAAATACGCTTGAGGAATCGGATCTGGATCTTGTGCATCTAATAATTCACTAAATTTTTCACTCATAAACGCACAATCATCTAAATCAATTCCACCTGGTTTGTCAAGGTAAAAACGTAAAAACCAATTTTTCCCTTCTTTTACAAACTCTAAATCGACTAATTCAAACCCTTCTTCTTCAATAACTGGCAAAGCGAGTGTTGAAACTAATTCTGCTACTTTACTCATAGATAACCTCCTTTACATAACTGCGTAAAAAGAGTGAGCATTCCTGCTCACTCTCCTTTCCACGTCATCTTAATTCATAAATAGTATAGCACAGATAAAAATATCAATCAAACAAAACGCTCAAAACCAATAAGAGCCACTACACTAGGGATAACAACAAACCCCAAAATAGCACCCCTTCAGGCAAAAAGCGTAGCGCATTTGACCCACAACAGAACGTAAAAGATTTTCCGTACCCCACATCCTAAACGTACCCTCATGTTATGACCGAAGCACCTGGGATTGGGCGCCGTTGTGTAAATGAAAGTACTCTGTTTCCAGAGTACTTTCATAGGCAATTTTTGAGACTCTAGGCTCAAAAATTAGCCATGAGACTTGCAACGCAAGGCTGCTGGCGGCCTCACAACTCCAAGCCCAATCCCAATAAACCTAAATTCTCGTTTGGTACATAAGTACCCCACTAGCAATCGCAACATTCAACGATTCCGCTTTACCAAACATAGGAATCTGAATGATACAATCCGCAGAATCAATCAATTCGTCACGAACGCCATTTCCTTCATTCCCAACAACAATTGCAACCGAATCTCTGCCATTTAACCATCTAAAATCTTTCGCATCACGATGAAGTGCCGTTACAGCAATTGGAATACCATTTTCTTTTAACTTTCCATACACATCTGTTAAATTCTCATGATAAATCGCTACATGAAATTGGCTTCCTTGCATGGAACGAACGACTTTATCATTATATAAATCCACACAGCCTTCTCCTAACACAACAGCATCAAATCCTGCAGCATCAGCAGTACGAATAATCGTTCCTAAATTACCTGGATCTTGTACAGCATCTGCTAAAAGGTAACGTCCCTTAGGAACTTCGACCAATGTTTTCTTTTCTAATGGTACAATCGCTAAAATACCTTGAGTCGTTTGAGTCATCGATAACTTCTCAAACACTTCTTTAGAAACAAACATTGTTGGATAGCTTTTTGTCCATTTTTTATAAAGATGAATCGTGTCCTCACTCACCACTAAACGTTGAATTTGAATATTGGATTGAATTGCTTCTTCTACCAAATGTTCTCCTTCTAATAAATAGGCTTCTAATTTTTTTCTACCTTTGGAAGTTTGTAACTTTTGATAATTTTTAACCATTGCATTTTGGTGCGAACGAATAATTTCCATGTCCGTCTCCTTTATTGTTCCATCAATACACGGAACAGTTTTAATTGTTCTTTTTGATTTGAAAAATATTTAGAACGATGAGGGATTTCAAATTGAAACTTTTCTCCCTCTACTTCAAAACTCAATTCATCATTTGATAAGAATTTTTTTTGATATTGTACTTTCTCTACTCGTTCAACAGGAAATAGTAGCGGTCTTATATCAGAAAAAGTCGCATCATCTTTTAATTCAAAAAATACACATCCTTTTGAAGACCAATAACATATCGAATGCTCTTCATGGATTAGCCTTTTGACATGAATCAACACAGCTTTTTCTTCATAGGGTAAATGATATTCTTCTAAATGATTTTTCAAAAACTCCAATGTAAGCATCTAAGAAACTCCTTTTCACTTTTTCTTTCTTGATGATTTTTTAGGTTTAAAGGATTTTTTAGCGGATCCTTTTTTATCTTTTGGTTTATAAGGTTTCTTTTCCACTACTTTTTTCTTTTGAGCAACTTGTAGTTGGCTCGAGTGAACTTGGAACGCTTCTAGTTTTGCATCAGCTGGAATCAATTTTTTCAAGTCTCTCACTTCTTTTTCTGTTACAAAACTAATGACTAAGCCATCTTTCCCCATTCTTCCAGTTCTTCCTGAACGGTGTGTGTATATCTCTTTATTTTCAGGTAAATCATAATGAATCACGACCGGTAAATCTTCAATATCTAATCCACGTGATGCAACATCCGTTGTTAATAAGATAGGAACTTCACCTTTTTTAAAGGCTTGAATCGCAGCTTTACGATTGATTTGATTTTCATTGCTCGTTAGTAAAGCGCAAGGAATATTGTGGTATTGTAATTTCTCCGCTAAAATTCCTGCATTTGCCAATGAATTTACAAACACTAAGGCTTGATATTCCTTCATATTGGCAAACTTTCTTAACAATTCATCTTTTTTTCGAACAGGGGATTCAATATACACATGTTTTACATTCCCATTTCCCGCCATTTTTTGTTCATTTTCTACCCATTTTGGTGTCATATTAATCCATTGGTGAATGGATTCTAATATTTCATTTTTGGTGGCTGAAAAACAAATCATTTGTCGTTGTGATGGACATTTTTTAATAAATGAACGAGTTTGTTCTAAATGTTCTTGCGCTAATAAATAATCTGCTTCGTCTAACACTAATGTTTGAACTTTGTGCAGTTTTAATTTCTTTTGATTCGCTAATTCCGATAATCGACCCGGTGTACCAACAACTAATTCTGGTTTTTTCTTTAAGTTTTCAATTTGACGTTTCACATTTGCTCCGCCAGCTAAAACTAACATCGTTAGTTCTGGTAATTTCCATTCACGTATCACTTCACCAATTTGTTGTGCTAACTCTTGACTAGGTACTAAAATGACTGCTTGTAATTCATGATTAATTTCAATTTTTTCTAATAAAGGTAATAAGTAAGCTAATGTTTTTCCTGTACCTGTTGGAGAAACTGCTACAACGTCTTCCCCATTTTGAATCAATTGCTTTGTTGCTTCTTGAATCGGTGTTAGTTCTTTAAAACCTTTTTCATTCCATTTGTTTTGAATATATTCTTTCATGATTTCTCCTTAATTAAATGTAATTCCTGCTGAATTCCTTAATGCTTCAATCACTTCTAAAACATTTCGACTGATTATTTTACTTTGTTCGTATTGTACTAGTGATTCTGGTGTACGTTCTAAAATGTTAGCAAAAGCAATAGCTTCCCATTCTAATGGATTTTTACGCAGTTCATATTCCTTTGTTTCTTGAACTTCACACATATAAAGAGTTTTTACTTCTTTAATTTCTTGGCAATCATTGATTTGTAATGTTTCTTTTCCAAAGTAGATTTCTTGAGGAAGACATACGTTCAACACTTTTCCAACAAAAATCGTTACATCAAATGTTGGATACTCCAATGATACAATTCCTTGACCATCCGCTTGATTTTGTAATTTACGAGCTTGATAATGAGTTTTTTCCGGAATTCCAAACCAACTAATCGCATTATAAATAGGATAAACTCCTAAGTCCATTAAGGCTCCACCACCTGATGCTAATGAAAATGAATTTGCAATCTCGCCTCTTAAAAATGCATCATATTTTGAAGAGTATTTTGCATACGATAAAACAGCTCCTTTTACTTCATTCATTCTAGGAGCAATGAATTTGCCAACTTCTTGAAAGGCTGGCTCATAATAATGACGAATAGCCTCCATTACGAATAAGTTTTTTTCAGCCGCTAATTGATGAACTTCATCCCACTCTTCAACAGATAAAAAGGATGGTTTTTCAACAATAATATTTTTCTGATGTTCTAATAATTGTTTAGAATAGTCACCATGTGTATGGTTTGGTGATCCAATATAGACAACATCCCAATTTTCTATTAAAAATTCACTCCATTGATTAGTCCATGAAGCAATCTGATGTTTTAAGGCAAATTCTTCTGCTTTTTCTAGTGTACGACTATATACAGAAACTACTTCAAAACTATTCGTTTCTTGCACTGCTTCTACAAAAGAAGAAGATATCCATCCTGTACCAATAATTGCTAATTTTTTCAACTCCAACACTCCATTTCTTCCTGGATAGTCTATCATATTTTCCTGAAAATCTCTAGCAATCCTCGTTGTATACAAAAAAAGAGGCTGGAATTCCAACCTCTTCATCTTTAATATAATGATAATCTTTTTTCTAAAATTTTCTGACCTTGTTCAAACACTAAACAAATGCACCAGTAGATGAAAGCTACTAAAATATACATCGTCATATAATCGAATTCTCGTCCTCCAACAATTTTTGCATTTTGAAAAATATCCGGTACTGTAATCATCGCTGCCAATGACGTTCCTTTAATCATATCTAATAACACATTACTTAAAGGTGGCACTGAAATTCTAAATGCTTGAGGAACAATCACTTTTCTTAATGTTTGAAAATAATTCAATCCTAAGGAAGTAGAAGCTTCCCATTGTCCATAATCCACTGCATCAATCGAAGATCGTAGTACTTCACAAATATAGGCACTACTTACAATACTAAAACAGATAATGGAACAAATAATAGCCGGTAGTTGAATTTTAAAATAAGGCAATCCAAAATATAATAAGAATAAGAATACTAATGTAGGAGTTCCTCTCATAAAAGAAACGTGAAAATTAGCTATTAATCTTAATAGTAGAAATGGTGAGCGTTTCATTAATACAAATAAGAAACCAAGAATTGTTCCTATAATGAAACTAACTGCAGCAATTCCTAATGTATATTGTAATCCACTTAATACAAAAGATAGACTATGAATCGCTAACTTAAGATTAAACAATCGTCATCGCCTCTTATTCTACATCAGAAAAATCAATTTTTTCTAATTTTAAGTCTTTTGGTTGAGTTACATCTTCACCAGCAAAGAATGTTTTAGAAATTTCTGTTAAAGTTCCATCTTCTTTCATTGATTTTAATGCTTCATTGAATTTTTGTTGAATAACTTCATTTCCTAACTTAATAGAGAAGCTTGCGCTATATGGGTTTGCGTATACACCTTCGTTAATTTTAATTGGGAAAGTATCTTTTACAAATGCTACAGCAATTTTTTGTAAATAATAGTCATTAATAATTACGTCAGTACGTCCATTTACTAAGTCAGATACGTAAACATCATTTGTTACATTATCATAAACTACTAATTCTGCACCTAATTTTTTAGCAATTTTCATGTAGTTAGTACTTGCAGCACCTGCGGCTTTTTTACCTTTTACATCAGCCCATGAATAAATTCCTGAATTGTCACTTTCACGGACAACCATTGATGTAAATGAATATTTGTGAGGTTCAGTACGTAAATATTTATCAATATATTTTGATCCTTCTTCAATTGAGTAGTTCGCAATATCCACTTGACCACTATCTAATGCTGTTAACATACCGTCAACACCCATTTCAGTGAAATCAACTTCTAATTTTAATCGTTTAGCTACTTCTTTCATAATTTCAACATCATAACCCGTTAATGAATTATCCTTGTCATTATGGAATGATTGTGGATATAAAGTACCCGCTGTTGCAACTTTAATCTTTCCTGCTTTCTCAATTGCATCCCAATTCTTTTGTGCTTGTGATACAGTCTCCTTGTTTGTAGTAGTACTTGTTGAAGTAGAACAAGCTCCTAAAAATAATGTTGCAGCAACTGCACCAAATTTAAACCATTTATTCATGATTTTACCTTCCTTTTTTCATATATTTTTGACTACCCTAAAATAGCATAACGAAAGAAAGAAATCAATCATTTTTTATTATTTTTACAGGAAAATATAACAGATAAAAATATCTGTTATATAAACACTTAAATGATTTCAAAATTTTTTATAACAATTAAAGGTACAGTTTGGAGTTGTAATAGTACTACTCCCAAAAACACAGCTTCCCAACATGTACCCCAATAGGCAAACAGCGCAAAGCGTGCCTTTGCCACAAGCCAGTACATCAATGAGTTTTACGTAAAGAACATCCTAAACGTATCATCCATTAATGAATGGTACACATGGGATTTCACGCCGGTGTGAAATATCATGAGAATCGCTTCGCGAGGCTGCTGGCGGCCTCACACCCCAAGAGAAATCCCTATAATCTTATCTGACTGTATTTTTTATCCTCGTTGCCACTTTCTCAGAAATTCCCAGTTTTTGAATCTCCTCGATTGTTGCCTCCTGAATTCCCTTCATCGTTTTAAAATGCTGTAACAATTTCGTACGAGTCTTTGGTCCAACTCCTTCAATGTCATCAAGAATAGAAGAAAAAGCATTTTTACTTCGTACTTGACGATGGAATGTAATCGCATATCGATGGACTTCCTCTTGAATTCGTTGTAATAAATGGAATGCTTGGCTCGTTGGATCTAATTCAATTTGTTCATAATCTTCTCCATATAGTAAATGAGCAGTCTTATGTTTCTCATCCTTTACCATTCCAGCAATCGGAATGTATAATCCGAGTTCATCTTCTAAAACTTCCATCGCAGCTCTCATCTGAACTTTTCCACCATCCATCAAAATTAAATCTGGTAAAGGTTTCTGTTCTTTTAATAATCTTGAATAACGTCTTCTAACAACTTCTTGAGTCGTTAAAAATTCATGACTCCCTTGTACAGTCTTAATATTGAATTTTCGATAACTCTTCTTCTCTGGTTTTCCATCTCGATAAACGACCATTGCTGATACAGGATTTGTCCCTTGAATATTCGAGTGGTCAAATGACTCAATGACGCTTAATCGACTTAAATCAAGTGCTTGTCGTAATTGTTCAACCGCACCTAATGTTTTTTGCTGACTATTTTCATCAATCTTGAATTTCTCAAGTAATGCTACTTCACTATTTTGTGTCGCTAAATCAAGCATTCGTTTCTTCGGACCTCTTTGAGGAGTTAAAACTTTGACTTCTAATACTTCAGCTAGTAACTCCTTATCAATTTCTGCTGGTACTAATATTTCTTTTGGCAAAATATGATTTTGTTCTTGATAAAATTGTACGATAAAGGATGTTAATTCCTCTTCAGCCGAATTATAAATAGGGAATAATGCTGCTTCTCTCTTAATAATGGTTGATTGTCTCAGCAAGAATACTTGAATAGAAATCCATCCTCTATCCATATAAAATGAGAATACATCACGATTTGTAAAGTCTTGAGACATAATATGCTGTTTCTCTACTGTTGTTTCGATATATTGAATTTGATTTCGATAATCAATTGCTCGTTCAAATTCTAATTGTTCTGAAGCTTCATCCATTTTCTTTTGCAAATCTTGCTTAATTTCTTTTACATCACCTTCAAGAAAACGTTGAATTTTTTTCTTTTGTTGTTGGTAAATTTCTGGTGAAACTTCATGATCACAACAGCCAATACATTGCCCTAAATGGTAATAAAAACAAGCACGTGTTTCATTTTTTCCACATTTTCTTAATGGATAAATTTTTTGAATCAATTGTTGAGTTTCTGTCGCAGCATAAACATTCGGATATGGTCCAAAATACATGCCTCCATCTTTTTCAACGGTACTTGTAATCACTAGTTGAGGATCTCGTTCATTTGTAATTTTTAAATAAGGATACATCGTTCCTTGTTTTAATTTAATATTGTAATAAGGTTGGTATTTCTTAATTAAATTAATTTCCAACAATAACGATTCTTTATTCGTTTTTGTGACAATAAATTCAAAATGATGAATTTCACTCACTAATTTTTCAGTTTTAGTATTATGTGCTCCACGGAAATAGGAGCGAACTCGATTTTTTAAGTTTTTTGCCTTACCAATATAAATAATTTCATCTTCTTGATTTTTCATCAAGTAACATCCTGGTAAATCAGGCAATTGTTTTAACTTTTCTTCAATTAATTCACTTGCCATCTTCTCGCTCCTTTTCCCTACTATAGTGCAGTTTGATAAATAATTCTTGCATCTTCTAATTCTAAATTATGATGCTCTGATAAATGAATTTTCTCGTGACGTCCTAAGCCTTCCACTAATGCTTCAATCACTGATTCATCTAATGAAACATCTTTGAATCTAATCGGTGCACCTAATGATGCGAAGAATTCTTCCGTTTTTTCAATGGCTCCATTGACGATTTCTTCAGGTGTTCCTGACAAATCCCAAACTCGTTTTCCATATTGAATGAGTTTATCCCATTTTTGTTCTTTACGAACCTTCATCATAGCTGGTAATACAATTGATAATGTACGTCCATGGTCGATTCCATGATTTAATGTAATTTCATGTCCTAAAGCATGAGTTGCCCAATCTGTTGGCACTCCTGCAGAGATTGTCCCATTTAATGCATTTGTAGCACACCACATAAAGTTTGCTCTTGCAGCAAAGTCATGATTTTCTTCATCAATAACTGTTGGTGCAATTTCAATTAATGTTTGTAAAATCCCTTCTGCATAACGATCTTGTAGTTTTGCATCTACAGGGTATGTTAAATAGTTTTCCATCGTATGAATAAAGGTATCTAATACACCATTCACTAATTGACGTTTCGGTAATGTATAGGTTAATTCAGGTTCTAATACTGAAAATTGAGGGAATGTTACATCTGGTCTAAAACTTACTTTCGCTTTTAATTCTACAAAAGTAATTACCGCTCCACTATTCATTTCTGAAGCAGTTGCAGGTAATGTTAAAATTGTTCCAAACGGAACAGCTTTTGTAACAGGAAGCCCTTTTCCAAATCCACCTCTAAACATATCTAATGGATTTCCATCGAAAACACTTGCTGCAGCGACAAATTTTGTTCCATCAATGACAGAACCTCCACCAATCGCTAGTAAATAAGTAAAACCTTCTTCTTTCACTCGTGCAACAGCTTTGATTAATGTTTCGTAAGTTGGGTTTGCTTCAATTCCACCAAACTCATCCCATTCACGATTTCCTAATGCTTGTACAGCACGATCAAAGGCTCCATTTCGTTTAACGGAACCTCCTCCATATAAAATTAATACTTTAGCATCTTTTGGAATTTCTCCATCAATGTCCTTAATACGATTTTTTCCAAATAAAATTTTTGTTGGGTTTCTAAATGTAAAATTACGAATTCCTAATTCCATAGTATCTCCTACCTTTCTATTTGATGATATCAATCTCTAGTTATAGAGGCAAATCACACGACTTAAAAAGAAAAAACTCCTGCAGGAATTTCCAACAGGAGTTGTTACAGATTATACTTTATCCATTATTTAAAATATCTTATTTGAAATAAATTTCTAAATATTTATCCAATCTCTCGGCTGAAATTTCTTTTTCTAATTTTGATATTTCAGTTGGACTTAAACTAATCTCGCCATGACATACACCAGCTTCATCATATGCAACAATTACTTCACCAATGTCTTCCCGTTGTTCTCTTTGAACTTTTGCAAAGTGCTGTAGTAAAGTTTGTTCTACTTCGGTCGAACAATGCTCACGTAATAGGCAAAAATGTTCTGCAATTGCTGTCGGGATATAGTAACAATCCACTAATGTCATTGCTTCTTTTGAATTTTTAGATGCTTTACCTTTAGGTTTATTTTTTTGACGCTTCATGAATAACCTCTCTTGATTTCTCTTCATCTAGTATACAAAAAAATCATCCATAAGGCAAAAAGTTATCTTTGAATTTTATCAATGTTTTCTTCTTTTGCATATTCTGATAATTTTATGGCATTTTCTAACTGCATTTTGAAAATACTCGTTTCACCTTTTTTCCAATCATTCACTGTAGTATAGCTAATTCCAGTACCTTTACTTATTTTATAAGCAGTATATTTTTCTAATAATACTTCAATTAATTCAACATCTACTATCATTTTTAGTTCTCCCTTTTATCATCAGAATTTTTCTATGTATTTTTATCTCTAGAGTAATTTTATTTGTACTGCACCCAAAAGTCAGACATAAAAAATCTAACTTTTGGGTGTTTTTTATGAATTTAACTTTATGAAGATTCAAAAAGAGACGACTTAAGTCGTCTCAAAAAATCTAACTTTTTAGGTCACTTCATTTTTATGATAAAGTATTTTTATTTTTTGACTGCTCTTTTTTTATCCAACATATATAAAAGCATAAAGACTACTATTGCTACAATTGAGGAAGCAAAACTAAACATAAAATTAGTATTTTTTGTAATAAGAAAATGTACGATAAATACTAAGTTATAGACAATAAGCAATGCAATAAATGATAATATTTTTTTCTTTGCCTTCATAATACCCCTTCTTTCTATTTATGTAAACATTTAATCCCACTATCAACTGGTTCTGTGTACATTGGAATCACGGCTTTTGCATTTCTTTATACTCCATATCTCATCCAAAGCATAGCATACCATACCAAAAAAACAAGTCTTGTTTTACAAAATTATTTGCAGTATAATTAAATGGTTATAGCGCTTTCATCTCTCTGTAAATCAAAAAAATATTGTCTATTTATATTCCTCCCTTTTTATCACCAGAATTTTTTCTGTATATTTTTGTCCCCGGAGTAATTCTATTTTGAATAGTCTCTTTAATATTTACCTCTGTATTTGGTGTAGTCATTCTTTTTTGTAACTCTTCAAACTCTTTTTTGTTCGTTATTTGTACACTAGCATTCATCAAAATTCCTACCATTTTAACCCCTCCTTATTACATTTCCATTAACAAATCATTCTTTATCTGTAGTATATATGAAAAGTGTCATCAATAAAATAAATATATGATTCAGATTCTATTTTTCGATAAATATTTTAAAATCTCTTAAGATTTTACTAGCTATTTTCCAAATGAGTCATTTCATGGTAGAATAGTAAACGAAATTGTTTCTTAAAGGAGTCAATATGTTAACGATCAATATGCTTACACGAGCAGATAGTGTAAAAGGACAAGGTGTTCTATCTGCTACAGAAGAACAAATTAATCTCGTAACAGAAGGTTTAAAAGACTATCAAGTTGTAGTGAATCAGTTAAAAACCTATGATATTACTCATATTCATACGATTAATCCAGATTTTTTAATTAAATCTGTTATCACAAGACAAAATCGTCCAATGATTGCTTCTGTTCACTTTTTACCGGAAACTTTAGAAAAAAGTATTTCCTTACCTCGTCCACTAAAAGAATTATTTTATAAATATGTTCTTCAATTTTATAAACAAGCAGATTATTTAGTAACCGTTAATCCTCGTTTTATTGAAGACTTAGAACATTATGGAATTCCAAAGGAAAGAATTACATACATTCCAAACTTCGTATCTCGTGATACTTTTTATAAAATTACTGATCGTTCAAAAGCTACTCTTCGAGAATCTTTTGGATTAGATCCAGATAAATTTACTGTTGTATCTGCTGGACAATTACAAATGAGAAAAGGTGTCTTAGAATTTATTGATTTAGCAAAAAAAATGCCCGATATCCAATTTGTTTGGGCAGGTGATTTTGCATTTAAAGGTATTTCAGAAGGTCGAAAAGAAATTATGGAACATATGGATGAATTACCTAGTAATGTTCATTTCTTAGGGCTTGTAGAACGAAATCGTATGAATGAGTTCTTTAATATGGGAGACGTGATGTTACAACTTTCGTTTGAAGAGCTATTCCCAATGACGATTTTAGAATCCATGAACGCAAATATTCCATTATTATTAAGAGATTTAAGAGAATATCGCCCTATTTTATTTGATTATTATTTAAAAGGAAAATCTCAAGTACAATTCCAAGAGATTTTACGTCAATTACAGCAAGATGAAGCTTTCTACCAAGAAGCTTGCGAAAAATCTAAAAAAGGAGAACAATTCTACTCTAAAGAAAATGTACTCCAACAATGGCAAGCCTTTTATGATAAAGTAGCTGTTGAAAATCATTTGAAATAAAGGAGAATTTATGACTGAAACACATATTAAACAAGGTAAGCCTTTATCTCCCTTTGCACAAAGAATGATGCATGCTGCTTCTATTGCAGGAGCAATTGCAACAGTCATCTTTTGTATTTGGGCGTATCAAAAAGGATTATTTACATCTCAAGAAGCATTAAGTGAATATATGCAACGTGCAGGTATATGGGGACCACCTGTTTTTATCTTATTACAAATTTTGCAAACCGTTATTCCAATTATACCGGGTGCCTTAACAAGTATTGCGGGAGTCTATATTTACGGAATGTTTATCGGAAATGTATACAACTATATCGGTATTATCATCGGTTCCATCATCGCTTTCCATTTAGCTAGAATTTATGGACAACTATTTGTAAAATCTATGGTCAATGATAGTACGTATCATCGTTATATCGGATGGTTAAATCGTGGAAATAAATTTGATTATTTCTTTACTTTCATGATGGCATTTCCCGTTTCGCCAGATGATTTCCTATGTATGCTAGCAGGCTTAACAAAAATGAGTTATAAAAAGTTCATCATGATTATTTTAATTTGTAAACCTATTACTTTAGCTGCATATACTTATGGATTAACAGCCATTATTGATTATATTTGGGCTTTTTTTAAATAATTTTATAAAATTAATAGTTTATCAAACTATTTTTAGTTTTTTTGCTAAAAATGGTTTGTTTTTTTATGCTTTCATTTTATAATAGGCTTATGTAAAAGCCGTTACATTTTGATAGGAATCAAATTGATAACGATTGCATATTTTATATTTAATAAACGAATGGGTTAGGAGAAAAAAGAATATGTACCACAGCATTACAAATTTTATTGAAAAAGCTAAACTGGAAAAATTATTAGATCCAGTTGACGAAATTTATACAACAAATCAATTACTTCATTTATTACAATTAGATGATTATAAGCCATCTGAAATTTCAAATGATAGCATTCCATCATTAGAGGATTCTATGGATGAAATCATTGAATTAGCTATTGAATTAGGAGTCATTGAAGATATTTTACCTGAAAAAGAAGCATTTGAAGCAGCCGTTATGAATTTGTTAACGCCACTCCCTTCTGTTGTAAATGCAAACTTTTGGAACAATTATAAAGAAAATCCAGAAAAAGCAACTGATTATTTTTATAAATTAAGCCAAAAAAATCACTACATTCAAACAAGAGCGATTGCTAAAAATATTCAATTTCCATATTCAGGAAAATATGGCACTTTAGAAATTACAATTAATTTATCAAAACCCGAAAAAGATCCAAAAGCGATTGCTCAAGCTAAATTGGTAAAACAATCTAGTTATCCTGCTTCTCAATTAACAATGACAAACGAAGGATACTACGGACGTTTTAACCACCCTGCTCGAAGTAATCATAGAATTATTCGTTTAGAAATTAATCATGAAGATTGGGGATTCCAATATTCTCCATATTCTTATTTTAACGAACATTCTATTTTCTTAACTCAAGTACCTCGTCCGATGCAAATTACAGAGCGTTCATTTGAGAATTTAATGGATATTTTACGTCAGTTCCCTCACTATTTTGTTGGCTCAAATGCTGATTTACCAATTGTTGGTGGCTCTATTTTAGTCCATGATCATTATCAATCTGGTCGTCATGTATTTCCTATGGATGTTGCTCCAATTTTAGAAAATTACACGTTTAAAGGATTTGATGGAACAGTTTCTCGTTTACATTGGCCTTTATCAGTTATTCGACTTGCAAGTAAAGATACAAAACAAATTGTTCAATTAGCGACTCGTATTTTAGATAAATGGAGAAATTATTCTGATGAAAGTGCGGATATTTTAGCATATACTGGTAAAACTCCTCATAATACGATTACTCCAATTGCACGTGTTCGTAATGGCGTTTATGAATTAGATTTAGTGCTTAGAAATAATCGCACGACTGAAGAATTTCCAGATGGTATTTTCCATCCTCATGTGGATGTGCATCCTATTAAGAAAGAAAATATTGGATTAATTGAAGTGATGGGGTTAGCGATTCTTCCTCCTCGTTTGAAAACAGAACTAAAAGAAGTTGAAAACTACTTACTTGGACAATCTCATCAAATGCCAGAGTTGCATGAAAAATGGGCAAATGAGATTAAAGACCATGAAGAAATTACAACTGATAATGTTGAAGCTTTGATTCGTCAAAAAGTTGGTGAAATTTTTGAACGTGGTTTAGAAGATGCTGGCGTCTTCAAACAAACTGTTGAAGGACAAGGAGCATTTGGAAGGTTTATTGATTCCTTACAAAATTAATATCTTTTAAAATACTTTATTGCTGTAGCAAGGACGCCAGCAACCCCTTCGGGTTTCATGGCTAAAAATTGAGCCTCGGTCTCAATTTTTCCTATATCAGAAGCCAATTCGGCTTCTGATATTTCTGCTACTGCAAAAAGTTATTTGTGTTACTTATCATATACTCCTTTATGTATTGTACGTACAGGTAATAGCCAGCTAACGCTGTCTCATGCTACTATGAAAAGGCTTATTTTGCTTCCATGACATAAATACGTCTTTCATGATTATAAATTATTTGTATACAAAAAACGATTTCCAAATGGAAATCGTTAGTTATTACTTTCTAATTATAAATACAATCGAAACAATAATGATACTAATAATAGAAGCTATTCCAATAATAATTGCTCCTAGTAACATTGGTTTATCCGTTAAACTTAATAAAAATTCTTCCAGTTGAACATTCATTCCAGGTTTAACTTCGGTAGTTGTAGTTTCTTCGGGTTCTTCAACTTCTTCTGGAATAATAGTTACTGGATAAGCTAATGGTTCAATTTTTGATGTAATACGAGGAAGGTCTGTTTCAATGACAATTTTATCCTCTTTTAAACTATATTTAGGTGTTTCGCCAATTCGAACTAAAGTTTTAATATCTTTATCTAATTGAACTTTTACACCATCAATGGTATGTTCTCCTGCTTTTAACACTGTTTGCGTTTCATATTCAGAAAAAGCTTTTCTCAGTAATCCATTCCCAATTTGACTCTTGAAGAAAGAACTGTTATCTTTATCTTCCCAAGCTCCAACTCCTAAAATAACTTGAATAAAACGAGTATCTTCTTGCTTAGCAGTCAATAAATGGTTAAATGCTGCACTAGGACTTGAACCTGTCTTAAATCCATCTACTCCTGGAAATCCTTGATACATTCCTGGAATAGAACTATTATAAGTATAAAACGATTCTTCGTAAGGTGTTCCCACCATAACCGTAATTAATGGATTTTTAGTAAAGTTAGTTATTTCTGGAAAATCTTTTAAGAAATGATACGCTAAAATCGCTAAATCTCTTGCAGTTGTTTGATTATAACGATTGTTATTATATCCTTCAGGTGTATAATATCCTCTAAATGCTGAAGCTACTGCTCCACTAGCATTATTGAATTTCGTATTTTCCATGCCCCATTCTTTAAATTTAGCATTCATTTTATCTAAAAACTCAGTATCTGATAACCCTGTAGCTCTTGCTACCATCAATGTGGCAACATTCGAAGACGGATAAAACATCATATATAATAATTCTTCAATTGGATAATCTACTCCAGCGACAATAATATTATTACTAATTTCTCCAATCGTTGAAATTGCACGATCTTCTTCTGTTGCAGTGACAATTGTATCTAAAGACAACTTACCTTCTTTCATCGCTTCAAATGCCAGATAAGCAGTCATCATTTTAGAAATACTTGCTGGATCCCAAGGTTTATCGATATTACTTCCAAAAACAATCTCTCCAGTATCAGCATCCACCATAATAGTACTTTCTGGTCTATAATATTCATCGACACCATAGCCATATTCAGCAATTGCTTCCATTACATCTTCTCTATATGGAATCGCTACAGTTGTTTGTTCAATTTTTTCAGCTTCTTGAGTTGTTTCAGATTCAACGGTAGTTTCTTGCGTAGCTTCGTTTGTAGTAGAATCATTTTCTTCCGCTAAAATAGCACTTGTACATAATAGTGAAGCCATAAGGAAACTTAATCCTAAAATACTTTTTATTTTCACGAATTATCCTCCTCTATCAACTTTTATATTCTACCCTTTTTTGAAAGAATTAGCAAAAAATCTTACTAAAAAATAAAGAAAAAACGATTCAACTACACTCATTGAATCGTTTTTAGAATTCATAATAATAAAAATCGTTTTAAATAGAATCTCCATTAAAAATTGAATTTTTTACAATTACATAATCCACTTTACGAATTGATTCTAAGTCTGAACCACCTGCATATGAAATTGATGATTGTAAATCTTGTTGCATTTCTACTAAAGTATCCTTTAATGATCCTTTATAAGGAACAATAATTTTTTTACCTTCAACATTTTTACGTTCACCTTTTTGGAATTCTGATGCACTACCGAAATATTCTTTGAAACGTTCTCCATTAATTTCAACTGTTTTACCTGGTGATTCTTCATGACCAGCAAATAATGAACCAATCATTACCATTGTGGCACCAAAACGAATTGATTTTGCAATATCTCCGTGAGTACGAATTCCTCCATCCGCAATAATTGGTTTACGGGCAGCTTTTGAACACCAGCGAAGCGCCGCTAATTGCCAACCACCAGTACCGAATCCTGTTTTAATTTTTGTAATACATACTTTACCAGGTCCAATACCAACTTTTGTAGCATCAGCACCAGCATTTTCTAATTCACGAACGGCTTCAGGTGTACCAACATTCCCAGCAATCACAAATGTTTCTGGCAAATGTTTTTTAATATGTCCAATCATATCAATAACTGAATTCGCATGTCCATGAGCAATATCAATCGTAATATAATCAGGAATTAAGTTTTTCTCTTTTAATTCTTTAATAAATTCATATTCATGAGGTTTAACACCCACACTAATGGAAGCAATAAGATTTTTTTCATGCATTTTTTTAATAAATGGAATTCTTCCTTCTTCATCAAAACGATGCATAATATAAAAATATCCATTTTCTGCTAAAAACTCTGCAACTGATTCATCAATAATTGTTTGCATATTAGCAGGTACTACAGGGATTTTAAAAGTGTGCTTCCCTAATTGAACAGTTGTATTGCATTCTGAACGGCTATTTACAATACATTTATTCGGTACTAATTGAATATCTTCATAATCAAAAACTTTCATTTCAAACATGAGGTAACCTCCTTAAGTAAGCATTTATTTCATATCTGTTACCACGAAATATTTTAACTTATTTTGACCAAAATGTAAACTAAAATCTGTGTTTTTATGAACATTAATTCATACAACGTTTGTATTATTTAGTAAAACACGAACAAAAAAGTTGATAGAACTAAAAAAATGACTTTTCCCGTAGCATCTTAGACATGAGATTCATTTTCGAACCTGCTGCCGTCCTTGCTACATTAAAAAGTCATTTAAAATATTGTTATACTATTTCAACGAATCTTTCACTAATCCGAAGATAAACTGTGTAGAATCAAATGGTTGTAAATCATCCATTTTTTCTCCTAATCCGATAAATTTAACCGGAATATTCATTTCATGACGAATCGATAAAATTACGCCACCTTTGGCAGTTCCATCTAGTTTTGTTAAAATTAAACCTGTTACATCAATCGTTTCCTTAAATTGTTTTGCTTGTACTAAAGCGTTTTGTCCAGTTGTCGCATCTAATACTAATAAAGTTTCATCTGCTCCAGTTTCAATTTCTCTAGAAATAATACGGTTCATTTTTTCTAATTCTTTCATTAAGTTCACTTTATTTTGTAAACGACCTGCTGTATCAATTAATAAATAATCGATATTTTCTGCTTTAGCTTTTTTAATGGCATCATACACTACAGAAGAAGGATCTCCACCTTCTTTACCACTAACAACAGGAACCTCCACTCGTTCGCCCCAAATTTCTAATTGTTGGATAGCTCCAGCTCGGAATGTATCGCCCGCTGCTAATAATACTGAATGTCCTTCTTGTTTTAATCTCCAAGCAATTTTACCAATCGTAGTTGTTTTACCAACACCATTTACTCCGACAAATAGTAAGACAGTTGGTCTACCTTCAGCTTTTGCTAAAGTTGCTAAATTGTCTTCGCCTTTTTCATAAATGTCTACCATTTTTTCAATAATAACTTGTTTGACATCATGAGCATTTTTAGCATTTTTCAAACGAACTTCGTCTCTTAAAGCATCCGTAATCGCTAACGTCATTTCAAATCCTACATCTGAAGAAATAAATGTTTCTTCTAAATCATCAAAGAAATCTTCATCAATCGTTCTAAAATCTGCTAAAAATTCATTTAAATGATCCGAAAAACTTTTACGAGTTTTTTGCATTCCTTGGTCATATTTATCAATAATAATCGAAGTTTCTTGTTCTTGCTGCTTAATAACTGCATCTTCACCAGTAAAGGCACGTTTAATACGATCAAATAATCCCATTATTTCACTCCTTCTCTTTCAAGTTTATTTTGTTCTAAAATATGATAAATAGCATGAGCTACCCCAGACTCTTCATTTGTCTTCGTAATAAATTTCGCCACTTCTTTTACTTCTGGAGAACCATTTCCCATTGCTACAGGGAATCCTACCGTTGTTAACATCGATAAGTCATTTTCTTCGTCTCCACAAGCTGCAATTTCTTCTACTGTAATTCCTAAAATTTCAGCTAAATGTGTTAGACCTGTTCCTTTAGAAACTTCTTTTGGAACTACTTCTAATAAGAAAGTACGAGACTTCATACAATTAAATTTTTCAAAGAAGGCTTCTGGTAATTGACGAATTCCTTCATCTAATAATGACTCTTCAATACATAACACTGCTTTATAAAATACATGGCTTGCTTCAAATTCCGATGGATTCTTTGTAATAAACTCAATTGGATGAGGTAATCCTGGATAAATAGAAGGTCTGCCTTCAGGATAAGTTGTTTCATAAGCTCTTTCTAAATCAATCATTACAAGCGGTAAGCCTACTTTATACGCTTCTTCATAACAGTATTGCATATCATCTCTTGAATGACCTTGTTTAAATAAAATTTCTTGTGATTTTGTTTTTTGAATAATTCCACCATTGTAATTAATAGAAAAATCATCATCTCCTAATAATTCTAATTCTTCTAATAAATGATAAATACTCATTAATGGACGTCCTGTACAAAGAACAATTTTTACCCCTTGTTCTTTCGCAAGTTGAATGGCTTTTTTATTTTCAGGTGTTACTTTTTTATCATCTGTTAGTAATGTTCCATCTAAGTCTAGTGCAATGACTTTTATCATACAATCTCTCCTTTTTACTCTAAGGGCTTTGAATCCTAGAGCCATCATTCAACACTTTACTATATATGTGTTGCTTTGATTTCATTCTTGTATTATACCAAATTTTTAGGTTTGTGACTATTCCTAAAGAAAAAGCCATATCACATTGATATAGCTTCTCCGTTTTTTTATTGTTCGATAACTCCTAATTGTAGTCAATTAAATTTACAAACAGGCTTTGTCAAATACCCTATATAAAATCCAATAATAAGCTTATCTTCTACTTCAATGCAAAAAATTCATCTCGTAGAATTCCATATTTTATAGAATCGTAGTAAGTTCCTTTATAATAACGAACTTTTCTAATCCTAGCTTCTTGAGTCATCCCTAATTTTTCTGACAGTCTCATCATACCAGGATTACCACTCCAAGTTGTTAGTCCCACTCGTTCAATTTCTGGGAAATCTTTAAAACAAATCCCAATCCATTCTTGTAAGACAGATGTTCCAATACCGTGAGACCATAATGAATCATCATAAATAACAATTCCTATTTCTAACCAACGAGTCCTAATGTCTTCCCAATAGCGCGTAACAACTCCAATAATTCTTTCTTCATGAACAATTGCGAGAACATTTTCACTCAGAAAAAAAAGATGATTCTCTGGCTGTAAAAATGTTTCTAAATTTAATTGTTTATATTCGTCAAAATAAGGTGCGTTATAAAGTGTCCATCGAGGTTTTTCAGATGAATATATTAGTGAATGAAGTATTGGTAATTCAGATTCTCTTATTTTTTTAAGCAAATTAACTCTCTCCTTTTTTACTCTAGGTGGTACATTTCCTAGAAAACATCATTCCTTTGATTTCATTCTTGTATTATACCAAATTTTTTAGGTTTGTGACTATTCCTAAAGAAAAAGCCATATCACATGGATATAGCTTCTTTGTTTTTACTATTGATTGATCTAATATGAACACTGTTACCAATTAATTTTTTTATTTTTAAGACTAAATAATATTAATATAGAAATAATCGTTACTATTAAATTCATAATCAAAGAATGTTCCGCTAAAATTTGATATCTTTGGACATCTACAAACAACGTTAGCGGTATTATATTAGTGTATACATTTTTAATTTCATTAACTGATGATACCCCTATCATCACTCTATCTTGATTATTTGACATAAACATATAATAGAAACACCATACTTGAAAGATTAATACTGAAACAAGTGAAAAAATAAATAAATTTAACCGAACAGACTTCTTTGTCAATGTTCTACATAGATACAACAACATACTGACAATACTAAAAAAACTTAATATTGAAATGACTTTTTGAAAAAGTTGCCAAATGTCAAAATTTGAAATTATCAAGTAGTATATGATATTAAAAAATGCAAAGATAAAGGAATATATAATAAGAATTTGCATTTTACTGTATTTTAGAGTGTAATAAAAATATCTCTTTCTAGTGTACAACAGTTCATATAGAAAATAAGTAGATATACCTATTAAAAACGTAGCAGAAATCATAACCCCAATACCATTAAGCATACGAATCCACTCAATATCCCCCGACATAAATGTAATCATTCTCATTACTATACTTATACCGTATACATACAAATAGACATTCTTATAGTCACGTATAATCTTCTTAATTAAAAGGCACATTTCTATTCACTTCCTTATAAATGTCATCTAGTGATAATCCAGGATACTTTTCAAAAAGTTGAGGTACTGAATTATGTAATAATATTTCGCCATTGCTCATAAATATAACTTCATCGAATAATTTATCCATATCTTGTATGAGATGTGTACTAATAATTGTAACTCCAGAATTTGTTTTAAATTTCATGATTAAGTCAATTAATATATCTCGAGTAAGCGGATCGACTGCTGCTAGAGGTTCGTCCAATAAGTAAGTATCTACATCATGACAAAGTAGAAAAGCTAAATGTAATTGCTCTTTCATCCCCTTAGAATACGAAGAAATCAACTGATCCTGATTAAGATTTAAGTAACTAAATATTTGTATTGCCTTTTCGATATTAAATGTGTCATAAACTTGCCCAAATAAATTAAAACACTCCCTAATTGTTAAGTCTTCTGGTATATATGCATAATCAGGAAGCAATTGTACTTTACCTACATCATGAACATTGCCCTCATACTTTTGATACAAATCAGCTAAAACATTCATAAGCGTTGTTTTACCTGAACCATTAGGCCCAAGCAATGCAATAATTTGCCCTTTAGGTTCAATAGACAATGTTATATCATTTAAAATTATTTTGTTTAATCTAAAAGATAAATTTTTAACACTAACCATATTTGTCTCCTTTTTACTCTAGATGGTGCATTTCCGAGAGTCATCATTCCACACTTCACTTTAAGTGTTTCTCGTTGATTTCATACTTGTATTATACCAAATTTTTAGATTTGTGACTATTCCAAAAAAAAGCCATATCACAGGGATATAGCTTCTTTGTATATATTAAGGATTTGTCGAACAACCAAAAAAATCAGTTCTTCCAATCACAAAAATCATATAATTACACTATTTTACTTATTAATTACTCTACTCACATCTTATTTATAACTAGATGATTGTCCTTGATAGTAATAATCTTATCATATCCAACCATCATTTCCTCTGAAATGTGATGTTCTATATCAATAACTGCTCCAGAATAAGTTTTGATCAAATCATTCAAAATTTTTGAACTCTCATCATCCAGCCCTGATAAAGCTTCGTCAACAAGTAAGCATGGTTTTTCAAATAATAATGCTCTTGCAAACTCTAACCGTTTTAATTCTCCACCAGACAGAGAATGTAATTGTTTATCCATTTTAGTATGTAACATCTCTTTTGTTGCTAAGTGTTTCATTCCTACTCTTCTTAAAATTTCAATGACTCTACTTTCATCTATTGGACTATCAAACGTCAGATTAAACAGCAATGTTTCGTCAAATATAAATGGGTTTTGAGAAACAACAGTGAAAAGTTCAATTCCTTGTTCTTGCCCATAATTGATAGTACCAGATAATACCTGCATTTCCCCTAAAATAGTTTTTAAAAAAGTACTCTTTCCTGAACCTGAAGGTGCTTTGAATAATATCTTATCATGACTTCCAAGTGAAAAATCAATATTTTTAATTAATTCATTATCTTGATATCCTACTGTAGCTTGTTTAAATTCTAAGATAACTTCTCTACTTGTTGGTAATTCTAGCAGTTGCTCATATTCTTCGGCTTTACTATTAAGAGTTAGCACTTTATTCAATACTGGATCAATTGATTGAATCACATTATATGTAGAAGCAGCAGTTATTAATGGAGATACAACTCTATCAGCTGCCATATAAATAGTAAGCAAACTCCCTACTGTCATATATCCATTTTGAACAGAACTTATTCCCAACATTAACGCTATCAATAATGAGCACACATATAGTAAACCAATAATTGTATTAGCGATATTCTGATTAAAATCCATCTTAAAATAATTTTTTTCAGATACTCCTAACTTCTCAGTCAACTTTTTTAGTACATTATTTACCACACCAAATCTTTTCATCAACGGGCGTGCCTCTAAAAAATCTGTTAAAAATCCTATATATTGATCATTGGATTCTTGCCAACGTATAGTTCCTTTCTTTAACCATTTTTTAGTTAACTTAGGAATTAGAGCAGGTATAGCTCCCAAACCAACAAAAAGTAAGCCTACTAACATATTGATATTCATCAAAAATATAAATGTAACAACACCTTGAAGTGTACACAAAATCATAGTAAATACATTATTGATAAATTTATTTTCAATTTGCTGAACTTCACTAGTAATACTAGTGATGTAAGAACTTGGTGATTGCTGTAAATTCTCTTTGCTAACAGAATTTACTGCATGTATATTTTTTAACTGATAATTTACATTTTGAATAAACTTTCCTTTAAAGAAACTAAATAGAAATTTTGATAAAACAATTAACAGTAAAAAAATCAGCCATAAAAATACTGTATACATACTGCTATCAAAATCACTATTGTTCATATAATCTGTAAATTTCCCTAAAAAATACGGTGCACCAATTCCATCAAGAGACATTAAAGCTAAAAATAACACAGTACATATAAATATTCGTTTATTACCTACTAGCATGAATCTTAAGTATCGAAACATTCTGATTCCCTCCTCTTTAATTTAGAAAATTTATATTCAACAATGCAAGTTATATTATTTACAAAAAACAATAAAACTAATCAAATTTTAATTTAATTCTAATCCATTCCAATAATTTTGTCAAAATATATTTTTACAAAATGAGATAATTAAAATACACAATTAGTCTACAATCATTAGTAATTTCCATAAATACTATGATTAAAACAATTACCAACCTTTTAACAGTTTATTTTTAGATAATACGAACCAAATTGAGTCTGTATACCAAAATAGCTATCCCAGCAAACAACTCTTTATTTTAATCTATTTAGAGCTTTTATTGTATTATTCACTTTATTCCTATTTCTACTGCAAAGGCCGTTATCTCCTTTTTTTACTCTAGAGGGTTGCAAATGCTATTTAGTGGGTGTATTTTCAATCAGGGGAGGCTTTTCCTATAGCTCATCATTCCACTTTTCACTTTAAGTATATTTCTTTAATTTCGTTCTTGTATTATACAAACTTTTTAGGTTTATGACTATTCCTAAAGAAAAAGCCATATCACTGAGATATAGCTTCTTTGTTTATATTGAATGAATCATTTAATTACTCACTAATGAAGTTTATACAAAAATTATTAGCATTTTTTACCTATAATCGATATGATAGAATCTTACAAATTAGATTCTCCAAAAGAATTTATCGAAAAACTCAAATTAACCTTAATTTTTTATTGATTTTGTACTGATTTTAAATATTCCAAGAGACTATTAATCTCATTCCTATCTAAGGTGATTGTTAAATAATTTGCCGTTGCCCACTGATCATTAAAATATATTCTCCATTCTAAAGTGATATCTGAGATTTCAAATCCTGGCTCAACATAAATAACATTAGGATTGGTTCTTAGATCGAAAGATGGAGATAATACAAATTCTAAATCATGTTCAAGAAATGATATCTCTACTGTTTCTGTTATTTTATTATCTAGAAGGTTAGCTAATTGTTCTACAAGATAATCAATTTCACAAGACAAGAGTGATTCATAATTCTCCTTATGAAAGTTTAAACTGTCTTTAAAAGAAAAACTATAGTCTATTTTACACCACTCACTGTACCAATTACTTCTATCTGTTGATAAATATCCTCTTATTTCCAATTTTACCTTAATACCATCAACTTCTAATTCCAGTCCCATTATATACTCTCATTTCCATCTTTAATTTTTCCCCAAGTTGTAAAATAAAACAAGAAAAAACATCGTTATTTTCTATTAAAATTATTTCATCAACCTTATTTAACAAAGAGTCGTTTTTATTCAATAAATCATTTAATTAATCACTAATGACGTTTATACAAATTTATTGGTACTTTTATTTTACCTATAATAAATATGATAGAATTTTACAAATTAGATTCACCAACAGGTTTTCTCGAACAACTATTAATTCATCTATGCTAATATGTTGGTAAGTCAATATGAAACACTTCTTATTTTTGTTGTGATTAATTTGGTTTTAGTGTATCATATTGGCTTTTTTATGCATTTATTTTTTTCTTTTTTAGCGCCGATTGTAAAAGCTCTCGTACTCTCCTTCAAATACAAACTTTTCAGGGTGAGATTTGATGTAGTTTAGTTCGTTTT
>CAURER010000002.1:0-97817 GCA_963523795.1 uncultured Granulicatella sp.
TTTGTAAATTCCTATGATTTTTTACAGAATTTTTTAATAATTTCCTCATTTTTTCCATAAAATAGTTTCAAAATTAAATGTTTTATTTACTTTTTCTCTCATCATTGAAAAATTAATTTTTTCTTATTTCTACTTATAGTTATTACGTATAATAAAAAAGAAAAAACTTTTAACAGTAGTTATTGTCCTTCACTACTGTTAAAAGTCTGTTTCTAAACACTATTTTATTGGATTTTCTGCAACTAATTCTAATGCACTAATAGCATTTTTACGATCATTTGACCCTATATCTGTGCTATAATATTTCACTCGCTTATTAACAGCTGTAATATCATCCCCTACTAAAGTTGGAAATGCAAAAGCTTGATCATGAGCATATTTTTGCCATTCTTTATAAAATTCACGATTCTTTGTAGCATCAAAAGCTTCTTCAGAAGAAATTTTGTTCAAAATGTCTGTTTGTTCTTTGCTAACAAAACGTGTGAAATTAAATTTCGCATCTTCTCCATATAAACCTGTTGGATCTGGATCAAACCCAGTTCCCCATCCAGCAGTAAACATATCAATATCTGAGTCATTCGCTTCAATTTTATCGTAGAAACTATTTACTTCCATCGTTCTTCCTGATAACAAATGAACATCAAGACCAATGTCTTTCCACCATAATAAATATTGTTGAATTAAAGCTTCATTCGCTTCATCTCTTGTTCGAGCTAAAATACTAATTGTTAATTTTGTACCATCCTTATTTTCTCTTAATCCATCTCCATCTACATCTTTATAACCTGCATCCTCTAACATTTTTCTTGCC
Organism: uncultured Granulicatella sp.; assembly: GCA_963523795.1. Classification (GTDB taxonomy): domain Bacteria; phylum Bacillota; class Bacilli; order Lactobacillales; family Aerococcaceae; genus Granulicatella. The sequence continues at coordinate 812 of CAURER010000002.1, forward strand.
TTATCTGGATTATAAGTAAATCCTTCTTGTTCCTTATTATAGACATCTTTGAAAAATGGTATAATCAGTGAATTTGTTCCTCTTTGCAAGCCATTATATAAGCTCTTACCTGCTTGGTCGATATCTAGTGCATAAGCAATCGCTTGACGTAATACTGGATCCGACATTTTTGCAGTTGGATTCATGACATTTTTCCCTAAAGTATCATCCCATTTCCCTAAATTAAAAGCAATATATTCATATGCTGATTCAAATTTTCCTAATAATGTAATATTCTTCAAATCTTTATAAGTTGTATATTGAGCTCTTGGCATAGTTGCAATATCATACTTACCAGCTTTCATTTCAGAGACAATACTATCAGGAGAAACAGCTTCTACTACTAATTGATCAATTTTAGGTCGACCTTTATAATAGTATTCATTCGCTTTATAAGTAACGGATTCTCCTGGAACTATCGATTCAATCGTAAATGCTCCAAGTCCAACTACTTTTTCAGTTCGAGCATAATCACTTTGTTCCCAATCTGCAACTGGAATTGCTGAAAAAATATGTTTTGGCATTATATATGGACTAATGGGACCTCCAGATAAAAGCATTGAAGGGTACATTTCTTTATAATGAATTTTTACAGAATAATCATCTAATTTTTCTAAGCCAGAAATTTTTGAACTTTTTCCATGATGATAGTCTTCCATTCCTTCAATATTTTTATAATTCGAGTCATATCGAATTCCTGTATAGTCTTTGTGACCAATTCCTTCATAGGTAAAAATATAATCATCAATTGTAACAGGATGTCCGTCTGACCATTTATAGTCTTTTGAATTTAGCGTTATTGTAACTGTCTTTCCAGGAACATCGAATTCTAAAGAAGCTAAACCCGAATTAACCAATTTTCGATTTTCATCATATTCAAAAATTGTAGCATCGACATAACCTGCCAATGTACTATCTGATGAATCAGATGCAAGTTCATCAATAAAAAGACCATTAAATGGAGATGCTGTTACAAGAGCATACTTCAAAATGCCACCTTTTATTGGTGTTCCTTCATGAGTAACTTCTGTTGCAAATGTAATATCCTGTGCGTTTGAGTCTTCAGCCTCATTTGTAGAATGTTTGGGAGAACAAGCTCCTAAAACAATAGCAACTGCAAGTGAGGATAAGATTGCTGTACTTTGTTTTTTCATGATTTTCCACCCTTTTTGGTTTATTTAATACCGATTCTATTTTAGCACACTACCACGCCAATTCAACCGCTTTCAAAATTTCTTCCTAAATTCTAATGCAACCTTTATAAAATCCGATAAAAATATTACAAAAAATCTCATTAAGATAGTAAAAAAATAACACAAAAGAGCTATGAAAGTTTCCGTTGTAGCTAAAATATGAGACTCGCACAGCGAGGCTGCTAGCGTCGTTAGCTACAACAGATACTATCTTACGCACCCCCATCCCTCAACTCAAAAAGAGCAATGATACTGTATGCTGTAGCTCAAGCAATCAAAGCCAGAATTTGGCTTTGATTGCAGGAAACTTTGAGACCAAGGCTCAAAGTTTAGCCATGAGATTCGCCTCGCGAAGCTGCTGGCGTCCTTAGCTACAGCAGATACTATCGCACGTACTCCAATTCCCACAACACAAAAGAGCCATGAATTTTTCCCGTAGCAAGATTGATAATAGCCAACATTTGGCTATTATCAAAAGGAAACTTTGAGACCTTAGGCTCAAAGTTTAGCCATGAAACCGAAGGTTTGCTGGCGTCCTTTGCTACATTTTGAAAAATTCGTGGCTCACCCCTAAACAAAAACTCGACCCAAAATCTTTCATTGGGTCGAGAAAAAGCGTGGACTTATTTTACAGGTTCATTTGCAGTCAATTGCAATTTAATCATAGAAGATTCATCGTGATTTGAACCAATTTTTTTATCGTAGTATTTCACACGTTTATTAACAGCAGTTACACTTTCACCAGTAAGTGTTGGGAAGATGAACGCTTGATCGTGTACATATTTTTGCCATTCTTTATAGAATTGAATATTTTTAGCATCATCAAATGCTTCATTTGAAGAAATTTTCTCAATCAACGCATTTCCTTCAGGACTAGAATAACGTTGCATATTGAATTTCGCTGCTTCACCAAATAATCCTTCTGGATTTGGATCATAACCAGTTGCCCAACCAGCAGCGAACATATCGATTTCAGGATCATCCGCTTCAACTTTATCATAGAAGTTATTCGTCTCAATTGTACGTCCAGTGTATAATTGAACATCCAATCCAACTTCTTTCCACCATAATAAATATTGTTGGATTAATGACTCATTCGCATCATCACGTGTACGTGCAGCAAAGTTGATTTTTAGTTTAGAACCATCTTTATTTTCACGTAATCCATCACCATCTACATCTTTATATCCAGCATCATCTAATAATTTCTTAGCTTTTTCTGGATTATAATCGAATCCTTCTTGATCTTTGTTATAAATATCTTTGAAGAATGGAATAATAATTGAGTTTGTTCCATGTTGTAATCCATTATACAGGTTTTTACCTGCTGTATCTGGGTCAATCGCATAAGCAATCGCTTGACGTAATGCTACATCAGACATTTTAGCATTTGGATTTACAACATTTTTACCTTGTTCTTTATCCCATTTACCAAGTTTAAATCCAATATATTCATATTGAGATTGTAATGAACTTACGAATGTCACATTTGTTAAATTTTTAAATGAATCATATTGAGCTGATGGCATACTTGCAATATCATATTTACCAGCTTTCATTTCTGAAACGATACTATCTGGAGAAACAACTTCCATTACGACTTTATCAACATTTGAACGACCTTTATAATAATTAGTGTTTGGTACAAATGTTACTGATTCACCAGGTACCATTGATTCAATTGTATACGCCCCTAGACCAACGTTTGATTTACCACGAACGGCATCACTTTGTTCCCATTCAGCTACTGGGATTTTAGAGAATACATGTTTTGGCATTACATAGCTACTTACTGCACCACCTGCTAATTGCATTGAAGGTGTCATTTCTTTATAGTGAATTTTCACAGTGTAGTCATCTAATTTTTCTAAACCAGAAATTGTTGAAGCAGAACCTTTGTGGTATTCTTCCATCCCTTCAATATTTTTGAAGTCTCCATCATAACGTACACCAGTGTAGTCTTTATGACCAATTCCTTCATAAGTAAAAATATAGTCATCAATTGTGAATTTTTCTCCATCTGACCATTTGTAATCTTGAGAATTTAATTTAACAGTAGCAGTTTTACCTTCTACATCAAATGAAATAGAGGCTAATCCAGTATTTACTAATTTACGATTATCATCATATTCGAACATTGATTCATCAATCATTCCTGCTACAGATGAATCTGTTGTATCAGAAGCTAATTCGTCAATGAATAATCCATTAATTGGTGATGCTGAAACAATAGCATATTTTAATGTTCCACCTTTAATTGGTTCACCATCATGAGTTACTTCAGAAACAAATTTAGTTTTGTCTGCTCCCTCTGTTGTTGTTTTAGTTGTTGTTGTTGTTTTTGAACCACATGCTGCCATTGTCAGTGCTACTGCAGCTGTTGGTAACCAAAGCCATTTTCTTTTCATCATTTTCATCTCTCCTTAATAAAATCTTCGTTAAAAAATCATTTTTTAATTAAGATGTTATTATATTAACATAAAATTTGGATTTTTCAAGTGCTTTTTAATCTTTTTTTAATTTATTTTCATTTTATCTTATTTTCAACAAAAAAAGACTTTTCTCATCGTCATTACCGAGAGAAAAGTCTCTAAATTTTTTATTATTTAACTTGTGTATCTGATACTACTTCTAATTGATACAATGCTGATTTTGAGTTACTTGTTCCAATCTTCGTATCATAATATTTTACACGTTTATTAACGGCAGTTACTAAGTCCCCTACTAATGTTGGGAAGATAAATGCTTCATCATGAACGTATTGTTGCCACTCTTTATAGAATTCAACATTTTTTGCATCATCAAAAGCTTCTGTCGAACTAATTTTGTCGATAATTTGATTTCCTTTATCACTTACAAAACGTGCAAAGTTAAATTTAGCAGTTTCACCGAATAAGTTTGAAGGGTTTGGATCAAAACCTGTTCCCCAACCAGCAGCAAACATATCAATTTCAGGATCATCTGTTTGAACTTTTTCATAGAAGTTATTCGATTCGATTGTACGACCAGTATACAATTGAACATCTAATCCAATTTCTTTCCACCATAATAAATATTGTTGAATTAATGATTCATTTGCATCATCACGAGTACGAGCCGCAAATGTAATACTCAATGGAGAACCATCTTTATTTTCACGGATTCCATCGCCATCAACATCTTTATACCCTGCTTCTTCTAACATTTGTTTTGCTTTTTCTGGATTATATTTAAATCCTTCTTGATTTGCATTGTAAACATCTTTAAAGAATGGAATAATAATCGAATTTGTTCCACGTTGTAAGCCGTGGTAAAGTGTTTCACCTACTGTATCCATATCTAATGCATAAGCAATTGCTTGACGTAATACAGGATCTTTCATTTTTGCATTTGGATCTGTAATATTTTTACCACTTACTTTATCAAATTTTCCTAAATGGAAAGCTACATATTCAAATGAAGATTTAAACGTACTTACTAAGTTTACATTTGTTAAATCTTTATACGATTCATATTGAGCATTTGGCATTTCAGCAATATCATATTTTCCAGCTTTCATTTCTGAAACAATATTATCAGGAGATACAATTTCCATGACTACTTTATCTAATTTTGCACGTCCTTTGTAGTAATACTCATTAGGAACTAATGTTACAGATTCTCCAGGAATAATCGATTCTAACTTAAATGGTCCTAAACCAACAAACTTCGTTCCACGAACATATTCACTCTTATCCCATTCTGCAACTGGAATGCCAGAGAAAATATGTTTTGGCATAATATAAGCATTTAATGCTCCACCTGCCAATTTCATAGAAGGACGCATTTCCTTGAAGTGAATTTTTACAGAATAATCATCAATCTTTTCTAATCCTGATACGGAATCAGCTTTTCCTTCATGGAATTCTTTCATTCCCACTACATTTTCATATTTACTATTATAACGAGAGCCTGTGTAATCTTTATGTCCAATTGATTGATACGTGAAGATATAGTCATCAATCTTTACAGGTTGACCATCTGACCATTTATAATCTTTAGAATTTAAAGTAACGGTTACTGTTTTACCTTCAACATCATAATCAATACTTGCTAAACCTGTATTTGTTAACTGTCTATTCTCATCATATTCAAAAACACTTGCATCAATTTGCGAACTAATTGTTGAATCAAGTGAGTCTTGTGCTAATTCGTCAATGAAAACTCCTTTAAAGCCTGAAGATGCTACTAAAGCATACTTGAACGTACCACCTTTAATCGGTTCACCTTCATTAACTGCTTCTGTCGCAAACTTTGTTTGTGTTCCAAGTGGTGTTTTAGTAGCCGTTATTTCTTTATTAGATCTACAAGCTGCTAAAGCTAATACTGTTGCTGCTGTTGTTACATATAACCAATTCTTTTTCTTCATCTCATTCCTCCAAATATTTCTTCTTCCGCATAAAGTTCTCATCTCTTTATGTCGCAATCATTCTATCATAAATTAAAATAAAAGCAAATTTTTTAATCTTTTTCACTCCGTTTACTCATAATCGCATAAAATTCTCATAAAGTGTCAATTGACGATAGACAAACAAAAACTCCCCCAAAGTAGCAAAGCAAATGCTACTTTGAGGGAATTTATATTTTAAACGGGGCAAACACATAGACTTCCGCAGTAGCGAAGCAATGAGACTCGCTTTTGCGAGGCTGCTTGAGTCCTCCGCTACTTTCAGGGAAGTCATATAAAATTATTTAGCAGACGTTTCCGAAACCAACTCAATTTGATACAACTCAGACTTAGCATCTTTCGTACCAATTTCAGAATTCATGAATTTCACACGTTTGTTCACGGCAGTCACAGATTCACCAATTAAAGTTGGGAAAATGAACGCTTGATCGTGAACATATTTTTGCCATTGTTTGAAGAACTCCACATTCTTCTCCTCATCAAACGCTTCAATTGAACCAATCTTACCAATAATCTCATTCCCCTCTGGACTTACAAAACGAGAGAAGTTGAATTTAGCTGTTTCACCAAATAAATTGGCTGGATTTGGATCATAACCAATTCCCCATCCACCAGCAAACATATCGATTTCCGGATCATCCGCTTGAATTTTTTCATAAATAGACTTGGTTCCAATGTACGACCTGTATATAGTTTAATATCTAAGCCGACTTCTTTAAACCATAGTAGATATTGTTGGATTAACGCTTCATTTGCATCATCACGAGTACGGGCGGCAAAGTTAATCGATAATTTAGAACCATCTTTGTTTTCACGTAATCCATCGCCATCTGTATCTTTATAACCAGCTTCATCTAACATTTGTTTAGCTTTTTCTGGATTATAATCAAATCCTTCTTGATTTGAATTATACACATCTTTAAAAGATGGAATAATAATTGAATTTGTACCACGTTGCAATCCATTAAAGATACTTTTCCCAGAAGCATTATTGTCAATAGCATAAGCAATGGCTTGGCGTAATACTGGATCACTCATTTTAGCATTTGGATCTGTAATATTTTTCCCTTGCTCTTTATCGAATTTACCTAAATGAAAGGCGATATATTCATATTGAGAAGCAAATGAACTAATAAAAGAAACATTCGTTAAATCTTTATACGCTTCAAATTGCGAACTTGGCATTGAAGCAATATCGTAATTACCAGACTTCACTTGAGAAACAACTGTATCAGGAGAAACAACTTCCATCACCACTTTATCAACCTTTGAATGACCTTTATAAAAGTACTCATTTGGTACTAATGTTACTGATTCACCTGGAACGATGGATTCAATTTTAAATGCACCTAGACCAACACCTTTTGTACCACGTACATATTCACTCTTCTCCCATTCAGTGATAGGAATTGATGAAAAGATATGTTTTGGTAAAACATATGAAGGTAACGAACCACCTGCTAATTGCATTGATGGACGCATTTGTTTAAAGTGAATTTTTACAGAGTAATCATCTAATTTTTCTACCCCAGAAATTGAACTAGCTTCACCACTATGGAATTTGTCCATCCCTTCAATATTCTGATAATTACCATTGTATCGAACACCAGTGTAATCTTTATTTCCAATTGCTTCAATTGCAAAAATATAATCATCAATTGTTAGAGGTTGCCCATCTGAAAATTTATAATCTTTTGAGTTTAGTTTAACTGTTGCTGTTTTCCCTTCAATATCAAATTCTACTGATGCTAAACCTGTATTTGTCAAACGACGATTATCATCATATTCAAATAAAGTTGTATCAATTTGAGATGTAATTTGTGAGTCAACTGAATCAGATGCTAATTCATCCATAAACACTCCTTTAAAAGGAGCTGGTGAAACAATCGCATATTTTAATGTTCCGCCTTTAATAGGTGCCCCATCATGAGTAACTTCTGATGCAAATTTCATTTTTGGTTGTGGTTTTGCACTTGTAGTAGTTGCATCACTTGATTGTCCTTTCCCGCCACATGCCGCTAATGTTACAGCTACCGCTGCAGTTGATAAAAATAATAGACCTTTTTTCTTCATAAAATCCTCCAATTAAATCATTTCGAATGAACTCGATAAAAAAATAAGAGACCATAATGGTCTCTGTATACAAAAAGACCACGTAAGTTCTATTGTATTAGAATCTACGTGGTCGAGTTCATTCATGATTATAATTTGCCACATAGATACAATTTCACGACAATGAAGGTTGTATCTATATGTACAAAATGTACGTTAAGAACAACCTGTATCTAGTGGCTTTGCCAACGAGTATTTAATTGTAATTGTAATTTGAATACTTGATGCATGTTCTTAACTCCTTTTCTTGTGATGTGGTTATTATGCACTGGTTTAACTCTATTGTCAATAACTTTTTTCTGATTTTTTTCGAGTAATTTTTTTACACTTCAAAAAAGCCACTAATATCAACGAAAAAAGTATTATGCCTATTATAAAAAAAGACTCCCCACAGTAGAGGAACCATGAACTTCGCAAAGCGAAGCTCATGGAGTTCCTTACTACTTACAGGGAAGTCATATAAAATTTATTATTTTACAGCATTTTCTGAAACAACTTCAAGTTGGTATAAAGCAGATTTAGAATCTTTATTACCAATTTCAGAGTTCATGAATTTCACACGTTTGTTCACGGCAGTTACAGAATCACCAATTAAAGTTGGGAAAATGAACGCTTGATCGTGAACATATTTTTGCCATTGTTTGAAGAACTCCACATTCTTAGCATCATCAAACGCTTCTGTAGAACTGATTTTAGCCATGATATCGTTACCTTCTTGGCTTACGAAACGAGCAAAGTTGAACTTAGCACTTTCACCGAATAAGTTAGATGGGTTTGGATCATAACCTGTTCCCCATCCACCAGCGAACATATCGATTTCTGGATCATCCGCTTGAACTTTTTCATAGAATACATTTGATTCAAGAGTACGGCCAGTGTAAAGTTTTACATCTAAACCAATTTCTTTCCACCATAATAGATATTGTTGGATTAATGATTCGTTTGCATCATCACGAGTACGTGCTGCAAAGTTAATAGATAATTTAGAACCATCTTTATTTTCACGTAATCCATCTCCATCAGTATCTTTATATCCAGCTTCATCTAACATTTGTTTAGCTTTTTCTGGGTTATAATCAAATCCTTCTTGATTTGCATTGTAAATATCTTTGAAGAATGGGATGATGATTGAGTTTGTTCCACGTTGTAAACCATGGTACATACTTTCACCAGCTGCATTAATATCTAATGCATAAGCTAATGCTTGACGTAAAACTGGATCTTTCATTTTAGCATTTGGATCCGTTACGTTTTTACCTTGTTCTTTATCAAATTTACCTAAATGGAATGCAATATATTCATATTGAGAAGCAAATGAACTAATGAATGAAACATTTGTTAAATCTTTGTATGCTTCATATTGAGCACTTGGCATTGAAGCAATATCATAGTTACCAGCTTTCATTTGAGAAACAATTGTATCTGGAGAAACAACTTCCATTACAACTTTATCTAATTTAGCACGACCTTTGTAGTAGTGTTCGTTTGGAACTAATGTTACAGATTCACCTGGTGTGATTGATTCAATCTTAAATGGTCCAAGGCCTACACCTTTATTTCCACGTACATAGTCACTCTTTTCCCATTCAGCAACTGGAATAGTTGAGAAGATATGTTTAGGCATTACGTAGTAAGGTAAAGCTCCCCCTGCTAATTGCATTGAAGGACGCATTTGTTTGAAGTGAAGTTTCACTGAGTAGTCATCTAATTTTTCTACCCCTGAAATTGAACTTGCTTCGCCACTGTGGAATTTATCTATACCTTCGATATTTTGGTAGTTAGAGTTATAACGAACACCTGTGTAGTCTTTATGACCGATAGCTTCAATAGCGAAGATGTAATCATCGATTGTTAAAGGTTGTCCATCTGACCATTTATAGTCTTTTGAATTTAATTTAATTGTTGCAGTTTTACCTTCAACATCAAATTCAATAGAACCCATACCTGTATTTGTTAATTTACGGTTTTCATCATATTCAAATAATGTCGTATCAATTTGAGAAGTAATGGTTGAATCTGATGAATCTGATGCTAATTCATCCATGAATAATCCTTTAAATGGAGCTGCAGATACCATCGCATATTTCAAAGTCCCACCTTTAATTGGTGTACCTTCATGAGTTACTTCAGATGCATATTTAGTTTTTGGTTGTGGAGTTCCACCTGTTGTTGTAGAATCACTTGATTGTCCTTTTCCACCACAAGCTGCTAATGTTAAAGCTACAGCTGCAGTTGAGAAAAATAATAGTCCTTTTTTCTTCATATTTCCTCCTGACTGTCAGACTTATATCAGAATTGTCTGACAATTAAATTAACTTTCTATACTTTAACAGTTTCTTGTAAAAAAATCAATCATTTTGATTAAATTTTTTTCATTTTTTTGAAAGAAGCTTGTACTTTCTCTATTTAAATTTTATTACAGACGTGTATCTTTCAATTTTTTGCATCAAAAAAGACTTTTCGTCCTAGCAGCTACGCTAAATCCGAAAAGTCCTTTTCTAGTTTTTATTATTTATTTAATGGAGTTAAAGCAATAAATGCTTCAATAGACTCTGCTACTTCTGCTAATGCTTTCTTCCAGAATTCTGGAGTACTTACATCTACTCCTAAAACTTTAGCAGTATCTTCTACACTTGATACAGTAGTTGCACGAAGTAATTCTTGATATTTTTCAACGAAGCCTTCTGGTTGTTCTTGATAGATTGCATATAATCCTTTAGAGAATAATCCACCAAATGCATATGGGAAGTTATAGAAACTTAATCCTGTGCTATAGTAATGAGGTTTACATGCCCACATATATGGATGTAAGTAAGATTGATCTAGTCCGTCACCGTACGCTTCTTTTTGTGCAGATAACATCATTTCTTCTAAATCTTTAGAGAACATAAATGATTGTTCACGATTTTCAAAAACAGCTGATTCGAATAGGTATCGAGAATAAATATCTACGATAATTTGAGTTGTATCTTGTAATTGAGATTCAATTAATGCGATTTTTTCTTCATTACTTGCTTCTTTAATCGCTGTATTCATAATGATATTTTCATTAAATGTCGAAGCTGTTTCTGCAACTGGCATTGAATAATCTTGGTTTAATGGACGGTGATTTTCAATGTGTAAACCATGATAAGCATGTCCTAATTCGTGCGCTAATGTTACAACGTCACTTAATGATCCTGTGAAGTTTGTTAACACACGTGATTGTTTAATCATTGGTAAGTTAGCACAGAATGCTCCTCCAACTTTTCCTTTACGAGGGTAAAAATCAATATAATGTTTATCGAAGAATTCTTCTGTCATTTTTGCTAAATCAGCTGAGAATGTTTTGAAGTTTTCAATTAAATAATCTTTTGATTCTTCTACTGTAAATGTACGGCTGCTGTTTCCAACAGGTGCAAATAAATCATAGAATGGTAATCCATTTTTATGACCTAATAAAGCTGCTTTATGGCGTAAATATTTTCTAAAGTTTGGTAAATATTCGCGGATTGCTTCTAATAATGCATCTAACGTTTCACGACTCATACGAGAAGCTTCTAAAGTATGTGCTAATGGAGATTCATATCCACGTAATTGTGAAGTTGTCAATACTTCTTTTTTAATGTGGTTTAAAGAGAACGCAATTGGTTCTTTAATCGCATCATACATTTTCAACTCTGCTTCATACGCTGACTTACGAACTTCTGCATCGCTATCATATGCTTTACCACGAATTTCACTTAAAGTCACTACTTCGCCTTTATATTCGCCTTGAGCACTTGACCACATGAAGTCGAATAATTGAGACCAAGCTTTTCCGCCACTAATAGACATTTTTGCTAAAACTTCTTCTAACTCATCACTTAATAAGTGAGCTGCATCTTTTTTAGCTTCTTCAAAATAATAACGATATTCTGCTAAGAAAGGATCTGTTGTAATATCTGTTTGAATTGTTCCTAAGAATTTTGAAACTTTTGCATAAGTCGCTTGTAAATCAGCTGAAACTCCTGCTAATTGTACTTCTACTTGTGTTGCTGTTTCATGTGTTGTATCTGTCGCTAATGTTAAATGAATATAATTATATAAACGACCTGTTAAAACTGTTGATTCTTCTAATAATTTTACAACTTGTGTAATTCCTTCAACAGAATCTTCTAGTGTTAGGCTTTCAAATTTTCCTTTTAAAGCTTTATAAGCTTCTACATCTTGTTTAAATTCTTGACTTTCAAATGATGGGTATAAATCTTCTAATGTCCATTCATACATCTTTCATTCCTCCTCTTTTCTCCGTATCTTTTATTATACTGCAATAATTTTTCTTTTTCTATGGATAGAATTAATTTTTCAATGATTGTACTGGAGCTGGAATACGTCCTCCACGGTTGACGAATAAGTCACAATTACCTTCTTTAACAGGCATAATTGGAGCATATCCTAATAGTCCACCAAACTCTACAGAATCTCCTACTTTTCCACCAGGAACAGGAATAATACGTACCGCAGTTGTTTTTGTATTAATCATTCCAATAGCAGCCTCATCTGCGATAATTCCTGAAATCGTAGTTGCCGAAGTATCTCCAGGCACAGCAATCATATCTAACCCAACGGAACATACGGCTGTCATCGCTTCTAATTTATCCAATGTTAAAACTCCATTGGCAGCCGCTTCAATCATTCCTTCATCTTCTGAAACAGGAATGAAGGCTCCACTTAATCCACCAACTGCAGAACTAGCCATCATACCACCTTTTTTCACAGCATCATTTAATAATGCTAAGGCAGCTGTTGTTCCATGGGTTCCAGTTACGGATAAGCCCATTTCTTCTAAAATACGAGCGACTGAATCCCCTATTGCAGGAGTTGGTGCAAGAGATAAGTCTAAAATTCCAAATGGAATTCCTAACATTTGACTAGCTTTTTGACCAATTAATTCCCCAACACGAGTAATTTTAAAGGCTGTTTTCTTAACGATTTCTGCAATTTCTGTTAATGTTTCGGCTTCATGATTTTTAAGGGCTGCTTTAACAACACCAGGACCAGAAACTCCGACATTAATCACGGCATCTGCTTCTCCACTACCATGGAAAGCTCCCGCCATAAATGGATTATCTTCTACCGCATTACAGAAAATTACGACTTTAGCACAACCAAATCCTTCTGGAGTAGTTTCAGCTGTTTCTTTAATGATTTCTCCAACTAATTTTACAGCATCCATATTAATTCCGGCTTTTGTAGAACCAATATTGACAGAGCTACAAACGATATCGGTTACCTTCATTGCTTCAGGAATCGAACGAATTAACACTTCATCTGAAGGACTTATCCCTTTTTGAACTAAGGCAGAAAATCCTCCAATAAAAGATACGCCAATCGCTTTGGCAGCACGATCCAATGTTTGAGCAATAGATACATAGCTATCTGCTTTAGTAGCTGCTGCAATTTGCGCAATCGGTGTTACAGAAATTCGTTGGTTTACAATTGGCACACCATATTGCAGGGATAATTCGTGCGCTGTTTTCACTAAATCTTTTCCGATTCGAGTAATTTTGTTGTAAATATTTTGATTTAACACATCGATATCCGGATGAATACAATCATGTAAATCAATTCCGATAGTAATCGTACGAACATCGAAGTTTTGTTCTTTGACCATCGAAATGGTTTCTAAAATTTCGCTATGTTGAACCATTCTTCACCTATCCAATCCGATGCATCGCTTCAAAAATTTCATGATTTTGAATGCGAATATCTAGTGCTAAATTTTTTCCTTGTTCATGGATATATGGAGCCAATTCTACAAATGGCATTTTGCTTGCTGATACATCTACTAAAATCAACATTGTAAAATATTCATCCATAATTTCTTGAGAGATGTTTACAATATTAATATTTTGTTCTGCTAATAATTTTGATACTTCATAAACAATACCGACACGATCTTTGCCGACAACTGTTACGACTGCTTTCATTTTCTCACTCCTTTAATAAAGTTGCTTCTATTGTATCGAATTTTCTAAAAAAATCCTAGTCAAAACTATATTTTCATTTTCTTCTTTTTATTTCATTGCTTTTTTAGTGTATACTACAATAGAAGAAGAAAAAGGAGACAGTTATGAAATACGAAGAATGGTTACAATTATTTCCAAATTCTAATATTTTGCATCATATTCCACACGATGAAAAGGGGTATGTGATTCCTTTAGAAGAAAATACTTATTTACAAATTCCTTTTGACGAATTATCTAGTCGGGAACTAGCATTGTTAGAAAATTTGACAAAAGCTCCAACAAAAGTGTCCACTCAACTTTCACCTTGGCAAAACTATTTAGAACAAGGGGCGCAATGTCCTGTTCAATTGGACAATCTTCAATTTATTCATGTTTGTTTAATTCAGAAAAATCAGGATTTTAATGAGCAAGAATGGTTAGAGATGATGCAAGAGATTTTTGGTGATGTTTTAACGAGCTTTTCTTGTTTTCCAAAGCATTATACGATTGTGAGAAAAGCGGATGTTGAGACGATTTCGACTCAGGATTTACAAGCCATTCATGCCACAGTCGAGGAAGATTTTGCGATTTCGATGAAAATCTTTATTGGGAATGTTTGGAAAATGTCAGAAGCTATTCCGGGAATTTATCAAGCGGAGAAAGCTTTATTTGTAACGTATTTGCATGAGTCGAATAAGCAGAGTTGTTTAGCTTTTGCGCCAATGGTTTTATGGGGATTCACTCAGAAAAAATTGGATATTTCTCCAATTCCTGAAACGCTGTATACACAAATGAGTCAGGATGAGTTTCCGGATTTGATTGAGGCGTTGTGGCAAGAGCGTGGGACTTTGACGAAGGCGGCAACACGTTTGTTTATTCATCGTAATACGTTGCAATATCGGATTGATCGTTTTGGGCAACTCACGGGATTGTCGCTCAAGAATATGGACGATCTAACGCTCTGCCATTTTCTTTTGATGCAACAGGAATACTAAAAAAAATTAATCCTTCACCATTCCTTTGATAGTGAGGTCGCAAGCAGCCACCTTTGGTGTCTCATTGCTAAAAATCAAGCCTTGGTCTTGATTTTTCCCTGTAATATTAGCTTTTCACAGCTAATATTACTTTCACTATAAAGAAATGGTGGAGGATTTTTCCACAAAAAAGACGACTGGAGTCGTCTTTTCATCTCTTATTAACAATTATTGCGCTATACCGTTCGCGTTTACATAGTATCCATCAGGAGTTGTTGTGTTTCTTAAGATTGCTCCTGATTTACTTGCGTAGAACCAATAGCCATTTGATTCAAACCATTCATTTGCTGACATCTCTCCAGATGCATTGAAATGATAAACTTCATCTTGATATGTAATAAATACATTCGTAAGAATTGTACCTTTTCCAGATGCAACATACCATTTATTCCCTACTTGGAACCATTCATCAACTTTTACTGAACCAGATTTATCTGCAAAATACCAACCTTCTTCTTGTTGGAACCATTGATTTTCTTTCATCGCACCTGATTCATCAAAGTAATACCAAGTTTTGTTTAACTGAATGAATCCTTTTTGCATAAAGGCAATACCTTTAGATTCACCTTCTAAATCCTTTAAGTAATACCAAGTTCCGTTATCATTCACCCATCCTGTTTGAACTTCACCTGATTGATTTAAATAAGTCCATAATTTTGTTGTTTTTTTATCATCAGTATTCACATTAATTAGTTGCCATCCTGATAATTTCTTACCATTTTCAACATAATACACTTTGTCGTTTTGGCGTATAAATCCTGTAGTATTTTGTTCTGCAGCTTGTACATTTGAACTTGTTGCTAAAAAGCCAGCACCTAAAACTGCTAAACTAGCTAACATTAATTGATTTTTTTTCATATAAAAACTCCCCTTTGTCATTACTATAGATATTCCGAGAAATATTCCTTATTCAATTTAACACTTCATTCTCTAGAAAGTCAAATGTTACAAGTAGAATCTTATAACTATTCTACTGAAACAAAAAAAAGCCCCGAATCCTCGAGGCTATCTACTAATTTTTATCAATCATTACACAAGAGCAGGAGTTTTCTCCACTTTTTCTTTTTTCTCTTTCCCTTTAATAGTAATTTTCCCTTTTGTAGCACCAATAGTAACTTGTTGTCCGAAGCGAATTTCTCCGCTTAACAATGCTTCACTTAATGGATCTTCAATTTTCTTTTGAATCGCACGGCGAATTGGTCTTGCTCCATATTCTGGATCAAAGCCCTCTTCTGCTAATACATCTAATACTGCAGAAGTAATTTTTACTGTAATATTCAATTCTTGTAGTCTTGAAGTAATTTCTTTTGCCATAATGCCAACAATTTGTCTTAATTCTTCTTTTTGAAGTTTATGGAAGACAATTGTTTCATCAATACGGTTTAATAATTCCGGTCTAAATGAATTTTTCAATTCTTCACGAATTCGTTTTTCCATTGCATCATGGTTTTGTTGAACCGTTTTAGCACCGAATCCTACTGATTTTTCTTCACGAAGAGCGACCGCTCCAAGATTTGACGTCATAATGATAACAGTATTTCTGAAGTCCACTTTTCTTCCTTTTGAATCGGTTAAATGTCCATCATCTAATACTTGTAATAAAATATTAAACACATCCGGATGAGCTTTTTCAATTTCATCTAATAAAATCACAGCATAAGGACGTTGACGGATTTTTTCAGTTAATTGACCACCTTCATCAAACCCAACATATCCTGGAGGTGAACCAACTAAACGACTAACAGAATGTTTTTCCATATATTCAGACATATCAATTCTAACTAGTGCATCTTGTTCTCCAAACATCGCTTCTGCTAGAGTTTTTGCTAATTCTGTTTTACCAACACCTGTTGGTCCTAAGAATAAGAAAGAACCAATAGGGCGACGTGGATCTTTTAATCCACTTCTTGCACGACGAATTGAACGAGCGACCGCACTTACGGCTTCTGACTGTCCAATAACACGTTTGTGTAACACAGATTCTAAGTTGATTAAACGTTCGCTTTCTTTTTTCTCCATTTGTTGAAGAGGAATTCCTGTCCATTGAGAAACGACTTCTGCAATATCCCCTTCTCCAATGGAAGCAATATAGTCTGTTTTTGGTGAAGCTTCTAATTTTTCGATTAATTTTTCAAGTTTATCTCTTTTCGCTAATTCTTTTTTACGGAATTTTGCTGCTTCATCAAAGTTTTGGTGTTGAATCGCTTGATTTTTCAATTGTTCAAAATGTAAAATTTCTTCTTCTAATAAGACGATTGGAGAAACTTTTGTTGTCACATCTAAACGTGCTTTTGCCGCTGTTTCATCCATTAAGTCAATCGCTTTATCTGGAAGGCGACGTGAAGTAATATAACGGACTGATAATTGTACCGCTGCTTGAACTGCTTCATCTGTAATTTCTACATGGTGATGCGCTTCATAATGTTTTCTCAACCCTTTTAAAATTTGAATACTATCTTCAGCAGTTGGCTCTTCTACATGAATCGAAGCAAAACGACGTTCTAAGGCTGCATCTTTTTCAATATATTTTTGATACTCATCTAAAGTCGTTGCTCCAATGACTTGTAATTCACCACGAGCTAAGGCAGGTTTTAAAATATTCGAAGCATCAATCGCTCCTTCTGCTCCACCAGCACCAATAAGTGTATGTAATTCATCGATAAATAAAATTACATCTTGTTGTGTATAAATTTCTTCGATGATTTTCTTCATTCGTTCTTCAAATTCACCACGATATTTTGTTCCTGCTACTAATGCACCCATGTCTAACATCATTAAACGTTTGCTAGCAATTTCTTCAGGAACTTCACCGTTCACCATTCGCTGAGCTAATCCTTCTACAATAGCAGTTTTACCTACACCAGGCTCCCCAACTAATACTGGATTATTTTTTGTACGTCGGCTAATCACTTGAATCATACGACGAACTTCTTCATTTCTCCCGATAACTGGATCTAATTTTCCTTGTCGAGCTAAGGCTGTTAAATCTCTTGATAAGCTGTCTAGTGTTGGAGTTTTATCTTTGGCACTATTACCAGAAACTTGCCCTTTTGTTGAACGAGCTTTTGAAGGTTGAATTCCAATTTTTTCATAAATCGTCTTCATTAATTCTTCTAATGAAATATGATTGTCACGCATAATTTTTGTTGCTAATACTTCTTCTTGAAGTAAGCCTAATAATAGATGTTCTGTTCCTACTTGAGGAATTTTCAAACGTTTCGCTTCTTCTGTTGCTGCAACCACTACTTGTTTTGCTCTAGGTGAATAAGGCATTAAATATGGATCGATTTCTTTACGATTACTACCATATCCTGTTAATGCTTCAATTTCTTGACGAACAATCTCTGCTGTTAATCCTCGTTCTCTTAATAAGATTCCAGCAATTCCTTCTTGTTCAATGACTAAACCTAATAATAAATGTTCTGTACCCACTGCTTGATGTCTAAAAGAAATTGCTTCCTGGGCAGCTAATACCATTGCACTACGTGCTTTATCTGTAAACATTTCACTCATTCACGTCACCCCTACTTATACTTTAAACTGGTTAATATATTTTTCATCATATTACTACGAAGTTGATCACTACATTGCTCTGCTTCTGTTAAAGATTCTTTTGACATCGCAATATTTAATAATTGTGCTTCTCTTTTTGAGAGGAGCTCATTATCATATAGATTTTGTAAAATATGATTGGCTTGTTTGATGGATAGTTCTTCTGGAACAACTTCCAATAAAGCATCAATAATATCCATATCATCTACTAAATTCACTTTCATAATACGGATATAACCACCACCACCACGCTTACTTTCAACAACATATCCTTGTTGAACCGTAAAACGTGTATTAATCACATAATTAATTTGTGATGGAACACAATTGAAACGATCGGCAATTTCACTACGACGAATCTCAACTTTCTCTTGTGCTAATAAGACGTTTTTTAAATATTCTTCAATAATATCCGACATATTTGACGGTTGCATACGAACTCTCCTCTCTTTTGACTTTCTTTGACTTTAATTATACAAAATAAATTTCTCTTTGCCAATAAAAAGCTCTAAAGAATCAAAGAATTTGTTAAATTTATTTCAAAAAAAATCCTGCCAGTGAATGCTCACCAACAGGATTTGAAGATCTCCATCGATTCTACAAATGTATTTTACGTTAAATTTGGAAATGTATATCCCAAATCATCCAATTCTTGAAACACTGCAGCTATCATTTCTTTTCTCACTTCATTTTCTTTTAAATGTTTCTTTAACTCATTTGTAGTAGCCTTTGAATTTTTAGCTAAAAACATCACAGTCGCAATCATCGCATTTTGAAATTCTTCTAATTCTTTTTCTACAAATGGAGCTTTTTTAGCCTCTTTATGAAAATCTCTAAATTCACGAAGTTCTTCAGACAAATCAAAATCTTCATAGTCATCATAATCGTCAAAATCATAATAAGGATCATCAGAAGTAATCAAGTGATAAAAATGATCAAAAGTATATGTATCAATGACAGAGTCTTCTGAACTAATCTCAAACGGGGTTTTGAAAAATTCCATCACTGAATCTAAACAATCTTTCAAGAATGGTGCAAAAACTCCTTTTGTCGTCCATTTTCCTGGAGTAATTGGTACATCGTTATAAAATTCTAATAATGTATTTTGAATAAATGCAGGGTCTAATTTATCCAGTGGCTCAATGATTGCAATTTCCAAATCAAAAGCAATAATTAAAATATATTGAGGTCCATTTTTCTCATCATTTCCGTAGAAATGTGTTGGGGAAAACATTAAACGAATTTCAAATACATCAGGTATCGATGCTTTAATTCCTTTTTTCACACGATAAAGTGTTAATTCTGGTACATAAAGATGTGGTTTTTCTCCTTTATAACCAATAAATTCTTCGTAAGGTAGTTCTTCTTCAAACTGAAGAATATCTCCTTGGTCATAGACGCTTTCTTTTTTCTTAGTATTATACGTAATCTTCGGTAAAGTATTATTTTCAGTCGGCTTTGTAGTCGCTGCTAACAATGCAAGATTTCCTTCTTGCGTTAACCAATCAACCACTTTTTTACAAAAATTCACTTCTGACACTTTTAAATCTCTGGATAATAATTTAGAATCATTTAAACTGAAAATTAATGGATACAATTTCTTTTTTTTACGAGTAATCCCTAAGTTTCTCAATGTCTCTTTTTGACTTTTAGGAATAAATTCTAATGGAACAAAGACAATTTGGATTCCTTTACGTAATCCTTCAATTTCAGCTAAATCTTCTTCCGTTTCAGCAATTGCTACGATAGTATCCTCTGCTTTGATTCTATGTTGAAATTCACGAACAGTTTTATGGAAAAATGCCGCAAACTGTCCTTCCTTATTATGCATTAATTGCACAATAAATTGGACTTTCCCAGATTGATTACAGACTGCTGCAACCATTGTTTCCTTATCAATCTTAGTTAATGCTTCTTGAACTTGATATAATCCATTGTAAATTTCTTCCACTATCTTTCACTCCTCTTCTCTATTCAGTTTTATTGTACTATTCTTTCAACAAAAAGACTATAGATTCCATATAAATTCAAATTATTGAAAAAAATTTCTTCATTACTATTAAAATAAAAAAGTGCATCAGACGAATCCGATACACTTCTTTCTTCTATTTAATGACAATACTTCTAACTTCCCCATGAGGAGTAACTTGCATTTCTACTTGTTGTTCTTTTTGTAAGAACGGTAAACGATTTTGAATCGTAGCTGGCGCACGATAGACTTTGTCATCCACTAATAAATAGTAAATCGTATTTCCATTAATAACGACACCTTGAATATCTTGAACTTTACCCGTCACACTTGTTAGATGATCATCACTTTCTGTTCCTGTTTGTTCCGTTGGTGTAGATTGTTCATATTTTTGAATTAAACGTCCCACGCTTGTTTCTACATAGACGTTTTGATAATTTTCCACATCAATTAAGGCGTATTTTTTAATCAACCCTGAACCATCTTTTAAGGATAGAATATACATTGGTTTCCCATTGAGGCTAATCAGTAATGGGAAGGTTGCTTTATAACCCGTTTCTTGTACACTACCTTCTGCCGAACTCATTGCTGAGAACTCTTCTGCTGCAGATATTGGATACATTTTCGCTTCTTTTGTACGAGTATTGACTAACACGAATCCAATATTGGAATTATCTGAAGCTACTGACGTAATTCCTGTATAAAGGTAAATATCATCATTCATCGGTAAGTAATTATACCCTTTTGTAGGAACTGTTACTCCTTTTTTAGAGAAAATCGTATTCCAGAATCCTAATTTATATTTCCCATTCATTTCTAACTGATGTAAAATCAATTCCGCACTATACACACGGTCTACCCAATGAGGAATTTCTTGTAAATTATAATGCTTACTTTCACCTGTTAAAGCATTCACCGTAATTAAACCATTCACTTCAGGTTCTCTTAAGAAAAAGTTACGGCTATAAGTTGAAGCGATATAATACGGTGTTCCTTCATCATCTACTTCAAAACTAGGACTACCAAATAACGTAAACGGATGATTGAAACGTAAATGACGATGAATATTACGGTTAAAGTACTCCGCTTCACTATAACGAATTGGTTGATCTGGTTTCTTCACTTCTACATCACCCGTAACCATATCTACTTGCATATAATTCGGAATTCCATCTTGATGATTGGAGAACCATTTCCAAAATCCTGCATATTTTAATGGAGAAACACGATACGGATGATTTTGAATATTAATTTGCGTATAATCTTCCGCCACTTCAAATTGAGAAACTAGGTCTGTTAAAGCTCCAATTCGACGATTTCCTAATCTTGAAGCTGTATCACGATCAATTAATGGAATTTGTGTCACATCAGTTTTAGGAAAATCTGTCGCAAAGTCTGCATTTTGAACTTGAATCATTTTAGAATATGATTCTGCAAAAAATAATGGAGATAAAATAAAGTAACTTGCCGCAGCAATAACGACTAAAACTCCAACGATAGAAAGTACAATTTTAGAAACTAAATGACTTTTAGACTCTTTCACTTGTTCCCACGAAAACTTACTCGTACTCGTTTTAAAAGCAATACTAGCTCCTGTCACCCATTCAATCGCTCCAACCAATATTAATATCAGAACTAAAAACCCCCAGAAAGCAGGTGAAGCATAGTGAATTGGTGGAAGATTTTTATAATAGTACAGCGCAATAATGATTACTGCAATGATATATAAAATTGTCTTTGAAAAATTCAATCGAAGGCTCTTACCTTGTTGATTTCTTGCACTTCGATTGGCACTATTGGTTACATCTTTCATTTAAATTCCTCCTTTTATTGTCTTCATTATAAGTTTCTCTTCTATAACTGTCTATACAACTTTGGGATGATTTTGTTGACTAATGTGAATTCAGGTGAAAATCTATTAAATAGCGATTCACGCATAAAAAACCGCCTTCCAAAATGATATTTGGAAAGCGGTATTCTCTCTATGAAGCTTTGACATTGATGTGTCCTTTTGTATCTTTATTATACTAGAACTCTAAAAAAATTTCAAACAATGTGATTTCTTACACATCCTACTGTTATTTCCATTTCGTTTATGGTACACTCTCAGCGTAGAAAGTTTTAAAGCGGTGGCAATCTCTATAAAGGTAGGTGATGCTTATGAGCATCTGTTTAAAATCTATCGAAAGGAGGTTGTACTTTGTCAGTCTATGAAGCATTGACATTAGTGTGCTCTTTTGCGACTTTATTAGTTGCATTAGTAGCACTCATTGTCAAACTAATAGAATTAGTGACAAAAAAATAACACCGCTCATGACTTTGACTAGTTGAGTGGTGTTATAAACACTATAAAAATTAGCCACCGTCTTTTCAACGGTCTACATCAGAGTCGAGTTCCCGCTCGGCTCTTTTTGTATCTTTATTATATCAGAATTTCTGAATTTTTCAAATAATGTGATTTTCTACACATTTCACTATTATTTCCATTCCGTTTATGGTACACTCTCACCGTAGAAAGTTTTAAAGCGGTGGCAATCTCTATAAAGGTAGGTGGTGCTTATGAGCATCTGTTTAAAATCTATCGAAAGGAGGTTGTACTTTGTCAGTCTATGAAGCGTTGACATTGGTGTGCTCTTTTGCGACTTTACTAGTTGCATTAGTAGCACTCGTTGTCAAACTAATAGAAATGAAGACAAAAAAATAACACCGCTCTAACTTTGGAAGGTTAGCGGTGTTATACACCCAAAATCTGCCACCGTCTTTTTAACGGGCTACATTAGAGTCGAGTTCCCGCTCGGCTCTTTTTGTATTTTCATTATACCAGAGCTACGAAAAATTTCAAATAATGTGACTTTTTGCACAGTTCACTATTATTTCTACTGCATTTATGGTACACTCTCAGCGTAGAAAGTTTTAAAGCGGTGGCAATCTCTATAAAGGTAGGTGATGCTTATGAGCATCTGTTTAAAATCTATCGAAAGGAGGTTGTACTTTGTCAGTCTATGAAGCATTGACATTAGTGTGCTCTTTTGCGACTTTATTAGTTGCATTAGTAGCACTCATTGTCGAACTAATAGAAATGAAGACAAAAAAATAACACCGCTCTAACTTTGACAGGTTAGCGGCGTTATCTTAACGTCAAAATCTTGCCACCGTCTTTTTAACGGTCTACATTAGAGTCGAGTTCCAGCTCGGCTCTTTTTGTATCTTCATTATACCAAAAACAAAACGAATTGCAAATTTCTTCAATCCCTAGTTTTCTCTCTGTTAAGCGTAAGTAATACTGTCTCAAAGGAACATTCGCTTTCCTCTAGTATCACCTAAACCATCCTCAACATCCCACAAAAAAGTCGCCTCATTCCTAAAAAATTGGCGACTCCATCCTATCGACTATTGTAAATCTTTTGAGTTAGTCATAATCGCATCAATTAAACCATAATCTAACGCTTCTTGAGCTGTCATATAGTTATCACGATCTGTATCTTTCTCAATAGTTTTAATTTTTTGACCCGTTTGTTTTGCTAAAATGGCATTTAAACGTTCACGTGTTTTTAAAATTTGACGAGCAACAATTTCAATTTCTGTTGCTTGTCCTTGCGCTCCACCTAAAGGTTGGTGAATTAAAATTTCAGCATTTGGTAACGCATAACGTTTGCCTTTTGTACCTGCTGTTAATAAGAATGAACCCATTGAAGCTGCAAGTCCCATCGCAATTGTTTGAACATCTGCTTTAATAAAATTCATTGTGTCATAGATTGCTAAACCTGCAGTAACACTTCCCCCTGGAGAATTGATATACATATAAATATCTTTTTCAGGGTCTTGTGCATCTAGGAATAATAATTGCGCAATAATCGCATTTGCCATATCATCGTGAATTGGTCCACTTACCATAATAATACGGTCTTTTAATAATCTTGAATAAATATCATATGCACGTTCTCCACGTGATGATTGTTCAATAACTGTAGGAATTAAATTCATGTTGCTCCTCCATCTTTCTTATAAATTTCATTTGCAATACTAGTGTAACGAATTTGTCAATAAAGGTCAAAGAAATTGCCTATCGAACAAAATCAAAAATCTTTTGCCAAACTTCCCCAGAAAATACTGAGAATGGATTTCCTTCACCACCAAGGACACTATAACCAATCATTAATCCAACGATAAATAGAAGAAATGCTAATCCTAAAAATAAGGCCATTCGAATAAGAACAATAACTACAAATGGCTTACTATTATAAAAATGCTCTAATCTATTAAACATATCCTCACCTCTTATGACTTACGATTCGCTTCATCATCAAAGATATTTGCAGTAGGATTCATGACAACACGCTTAGAAGAAAATAAACGTTTAAACCCATCAAATATTCCACGTTCTCTCTTAATGCGATCTAATAATACACCCGTACCAATAGCCACACTTTCCAATGGATTATCTGCTAAAAAGACTGGAACTTGTAATCGATCCGATAACATACGATCAATGCCATGAATTAAAGCACCGCCACCTGTTACTACAATTCCTCGCTCAATAATATCTCCTGCTAATTCTGGCGGAGTATCTTCTAATACAAGACGAGTCTCTTCGCAAATCGTATCTAAAATTTCTTTTAGACAATGATAAATTTCATTCGTGTAAATCGTTACTGTCTTAGGAAGTCCAGTTGTCATATCACGACCTTTGACAATCATATCTGATTCTGTCTCCACTTCAATGGCAGAACCTAAATCCATCTTAATCGCTTCAGCTGTTCTCTCACCAATAATTAACTGATATTTTTCTTTAATATAATCCATAATTTGATGATCCATATCATCACCAGCTAACTTAATCGAACGGCTTGATACAGTCGCTCCCATCGAAAGCACAGCAATATCACTTGTTCCCCCACCAATATCGACAATCATATTGCCGGAAGGTGAGAAAATATCCAAACCAACACCCACTGCTGCAACTTTAGGTTCCTCTTCTAAATAAATCGAATGCCCACCGCACTTAATTGCCGCTTGAATAATAGCCTTTTGCTCCACTGTTGTTACATTTGTAGGCGTACAAATTAAAATATCCGGTTTTTGGAAAAATGCATTTAAATGTAGTTTTTGAATAAACATTTCTAACAATTGTTCTGTTACCGCAATATCCGCAATCACACCACCTTTAAGTGGATGTATAACTGAGATGTCCTTTGGTGTTCTACCTAACATCTTATAGGCTTTTTCTCCCACTGCAATCACTGTATTACTCTTATCATCCACAGCGACTAATGACGGTTCATTTAAGATGATTCCACGGTCTTTTAAATAGATTAAAATATTCGCAGTCCCTAAATCAATTCCAATATCTCTTGCCATAGGTCTCCCTTTCTTATTCTAGTCATTGTATTTCATATTCTGTCTGATTATCTATGTCGCAAATCTGTCTATACATCTTCATCCATAGTTACTTAGCATTATAGCATACTTTTGATGGATGGACTATTTTTGTGGTGAAAATAGCGGAAAATTTGTTTTTTGTTTAAAAGAAACTAGAAAAAGGAGAATGCAGTTTGGACTACATTCTCCTGAATTAGTTTATTCATATAATGATATTAAGTTCTTTTATAAATATTTTGAAATTAATTTATTTTCAGTTTCTTCAATTTTCTCTTACTGTTTTATCAAGTGTAATATTTATTGAAGTTTTAACGTCAATCTATAACTTATTGAATTATCAATGATTTCTAATGTATTCTAAAATAGAATCATAATCTAATTCTGATGAAGCTACACCTATACCTAGCTTGACAATTTCTTCATCGGTCTGCTTTAGTACAATACCATTTAACTCTAAAAAAACAAGCATGACATAAATACCAATTCGTTTATTTCCATCAAGGAAAGCATGATTATTTATTAGCGAATAACAAAGTCTTGCAGCCTTTTCTTCAATACTTGGATAATGATCAACTCCAAAGTAAGGAGTAAAAGCTGAAGACAAAGAAGATTCTATCAATCCCACATCTCTGACACCATCTAGACCACCCGTCGCTTGAATAAGTCTACTATGCAATCCAATAACTTGTTTAACAGTCAGTATTCTCATTTTGCCAATTCCTTAAATGCATCAAGATGACGGGATAATACTGAAGTTGCAACTTCATCCAATGTTGACTGCTCTACAACTGTTGATGTATCCTTCTTCTCTTTGATTAAACTCTGATAATCCACTAAAACATATTTTGGTGTGTTATTTTTCAAAATCACTGCAGTACCATTAGCATCTACCATACGAGCTACTTTAGAGAAGTTTTGATTTGCTTCCGAAATAGAAACTAAATTTTCAATATTAATTTGCATGTTATCTCCTCCTTTTATCTATTGTAACATTTTTTAGGATATATTCAACCTACAAAATTCTTCAACTCCACCACAAGCTCACCTTCGTCATCTATTCTAACAAACACAGGATTGTGTAACTTAGGTTTTTTCGCTAATTTTTCTAATCTCTCCATATGATTCTGAATTATCTTATTATAATCTACTTTTGAAACTACGAATTTTTTCTCTTTTACAGTAATAATATTACTATTTTCAACCAGTTTGCTAGAATATTGATTAGCAAGTATTGTTATCAGATTGATATCTGCATCATTAAAATCATCTCAGTCTAACTCTGCCATTTTTCTTTCATGTTTAAAAATTTCAATTTCTTTTGCTTTCCAAATATTTAGTCTTTTTGTGAAACTTGACCATTCTTCTTCTGTTCGTGTTTGCACCATGAAAGCACATCTCTTTGCTCTATCTTCATTTACATTAATGACTTTATCTTCATAGATAGATTTAGACATTATATGAAATCTATCGCAAATTTTCCCATAGTCCGTCCATACAGCACCAAAAACTGGTCCTTTTTCTATTCCAAATAAGAAATTCAAATCCGATTCGTCATTTTCTATTTCAGAAAAAAATTCATATAAGATCAAAAAGATTTGTAATTTATAGCGTCTATTGTATAACTCTCTTTCATGCACTTGTAACCAACCACTAAGGGTATATTTTCGATCATCAGAAAACATCATGGCTATCATCCTTTCTAAAACCTGCTAAAATTACTACTATCCACTATATCTATTCTTATTATAAAACTAATAGGAATTTTTTTCCTTCTTTAAAGTGTTAAATATCAACCCAAAAGTATTTATCAAACAAAAGTGATTATCCGCTAATTAAATCAGTTGACTTACGTCCTTTATTTTACCTTAGAAAAGTGGTGATACTCCACCGTTAAGTGAGTGATACAAAGCAAAAGCCTAGCGAGATTCAACTACTAAATCTCACTAGGCTTTTTACATCTAAAAACTTATTAACTAATCTACTACCAACTACATTATCAATTAGGATAACTCACGATCTATCTCTCTCCACCAACCGAAGAAGTTGAAGTCGGAGTTAGATTTGTAGTTGAATCCGTATTCGAACTCACTTCTTTGTCTACATTTAAACTACCTGTAGTTGTCCCTTGAGAACCCAAACTTGTAGTAGTCACTTCTTCAACAGCATGATTTGGATTACTTGATGAATGATTTTCTTCATTCGATGTTTTTTCCAAAACTGATGAGGTATTCGACTCATGAGTAACATCTTCTCTTCGATGATCACTTTCACTGTGAGTGCTTCTCTGCGAATTCTCAACGGTTGTTGTTCTCGCTTTTTCTTCCTCTTTTTGAACTTTCTTCAATTCTTGAGGAATGTCTTTTAGCCATACACCTTTTGCATCAACCGTGTAGCCATCAGGAGTTTTTCCAGTCTTCAATAATTCTCCATTTGCTTTGAAGTAATACCATTGACCATCGATTTCAGTCCAGGCATCTTTTGCTCGTTCTCCTGAAGCTTTATAATAGTAGTTTCCGTTCCAACCTGTTAGCATATGTCCATCATTGGCTAGTACGTACTCGTATTTATCTAACTGTAATTCACCAGTCTTCATCTTGCCTTCACTGTCTAGATAATACCAGTTATCCATATTTTTAACCCAACCTGTCTTCATCTCACCTGATTCAGCAAAATAATACCAAGCCTTGTCAATCCATTTCCAGCCTTTTTGCATATCGCCATCTTTGGATAAGTAATACCATTGACCATCAGAACTAGCCCAACCTGTTTCCATCTGACCATAGATATTGAAGAAATACCATGAATCGTTCAGGAACTTCCATTTTGTCGCCATCTCCCCTGAATCTTGGAAATAGAACCAACGATTACGCCATTTCTTCCATTGGCTTTCTAACATTGCTCCATTGCCTTTGAAGAAATAATATCGACCAGCAATTTCACTCCAACCAATCGCATGTTCTCCACTAGCATATCGATACTTCCAAACATCATCTTCTACATACCACTTCGCAGTAAAACTAGGAATTCGAGGATATTGTGTTGAAATATTTACAAAACCATCCGTACGAATATCAAAAACTGTTGCTTCATATTCTGCACTACTTGCCTTAATCAATTGAGCCCCATACGACTTCAATTGTTGAATGACATCCGTAGCTACATGATGATTCTTCCATGGATCATTACTTGATGTTTGTACCACAATAGAAGGATGAAGATTTTGTAGAAAATTAGACGTATTCGAAAATTCAGCATCAAAATGATGATTAAACTTCATCATATCGACTTTTCCAATAATCGGACCATAACGATCCTCATTCAAATAATCTAAATTGTTCAAATCACCCGCTGTAAAAATTCTCTTTCCATTTACTGTAATAACACTAATAATCGAATTAGAATTATCATCTACTACTGGAGTAAGTTGTCCATTCGTATACTTATTTTCATAATTGTAAAGTTGAATATCCATATCCCCTAAAGAAAAATGCGCTTGTTCTTTTGAAATATCCTGAATGACTGGAATTCCCTTTTGACTAGCAACAGCTAACACCTTGTCATAATTATACTGACTATCCCACAGTCTCTCCTTATCCGTGATTCGACTATCACTATAACGCTTCATATAAACTTTATTAACGTTAAAATTCTCCATCAATTCATCTGCATTTCCAATATGATCCGAATGAGCATGCGTAATTAAAATAAAATCTAATGTTTCCACACCCACATTTTTTAAATGTCTCATCACACGTTCTGTCATGACATTACGATAATCGGTGTTATCTCCTTCACGATAGGGATAACGAGAGTCACTATCATCCGGAAAATCATAGTCTTCCCCCGTATCAATCATCGCATAATGCCCATTACTCTCTAGTAAAATCGCATCACTACCAAGATTCGTTGGGGAAACATTAATAAAATGAATCTTATTTCCGTTTCCTTCTTCTGCATGAATCGGATTGATGACACCTAGAAATCCAAAAACGGATAATAATACTCCTACTTTCCACTTCTTCATTGAGTATACCTCCCTTATATAGATTAGTATATGCTATTGTTACTGAAATCTCAAATATTCTTAAGTACTTAAGTAAAAAAGCGTACTAGAAATTTCTAATACGCCTTCATCACTTTAAGTTAGCTTAAATTTTGTTCTAACATTTATCAGGTTGATGGAGAAAATTCACCAATCCTATTTTACTGTATATAAAAAGGAATCATCCCTTCTATTAAAAGCGTCCAAACTATTTACTCCTGCAACTAAAAAAGTAATGAAACAACCTGACGCTACTTTATTCCTTCACTAAAATTATTTCATCAACCCTATTTGACAAAGAGCCGTAAAAATTCTATTGGTGATTTCTCACCAACAGGATTTATCGAACAACCCAATAATATTAAATTCAATTCTCTTGAACAACCAACACAAAGAGGAATTAAGCAACCATCAGCCACTTAATTCCTTCACTAAAATTATTTCACCAACCTTATTTAACAAAGACCACAAATACCAATACCATCTTAATAAAACAATATTTCTTATATTTCCATTAACATATGTATAGTCTCGTCAACTGCTAACTTCAATATCCGATAATAAGATATTCTTTATATTTTTTAGCCCTACATTTGATATTTCAGAATCTGAAAATAGTTCAAATTTATATTTTATAAACATAGCACTACCATCATTATGTGTGGACATAATAATTTGATAGTCTGATAATGAATGTCTTATTAAATCAATTAAAGCATATACATTCATAGAATCCATATCTTGAATCGGATCATCAATTGATAAAAATTTGAACTCTTTTGAAATCTTAAATGTAGTATTTAGTGCCAAAGTGAAAGCAAACGAAATAACAGCTACTTGTCCAGAACTCAATTGATACATCACATCCTGCTCACTATTACTATTTGCTATAAACCTGATATTAGAATTATTTTGAGTTGTTAGTAAAACTCCCATTCCTTGTTGGTAATTTTGTAAAATCTTAGCAGTATACATGTAAAAAGGAAGCTTTAACTTTTGAATCATCTGCTCTTGGTAGGATTTTATATTATTATTTAATTCCCTGATACGCTGCTGAAGATAAGTAATTGTGCGTTCGATTATTTGAAGGCGATTCTCGATTTGGTTAAACATCGTCAAACTTTGTAATTCAAACTGGTTAATAATATACTCCCTTTTTTGGCTGATTTTTTCTATAGTACAGTCCTCAAAAAATTTTTCCTTAGATGCAAAGTATTTATCAAATAGATGTTGTGAATCTAAACTTTTAGAATAATCAAATACTATTTGAGATCTAAAACCCCCTAAAAATACTAGCAATTTTTCTTTGTTCTCTTCAAATTTATTCAAGGAAATGGGTAAAATATCAAAAGAAATTTCATATTCCCTAATTGCTTCTCCAGCTAAAATAGAATATTTTTCTAAAAGATTTTCAAAATCTACACTCTTCTTTACAACTCTAAGGAAAGTACTATAAATTTCCTTTGGAATCAATAGTTTTTCTTGCAATGAACTTATTAACTCTATTTTCAAATTCTCAAACTCTTGTAACGAAGCACTCTTATCAACAAGCAAAGGCCTAATCTCTGAGTTTATTACAACTAAGTTGCTAAAAGACTCAGGAAAATCATAATTACTTATGGATTGTATCACAGCCAAAAAATCATCAGGAATAACAAAAAGTTTCTCTTGCTCCATTTGAATCTGATTTTGCAACTCCATTTTTAATTGATTTAATTCTTCAACCAAATTTGAAACTTCTATTTCAAAATTAGTCAAATTTTTACGTAGTTGATTCGTTGTTTCTTCATAGGCTATCAGTAAATTCTCGATTTTTCCCCAATCATAACCACAAAATATACATTCCGAATGATTTCCAGTGCTATGTTCTTTTAGACGAGTTCTTATCTCGAGTAGCTTGTTAATCGACTCTTTTCCATCATCTAGCTGCACTTTTTTAAACTTATATTCTGTTAATTTAGGTGCAAATTTTTTAATCCATATCCTGCCAAATTCCCATCCTGTAAAATTATTTAAAGAATTCTCAATTGATTTGATATCAATTTTAGCAATTTCAACATCAAGTAAGCTCTTCAATCTTTTTCCAAATTTAAACAACCTACTATCATTTTCCAACAACTCCTGTCGTTCAAGATAGTTTTTAAGTAAGAAATATGAAAAATTTTTTTCATTTGAAATCAAGCTATAATTTTGTTTAATTGACTCTATATTTTCCTGATTTTCAAGTATTTCTCTAACTATTAAGTAAGTGGTAAAATCTTTATCATCCAGTATCTCTCGCTCAAATTGCTCACTTTGTTTTCTAAGGTAGTAATCTTTTGGCGAAAATGAATTTCGAAATTCTTGTAATTTAGTAATTTCTGATAGATATATATTTAAACTTTCATTTGACAATTCTTCATCAAAAATAAGCGACTTATTGTTAAAAGCAAAGTCAATATCCGATCTAAGGGATAGCTTATAATAAGGTACCTCATTTCCTATAGATAGATTTTCTAACTTGTTTTTTTTATCTTCCAGATAGTTTTTATTAGACAATAGCGTTTTTCTTAGTTCATCTAATCGTTTCTTTCTATCAACATAGTTTCCAATATTTAACAGAAAATTCAATTGTTCCTTTCTATCTTTCTCCTTTTGCTTCAAATAATAAGCTGTTTCATCTTGTTGAATATAATGAAACAAATCAAAAGTATCAACTAAGCTATAATCTTCTGTTTCATATCCTAAAAACTGACTAATGTCCTTTTGTATATCTCTTTCACTCGACCCCTCAAATTCTTCCTCAGATTGAAATGAAATTCCTGAACCAACCCGAACTCTTCTTTGAAATTTAGAAAATGAAAACTTTGGTACATTGCTATCCTCAGTATTCATACTACTCTTATAGAGACTAGATATTATCAAAGAATTACCCTCATCATTTGTCAACATAAGCTCAATGACTGTATTTTCATTAGGATTATTTTGAAAATATGGAGCACTAAAACTACTTCTACCGTCACTATAATCGGACTCTTCAATTCGACGAATTTTCCCAGTTAATGATAACTCTATTGCATCAAAAATTGTAGTTTTCCCAAATCCATTTGGTCCAACAAACAAAGTTACACTCTCCTGAAAATCAATAATTCTAGTTCCCTTTATATTTTTAAAGTTTTTTATTAAAATTTTTTCGATTTTCATTTTAATAATTCTCCTATTTGTAGTAAATCTGAAATATTATCATCATCGGTAGAAATATCTTTTAGTGATTCTGATAATTTCTCACCAGTGACCTTAGTATAAAAATCCAATAATCTATTATCTAATTCATCCTTATCATCCTGATACTGATTTTCTATACTTTGATAAATATCACTTCTTTTAGGAAGTGTAAAAAATGGTAGTTTTACTCCAATTTCCATAGCCATAAAATACGACTCACTAAAAAACATATCATCTTCAAAAGCATCAATATTAGATTCTAAGTAAGTATAGAGCATTTCATTAGTATCCTTATCTCGTAAATCCAATAACCCATTTTGAGTGTATAATATTATGAACTTTCTAAAATAATAATAGTCCTCTTCAATCAATAAAATTGATTGTTGAACTTTCTCGTCTTCAAATATTTCCTTCAAGTCATCAACTTCTACCAAAATAAACATAGAAGTATTTTTCTTGATGTTTTCATGTTCTACTATTAGTGATACTCTTTCAAACTCTTTTATTACTTGTGAAGTCTTATCATCATCGAAAAAATTATTTAGCTCATCAGGACTATATTGACTAAGAATAAAATACTCTGAGTTTTGTGAGTTAGTGTAGAAATCAAATTCTCTATCCACCTGGTTAAAATGGTTATTTTGTAAAAATTTAATAATAATATCTCTCATATTAGTCCTCCGGTACCCTCAAATTCTTTGCTTTTACTTTCTTAATGCTAATGAATTCCATATTCGGTTTAAAAATATTATGTCGCACTCCTGTATTCCATTCATCTTTATATCTACTATCTGACATACTATCAAATTCATCAATTCTTACTCCTATCGGAAATCCATCTATTTCCCTATTAATAAGGAAATCATGATTAAAAGTGGCTTTTAAGAAGTCTGAATTATCAATAATATTTTTAATTACTATTGCAATACGAGCAGGATATTCTTCAATATCAATTAAGGAGAATCTATAACTTTTTTCAACATCATCTAAAAAACTATAATGTTTAAACGAAAATTTTCTAACATCTTTTATCAAAGAATAGAATATATTTTCTAAGAGAGTAACATTAAATTTTTTTGTAAAATCTTCATCTGACTTTGCATCGGGTAAAACCATTCTTACAAACTTATAAAACTCTTTTTTAGATAGCGACAGTAAATGATTGATTATTTTATCCATCGATTTGAAGTCCTCTTCAGAAATATCAGTTGAAGAATAAAGATGATAGTTTTCCCAGCTATATGTTAAAGTATTCTTCATTTCATATACTTCATCTTTAGGAACTTCCTCTTCAATAATGGAAATTATTTTCCCAAAAGATATTTCTGGAAAACCAGATTCACTATGTGCTTCTCCAATGCTATGATCCAATAAAGAACCTACATACCTGAGATATACTTGCTCTAGATGTGAGTCACTATCATTCAATGAATTACCCTTTAATTTTAAAATTTCTTTTATTTCAGCTATACAATAATCTTTAATTGTATCATTTTTATCATCCTCAGAAAGTGGACAATAAAAAAGATCTTCAGCCTGATTATATTTATAAAGTCTGACACAAGAAATATTATCTGTGTATTTTGTTCTACTAGGATATTTTTTAAAATAATCATCTTTTGATAGATTAAAGTCTGGCACATCTACAATCACATGTAGATATATTTTTTCTTTAGAAACCACCTCACGTGCTACATTTCCTCTACCATCAAATTCATGAACCTGATATCCCTTAACATTTATTTTTTCCTTTCCATCTTCAAACTTCCTTGTTTGTATATTAAAAAGGTCCGAGTAATCCTCTCTCTCACTACCATCGACATAGGCTTTTACTTGATGCCTCGATAATACTTGTTCATCATCACCAACAATAATATCGAAGTCCTCAGCATTCTCATATCTTATAGCATAATCCTCAAGATTTTCTATATTTTTTTCAATGCAGTCTCGTAATTGTCTTAATGCTACTAAAAAGCCAACTTTTCCTTGATGAATATAGCCACTCCAACTTGGTGTTGCATTCCTATTTTGGTCAATGTTTGAACTCGCCAATATAATTCCCCCTATTATTTTACTCTTTGTTAATCACCCTCAATCATTCCCGACCTAACTTCATCATTTCTTCCTCCACCTTACTCCATTTGCCTAAGAGACACTCCTGTAGCACTTCTACTTCGGAGCCTTCATCCGGTTTAGAATCATAAATGCAAGTCCTATCTCTTTGATAAATCTGAATGCAGTTAAAGAGTTGTTCGCTGTTTACCTCCCTTAGGTTATCAACCAAGTTCTCTACAATCCCATCATGGTGTTCTTTTGGTGTTGTTCTGGCCTAATTGGAATTGATGACATAAAGTTTTTCATAACGAATCAAGATACTGAGATAAAAAAGCTCTGGTTTGGTACCAATAACAGCTAAGAAAACTTAGTATCGTTTCAAAGCTAACAATTTATTAGTCTGACGAAGAACTTGAGTGGTATGCAAAGTCCCTTCAATCAGCAAATGATAACCACGTTTACTGAGTTCATCAACTTGATGTTCTACCATTTTTTCTACAAATCCCTTGGTATAGTCCACGCTGTCCTTGCAATACTTATCTTGTAGGCCTAGGTAATTAGGATGTTGAGAACGATAGATATCACCATAGATGATAATGATATTACCTTGAAATTACTTTTGTTTGATACGATGAATAGTCGTCTTGCCTGCTCTGCTTTGTCCACCAAGTAAGATAGCTTTCGGTTATTCTGGAATCATCTTGCCACGAGTTAGGGCACTAATAGTTCACTGTAAAACCTTCTGAAATTCATCCTCACTAAATTATTCTAATCTCATTAGGTTACGACCCAGCTCGATACCGTCTAAATAGCCATTGTAACGCTCAACTGTCGACAAGGTAAATCTTTGTATTGATTAATTCAGTCTAAGAAACACAAACATTTGTGACACAAACCAGTGTCAATACAACTTATGGGACAATTGGCTTGTACACAAAATATTTTAACGCCTGGATTTGTCAAGGGCTTTAGAGCGAAGCGTCCCTTGACAAAGGAAGAAGGCGTTGAACTACAATACATTAAGCCGATTGTAACAAGTGCTGCTGTACTATTTGATTTGGAGATTTAAAATTTAATACACACCTAGCTACATTATTTCCTCTACTAATATATCTTTTATGAGCTTTCACTAAACTATCTAAACTCTTAAAGACTCGATTATAAAATTTTCTTCCATCTTCTCTATGACTACGTTCTACTTTCCCATTTTGCCATGGTGAGTATGGTCTAGTTTTTATATGTTTGATACCTTTTTCTTCTAATTTTTGTTCGAATATCGTTTTTTTAGTTGTCACTTCTGGATCATTTGTAAATTCACGTCCATTATCTGTTTGAACGGTTTTAATGCTAAATCCAAAATGCTCTTCTAAATGTTCTAAAAATGCCGCTGTATGTGTAACGCTTTTCTCATCTACAATTTTACATACTCGTTTTCTACTAAATTCATCTATAGCTGTTATTTGATAATATTTAACACCCTTACTATCCCATCCTATACAATGTTGCAAAACATATTTAATGTCGATTTGTACTTTTTCTCCTGGATAAGTAGTTGGTATTGGTGTCCATTTACTCTTAGGATACGTTCTCTTTTCTTTCTTCTCAGTTAATTGAAGTTTTTTAATCATTTTTTTATAGCTCCGTATGAACGTGTATACCCTCTTCTTTGACATTGGACATAAATCTCTGCTAATCCGTCTCTGCTATAACGTTTGTACATTTTACGTATAAATTCTAATTCTTCTGACTTATGTTCATTCGAATGATGTAACGGTCTTCGACTTTTGGAAAGCAGTGATTGTGCAGTACCATCATATGACTTCTCCATCGAGCAATTTGTTGTCTAGTTGTATGGTATTTTCTTGCTGTTTTAGCCTTATTATCATGTTTTATTACATATTCTACTGCACGATGTCTTAATTTGATTTCTTCTGTCATAATAGATTTCATTAGAGAACCTCATTTCTAATTTTTGAACAAATTCAGTATAACATTGGTTCTCTTTTTTATCACAAATACATAATACGCTATCATCTATAAAAAAATAAATACTCGATAAATTGTGCTTCGTTTGAACAACATAAAATTCTATTATCCTTTATAATATCTAAAACAACTTTAGAGTCTGGATGACCATATCGACTATTTAAACCAGCTGAATTTAAAAAAAATTTAGCATTTGGGTAGTTATTTAAAATATTACTATTCCAATTATTAATTGCACCATGATGTGGTGTTAAAAAGAATTTTATATCTTTTATTTCCTTTTCATAATATTTTAAAAAATGGTTAAACCTAGTTCTTGCTTTTAATGAAATATCACCGACAAGCATGGTTCCACTAGCATACTCAAGATGATAATCATTTTTATATCTACAATATTTACAGTATTTATGATACTCACAATATTTATTACTATCGTAACAAATTACAACATCTTGAAATAATAACATATCACTTATAGGTGAATGAAAAATACATAAACTTGATTCGTTTTGTTTCGAAGTATAACTACTCATGCAAAACTTATTATATACAGCCTTCAACTCTTTTTTAATATCAGAATTGTTAATTTGACTTAATAAATCACTTAAACTACGACAACCATGTTTAGCTATTATATCGTTTATTTCTTTTTCAATACTACTTGAAAATGTTCCTTTTTTTAAATAAGTATTATAAAATTTAAACTTCCATATACTTTTACATTTTACAATTGCCTTTTTTGTTTTAGTTAGTTTAATTCCTCCTATTTTCAATTTTTCATCAATGTTATAGTTTTCTCTATTCTCTTCACTTAGCTCATCCCTAGTTTCTAAATTCGAATCTACAAATATTATTTCACTTTCCATTTTTAATAAATCAAAATTATGAATATATAAATAAATAACTAACAAAAGATAGGTACTAATTCCTCCATAATACGGAATATAAATTTGTGATATTTTCTCTATTTTAGATAAAAGTATAGGTAATCCATTAATATGATCATCATCAAAATGAGAAATAATTAACATATCTAGCTTTTTAATATCGTATTCTTTTAAATATTTATCTACAGCCTCTTTAATATAAGGATTTTCCCCACCACAATCATAAACAAAATTGAATTCGTTATTTATTTTTCCAGTGTAAAATAGTCCTTGTCCAACTGACCATAATTTAAATCTTGAATACATACATATTCTCCTCCATACTCTTAATTAATTTAAATCCAGCAAGATATTTCTATTTCCTTATAAATATTTATCCCCTTTCCTCAATTATTTTATTCTAACTAACCAATATGAGTTCCCTTTCGTTTAACGCTAAACTCTCATTCACAATATATTACTTAACTATATTTTAACGAAAAAAATTCTAGATAACAACCGAAAAGTAAGCGTTTTAAAAATAAATTAACTACCAAACAAAAATTTAATATTGAAGAGTCTCCATTATTTAAACGCTACTACAAAAATGCACACTTTCGGTAATTTAAAAATGTACAAAATTAATTCGTCTGTCATAATGATATTGAGGTGAAAATCATTATGACAAAAATAGATGAAGCAATTGTTTTAAAACAATTCCAGGTAAATGAATTATCTGATTTACCAAAATTACACATGATTATGGAGGCACAACATATAAAACCTAATTTCTCTCTTTTATCTAGAGAACTTAAGGTGGATCGTAGAACCGTCAAAAAATATTATAATGGCTTTACTAAAAGCAAGAAAATCAAAAATCGATTCATTACGTCCGATCATTCAAGAATTACTGAGTGACGATACCTTACAAACGTTTTATTACAAAGCGAATTTATGGCGTTACTTAGTAGAGAATCATGATTTGGCTATCAGTGAATTCAACTTTAGAAAATACATTTCAAACCATCAAGAATTTCAACAATATTTTAATAAAAGCCATTCAATTCCTAAACAAACTGCTTTATTACGATTCGAAACTGAACCAGGAGAATAACTTCAAGTTGATTGGAAAGAAGATATTCGCTTTACAACATCTGATGGAGAAATTCATTCTCTGAATGTATTCGTTGGAGTGTTAGGATATTCCAGATATTCTGTGTATCTTCTTACATTAAATCGAAAACAAGAAACTTTATTTCATGCCTTAGATACCATATTCGAAAAATTAGGAGGATTTCCTAAAACAGTTATTAGTGACAATATGAAAACAATTAAGGAAAATTAACGCTGGAAGAATTAAATGAAAAAATACAACAAATCAATTTAAGAAAAAATATGGATATTCATTCAGGCACAGGAAAAAGACTCCTTACAGCCTTTACCCACAAAAGCCATAAGAAGTCCTTACCAACGTTATCGTCAACTACATAAAGTTATCAGTCATCAATGATTACTTATCAATCCAATCAATATTCTGTACCAGCAGAATATATTGGCAAGTCTTTATTACTAGAATCGGATAACGAATCGCTATACATTTATGATAGCATAAAATTAGTCGTAATTCATCCTATTCGCAGTGATAAAAAATTAAACTATCATTCTCATCATTACACGGAATTATTGCGTAAACAACAACCATTTCGAAGTAATGAAGAGCTTGAACAACAAACTCAACATGAAAGTCGATTAGAAAAATCCTATACTCATTGTAAATTACTTATCATTGATGAATTAGGGTATTTACCACTTCATAAGGGAGATGAGCGATTACTATTTCAACTCATTGATAGACGTTATGAAAATAAAAGTACAATTATCACAACAAACCTTCCTTTTGATAAATGGAATGAAAATTTTAATGACTCATTTATTACAAATGCGATACTAGATCGACTATTACATCATTCTCATGTCATTCAAATTATGGGTGAATCTTACCGATTGAAGGATGTATTGAATGAGTAAAATTGTACATTCTTAAATTCCCACTTTTGTACATTTTTAGATTGACGTTTATAAACATTAACTAAAAGTAAGATTCTATTGTATTTCCTTCTTGGTCTTTCATATCACGCATTTTATTTTTTAGAATATCAAAGTTACAAATTCCAACTCTAATATTATTATCCGATCTGTAGCTATCAATCATCTCAGTCAGAGTTTTACCTTTACTACCATTCTTTATAGTGGTATTTACTCTTTTTATCCTGCTTTCAAAAGGCTCATATATTTTATACTTAATTACTTCGTCTTTAAAATCAAATAAAGGTGTATCTGGCTTAGCATCCCATAAGATAATCAACCACATTATCGCATTATAAAGCTGCTTTGAAGTTTCATTCCACTTTTTAGATTGTAAATTTCCACTCCCTTTATTGTTATATTTT
This sequence comes from uncultured Granulicatella sp., assembly GCA_963523795.1. Lineage (GTDB taxonomy): Bacteria > Bacillota > Bacilli > Lactobacillales > Aerococcaceae > Granulicatella. Next base: position 41,088 of record CAURER010000002.1, read on the forward strand.
TGTCTTTTATTTACGTCAGGTTTACCCACAAGAGGATTAAAAAGAGGTAAACCTTTGTGATTAATTAGTTCTAAAAAATCTCTTGCCGCACCCATGCCACACTGAATAACTTCCTTCGTACCATCAATTTTATGCTTAGCGCTAAATACATAATATTCATCTTCAATAGTTGCTCCTGCATCACTATGTTTTTGTTGATTTGCTAACAACTTAATATGTGCTTCAGGCTGAACTTCATAATCTCTAACAATTCTTTGTCTTGTTTCATGTCCTCTACAATTCATTTAAGTTTCTCCTTATATAATGTATTTAGGTTATTAAAGGCGACCTATACGCCTAAATAATTGTATAATATAGTTATTAGATAGAGGACATCGTTCTCTCCTTGAGTTCTAAAACTCGTACTTGAAAGAGTGATGCCTCTGGTCTTTTAACCGTTTACGAATCAGTTAGATGTTGACATTTTTTGTACTTCGTATGTAGCATAAGGCAGTAACGTTATTAGACATCAGAGGACTTTATCTAAAATATTTTATAGAAAAAGGTGGTTTCAATGTTATATCTTGGTATTGATATCGGTAAAAACTCTCATGTTGCTACTCTTATTGATGAAAACAAAACAATTTTGTTTAAAGCTTTTTCTTTCCCTAATTCTGTTGAAGTAGCTGAATTTCTTATTCAAAAACTCCCTTCTTCAGATGTCGAAATTGGTATGGAAGCTACCGGACATTACTAGCTTTCTTTATACTCTTTCCTTATTTCTAAAGACTTTAATAAATCCATCTTTAAACATATTTTTTATCTTTATTAATTTCATTTATCAAATTAACCTTGAATTTTTCACTTTAAATTCGAACTCAGATTTTTTTATATATACAAAAGAAGACGACCCAAATCGTCCTCTTTCAAGATGAAAATTAATTAAATTACACCCATTCACCATTAGCGTTAACTGTGTAACCATCTGGTGTTGTTGTGTTTGTTAGTAATGCTCCTGAGTTATTAAAGTAATACCATTTACCTCCAATTTGTTGCCAACCAGTTTGCATTGCTCCAGATTTATTTAAATAGTACCATTCTTTTCCTACTTGAATCCAACCTGAACTCATTGTCCCAGATCCATCTAAGAAATACCATTTATTCCCTTCGAATAACCAACCTGTTTGCATTGCTCCAGATGAATTTAGATAGTACCAACTACCTTTGATAAACTTCCATCCTGTTTGCATTACACCATTTTCATTTAAGTAATACCATGAATCAGTTTGAATCCAACCTGTTAACATTTTACCAGCAGAATCGAAGTAATACCATTTCCCTTCAAATTGATTCCAACCTGCTTTTGCTTCATCAGTGCTTAATTGAACTTTTTTACCATTTACTTCAATGATTCCTTGTTTTAAAGTACCATCTTCATTGATAAAATATGCTTTTTCGCCTTCAGTGATTAAGCCTTTTTTACTTTCACCTTCTTTGGTAATATAGTAATATTTACCATTATCTTTAATTAAACCTATTTTATTTGTACCATCTGCTGTAAAGAAATACCATTTTTCATCAACTTTTTTTAATCCGACTTCTTGAATACCATCTTTTAAATAGTATTTCTTAGTTCCATCTGTGAAAACTCCTGAATATTTTGTTCCATCTTTTGTTAGATAGTAATCTTTACCATTGATTTTATGCCAACCTAATTGTTGAACTCCCTCTTTATCAAAATAGTATCTTGTTTCTTTTGATTCTAACAAACCAACTTTAACAGATCCATCCCAATCAACTAAATAGTTATTTCCATCTATTTCAATCCTACCATAAGCTCTAGTACCATTAACTTTTAAATACTTCTTACCTTCTTCAATTCTCCATTCAACACTTTTAGTCACTACTTTTTCTGATTTATTAGCATCTGTAGTTGCTGTATTTGCTTTTCCTGAATTTGTAGCTGTTCCAGTTGCTGTACTAGAATTAGAAGCTTTTCCTGTTTCTGAACTTGTTCCAGAAGTACTATTGGTTCCTGCTGAACTATTAGCTGTTGTATTCGAATTTGATCCTGTAGTAGAACCTGACGTTGTTGCATTTGTGCCTGATGTTGCAACTGTTGAATTACCTGATGTAGTTGATGCTGTATCAGCAAATATTGTTTGTGATAAAGCTAATGTTCCAACTAACGTGAATGTTGCTAAAGATGTTAACATAATTTTCTTACTTCTCATGATTTCCACTCCATTCTTATTTTTAACTAATTTAATAATAGGGTCAAAACTAATGATTGTCAATTATTTTTATGTACAAAAAAAGAGAGCTTTCGCTCTCTTTTCATTAAGTTTATTTTAAAAATTAAACCCATTCACCGTTTTCGTTTACGTTGTATCCGTCAACAGTTGTGTTTACTGATAATGCACCTGATGCATCAACGTGGTACCATTTTCCACCAACTTCAAACCATTGGTTAGCTTTCATAGCACCTGAAGCTTCTAAGTAGTACCAAGTTCCGTTATCTTGTAACCAACCAGTTTGCATTGCACCTGATCCGTTTAGGTAGTACCAAGTTCCGTCTACTTGTACCCACCATTTTTTCATAACTTTAGTTGCTGGATCTAAGTAGTACCAAGAACCGTTGTCGTTAACCCAACCAGTAGCTTTAGTACCTTCTGAGTCTTTTAAGTATACCCAGTTACCATCTTTATCTTGGTTCCAACCGAATTTAGTTACATAAGTACCAGTTGGTTCAGCAATTGCTAATACATCAGATAATACAAACTCAACACCTTGTGCTTTGTATACATCTTGTGCTGCTTTTAATGCTACATCATAAGCTTTTTCTGCTGCTTTTCTTTCTGAAGCTGCATAAACACGAACTTCAGAAGCATATCCTAACTCATCCTGTTTTAACTTTAATTCTTTTTGTAATTCTTCAACTAAAACTCCACGAACTTTACCTGAGAATGTGTCATTGCCAACAACTTCACTTAATCTTGAGATAGCATCGTTTAATGAAATGATTCTTTCTTCTGCTTTTTTAATTGCAGCATCTAAATCTTTTTCATCTTTTTTAAGTTTTGCTAATGCATCATCAGCTAACGCTTTTGTTACTTTAGCTTTTTCAACATTACGTTCAAAACGGATTTGTTCTAAGTTATATTGTTTCAATACATCTGCTGGAGCACCCGAAACTGGTTTTTGCTCTCTGTGACCTTCAGCAAGTTCTTCAGCTTTTGCTAAATCTTTTGCAGCTTGTTCTGCTTTAGTTTCAAAATCTGGCAATAATTGTCTTGTTTCATTTAATTGATTAGTATCATAATCTTTTCTATTTTTAATACTTGCAAGAACATCAACTAATTTATCTTTTTGTTCTTTAGCATCATATTGTGTATTTACTGCATCGGCAAGCTTTTGAGTTGCATCGGCAAATGCTTTTTGAGCAGCGTCAAATTTTGATTTTGCAGAACTTTCTAATTCTTTAGCTTTATTTAATTCGTTATTTGCTACACGTAAAGCAAAAGCTCTTTCTTGACGTGCTGCATACTTCTCAGTTGCTACTTCAACTTCTTCTGCTGTTTCAGCTTTTGCAATTGTGTATGGATCCTCTGGTTTTACTGTTTCGCTACGTAAACGTTCACCAAAGTTACCATATTCTTCAGCGTTAGCTAAATTGTAAGCAGCGAATAATGATAAAGCTGCTACGCTTGATAATAATAATTTTTTCTTCATAATATTATACCTCTCTTTATTTTTTTTGGTTTTTATATTATAAGTATATGCTAACTCACTAAAAGTCTGTTGTCAAGTTATTTTACTAAAAAAGTGGTATATTTCACTTTTGGGTTAATGATTATGATGGTAATGAGTTCATAACTAACTAACTTTTAACTTATTAACATTATTTATAATATTGTTCTTTCAAACAAGGTTATGATAACACTTCTATAATGTTTGTGCAAGTATTGTTATATTACGGTTTTTTTACAAATATTTTGTTCGTTTGTTACAAGTAACTATCTACAATCTTATTCTACATCTATTTATCTCTGATTAATATCTTCAGTACATCTAACCACCTCTATTATCATTTTATTTTATGAGGAATATCCTATCTACACAACATCAATTAGATTTATCTATTATTAATTGAGGATAAGTGATAAGAAATTGTTGTTTAATTTAATTTATTTATTACTAGAATTAAATCTATCAAGAATCCTGCAACTTGTATTTATAATAGTACTTTTTATACCAAGATATAAACGCTTATCACCAATAATATAAAATTCTTCTTTTGCTCTAGTAGCAGCTACATTTAGAATATTTGGGTTAGCTGAACCCACAGCCCACTGTGCAGCTCCTTGACTTCTTTCATCACATCCTAAAACAAAAAATACAATCGGAGCTTCTCTTCCTTGGAAAGTATGAACAGTTCCAATATTAGTAACTTTCCCTTTTTCATCATATCGTGTAAATCCGATTTTCTTAAGTTCTTGTGATAAGCAATATGCAACATTTTTAAATGGTGTAATAACATATATAGTATCTTTTTTTGTTTTATCATTTATATCTGGATTCTGCTCCATTAATTCTGAAATTTTATTTCTTAAAAATTCTCCTTGTTCTTTAACATATTTATCTATCGCATTTCCAGATATATCAAACCAAAATGCTTTACCTGGAGTGTCTGTACTTTGTACCATATTTCCACCATATGATATAGCATTTGAAATATCAAACATTGGATTTCTACATCTTCTATGTACCCAAAGTGGAATCCCAATCCATTTACCTTCATTACAAAAACCATATCTACTAATATCGTCCACTAAAGTTTGAGTAGAAGCTTCATCAGATAGATATTCCTTGGAAACACCATAATGTTTACCTAACATACGAAGAATTGCAGAATCTAATGTAAGCACAGGTTTTATTTGAGCTGGATCACCTACAACCATTACTTGTTTACTTCGAAATATTGCACCTACACTCGATTGTGGTAATGCTTGACCAGCCTCATCAACAAATAAATATCCTATTGTTTTTTCACCTAAATTTTTACACATTGTATGAACACTTGCAAACGTAGTACTAATAACCGGTATTACCATATTCATCCAATTCCATGCTTCTTCTATCATTTCCTTATTATCAAGGTATTCTTTTTGTTTATTCCATATGATTTGTGCTGCTTGTATACTTTTAATATTTTCATATAAAAACTGTTTTCTAAGTTTTAATGCAGCAATAAACAATCTTGATTGAAGGCATCTATATTCTTTCTCAAACCACGGATTATCCATTTGAAGTGTATTATAATCTGCATTCATATCCAACACTTTTACTGATACAGCATTTATCTCTTTAGACAACAATTGAATACTTTCATCTAATTTTTGTATTTTTCCTAACTCTTCATTGACTATTTGATTGTTCTTTTTCTTCTTCTGATAAATTTTACTTTCATATTCTTTCTCTTTACTTAGAATAATATTGATTTCTTCTTCAAGACTATGTTTATATTTGTTTAATTCTCTATTTTTATCAATAATTTGTAAAAGTTCTTCGGAGAAACTTCTCATCTTCTCCTTATAATTTTGTTTTATTTTTTTAGCAGAAAAGAACCACGGCTTTTGTAGTTTCAACGCATCAATAGATAAATTTATTTGATTCTGTTCCGTTAAATTATGAATTATTTTTTCATCAGTATTCCTAACTGCTTCTTCAATCTGAACTTTTCTGATATTTGATTGTTGTTGATACTCTATATATTCTTCTTCAATAATTCTTAACTCGTTTTCAAATTCTTCTGTCAGCTGGTGACAATGATAAACAGAGTAATCATAATCCACTTTCAACTTTTCTAATAGTGGATATTTTTCGCAAAAAATTTGTTTTTCTTGTTTAAACTTAAGAAGATATTCATACTGCATTTGAAAATCATTATAGACATTCATATTAGATACATAATTATTTTTTAAATCATTGATAACCTCTTCTAACGAAGTAAGGATATTATTCATATTATCCTTTTTACCGCCTTCCAAAGAAAACAATCCCCAGAACTTTTCTTCTTTTTCACTCTGATTCTTATCCACTGAAATATTAGAATTTGAAATATTCCAAAAATAATCTGCATTTCTCAATTCTTCAATAAACATTTCATCAATTCCACTTATTAATGGTAATTCATTAACAATATTTTGAACTGCTCCATTATTTGAACTCGCAACAAGAATACCTTTATCAGCTATTGATTTTGGCATTTTACCAATCCCAGTGTTTTCAAGGCAGGATACTTTGTCTTTAATTTCCTTTGACTTCAATCCTATAATTTCATTTGCTTGTTCTACAACAAGTTCAGCAAATATATCTTTTAGCAAAGTTGTTTTCCCTGTACCTGGTGGACCATTTACGCTACGGATTTTTTCATCATCATATCCAATCGCTAAATTTACAGCAACTTGTTGCATAAAAGAAAGAGCATAGTTAGGATTACTTGGGAATCTAGCTATTGGATAATTTTTAGGTTGTAAAATATTCCAAAATATATCTGGATTAAAAGAATCTCTATCCTTTCCGCTATCAAGATTAATTCTATCTTTTTTTATCCCTAATAAATATTGATCAAGATTTTCAGTTGTTATCCTTTTCGCCTTTTCTAAATCATTCATAAAAAAAGAATGTAAATTTATTGCATCCGACTCCAAATTAGTCAACACTTTCATTCTACAATTTTTAAGATTTAACGAATAATGCTGCATTAACTTCCTAAAGCCATCATTAAAAAAATCAGCATAATTTTGATGACCAGAATAATTAAATAAGTCTTTAATATAATTTTTATTTTCTTCTTCATATTCCAAAAAATCTTTTTCTTTTGGAACACATTTATTTTTCAAAATATAGCTACTAGCTGTAAAAAAAGTCATACTATCAACAAATTGGAGGTCTTTATCAAAATAAAGAGCAAATGAAAATTTATCCCCAACATTTATCTCTTCTTCCAACTTTTTAAGATTAAATTTTTCTCTCAGCAACGAAACAATCACTTCAAATTTAAAGATATCAAGGTATAATACTATCCCACCTTTTTGAAAATCCTTCAGCCCCTTCTTTGATATTGCCCCAGAAAATAGAGAATAAAAATTATTATCTTTGGGAAACTCAATCATCTGTATATTGTTATCTTTTAACCTAATATCACCTTCTGATAAATGTTCCACCATTATCCATGCTTCTAAGATATTTTCTTTCGTATTCATTTCTTTCTCCATTTCTTTAGATTCCAATTCAACTTTCTTGGATATCTTCAATCATTTCTCTTTCTATAACCACAAAATTTGGCTATAAATTTTGTGGTTTAATTTGTTTAGGTATAGCTATTGTATAATTTAGAATATCAGATGGTTCACTTTAGTAATTAACCTCAAAATAACAATTTATTACGATTCATTCTGCAGTTAATAATCAATTAATAAACTTTAATTTTTACAGTCATTCTTTAAAAAAGAAAAACATCAACGCAATAATAATTGCAAATCCCATCGTTTCGTTTGATATATTTATGTTCCATTTGAACAACTCACAGAGAACTCTAAGCAAAAGCAAGACAAATAATATGAATAGAACTACTAGACCCAAATTTTTTTCTTTTTTCCCCATTTCATTTTCCTCCTTATTTTCCCCTTGATTTTCTATATATTTTTTAAAATTAAATTTTTTATTTTCCTTTTTTTCATAAGCTTTTTCATATTCTTCATAAGCTTTTTCATAAGATTCTTTCATATATTTTGTTTCATCAATTCTTTTTCTCAAAAGTTTTGCTTTCAAGTTTTCATTAACTTCCCAATTATGTTTTAATAGACATCTGATAAAAATACGAATGACTTCTTGCTCCTCTTCTTCCAATAAATATTCGCCTTTTTTACATTGCTTTTTCTTTTCTCTAAGATAATCACAAAAATCTATTACAAGATTTGTAAACCAAAAGAACGAATACATTTTTACTTTGGTATCATCTACTTTTCCATACCTTAGTGCCGTTCTTAGCAACTGCACTTGTTCCATTGTGATTTCTTCTGAACCAGCTGCTTTAAACAATGTTTTTCTCCACTCTGATTCTAAATCTAAAGAACGTCTATAAACTGTTGATAAAGCAATAAATGCAACAATTCCAGAAATAATTGCTGCAGGAAGTTGTCCATTTAAAAATTCAAGAAAGCTCAATTTTACACACCTCATTTTATTAGTATTTTATTTAAGTATAATGCAATACTAATAATATGTAAAAAAATGAGCATTCTATAAAACTAAATTTGAATTGATCTGTATCTCATAATCTTCTTATAAAATATAATTAAGAGAATTAAACTATAAATTTAAGAATGCACCTCTAATTAGCCCTCCAAACACACAAAAAGGACAGCCATAATAAAACGACTATCCCTTATGTTACTTCTATATCAATTATATCTTACCTCTACCATTTCTTCAGTAAGTCAATTTATACTTTTGCACGAGTCTTAACGTATTATAGTTCTGTATTTAAGTTTTTAACATTTTAGTATCCAGATGGTTCTGATTAATACTTCTATTCTTCAACACTCATATACTCGTCTAATTCAATGACTGATATACTTAATCGTTTTGCGCCTTCTTCTTTCGAAAGAAGTCCATCTTTGATTAAACTGATAATCATCATTTTCTTTCCATGTTCAATTCCGTGTACTTTTCCCTTTTCGATTCCTTCCGCTATCCCTTCCATCTTTGCATCTTTCTTTTCTTTCTCTACAGTCGCTAAATGTCCTAAATAGGCTTGGATATATCTAGTTCTTTCATCGTACATTTTTCTTTCCTCCCTAGTCCAGTATTTTCGACTCACAATTCGATCCGCTTGTTCTAATATTTTTTTCAGGTGTTTGTGTGTAGGGTTGATTTCCAAAAAACTCTATCCAGCGTTCCTTCTTGTATTCTTCTATCTTATCTTCATTATACTTCTCTAATTCTAAAAATCCCATCAATGATAAGTTTTGTTCTTCTTCAAAACCTTTAAAATGAACTTTTAATTCATCATTTCTTTGTGACAGTATACGTGAATCATTTTCTCATCATTAAAATATCTTTTTTGCATAATGGCAATGGAATACACAGGTAACTTTTCTTCTGCGAGTCTATGTGTTTCTACACCTTCTTTTTTATGTTCATCTGCATTCTTAGTCACTTAATTGGCAGTATCGATTTTGTGTGATTACTCCATTAGTTGATAATCAAATATTTAATTTACTGATTAAATTGATTCGCCAACAGAATTTGTCGAACAACCCACAAAAAAAGAGAAGACCAAATTGACCCTCTCTAGATATTAAATCAAATACTACAATTGAAAAATACTATTATTTACATTCATTATTAAGTTCTATGAATTTTTCTTTATTGATTGTTCTTAACGCTGGATTACTATCCGTGATAATCTCCTTCACAATATCTCCATAAATCTGTTCTGGGATATTACTTGGTTTTTCAGGAGACAGATATTTCTTTGGTATCATAGTATCATTTAATGCAAAAATCTGTTTTTTATCCACCACTGTATTGCGGACGAAGGGAACTTGATTCCCTGCTCGTATTAAATAATAATTTTCTCTAAATCGTTTATTCCCTCCACATTTAGCTATCATAGTGGCCTTATGAGTTTGACACTTAAACAATATCTTGTTATTTTGACTATTGGAATGACAGATATAATAATGCTTTATTAAGGCTAAATCAGAATTCACATTGGGGAACGGCATTAAGACTTTAATAACATCCTTCTCACTAATCAATGACTAATCTCCCATTTGATTCGACTTCAACATAAACTGGATTTAATAATTCCTCATTTGTACTTAATGAATCCAACATTTCTAAATGTTCCTCGTTTAATTTTACAAAATCTTCTTTTGAAAATACAAAGTTCTTTTGACCTATCCTTAATATTTCATAGCCGTAGTTAGGCTCTGAACTTTTTAAAAGTTCTAAAATCGCAATATCATCATCTGTAATATCTTCTTTGCTCATTGGAATTTGTTTTTTTCCAGCATCTATTTCTTCTTTATGAGTAGACCACATATTAAATTGATGAGTTAATTCGGATAATTCTGAATCTGTCATTGTATTAATAATAAATTGACTTATTCTAGCATTATTTTCATCAATATCGAAATCGCGTTGTTTTTGATTCAAATACTCTTGAATTTCATCTTTTCTATAAGTAATATCTCCGTAAAAATTCGAATATACTGGTCCATTTTTATACGCTTTTAAATATGTAAAATCTGAGTCTTTTTTTTCTGCAAATTGAAACATTTCATATAAAAATAAAAATTTTTGAAGTTGTAACTTTGAAAACTTGGCAATATCTTCTTGCTGATGAAGCCAAGCAATCTTGTCTAACATGCTAGTAGAAGTATTTAAACCCATAGTCTCCTCCTTATCATTACAAAAAAACATAAGTACACATCTGTCACCTATGTTCATCATTTTGCTCTATTTTTTATTGATTTTACACCTTTTGTGTAACTTTTGTCAACGAATCTTACTCCAATGTATAAAATGAATGCTATCAAAAAGCCGAAGAGTTACCCCTTCGACTGCTTGCTATCTTTCACTTCTAATTCATTATACAAACGAGATTTCTAATTTCGTATCGGTTGCTGCAGCGATTTGCTCTAGCATGGAAATAGTCGGCTTGACTGTTCCATTTTCAATTCATCCAATAGTTGATTGAGATTTACCCATTTTTTTAGCCAAATCTGTTTGACTTAATTTCTTGCTTGTTCTTAATTCTTTTACCATTAAGGCAATTTGTAATTCTGCTCGAGCCTCCATATACAATTGTTCTGCATTTGGATCTTTTGCAATTTATTATCTATATGCTTTAGATTAATTCCTTTTATCATAGAATTTCTCCTTTTCAGCATCTTATCGATTGCTACTTTCAAGACACAGTAATCTCTCTACTCTTCAACACTCATATAATCATCATTTTCTTTCCTTGTTCGATACCGTGTACTTTTCCCATTGCAATCCTTCTGAACCATTCCCTCGCAACTTCATCTACTTTCTCTCTATCTAGGGTATATAAGGTGTCTGTAAGATAAATTTTCAAGTACACATTCTGTCTATAAACTATTCTTAGAATTTGACAATTCTGGTTTATAGCTTACCATTGCTATGAATCCTAGTTCTTTTTTATTTTTTTCAAACATTCGATACATTGTTAAAAATTGTTTTCTATTTTCCTTCTTACACGCATTTAGACAAATCTTAATAGTACCTATCCATCCTTCATCATAGATCATTCCTGACACTTTCATGAGCGTCATCTCTCCAGTTAATGTTTGTACCCTTTCATATCCTGATTCATTCATCACACTTTTCCAGCCACTTTCAGTTAAAGGACCAACATTTACATTAATTGCCTGAGATAACTCTTGTCTTACAGATTCCTTAGATTCTTTAAGCAGAACATCATGAGTGAGCAATACTCCATTTGGTTTTAATACTCGTAAGTATTCCATTACACATTTACGTTTAGCTTGATCCGACTGCATTGTCAACATTGCTTCATTAATTACTACATCAAACATTTCAGAGTTATACGGTAATTTCATCGCATTTGCTCGTTCAAAATGAATAAGATGGTCGACATTAGCTTTAATTGCTGATTGTTTAGCAATCTCTAACGCTTGTTGATCCATATCTACCGCAGTAATTTGACATCCAAACTTCTTTGCCAATTCAATTGCTGTAGTTCCTCTATTACACGCAACCTCCAATACCTTTGTTTCAGGTGTAAATGCACCTTTTTCGATTAACCAATCTGTTGCACGTTTTCCTCCTGGACGTAATCTTTTTTTCCCTAATTTTGCTAAAAACTTATGACCTGCCTCTGACATCAAATCCCTCCATCTTAGTGGAATAAAAATCTCCTAGCCTTTAATTTCTAGGAGATTTTATTCTCTATCTTTAAAAATAGACCTCTTTTTATTTGTAATCTTATATATAAACCAATATTTTCATGTACTGCAGACGAAGTTTATAAATAAAATTATTATCTTGTAAATGTAATTACGTAGTCGAAATTACCAAAACCACGATCTAGTATATCTGTTTGTAAGTTTGTTTCTCTTACATATTTGAAGAAACGTCCTAATTCTGCTTTTTCACTTCTTGTTGCATCATCGATTGCCTGTTGAATTTCAGCTGCTGATGCCGTCTCTGGTACTGTAATAACATAATTTTTTCCAGGAGTTCCAAGTGCTCCTGCAATTTCTAATCCCGCTAATTGATAGTAAAAAGTAATCGTACGTGTCTTAACAGGACTTTCAACTACTGATCTACGATTACGTGCTGCTCGAGGTTGACTAACTGGTGCTACTCTTAAAGAAGCAGCTTTTGTAAAGTTTACTACATAATCATAACGAATCGTATCTTCTTGTGGTTTATCTACAAAATAATCATCCTTGAATGTATATCCACGTTTTGCTAATTCTGCTTTTTTAGCATCTATTTTATCCTTCACAATTGTTCGAATCTGATCAGAAGTTGCTCCAGCTGGAACAGTTATGATGGAATTTCCTGGGTCTCCTAAGAATCCAGCAATATCTTTCATTTCTGCAAAGTTATAATAAATTGCTATTTGATCTTTTGGTGCATCTACACTTCTTGCACGACGAACAACACGTGGTTGATATACTGGTGCATTTCTAAATCCTGTATGTTCTAAGCTAGTATTTGAAGTAGAAGTATCAGATACTGATGGATTAGTAGCCGTTGATGTACTTGTTGCTGGTGCACCTGTTGATGGTGTACTTATCGCTGATGCACTTGCCTCTGATGTACTTGCTGCTGGCTCACCTGTTGCTGGTGCGCTTGTCGCTGGTGCACTTGGTGCTACTGAATTACTTACTACTGGTGTAGTTGCCGCTGGTGCACTTGCTGTTGGTGTACTTACCACTGATTCACTTGATGCTGGCTCACCTGTTGCTGGTGCGCTTGTCGCTGGTGCACTTGGTGCTACTGAATTACTTACTACTGGTGTAGTTGCTGTTGGTGTACTTACCACTGATTCACTTGATGCTGGCTCACTTGTTACTGGTGTGCTTGCTGCTGGTGCATTTGGTGCTACTGCCTCACTTACTACTGGGGTAGTTGCCGCTGATTCACTTGTTACTGGTGCACTTGCCGTTGGTGTGCTAGAAGCTAATGTACTGATTGCTCCACCTTCACCAATTGTAGTAGAGCCCGTTGGATTATGACTTTCAACTGGTTTTGTAAAATCTGGTTTTGGTGTTTCAACATTTGGAGTTTCAATTGCTGCTAAATCATTTTCATATTGATCAACCACTTTAGCTTGGTCTTCCGATGTAGCTGCTCCTTCAATAGCTTTTTCTGCATTCGCAGTTAAATCTTTCACTTTTGAAATTGCTTGTTCTTTTTGTTCAGGAGATAAAGAACTTTTATTAATTTCATCCAATTTATTTTGTTTATGTGATTCTAACGCTTCTTTATTTGCTTTAGTATCTTCTTCCGGAACTACTGTTTCATCTTTCTTCTCTTCCTCATGTTTTGATCCTTCATTTGAAGAGTTATTTGTTGAAGGAGCTATTGTATTATTCTCTACAGAATCTTTTGAAGGCGTATTTGTTGTTGGTTGTTCTATTTGTTTGTCTTCTTTTTCTTCTGTTGGTTTTGAAAGAGTTGGTTCTTTTGTTTCAGTTGTTACTGGTGTTTCTGCTGGTTTCACTACAGCTAAGGCTTGGTCTGTTTTTGGTTCAGTTTTCTTCTCCCCTGTTATACTCTCTTCCCCGTTTGCAGTTGGAGCTGGGTTTTCTGCCTTTCCTTCTGATTCTGCTGCTGGTGTTGGAGACATTGGAGTTTTTTCAGAAGTTGTGTCTTTAGAAGGTTTTTCTGTAGGTAACATCGCTTCCTTACTATCTACCTTTCCTTCTGTAGTTTCTTTTGGTGTTGTTCCTTCTGTTTGTTTCTTTTCTTCTGTTGAATTTGAAGGAGTTGTTGCTTTTGTTTCTGTTGTTACTGGTGTTTCTGCTGGTTTCACTACAGCTGAGGCTTGGTCTGCTTTTGGTTCAGTTTTCTTCTCTACTGTTGTATTTTCTTCCCCATTTGTAGTTGGAACTGGGCTTTCTACCTTTCCTTCTGATTCTGCTGCTGGCATTGGAGCTACTTCAGAAGTTGTATTTCCTTTAGAAGGTTTTTCTGTAGGTAATGTTGCTTCCTTACTATCTACCTTTCCTTCTGTAGTTTCTTTAGGTGTTGTTCCTTCTGTTTGTTTCTTTTCTTCTGTTTGTTTCTTTTCTTCTGTTGATTTTGAAGTTGTTGTTTCTTTTGTTTCAGTTGTTACGGGTGTTTCTGCTGGATTCACTACAGCTGGAGCTTGGTCTGCTTTTTTCGCTTCTACCTTAGCTGTAGTTGTTGGTGTTTGGTCTACCTTTGGTGTTTCTGCTTTACCGATTGTTGATTGCTTTTCTGTTGGTTGGCTTGACGCTACAGTTTGATTTACTTTTGCTGCTTCCTCTTTACCAGTTACTACAGTTGCCTGTTCAGTCTTTGGCACTGGTATTTCTTCTTTTGTAGTTGGTTTTACTTCAGTTACAACTGTTTCAGTTTTTCCAGACCGTGTATCTTCTTTTGTTGTTACTTCAAAAGCTTTTACTTCTTCTTGGCTATTTTGACGATTTACTACAGTAACCGTTTGTTTTGATACAGTTTGATTTCCAGTTGTAGTGGAAATAGGTTGCGTAAAACCTAGTTCATTATGCGCATAGATTAAATTAATATTCGTAATTTGATTTATTTGTGCCAAGGCATCCATTGATATACCCGTAGCTTCACTAATTACACTTAGTGTATCTCCCCATTTAATGACATAGTTCGAATCTTTTGCTAGAGAAGCAATATCCGCCTTCACTTGTTCCACTGTACGTGCTTCCCACACACCATCCTCTTCACTGGCTTGTACTAATTGACCATTACTAGTTGCAAATAAGAACACTCCTGTCGCTACTATAGCACCTGTTCTTAGTTTACGAAATCCTCTCAATGATAATATACCTTTCATAGGTTCATCTCCTTAACTTTTATTCATTTGGCATTTCTGTCGGGCACATTATTGCATAAATGACTTATAGAATCAAATGATAGAACTTTCTTTTTTAATACTTTACGAAAAATTTAATATTTATCTACTTACAAAATCCCTATTATTACATCTTTCTTTTCCATATCTGCCCTAGTTGATTCTAAAGTTATCCAATCACCCCCATTTACTAGATAGTGTCTTGCAAATCTAGAATCCTAAAATTTCTAGTATCAAAAAGAACAGCCCCATAACGAGCTGCCCTTCATTTCACTTCTATTCCATTTCTTTTCTAAATGCTTCAATTTCTTCCACTGACAATCCTGGGAGAAAAATATTTTTTATCAGAGATTTTTTTCATTTTTTAAACACAAAAAGTCGAAGAGTTGCCCCTTCGACTTTTTGCTTTATTCTATTCTATACTATTCTTCTGTTTTGAATACTTTTGTTACGGTACGATCAACATAGGATGCAGATACGACACCTTCATACTCTTTCTTTCCTGCTTTTTCAAAAGCATGTGTATTGACGATTTTTTGCATGGCTGCCTTAATAGTTGCTTCATCCAAGTTTTCTACTGGTTTCGCAATGACCAAGTTTTTATGTTTTCCATCTGCGTTTTTGAAGACTAATGTTAATTCTTTTGTTGTTGTCATAGTTTTTCACTCCTTTTCTTATTAAGCAATTGTGTGACGGTAATGTGTCACAACTGTTACGTAGCTCACTGGATCTTTCATCAATGTTTTTAATGCTTCTCCAATTTCTTTTACTGCTTGTTCGTCAGCTGTTTCGACAAGGTTTGGTAAGCTTTTAATACGTTTTGCCTTTCCTTTTTCCTCATCCATATGAAACACTTCTAATGTTGCGTTTTGAAATACTTTTGCCATTTTCTTTTCCTCCTGTTTGTTTTATTTTTTTGTAGTGTCATGACTTCCTACACTATATAAAGAATCTGACGACTAATTTTTACCCCTATTCATTTAATTTTTTATTAACGATTTCTTGTATCGCTTCATAGTCGTATCCTTCTTTTTCAAGGCGTTGTTTTCGGTCTGCTCCATTCCCCCATAATCCTAGAATGACTTCATCTGCAATGTCTTCATTAGATTTTGGCTTTTCTTCCTCAGATGTGGTTGACTGAATATTGTGAATATCCTCGTTTTCTTCTGTCCTATTTCCAATTCCAGAGAGCATTTCCTCTACTGTACTTCCTAATTGTGCCAACTCATTCATTCGAATGACGAAATAGTTTTTGACACTTTCGGTTGTTCCTCCATGTAATGCTAGACTTCTATGTGGACAAGAAGTGGGGACAAATTCATGGTGAAGTCTTACTGTATCCATAGTTATCGGTAATCCATAATAAAGTAAATCTTCTGTTGCTTGCATGAGAGTAATGTCTTCATTTTCTAAAAATTCCTCATCAGAGACTGCCATACTTTCACAAACTTCATAACCAATCGAACGGATATTACTCCACCAATCTCCGGTATGATAGGCAATATTATACGTATCCACCACTCGTACAACCGTGTCACGATTACAGTAATAATGGGCAATTCCTAATGATTTTTCACGATATCTTAACCATTCGATATACTGC
Organism: uncultured Granulicatella sp.; assembly: GCA_963523795.1. GTDB lineage: Bacteria > Bacillota > Bacilli > Lactobacillales > Aerococcaceae > Granulicatella. Next base: position 57,815 of record CAURER010000002.1, read on the forward strand.
TCTGGTGTCATAGAACCTGCATCATTATGAATGACGACAAATTCAACTCCTACTAAACGTCCACTATTTTCCATTAATGTTTCATTGATTTTTTCCACCATTTAACTCTCCTCCTTGTATATATTGTCGATATTTCTTTTGAATAGCTTGTCGATCTCGGTAATATTTACTCTTACAACGACCTTCTAGTTCGGCTAATTCCTTAATGGAATCAGATTGTTCTAAGAATAGCTCCAATGTTTTCTTCTGCCTTGGAGTTAGTACGCTATAGAGTTCTTCCAAGAGTTCATTTAATTCTAATTGCCCTTGAATACTTGCTTCCCTCCCTAGCATAAATTCTAAGCTTTCATCACTACATTCTCGCATCTTTTGTTGATTTTCTTTTGAAAATTCTCGCAAACAAATCCATGTAAACCCTCGTTTGATGTAGGCTACATAAATATATCGTTGTTCTTCCAGAGGATTTCCTCCTAATTTCTGAAACGTTTCTAATATTAGAATCCTTCCTAACTGAAGTAAGTCTTGATATTCTGAATTCGTATTCGACACATGGTAACCTCTTAATACTGAATATAAAACTGGTTCGAATGTTTGAAGGTATTCTTCACTCCAATCCGCTGGCATTTCCCAATATTCCATACCCCTCTCTCCTTTGTCCTGTTCTACAAGATCTTGTTACTTAAACTGTATTACACAAAGGGTAGAAAGACAAAATTCGTATTCAATACTTTCGTTTATAAAACGATAGTTTCCTCTATAATTCCTTACTTTTTAGCTATTTTTCTAAGATTTTGTTACTTTTTTCACTTTTTAATTGTTTTTTTAATAAAGTAGAGATATAATATAGTTGCAAATAAATAAAGCGTTTCCAGGAGGAGTTTATATGACAACCATAGTAATAGATTTCAATCGTCCTTTTGATTCTAAGCTGTTTGACCGCTGTATTCAGAATCGCTTACCGAAAATAACAAGTGATATTGTTTTTATGTACGATATTAGCGATGTTCCTCTAACAGATTTTAACAGCATTGTTGTTACAAAGTATGGACAATGGTATATTACTCATCAAACGACTTCTCAGTTATTTAATTTATTAGAAGAGAATTCTCCTATTTCCTATATTTTAATAAGAAAAATTATAAAACATTTTTCTAAAATCCAGAAAAAAATGCCTTATTGTTTCGGAGACTTCCTATACTTCCCTATCTACACTTCTACTTCCCATCATCACTGGTGTTCCTATCATCATTGCATTGATTATAAAAAAGTAGGAAATACTATCCATCTTTATTATGATCAATCGCTAGAAATTATTTTCCCATATCAATATCCAACTGCCATTTCAACTCTAAAATCTTATGACTCTCTTTTAAAAATCACCAAGCAAATCAAACAAAATCTAGCGATTAATCCCACTCACCCAGAAGAACTATCGATTACTAAAATTAGTCAATTACTTCTACCCATTTATTTGGACGAAATTAATCACATCTCTCCGTATCCCTTGGATACACAAACACAAAAGGAAGTCTTAAAATATTTTGAAGAATAAAACATGAACGAACGTAGGAAATAGGGAATTACAAAAAAGAGGCTTAACGTTGCCGTTAAGCCTCTTTTGACACTTTTTCTCACATCTTAACTTTTACGTAAGCGTTCGATGTCTCTTGCGATTTCTACTTCTTCATTTGTTGGAATGTTTAATACTGTTACTTTCGCATTGTCTGATGAAATAATTGCTTCTGAACGAGTGTTGTTACGTTCTTTGTCAATGTCACATCCGAACCATGTAATTCCGCTGATGATTAAGTCACGGATTTTAATTGAGTTTTCACCGATACCTGCTGTAAATACAATCGCATCTACACCATTCATTACTGCAATGTATTGACCAATGTATTTTTGAACACGATCCACAAAGATTTCCATTGCTACTTTAGCATCTTCATTTGTTGCTGAAGCATTGTCAATATCACGCATATCGCTTGATAAACCTGATAATCCTAATAAACCAGATTTTTTATTTAAAATGTCAACCATTTCATTGATATCTGTAATGTTTAATTTATTCATTAAGAATGCTACTAATGAAGCATCAATATCTCCAGAACGAGTACCCATTGTAACCCCTGCTAATGGAGTGAATCCCATAGATGTATCTACTGATTTACCACCATCAACAGCTGTAATTGAAGCACCGTTTCCTAAGTGACATGTAATGATTTTTAATTCTTCAATTGGTTTTCCTAATAATTCAGCTGCACGATGTGAAACATAACGGTGGCTAGTTCCGTGTGCTCCGTATTTACGTGCTTTGAATTGTTTGTAGTATTCTAATGGAATACTGTATAAGTATGCTTTTTTAGGCATTGTTGTATGGAATGAAGTATCGAATACAGCAACACTTGTAATATCTGGTAAAATATGTTTAAATGCACGCATTCCGATAGCTTCTGCTTTGTTGTGTAATGGAGCAAATTCTGCTAAATCTTCTACTTGTTGGATTACTGTATCGTCTACTAAAGCTGAATCTTTGAAGATTTCTCCCCCAGCAACTACACGGTGTCCAACACCAGTAATTTCATCAAATGAAGCAATAATGTTTAATGCTACTAATTGCTCTAATAATTTTTCTACGGCAATTTCGTGGTTTGGAATATCTTCTACCACTTCATATTTTTGATCATCTCCGTAGCTAATTGAGAAGATTGAATTTTCTAATCCAATACGTTCTACTAATCCTTTTGCCACAACTTCTTCTTGAGGCATGTTAAATAATTGGAATTTCAAACTTGAACTTCCGGCATTAATTGCAATTGATTTTGACATAATCTGTCTCCTTTGTGTGATAATGTTCTTCTTTTGTGAAAAATACTGTACAATCTTCCTTTAAAAAAGTTTCATCATTCAGTATTTCTCGCACCTCATTCATTTTAGCATAACTAAGTACAGATTGAAATAATAAAACACCCCAAAAGTGGGGTGCAGTACATTTTTTAGGCATTTCTTTTTAAATTAAGCTTTAAAATATTCTCTTTTAATTCTAGAGAGTAGATTATTCGCAACAGAAGTTACTCCGACATGCATCAATTCTGGATCAGAATAATCTAGATTACGTGCATAAACTTCTGCAACTTTGTAAGCAATCTGCTCATCTAATTGATAATCAGAAGCTTTTAATAATGCATTTCTTAATTCTGAGCTGTAACATTTAATATTATTTTCCAACGATACTACTGCCATTTTAGTAACTCCTCTCCTGATTTTGCTTTATAAACTTTTACTTTCTACGAAAGTTCTTTTGCCCATTTTTCAAAGGTTTGTGTAAACTGTCTGAACTTATCGATGTTTTTCATATCCGGAATGTCGCCTAATAAGACTTGACGTGCTTGTTTTGCTCCTTTTCCTTTTTTCTGAAAAATGAGCAGCGACTTGCTATATTGTTGGTTTTTGAATAATGTTTTAGGGAAAGCTAGCATCGCTTGTACAAACGATGCTTTTTGTAAATGTTCTAATAATGACACACTTTCTTCTGTTTCAAATAAATTTGTTGGCACAATCATCAATCCAAAACCGCCTGGTTTTAAATAATTCAAATGTTGTTCAATTAATAAATGATGCGCATAAGAATGGCCTTCTTTTGCGTGAGTCTTAAATTCTTTTGCACGTTCATCAACTGGATAATAGCCTACTGGTAAGTCAGATAATGCAACATCAATTGGATCGACTAATAAATCACTTAATCCATCTTGCAACATCACTCGTACCTCTAAACTTTCTAAAGCAAATGATTGCAATGCTAAATGAACTAATACTTCATCATTATCGATGGCAGTTGTTTGAATGGTTTTCCCACTTTCTTGTAAAAATAACTGAACGGTGCTTAGTAAATTCCCACTTCCACAAGCAAAATCAGCAAGTGCTAGTGATTCTTTATTTTCTGTTAATCGTTCCACCATAAATGCCACTAATAAACCAATTGAATCAGGCGTCATTTGGTGATTCGTTTGTAAGCCATCTTCCTTAGAAGCTTTTAAGAAAGTATATTGAATCATGCGACGAATTTGTTCTTTTGTAAAGCTTTGTAATGCTAATTCTTGATAAACTGCATTTAATTGTTCAATTGTTGCTGCATCTGGTTGTCCTTCTACTTGTTGAGCTTGATTTCCTGAAGCAATATTTTGCAAGGTTTCTCCTAACACCTCTACATACGAATACTCAATTGCCTTTTGGAGTACTTGAACAGCCTCCCATAATTTTTCAAAACTACGAATTTCTTTATTTTCCTGTTCCATCAAACTCCTCCTTTCAAATAAAAAATAAGAGACAGGACAAAGTCCTGCCTCCGCAAATTCCATATTATTCAGCAGCTGCTACTGGGTAAACAGATACTTGTTTTTTGTCACGGCCTTTACGTTCGAAACGTACTACGCCATCAACTTTAGCGAATAATGTGTCATCTCCACCGATTCCTACATTGTGACCTGGATGGATTTTAGTTCCACGTTGGCGGAATAAAATTGAACCACCTGTAACAAATTGTCCATCAGCACGTTTAGCACCTAAACGTTTTGATTGAGAGTCACGTCCGTTTGATGTAGAACCGCCCCCTTTTTTGTGGGCGAATAATTGTAAATTCACTTTTAACATGAGAGTGCACCTCCTTGATAGGTTAATCAACTTGAATGGTTAGATAGTTAGGATATTCTTCTTGAATTCCTTCTAACCCTAGTAATAGACTATTTAATAAAATTTGAGTTGTGTGAGCTTGAACCTCGGTTACATCTCGTACAACTTCGAAATATAAATACCCACCTTCGACTTCATCAACGTCAACAATCGGTTGATAGCCTGCTAGCTTCTCGATACTATTAACAGTCGTAATCGCTAATGCAGAAACGCCTGCACATACAATGTCTTCCCCATACTCGCCAAAGCCTGCATGTCCTGTCATTTCAAAAGAAACTAATTCGTGGTCTTTTTTATGAAACGTTACTCGTATCATCGTCAAAATTAAGCGTTGATTGCGTTAATCACAACTTTTGTATAAGGTTGACGGTGACCTTGTTTACGGTGAGAGTCTTTACGACGTTTGTATTTGAAAGTTACAACTTTCTTTTGACGGCCTTGTTTTTCAACAGTTCCTTCAACAGTTGCACCTGCTACGAATGGAGCACCAACTTTAACGTTTTCTCCACCTACAAATACTACTTCTTCGAAAGTCACTTTGTCGCCAGCTTCTGCGTTTAATTTTTCAACGTAGATTGCTTGACCAACTTCAACTTTAACTTGTTTACCACCAGTTTTTACGATTGCGTACATATTGCACCTCCTATATTTTAGACTAAGACTCGCCAGTTTAAAGTGCCGATTCCGGTCTTTTGTACTCTAATCCGAGCGGTTGTAGCTGTGGTGCTTCACAATTACAACATGAATAGTTTAACAGAGATTTCTACCTAAGTCAAGCAAAAGCTCGGGCAATTAAAATGAAAATTAGCCGACAATTCTTATACGAATCCTTCGGCTAATATCTCTTTAACGACTTAACATTTTTTCTAATTCTACTTGTGTGAACGGTGTCGCTTCATCTTCATGAACACGTTCGATATTTGCACCTAATGCACGTAGTTTATGATGGAATTGATAATACCCACGATCTAAGTATTTTAATTCAGTTACACGTGTATAGCCTTTTGCCACCATCCCCGCAATAATTAAAGCAGCTGCTGCACGTAAGTCTGTTGCTTTTACTTGTGCTCCTTGTAATTGTGATTCCTGATTCATCACTGCAGTTCTACCTTCAATCATAAATTGCGCATTCATACGTCGTAATTCTTCTAAATGATTGAAACGATTTTCAAATACTGTTTCAGTCATCGTGCTGACACCTGAAGCTAACAACTGAACTACTGTCATTTGCGCTTGCATATCTGTTGGGAATCCTGGATGCGGTAATGTCTTCACATCTGTTGGTTTTAATGTTTCCGGTCCGATAACACGAATTCCATTTTCTTCTTCAATAAATTGAACACCCATTTCAGATAATTTAGAAATTAATGGTTGATTATGTTCTGCAATCGCATCTTCTACAAAAACATCTCCCGCTGTTACTGCTGCAGCAACCATAAATGTCCCTGCTTCAATTCTATCAGGGATAATGGAATGAATCGTTCCTTCTAAGTGGTCTACACCTTCGATACGAATATTCTCAGTACCCGCACCAATAATTTTTGCACCCATTTTATTTAAAATATTGGCTAAATCAACAATTTCAGGCTCTCTTGCTACATTTTCTAATAAAGTCGTCCCTTTCGCAAGTGTTGCTGCCATCATTAAGTTTTGAGTCGCACCAACTGATGGGAAATCCATATAAATTCTTGCTCCCACTAATTGATCTGCATGAGCTTCTACATAGCCATCTGCTTGAGTAATGGTTGCACCCATTGCCTCGAATCCTTTTAAATGCAAATCAATCGGACGAGTTCCAATCGCACAACCTCCTGGCATTGCCACACGAGCATGTCCAAATCTAGCTAATAATGGACCCATTACAACGATGGATGCACGCATTTTACTAACAAATTCAAATGCTGCCGTTGTTTGAATATTTTTTGTGGCATTTAATGTAATTGATTTTTCCTCTTCGTCAAAAGTGCTTGTGACATTTAAACTATTTAATACTGCTAGCATCGTATGAACATCAGATAAATTCGGTACATTTGTTAAATGTGTTACTCCATACTCTGCTAAAATACTTGCTGCTAAAATTGGAAGCACAGCATTTTTTGCTCCCTCTACTTTTACTGATCCATTTAGACGTGTACCACCTTGTACAATCATCTTTTCCATTCTACAAACCTCCAAGGTTACTTACTCGTAATGAATTGAACGATTGAATTAATCATATCTGATATCGTGAAAATTGCATTAGCTGCTCCTACTCCTAACAGAAGAGCCACTAATAGGATAAATAGTCTTGCTTGTTCAATTCGTTTTTTTAATATGATTTTTTCTAGATTAATGCATTGAAGAGACCAATAGGCAATAACAATCATTCCTAAAGTCAACACCAATCGTACGATCTGTATATATTCCGTCATATAAATCTCCTATCTTTTATAGAGATTCTGCTTTTCTATCTTACCATATTTTTCAAGAAAATAAAAGAACGGAGAGCGTTTTAAGTTTAAAGAGTTGATTGATTTTAATCATGACCACCCGTCTAACGGGTGGTTTGAACCGGGGCTATAAGCCCAGATTACAAGCCAGCGCCTCAAGACGCTGGCTTTCACTTTGTTCAAGCCTTATTGCTTTTGACTCGTCACTTGCCTCTTAAAGAGGCGTTTGTACTACTTACCATCATCCCTGAAGGGATCCACATATTCTTTTACACTTAATTTATCGATTGTAATATCATGTTTTTCTTGTTCTTGTATATACTTTCTTATGGTAGCTTCATTGAGTCCTACTGTACTTACATAATAACCTTCTGCCCCAAAATGACGGTTCCCGAATTTATATTTTAAATTTGCGTGTTTATCAAACATCATTAGTGCACTTTTTCCTTTTAAATACCCCATAAAATGTGAAATACTTATCCTTGGTGGAATACTTACTAACATATGAACATGATCTGGCATAAGATGTCCTTCTATAATCTCTACACCTTTATAACTACATAATCGACGAAATATTTCTCCCAAACTTTTCCTATATTGATTATAGATAACTTTCCGTCTATACTTAGGTGTAAAAACAATGTGGTATTTACACATCCATTTTGTATGTGATAAACTATTTGCTTTTTCAGCCATATTTTTTCTCCTCTCGCTATATGATAGGCTTGAACACCTTTATTGTATCGCGAGAGGAGTTTTTTTGGTATAACCTTCGACGCGCACCCGCATAGCGGGTGGTTTATTTGTCACGCACCTACGGAGCGTGACGGACTGAAAGTCACATAATGAAAAACACCCTCGATTTTTCTCGAGGGTGTCGTGTGACATTTTATAAAATAGTTTTTGTTATTTTATTCTTCGTCCTTTTTCTTTGCTACCGTTGGTGCTGCTAATCCTAATCCTGCTAAGATAGCTAGTACTGCTGGTGTAAAGAATTCTAGTTCTGCTGTACCTGTATTTGGTAATTCTTGTTTTGCTACAGGTGTTGACTTCACTTCTGTTGTAGAAGGTTGTTCTTGTTTTGTAGTTGGAACTTCTTCTACTACTTTAGGAGCTTTAGGTGTCACTTTCTTATAGTGATGTAGTGTATTTCCTTTAGCATCCGTTGTTGAATGACTAAATTCATATCCTTCCAACTCTATTGGATTGTGTTTTCCTTCTTTATCTGAAGTAATTCGGTTACCATTTTCATCTAGGTATTCCGTTACAATTTGAACTGTTGAATCACCATTTTGTGATTTAGGTGTTACCGTCACTGGTACTTCTACTGTAATAATTCGACCATCTGGTAATTTGATTTTCACTTTAACAACTGGTTTTGCTCCAGGTGTTTCAGTTGTTGGAATTTCCCCTATTTCAACAATTTCCCATCCTTCTGGTAAACCTACTTTCTTCTTAACATCTTCTTCAGTAATTGGTGTTCCCACTTCTACTACAATAGGCGTTACTGTCGGTGTTACGATTACTGGAACATCTACTTCAATTATCTCACCAGTTGGAACTTTGATTTTCACTTTAACGCTTGGTTTTACTCCAGCTGGAATTGTTGTTGGGATTTCTCCTACTCCTACAATTTCCCATCCTGGTTCTTTTGGAAGATCAATATGTCCTTTCACATCGTCTGGTGTAATTGGAATTCCTTGTGGTACAACAATTTGTCTTACAGTTGGCGTTACGATAACTGGTACATCGACAGTAATCTTACGTCCATCTGGCAATTGAATTTCCACTGAAACAACTGGTTTTGTTCCTGGAGTTGTAGTAGATGGAATTTCTCCTACTTTTGTTACAGTCCATCCTTTTGGTAATTCAATATGTTTCTGAACATCTTCTGGAGTAACAGGTGTTCCTACTGAAACTACTACCGGAGTTACTTTTGGTGTTACGATTACTGGAATATTCATCGTTACTCGAATTCCATTTGGCAATTCAATTACTACTGGAATACTTGGTCTTTCACCTGGAATATCTGTTGTAGGTTTATCTCCAATAGAAATAACTTTTACTCCTTTTGGAATATGTTTTTCAACATCTTCAGTAGTAATTGGATCTCCCTCTTTTTTAACAATATCTTCAATAGGTGTTACTTTCACTGGTACTTCTACTGTAACTACTTTTCCATTTGGTAATGTAATCGTTACTTTAACAGGAGTTTTTTCACCTGGTGTTGTTAAGTCTGGAATATTTTCAACCTTAGTAATTTTACCACCATCTGGGATTTTAATGCCTTTTGTATAATCATCTTGAGTTAAAGGCGTATTTGTTACTGGTGTTTCGATTGGTGTTGGTTTTGATTCCACAACTTTAATAGTTGCTGGAACTTCTACTAACACTTTTCCATCTTTATCTTTTACAACTACAGTAACTGGTTTATCCCCTGGAGTTGTTCCATCATATGGAGTTGTTTGTCCTTCTGGAACTTTGTATTCGAATGTTGAACCTTCTGGATAGTCACTTGGTGTGATACTATCTTCAGCTTTAGGTTTATCTTTATCTTCAGCATTTACTGGAGTTAATTGTTCTTTTCCTTGAACGACTTTAATCTTCGCAGGTACTTCTACAATTGTATCTCCATCTGAATCTTTCACGACTACAGTAACATCTTTTTCACCTGGTGTTGTTCCATCATATGGAGTTGTTTGTCCCTCTGGAGTTTTATATTCAAACGTTGAACCTTCTGGATAATTATCTGGAGTGATGCTATCTTGCGGTTTTGGTTTCTTATCATTTTCAGCATTTACAGGGACATATTGTATCTTAGGTTCTACAACAATAATTGTCGCTGGAATTTCTGTAATTGGCTCTCCATTTAACTTCGCTATAACTGTTACATTTTTCTCACCTGGTGTTGTTGTATCTACTGGAGTGTTATCTTTATATTCAAATGTTGTTCCAGTTGGGAAATCATTTGGATTAATGTTTTCTTTTGGATCTGGCTGTTTCTTAGCTGGATCTACTGGAACATATTTAGGATAACTTTCAACTACTCGTACTGTAGATGGTACTTCAACTAATACCTTATCCCCTTGTTTCACAACAACGGTAACTTTCTTATCACCTGGTTTAGATGTATCTACTTCTTCTTTATACTCAAATGTTGCATCATCTGGGTAATCATTCGGATCAATACTATCTTCAGGTGATGGTTGTTTCTTACCTTCATCCACTGGAACGATTTGTGGATTTCCTTGTACGACCTTCACTTTTGTTGGTACTTCAACAAGTTTATCTTCTCCATCTTTTGCAACGACAACTACATCTTTTTCTCCTGGTGTAGTCGTATCTACTGGAGTTTTGTACTCAAATGTTGTTCCATCTGGATATTGTTCTGGATCAATGCTCTTAGATGCATCTGGTTGTGGTTTGCTTGGATCTGCTACTACGTATTGTGTTTTAGGATCTACAACTACTACTTTTGCAGGAACTTCTGCAATTGGTTGACCATTTAGCTTAGCTACAACTGTCACATCTTTTTCACCTGCAGTTGTTGTATCTACTGGTGTCTTATATTCAAATGTTGTTCCTTCTGGATATTGTCCAGGAGTAACACTGCCTTTTGCCTCTGGTTGTTTCTTAGTTGGATCTGCTACTACAAATTGTGATGTGCTGTCTACTACACGTACAGTTGCTGGAACTTCAACAATTGTATTTCCTTGTGGGTCAAGCACTTCAACAACCACGTTCTTATCTCCAGTTGTTGTTACATCGATTGGAGATGTTTGTCCTTCTGGTGTTTTATATCTAAATGTAGAACCTTCTGGATAATCTTCTTTATCAACACTCTTCTCTGGATCTGGAAGAACATCGTTTGTTTCTTTAACTGGTACGATTTGTGGTACACCTTCTACTACTGTTACTGGTACTTTAACTGTTGTAGTTAATGGTGTATCTTGTCCAGGAACTGTATACTTAACAGTTACTTCTACTTCAGTATCATCCGTTAATTCAGGAATTGTTACTGGCACTGTATTATCAACAGTAACTGTTGCTCCTTGAGGTAATTTACCTGTAAATGTTCCATCAGCAATTGCTTTTTCAGCTTGAGCTAGTACTTTTTCTTTAGCCTTTTCCTTGTCACTGTTTTTAGCAACTAAAATTTCATCAGCTTCTGGTTTTGGTAAAACTGTTACTGGAACACTTACTGTTTCTGTTAACTTACCATTGTCATATGTTACTGGTACGTCTACTTTAACGTCTGTTGCCCCTGCTTTTCCTGTTGTTTCTGGTAATGTTGTTGGTTCACCTTTTGTACCATCTGTTCCTGTTGTTACGGCTTCTTTGGCTTGTTCAGCTGTTGGTGTTTCGCCTTCGAACACGACGATTTTACTTGGTGTTGAGCTTACGACTGTTACTGGGACTGAAATAGTATCTTCTGCTACTACTGTACCTGTGCTGTCTTTGTATTGTACTTTTACTGGTACTGCTGTTTTATCACCATTAGAATCTGTTGCTGGAACAGCATATGTTTGATTTGGATCTAATTCTACTGTAACTCCTGTTGGTAGTGTTAATTTACCTAGTGCAGCTTGTGCTTTTTCTTTTACAGCTGTTGTTAGGTTGTCACCAGTTGTATCTTTTAATGTTGTTACTTTTTCTGGTGTTGCTTTTGGTAATACTTCAACTGGAACTGTTACAGTTTCATCTCCTGTTGGATATGTTACTGTTGTTGGTACAGTTACATTAGGTGTTCCTGCTTTTACTGTTGTAGCAGGTAAATCTGTTTCATTCGGAGCGTTAACTGTTCCTCCAGTACCTGGTGTTACGGCATTCTTAACTTTCTCTGCATCTGGTTTTGTTCCTTCTACAGTGTATACTGTTTTCGGTTCAGAACCTAATACGTTGATTGTTACTGGAATTGTCGTATTGTATGTTTTTCCATCTACTGTATATGTTGCTGGAACGTTTACAACACCCTTATTGGTACCTTTTTCATTTGTTAGAGTTTCTGCTACAGCTTCTGTTATATTACCGACTGTCACTGTTGCTCCTGTAGGTAATTTTCCTGTGAAGTCTGTCGCTGCTACTAATGCTGTTGCTTTTGCTTTCGCTACTTCTTTGACTTTATCAACAGTTGAACCTTTTGGTACATCAGCTTCACCAGTTGCTTTTGGTAATACTGTTACTGGAACGCTTACTGTTTCTGTCAACTTACCATTGTCATATGTTACTGGTACGTCAACTTTTACATCGGTTGCTCCTGCTTTTCCTGTTGTTTCTGGTAATGTTGTTGGTTCACCTTTTGTACCATCTGTTCCTGTTGTTACGGCTTCTTTGGCTTGTTCAGCTGTTGGTGTTTCGCCTTCGAACACGACGATTTTACTTGGTGTTGAGCTTACGACTGTTACTGGGACTGAAATAGTATCTTCTGCTACTACTGTACCTGTGCTGTCTTTGTATTGTACTTTTACTGGTACTGCTGTTTTATCACCATTAGAATCTGTTGCTGGAACAGCATATGTTTGATTTGGATCTAATTCTACTGTAACTCCTGTTGGTAGTGTTAATTTACCTAGTGCAGCTTGTGCTTTTTCTTTTACAGCTGTTGTTAGGTTGTCACCAGTTGTATCTTTTAATGTTGTTACTTTTTCTGGTGTTGCTTTTGGTAATACTTCAACTGGAACTGTTACAGTTTCATCTCCTGTTGGATATGTTACTGTTGTTGGTACAGTTACATTAGGTGTTCCTGCTTTTACTGTTGTAGCAGGTAAATCTGTTTCATTCGGAGCGTTAACTGTTCCTCCAGTACCTGGTGTTACGGCATTCTTAACTTTCTCTGCATCTGGTTTTGTTCCTTCTACAGTGTATACTGTTTTCGGTTCAGAACCTAATACGTTGATTGTTACTGGAATTGTCGTATTGTATGTTTTTCCATCTACTGTATATGTTGCTGGAACGTTTACAACACCCTTATTGGTACCTTTTTCATTTGTTAGAGTTTCTGCTACAGCTTCTGTTATATCACCGACTGTCACTGTTGCTCCTGTAGGTAATTTTTCTCCGAAGCCTTCTTCTTCTACTAATGCTGTCGCTTTTGTTTTTGCTACTTCTTTTACTTTATCTACTGAAGCTCCTTTATGAACTTGTACTTCGCCATTTGGTTTTGGCAATACTGTAACCGGAACTTCTACTGTTTCATTAATATTTGTACCATTTGAATTATAAGTAACCGTTGTTGGGATTTTTAATCCTGCTTCTCCAGCTTTTCCAGTCGTACTAAACACATCCGATTCATTAGGATTATTTGCAACTCCCACTTTAGTGTCTATTGTAGCCGGAGTGACTGAAGATTTCACTTGGTCATCAGTAATCTTATCACCTTCAAATACTACTAACTTATTGGTAGTTGATTTCACTACATTTACTTCTATATCTACTGTTGTATCGTAAGTTCTTCCGTCAGCAGTATAAGTAACAGGAACTTTAACAACACCACGTCCATCAGCAGCTATTTTTGTGATTTCAACTTTATCTTTAGAATTAAGGGTAACATTCATAATTTGACCCATTCCAGCTGTTGCATTCATATCTCTGAGCAATTGTTGGAAATTAGCTGAATTAACTTCTTCTTGTGCTTTTGCATAAGCAACTTCTTTTAACTGATCATTGTTAGTATTAATCGGAACAGTTACGACACCTGTTGCTTGTAAACTATTAATAAAGATTACTCTACCATACTCATGACTTGGATTATCTGAGTTAGCTAATCCATTACGGTTAAATTGATTTTCATATACTGGTTTTAAACCATTAATTGTATATGAATATAATTTATTTCCTTCAGCATCTGTATCTCCAAATCCACTTGTTACTGTTACTTTAAAATCCGCTGGTCCTATGAAGTTATTTGCAGTAGTAAACACAATACTTGATGAACGAGTAGTTTTTTCTGCTGCGGCCATACGATCTCCAGCAGGTACGTTATATGTTAAAGTTCCTCCTTTAGAATTATCATTAGAATCATTTGGAGCCCATCTAATGGAATTAGCGTAAACATTTCCAAGAAATGCACTTCCGCCATTTGCATTAATAACTCGATCTTCTAAAACTACACCCTTTGGTACTTTTATCGTAACTTGAACATTGGATGCAGCATAATAATTAATATTCATTCCAGCTGTATCTTTAAGCGTAAAGTTAAAACTACCTTTTTGGTTCTTGTCATAAATAGTGTCTGGTGTATATCCATACTCATTATTGTTTCGACCCGAACTAACATTAGTTACCACTTCTGCGGCTGGAGCTGTAGCAATACCGATACCACCTACAAGGTATCCATCTCTGAGCGTTACTGTATTCCCCCATCGTGTTTGGTTTTCAGTACCTCCATTTTGCGATCCCGCTTGGTCACCAGCTTCAATTAAAACTTTAATTTTTGTAGTAGTCGCAGGAATATCATATAGACGAGCCATATAGTTCCATCCATTGCTACCCCCAGGACCTTGTTCCGTAGATAGAGGACCATTTTTACCATCTACTGGTTTAATCTCTGCACCAGTAAACGCATCTACAATCTTAAGTTTAACATGTTCTCCTGTTCCTGTGGTAGAAACATGACCATAAGCTCCACTGTGAATCAAGTTAACATTAATTCTTGAATTTCCATTTACATCATATTCTTTTGAAATAGTCGTACCTTTACTACCTAATTCAAGATAATAATCACGGTTTTTGACTTCACCAAATGCATTACTCTTCATCGCATCGATAGTAGGCGTTAAAGTTGGAATGATACCACTACCGTTATTATATGATAGTTGTTGTCCTTCAGTATAGAATCGTTTTAATTCTCCGTTATTTGTATATATTTTTGACTTCGGTACTGTACGAGAACTTGGTGCCCCGTCTTTATCTGTAACATTCGTTACATCAAGAGGTTGAACAGCATTTACTTGCTCACCGACCTCTATTTTCCAACCATTTAGTACACCAGCTTCTGCATCAGCTTTTGTAATAACTTTTTCTTTCCAATTATAAGTTGCACTACCAATTCCTGCAGTACGAGCATTAATTTCTCCTTGACCTCTTTGTTGCTTAGCAATTGTTTCTGATTTGGTAACAGCATCCGTAAAGGTTACTCTATCCCCAAAACCTTCTTTTAGGCTTTCAAATACACCATTAGTTGGGTTATTACCGTAAGCTACATGGTTTTCACTGACAGGTGCTCCCATATCTGCTTTCCCTGCTAAGTACAATGCTAATAAGTCACGTTCTGATTTTACTGCTTCTGCTTGTTGGCTCATAATTTGAGCTGAACTTACATCCGCAGCATTTGCAGTTGCTATAACGCCTTCAGCCTTCTTAATAATGCTAACGAAAATATCAATTTTAGCTTGGTCTTTTTTGTTCGCAGACTTAGCTTCTTCTTTTGCTTTCTCTGCTTTAATTCTTTCGATGTTGGCTTGCAATTGTGGAATAGCTGCATCTCGAATACCTTTATATTTTTCTGCTTCTGATGCAGCATTTGCAGCTGTAGTATCTACAGTTCTAAACCCACTCTCACCTTTTCCAAGAATGGCTTTCCCATTTCTAGAATCTTGGTTTTTATTTTCTTTCTCTTCTTTCTTGTCTACAGTTGCTTTTGGCATACTTTCAACAACGAATGCTTTACCGTTTACTTCTAACGTAGCTTTTGCTACTTCTTCTTTTGTTGCAGTTTCATTTGCAGCTACAGCTTTTGCATTTGCTAATTCTGCTTTTGCAGACTCAATTGCTGAAGCTGTTTTTTCAGTTGATGCAACATTCTCTAAAGCTACTTCTAAACGAGCAATTGCTTCGGATAATTTTGAAGTGTTGACTTTTTCAGCAACTTCTGTTTTAATATTCTTTCCAGTTTCTGGAGCTTTCGTTTCCATTGCAGGTGTATTGACTACTTCTTCAGCAGCTGCTTGTACATTTGTACCACCTAGTACACCTAATCCAGAAGCAATTGCTACACTGGCAACTCCAACCGTAAATTTACGGATACTATATCTCAAAAATCTCTGTGCTTGAATTGCACGTAAATTTTGATTCTTTTTCAAAATATTCCCTCCTAATTTTAGAATTATTCCTATTTTAAAAAGAAATCTTCTTAAAATAGGTTACTATGATACACTTCTACTCTAATGTAAATACTAAAAAAACGCAAGTAAAATGGAAGTGTTTTTTTTTTTTTTTGAAAACGCTACCTTTGTTGTTATATCAACATTTCTAGAAATTTTCCACTTATACACTAGCAAAGTTTTCAGCATTATTCTTTATACTACCTAAACGTTATATATTTTTATATATAAAACTTAGTTATTATTCTTTAACACGGCTACGTCGTAGCAAAATAATAATAATGACTAACAAAAAAATAATCATTACCAGTAACAATAACACGACATAAAAAATCCATTTAGAAACACCACTTTGTTGAGGAAGATTCGTTGGATTTGACGATGAATTTATCTGCTCTTTCTTAAAAATAGGATTAATTTTTGCTAATAAGATATGTCTTCCATTAATTACATCTACAAAGCATGTACTTAATAAACAAATCTTATCGTCTGAGGTAACCGATACATCTCTTTTATATGTTGCTTTTGACAGTAAATATTGATAATAGGCTTGATTTTCTTCTCTATTATTGGATAACGGGCGATAAATATTCATATCATAAGCATCCACTTCTAAAATACCGAAAATTTCTAACTCTTTTTCTTCACCGTTATAATAAATCGTTCCATAACGATGTGTATCAAAAAAGTCTTTATTCGTAAATTTTTTTATATCTCCAAACATATCTCCCGTTGGCACATGATGTCCATAAATAATCGTATTAAAATTCTTAAATTTAGCATCAAAACGATAGTCTAGAAATATTGAACCCGTCACTATATAATCTCCAAATGCATTATGATCCAAGTACTTTACATTATCTTCACTTTGTAATAACGGATAATCTATATGTGTCCCATCAATACTAATCCATCCTTTTACGTCCGGATATTTTTGTTCTAATTGATAGAATCCTTTTTCTTCATGATGATCAATCGGATTATAGTTTTCTAATTCATCCGCTAAAAAGAGTGGGACATTTATAAAAAATAGAACGAAACTGATTACCATTATCTTTATAATCTTCTTCACAAATTAACCTCTAAACCAAAAAGGATAGATAGTTACTCTCTTAAACTATCCACCCTTTAATTTTTAACGATTTTTTTCTTTACGTTGTTGTACCATTAACACTACTATCACGAGTAAGAATAATACTACGATGATTAGCACTAATATAATGATATACCAAATCCATAATGGGATAGATGATAAATATTTTCCTAAGGAAGAATCATCAAATACACTATATGGGAATGGTTTTGATTTTTTCGTATGGAATGTATTCTCAGTAATATCATCTGTAATTTTCGCAACTACAATATGACGACCATTTGTAACATCTAAAAAACACGTACTCAATAATATAATATGATCATTCTTTCCTATAGAAATATCTCTTTTATTAAGTGCTACAGAAAGCAAATGTTGAATATACTCTTGTTGACGTTCTTCTCCTACAATACCAGGATCATAAATATTGAAATCATAAGCATCCACTTCTAACATTTCAAATATTTCAAGTCCCTTTTCCTGTCCATTGTAAAAGATACTTCCATAACGGTGTTGTTCAAAAAATTCCTTATCTGAAAACTTCGCTACATCTCCAAACATGACTCCATTTTCCACATGATGTCCATAAATAATCGTATTAAAGTCTTCAAAATTCGGGTCATTTCGTGCATCTAAAAAGATAGCTCCTGTAGAAGCAAATTCTCCTTTTGAATCTCGTGTTAAATATTTTTCATTATCTTTTGCTTGTACTAATGGATAATCAATATTCGTTCCATACACATTAATCCAACCAATGACTTCTGAATTCAACTTTTGAAGTTTTTCAAATCCTGAAAAGCTAGCTAATTCATCTTTTTGAGACGAAGATACAGGGCGATACGCTTCATACTCACTAGAGGAAGCTAATGAATAGACTTGATTCGAATCCCATAACGCATAAAACCCAAACAGAAAAACTAAAGCTGTCACAAGCAAGAGAACATGGTTCAACAAATTATCTAGAAACAAAACAAAATGTCTTGAAATTGATTTCTTTGGTTTTTCTTGATTCGTCTTCATTTCTTAATTATTCCGCTTCTCTACGTCTTTTTGCTACTAAAATAAATCCAAACAATCCTAATCCAATCATGATAATAAATGGAAGATTATCAATTAATAAACCTGTTGGAGTAACTTCTGGCAATGTATTCGTTACAATATTATTGTTTTCTTTTTCCCCAATTAATACATCTGCAACAGTGTAAGCTTGTGATTGAGTTCCAGTTGAACCATTCTTTAGAGTTCCGTTTTCTTTATAAGCTGAAGATGGTGTATAACCTGAAGTTCCTTCTTCTTTTAAGGTATATTTTGTACCTGCTGGTAAATCAGGGAATACTAAACTTTCTCCATCATGTAGAGTGAATTCTTTTTCAACATCTTTTGTAAATTGAATTTGTTCTGATCCTTTTGTACCAGTATAAGTTCCAGTTTCATCTGTCGAAGCTGCTTTGAATGTTAATTTGAAAGTAAAGTTTTTAGTTTTACTTGCTAATCCCCCAGCAACTTTTTTTGTAATCGTTAATGCATCTGCATTTGGATTAATAGTTGATGGTGAGTCTCCAGTTTTACCTGCTTTTTTAGTATATTTATTTTTGAATAAATCATATTTATAGACTTTTGAACCACCTTCTGTTCCCGCTTCAGTATTTCCTGCTTTTTTAGCAGTTGCAGCTGTTGTACTTCCAGCAGTTGTATCTACGAAGTAAACATTAGAAATGTATGTTCCTGTTCCTTGAGATTTGTTCTTAACAAATACGTGCATTTCATATGTTTTTGTATCGAATGTTAATGTATCAATATTATTAGCTAAAGCTGTCCAACCTGTTTGTTCTTCTGATACTGTATACACATATTCCCCAGCATTTTCATAAGTTACTCCTGCAAAAATATCATCTGTCGCTTTTGTAATGGCTGTTTTTCCTTGAGGAAGTGTATCTCCTGCTCCATAAGTAACTGTTCGATTTGGAATTGTTCCATTTGTTGCTGTTACTTTTTCGTATGGAACATTTGCACTATTCTGTCCTTCTTTTGGTACAAATTTAAATGAAAATGTTGCTGTTGGAGTAGTAATTCCTTCTGCAATATCTAATTCTTTATTGACTTTTACCACAACATTTTTTTCATTTTGAGAACTTGCTACTTCATTTTCAGCTAATACATTTGGTACTTGTAATAAAGTTAAAATTGTTCCCGCTGCTACTACACCTGTTGCTAATTTCTTCATAAATGTTTTTTTCATTTCCTAATTCTCCTCTTTTTAAAATCCTCTTCTTCTAACAATTGTGACGACTTTTCCTTGTGTATCTTTAATTGGTATAGGTCCAAACACACGACTATCTACAGCTGTTGTTCGATTATCTCCTAGCACAAATAGACTTCCTTCAGGTACTTTAAGCGGAAATTCTACCCCTTCTTTATAAAGCAATGTTTCTTTATAAATATCCTGTTCTTGTTGGGGTGAACCATTAACGATTAATCCATCTTCGTTAATATCAATCGTACTACCTGCTGTGGCAATGACACGTGCCACACGAAGTTTCCCCTTATATTCATACGTTAGCAAATCTCCCACTGAGTATTTCTTATCTAATCGATAATAAACTACTACATCTCCATCTTTTAACGCTGGTTTCATTCCATCATCGTTGTAACGAATAATTCCAAACAAAAAGAAATATAAAAGTGCTAATGTTGCTATAACAAATACTATTTTTCCTAGAAGATAAACAATATCTTCTTTAATTCCTGGAGGACCTTTTCCTCTCTTCGGTTTTTCTTCTTTGACTTTTTTTAATTGTAAACTCTCTCTTCTACTTAACATTTAGATTCTTCTCCTATTCGTAATCATCACTAATAAACCTAAACCCCCGATACACCCAACTATCATGAGCATCATATTAGATGAATCCAATATATCTAATCCCGTTGCTGGAACAGACACTCGTTTATTGATGACTCGAACTTGCTTATCACGATCTAATTGACCACTCTGATTTTCATACGTTACTGTATACCCTCTTTGGGAACGTGAAGATTCTTGAACTTCATAATTAGCACCAATTGGAAGATCATCAAACCGAATCGTTTCTCCACGTTTTAAACTTACAGTGGCACGGTCATTCACAAATGCAACCACACTTTCTTTATTTCCCTTTTGTGCTTTTATTTGTTTATTTTTCAATCCAGTAATTTGAATTTCCATTTCAAAATCTTGCTGATAATTTGCTAATTCACCGCTCACCTCATTTGTAATGGATAAGCTGGGATATTTTTGATTGGTTATCGTTACTGTCTTATCTTCCGTTAATACTCCTTGTTTTACAGAGTAATCGATTTTATAATGACCTGCATATTTTTCATCCTCTGTAACGGTATAATGAGCTCCTCTTGGAAGATACGAGAGCTGAATCGGTGTATTTGGTCGAAGTTCAATATTCGCAACACCATTTTTAAAGGTTAATCCACCATATGTTCCCGACAACTCTCGATTATTACTATCACGTAATTCAATTTTAACGTTATATTTTTGTTGCTGTACTTCTTCTCCCGTCAATTTTTTCTGAATGGTTAAGCTCGGTTTTTGCTGATACGTTACCTTGAAAGAAGGTGCATCTATTGTTCCAACATTTTCAACTTTTGCATCAAATGCAGACATTTCTTGCGGAGCAATTTGATATTCATACCCTTTAGCAACGTTTTGAATTTCTCCTTTATTCGATTGAGGAATTGTAATTTGTCGATAATTCGGTGTATCTTGTCCACCTGTTTTATTTTTCTTTGTTAGTCCTAATGTAATCGAATTTGGTTTTGTTGCTGTAACATTCGTTCCCCCACGTGCATCTTTCCACTCAACCTTGACTGGAATATTTAGTGGAGTAGAAGGACTGAAACTTGGCACTTCAGAATATTGAAGAGTTTTCGTTTTTTCTTTCTCAATTCCATAAGAATATGTCACTGTCGCTGATTGATTCGAATATAATTTTGTCTTATCTCCGTTTAGCGCATCAGAAGCTGTAACTTTCTTATCTCCTGTAATCGCATCTAATGCTTCTTGAGAAGATTTAACGGTGAATTTCAGTGCATATTTGACACCATCTTCCATTCGATAATCGTCAGCAAATTGTGCAGTAACAGACATTAGCCCTTGTTGATTTTGTTCTGTTGTCACTCTTGCTTCTTGCTCTGTTAAAGGTGTTTCAACTCCATTTACTATTTTAACAACTCTAAGATTTGAAGCATTATTCGGAAGTAATGTCACAAATTTTGATAAAGTATCTGTAATTGTTACTTTTCTGATTCCTAATGGTCTTATTTTTCGTGTTATATCATTCAATCGTTCAATCAATTCTCGTTCGGTATTGGCATATAATTCTTCAGCATTAATATTAGGATTAATTTCTTTTGCCTTTGCTGAAATCCATCCTAACGTATCAAAACCATTTTTATACGCAAATGCTATTGAATAAAAACCATGTACTGCAGGGGATATTATTTTAAGTTTTTCAAATATATTTCCATATAATCTATTTTGGAACCAACCACCTTTATTGGTTGGAAATTTAAAAACACTATGACCATATTTGTTATAATACATATTAGCTTCTCCATCAGATAAAAGAATAACAATTCTTTTAGCATTCCCTCTGGCTTTTTTTAGTAATTCTATCGCATTTCTTAAACCAGCTTCTACATTAGTATTTGTTCCTATTGTATTTAAGGGCTCATTCCCCCAAGACTCATATGAAGCCAATTGAATTCTAGAAACAACATCTTTAAGAGCTATCTTATCTGTGGTCCAATTAGAGTAAGTATATGCATCATCATATTGTCTAATTCCCGATAAAAAACCGTGAACTCTTGGTTTATCACCAGGATCTTTTGGTTCTGTATATCCACCATTCCAAAGATGAGGGTCATTATCTGCTCTCCCAGCAAATCCCACTAAAGAAACTCTATTTTTATTATTTGGATTAGAAAGAAGTAAATCTATCAAACCGGGTTGATTATTACTTCCATTTAATGCTTTTTTTAACGCATCAATTCTAACTACCTTTTCCTGTTCACTTATTTTATCCCCCATACTTCCTGACAAGTCCGCTACAAAAACAACATCCAATGGTTGATACGTAATATTTTGTCCGCTATTCGTTGTAATATCTAACATCAATTCATATTGGTCTGGAATTGTATTTCCATTACTATCTCTCATCGGTGTAATTGTTTTATGATAAGTGACTGTTGGCTCTATTTCCTCAGCCCAGATTCTTTTTACCGGAAATAATATTTGAGAGAACAATAAAATGAACACTAAAATACTTCTTAATAACTTTCTTTTTTTCACAATGACACTCCCTTGTTTTTCATGAAAAAAACACATACTATCGGATATAATAGTGTTAAAATTGTACTATGTCAACGTTTTTGTGAATATTTTCGTTTATTTATTTTTTACATAAAATAAATGTTTTATAACGTTTTTTCACTATTTAATTTATTAGTTAAATTGTTTTTTCACATACTTTAACCTGGTTTTACTCCCCCGATTAAACACAAAAAAACCTTTCTCGATTTCGAGAAAGGTTTGTTAATTGTCTTCTTATTTGAGACCGTATTTTTTGTTGAAACGATCCACACGTCCGTCTGCTTGTGTGAATTTTTGACGACCTGTATAGAATGGGTGAGAATCTGAAGTAATCTCAACACGTAATAATGGGTATTCGTTACCATCTTCCCATTGTACAGTTTCGTTTGAAGATTTTGTTGAACCTGATAAGAATTTGAATCCAGTAGTTGTATCCATGAAAACAACTGGACGATATTCTGGGTGAATTCCTTGTTTCATTTTCTATTCCTCCTGCCCTGAATTATTGCCTAATCCAGAGTTATTTATTTTTATGCATAAAGCAACACAAGTATAATAGCATGCTCAGGCATAGAATGCAACTATTTTTATTAGGTGAAATGAATTTTCTTGGTGTAAAATTTCCAACCCAACTTACACTAATCTCCTAGTTCTAAACCAGGCATTGCATTCACATCCATCGCTGCAAAATCCTGTTCTAACCATTTTGAATACGCTGCTGCACCAATCATCGCAGCATTATCGCCACATAAATTCATTGGCGGAATGGAGAATGTTACCGTTGGATAATGACTTTGCATCATCTCTTGTAATCCTGTTCTTAGTCCACGGTTTGCTGCGACTCCTCCTGCTAAAACAAATTGCTTCACAGGATATTCTTCTAGTGCACGTTTACTTTTTTCTACTAATACTTCTACAACACTTGCTTGGAAACTTGCCGCTACATTTTCTGGCACAATTTCTTCGCCTTTTTGTTTTGCATTATGAATACGATTAATAACCGCTGACTTTAATCCACTAAAACTAAAGTCATAATGGTCTTCATGAATCATCGCTCTTGGAAAATCATACACATCTTCTCCAATATGCGCTAATTCATCCATTTTCTTTCCACCTGGATAAGGTAAGTTTAAAATTCTCCCAATCTTATCATAGGCTTCTCCAGCTGCATCATCTCGTGTTTCCCCAATAATTTCAAACTGTCTGTCCTGTGGCATATAGACTAATTCTGTATGTCCACCACTTACAACTAATGCCATTAATGGAAATTGTAAAGGTTCGATTAATTGGTTTGCATAAATATGTCCTGCCATATGGTTAACAGCAATTAATGGTTTGTTCGCTGCTAAGGCAACTGCTTTTGCAGCCGAAATTCCGATGAGTAAAGCACCGACTAATCCTGGTCCAATCGTTACCGCTACTGCATCGATTTCTTCCATTGATTTGCCAGCTTGCACTAATGCTTCTTCTATTACTTGCGTAATTTGCTCCACATGATGACGGCTTGCAATTTCTGGTACAACTCCTCCAAATCGCATATGACTTTTGATTTGAGAAGCGACAATATTTGATAATAATGTACGACCATTGACAACAACTGCTGCACTTGTTTCATCACAGCTACTTTCAATAGCTAAAATAACGACTTCTTTTGTCATTGTTCACATGCTCCTTTCTTGAGTTCTAATCGATAGAGTAAGGCATCTTCTAATGGATCTGTATAGTAATCACGTCTTCTGTGATAACACTCAAATCCTAAAATTTCATATAATTGTTGAGCACGATGATTAAATTCTCGTACTTCTAAAAATACGGTTACGACTTCTTGCAACCCTAAATCATATAATGCCATTTGCCATAATCGTTGGGCAAGTCCCTTTCCTTGGAATCCTGTATGAATCACAATGTTCGTAATTGTTGCTTCATCTAAGACAACTTGCATCCCTACAAATCCTATCAAGGTGTCTACATGATACACGCCATAATAGGCTCCATGTTCAGAAGCAATATCTTCTTGGAAAGCTTTTGCACTCCAATGTCCTGGATGTTCATAATGTTGTTGCACTAATTGGTATAACTGTTCTGCCACATCATCTTCAATCGTTAATCGTTTAAACGAAAACTCTGATGAGGAGAATGATTCTGGTGTTTTAGGGGATAATGGATAAGTCATCAGTACCGCATCCTCTACTTCATTTTTATAATATTTTTCTTTATATCCTGTTTGAATAAATCCAAATTTCTCATATAAACGAATCGCCTTTTTATTGGAGACTCTTACTTCTAGGGAAATGCAATCTTTTTCTAAAAAGCGTGCATATTTTTCTAATTGCTTCATTAATAACGTTGCACATCCTAAAAAACGTACATCCGAATGAACCGCAATATTCGTAATATGAAGATCCTCTGTTGTCACTCTTGCACCAATAAATGCTTGAATTTCACCTTCAATTTCAATAACAATGTAGATTGCTTTTGTATTATAGGTTAAATCTTCTCCAAATGCTTCTTTCATCCAAGGAGGATTTCCCATATACGCTTCCTCTTCAACAGCCGCAATGGCATCAACATCCTCTACGGTAGCTAACCGAATCGTTGCAATTTTTCCATTAGAAAGAGGAATTCGTTTTGGTTGTTGGGGTAATTGGTGCGCAATAAAGTCTCCTACAGGAATTGCTTGATCAACTAATCTTTCTAATTGTTGCCATAAAGATTGTGTCCAATCTTTACATGCGCTCCACATAGTTTATCTCCTGTTCTTCTTGATGGCTCGCTTTCCAATTTTCTTCTGCTTCCGCTAATTTTAAATACGTCGGTACAAAAACATCTGCATCTTCTTCTAGTGAATCTTGTGCTAATTTACCAAAGAGTCCTGCATAAGCAATGGCATCATTCTCTTCAGTAAATACTGCTTTATTTCCTAATTTCTCTAGAACTAACTCCTTTTGAGCATCTGTCAATTGTCCTACAAAATAAAGAGGAGCTTCATAAGTCGATAACTCTTCTAACCAATCCACCCAAGAAATATGACGTTCTGGGGCTACCAATTGTGGAAATAGTTGGTTCACTTGATAAAGACCTGTAAAAATATTTTCTCTACGAGCATCAAAAAATGGAACAACATAAGCTCCCTCAGGAACAATTTCTACAACATTTGCGACAATCGCTTGTAAACTTGAAACAGATTTTAGCGGAATATGCAATGTCTTCGCAAGAGTTTTTGCAACGGTTACTCCAATTCTAAGTCCAGTATACGAACCTGGTCCTTTGGCAACAATCACACCTGTTAGTTCTTGCATACTGACTTGACTTTCTTGAAGTACTTCTTGAATTGCCGGCATTAGTTTGACACTATGTTGTAACGTGTCTGGAACTGTTTGTTCAACAATCGTTCCCTCATCTTTGACAATGGCAACCGATAAAGTTTTATTTGAGGTATCAATAGCCAATACGGGCATAGAGCACTTCCTTTCTAGTTTTTTGTTGGAAGAAGGGCAAGTAGTGCTTCTCATTGCACATTTGCCCTCTTCAATCATTTATTTAAATTGTCTTTTTTCACCTTATTACATTAAGCTTAGAAAGAGTGAATAGACGTGCGTTTCGGTGGAATTCGGTGCGATATTCATCGCCCTCGGCTTCTTCCAACGGTTCGATTCAGAACATCTTTCTTCGCACATTGTTATTAGTACGCTCTTGCGATCCATACTGTTTGTGTTGCTGGTTTACCTGAAACGATACATGTTTCTTTCTTCACTGGTGGATTGAATGGAATATTACGAGTCGTAAATCCAGTTTCTTCTTTGATTTTCGCTTCTGTTTCTTCTGTTCCATCCCAACCAACTAATACCCAACCAGGTACTTCACCAGCTTCACGTTTTGCTTCAATATGAGCTTTTAATTCATCTAAAGTATCAATGTTTGTATATTCATTAGAAGCACGCATTGCACGAGCTGTTTCTAATAAACGTCCTTGCATTTTCTCTAATTCAACTTGAATTGTTTCTACTAACACATCAAAACCTACTGCAACTTTTTCATCTAAATCACGCATTTTTGTCATAACTTGATTATTTTCTAAATCACGTGGACCACATTCAATGCGCATTGGAACTCCACGTAATTCCCATTCATTGAATTTGAATCCTGGTGAGTTGTCTGTGTCATCAATTTTCACACGTAAGCCTGCTGCTTTTAATTGTTGTTGTAATTCTTCTAATTTTTCTAAGATAGCTGGATTTTTCTTCCATGGTCCAACTGGAATTAAAACTACTTGTGTTGGAGCTACTTTTGGAGGTAATACTAATCCTTGTTCGTCTCCGTGTGTCATAATTAATGAACCGATTAAACGAGTTGATACTCCCCATGAAGTTGTATGAGCGTGTACGTGTTCGTTTTCTTTTGTTAAATATTTAATGTCAAATGCTTCCGCAAATTTTGTTCCCATATAGTGAGAAGTTCCAGCTTGTACAGCTTTCCCATCTTTCATCATTGCTTCAATTGAGTAAGTATCTACCGCACCAGCAAAACGTTCTGATGGAGTTTTTTGTCCTTCATAAACAGGAACAGCTAATACACCTTCTACTACTTCTTTATAAATGTCTAACATTTTCATTGTACGACGACGTGCATCTTCTTCATCGGCGTGAGCAGTATGTCCTTCTTGCCATAAAAATTCTGATGTACGTAAGAATGGTAAAGTTTTCTTTTCCCAACGGAATACATTTGCCCATTGGTTTACTTCATATGGTAAATCACGGTATGAATTAATCCAGTTTGAGAATGCAGTTCCAATCATTGTTTCACTTGTTGGACGTAATGCTAAACGTTCTTCTAATTTTTCTCCTGCTGCTTCTGTTACCCATGGTAATTCTGGTGCAAATCCTTCAATATGATCTGCTTCTTTAGTGAAGAAGCTTTCTGGAATTAACATTGGGAAGTATGCATTACGAATTCCTTCTTCTTTAAAACGACGGTTAAATTCTTCTTGAATATGTTCCCAAATTTCATAACCATCTGGTTTAAAAATCATACATCCACGCACTGGTGAATAATCCATTAAATCAGCTTTTTGAATCGTTTGGATATACCATTTTGAGAAATCTTCTCTTTGTAAGTTTGTTTTTTCTGCCATATTAGCACTCCTTTTCTAAATATCGTGGAACAAAAAGAGCCATTCTCCCTATAAAAAGGACGAATGACTCGCGGTACCACCTTTAATTACATTTCATGTTAAATGTCTCTTGGAACGTGATAACGGTACGTGAACCGGATTATTTTCATAATCGATATGCTGGTAGGTTCAATTCTAAAAGCGGGGGTTCTCTCTCAGCCATGAAGAACTTTCTGTACCCATTTCAGAACTTACTATTCCATGCATTATACTACCGAAAAAACGGCTAGAAAGCAAGTGTTATGGTCACACAAAAAAAACATTCCCTATAGCGAATAGCATGAGTCCGCCACTGCGAGTTGCTTCCATCCTACATATCAGAAAAAATTCTTTTGTAGCCCTTCACTCGTACGTCTTTCATAATTTCATTTCAAAACTCTTTTGTAGTACCCTTACTCTACGATAAATCCACTTTCCTTCATACTATACACTTCAATCGCCATTTCTTGCTCAACTGTTTGTTGAATTAGGAAGTCTAAAGAATCTTCTTCTGTAAAGAATCGAAGCGTGAATACTTCTTCTCCTTCATTAACAAATAACTCTAAACTTGAGTAGTCCATCCATGCGTTTAGATGTTGCAGAGGAGATTGTAAGGTTCTTTCTCTTATTTCTTTTTCTCCTGTTTCCCAATCGGTACGGCTGACAGATAGCACTTGAGATTCTGCATCATATTGAATTGAAATTTCATTGCGTAACTGAATCGCTAATTTATCCTGAACGGCTTCTTTCCAATTCACTGTCCACACTTGTGCAGGTGATGAAAAGACCGATTCAAATCGAGTCGTATTCCATTGGATTTTTTGAACATCTGTTGTTAAATTCCATAATTCACGTGTAGGTTTTTGAAGATATTTTCCATTCTGAACCGATACTTCACGTGGAATTGTTAGGGCATGAATCCAGCCCTCTTGAATCGTTGGGATGTGTCCTTCTTTTCCTTCAGGAATTCCCATCCAACCATATTGAAGAATGCGACCGTCTTCTGCTGGGAAACTTTGCGGAGCATAATAATCAAATCCTGCATCAACTTCCATTAAATTGTCTGCATCTACAACGAATTTTCCATCGATTGTAAACTGCCCTAATTGCACTACAGTTTGATATAAATTATTGAATCGTTCTCCTTGAGCTTCAATTCCTTGTGGAGAATAAATAAAGGCATCCTTTTCTTCAAATGGAATCACATCTGGACATTCCCACATATATCCGAAGTCTTTTTCTTCAACACTAATCGAACCATTCAATACCCAATGAAGTAAATCTTCTGAACGATACACTAATGTATCTCCTTTTAAATCTTCCGTTTGAGCTCCTACAACCATCCAGTAATGATCGACACGTGCATCAAACCAAACTTTTGGATCACGAACATGTCTTGTATAGCCCTTCGGATGTTCGAATAACGGGCCTTTCTTTTCAAAGTGAGTCCCATCTTCTGACACTGCTAAACATTGATAACTTGAAGCATTTCCTTCTTCATCTTTTACATTTCCCGTATAAAATAACCATAATTGATCATTATGAACATACGCACTACCAGAATATACACCGCTTTTATCAAACCATTGATCTGGAGCTAATGCTAGTTCAACTCTTTTCCATTGAATCATATCATCAGAAATAAGATGTCCCCAATGTTTATTCACATGCTTTGTACCTGTTGGATTCCATTGGAAGAACACATGATGTTGTCCTTTGAAATAAATTAATCCATTTGGATCATTCATTAATCCATATGGAGGAACAATATGATACACTAAGCCATATTTTCCAGTATTACTTTTTCTTACTAAACTCATCGATACTCCTCATCTACATAAAAGTCGAAGCTATCGTGTGACGCTTCGACTTTTTCTTTTATTTTATTTTTTCAACATATCATCGCTATAACCGATAGTGTATGTTAATCCAAAACTTACTGCAAAGGCTACTGCGATTGCTAATACGTATAATGGGAATTGGCTATTTAAGAATAATAACATCCCTGGTAATACTGTTACAGACATACCTGTTGCTTTTAATTGGAATAAAGCTGCTAAGAAACCTCCTGTAGCTCCTCCGATTAATCCCATTACAAATGGTTTACCAAAACGTAAGTTAACCCCGAAAATTGCTGGCTCTGTAATTCCTAATGCAGCAGAGAATGCTGATGGTAATGCTAGAGCTTTTAATTTTGTATCTGTTGTTTTGAAGGCAACGGCTAATGTTGCTCCTACTTGTGCAGCCATTGCAGCTGAGATAATTGGGTTAAATGGATTTAATTCTACCCCTGTAGCAATTTTTGAAGATTGTAATAACTGTGTTTCTAAGAAATTAAAAATGTGGTGAACCCCAGTGACTACGATGACTTGTTGTAATCCACCAATAATAATTCCTGCTAGACCAAATGGTAATTGTAAAACAAATTCAGTTGCATTTAGTACTAATGTTTCTACTGAGTGGAAGAATGGTCCAATAATGAATAATCCAAGAACACTCATTACTAAAAATGTTAAGAATGGTGTTACTAATAAATCTAATGCATCTGGAACTTTTGTACGTAACCATTTTTCTAATTTAGCACCAATCATCCCTACGAAGAATGCTGGTAAAACTGTTCCTTGGTAACCTACTACTTTAATGAAACCAAAGAATACAATTGGATCTGCTCCACCGGCAGCTACTACATAAGCGTTTGGTAAAGCACTGTTTACTAACATTAATCCTAAAACAATTCCAAGTACTGGAGAACCGCCGAATACTTTAAATGTTGACCATGCTACTAATGCTGGTAAGAATGCAAAGGCTGTATCTGTTAATACTTGTGTGTATAATAAGAAGTTTTTGTCAATGACATCAGGTGTCATTCCGAATAATCCAAGGAAGATTGGGTTTGTTAATAATCCACGTAATCCCATGAATAATCCTGTTGCTACTAAAACTGGGATAATTGGAACGAATACGTCTCCGAATGTTCTACTCATTCTTTGGAATAAGTTTCCTTGTTTTTTCGCTTCTTCTTTCATTTGTGCTGTTGAAGTTTCTGCTACTCCTAAACGAGCAACGGCTTCATAGACTTTGTTAACTGTTCCTGTTCCGAAGATAATTTGGTATTGACCTGAGTTAAAGAACGCTCCTTTTACTCCTTCTAATTGATCAATGGCTTCTTTGTTGATTTTTGCTTCGTCAAGAACCATAATTCTTAAGCGTGTTGCACAGTGTGCGACAGATTGAACATTTTCACGTCCTCCGATATTTTCAAGGACTTCTTTTGCAATTACATCATAATTCATGTTGAACTATCCTTTCTTTTTTCAATTGGGAACCACGTTGTGGAACCGGTTTGCATACATAAGATAAAGTAAAATAATACACTTGTCAACCACTTCTAACAATGTAAATGATGTAAATATTATGAAAAGGGTATTTTCATCATTTACAAAATTAAAATACAACCGACTTTTGGGGCTGTAGCAATGGACGCCAGTAGCTTCGCTCTGCGAATCTCTTGGCTAAAATTTGAGCCTAAGGTCTCAAATTTCCCAGTAATAGAAACTGCTGCGACAGTTTCTATTACCAATGCCACTTGAAAAGTCGGTTGTATTTTCATTTTTTATGCGGATAAAAGGTTGTGTAATGGCATTAACAGATTTACTTTTTGGGGTCATTTACTAAAATTAAAATTCAACCGTCTTTTAGAGTTGTAGCAATAGACGCCAGTAGCTTCGCTCTGCGAATCTCTTGGCTAAAATTTGAGCCTATGGTCTCAAATTTCCCAGTAATAGAAACTGCTACGACAGTTTCTATTACCAATGCTACTTGAAAAGTCGGTTTTATTTTCATTTTTTATGCGGATAAAAGTTTTTGTGCCGGTATTAGTTAAGAAAACATACAACCGTTTCTACAAAGTAAAGTCTACTTTTTATACGTACTCTAATAAATACCCGTTCATAAGAAAAGACTTCCCGTAGTAGGATTAGTCATATAAGCCAAAAATGGCTTATATGACAGGAAAAATTGAAACTACAGGCTCAATTTTTAGGCATGAAACAGCAAAGCTGGCTACTGGCGTCCTCTGCTACTATCACACAAAGTCTATCTCTTAAACGTACTCTAATAAATATCCATCCATAAGAAAAGACTTCCCGTAGTAGCATTAGTCCTATAAGCCAAACGGCTTATAGGACAGGAAAAATTGAGATATTAGGCTCAATTTTTAGGCATGAAACAGCAAAGCTGTTTGCTGCCGTCCCCTGCTACTACACTTGGGAAGTCTATTTCGAAATAAATTAACGTTTGTCAATCCTCTTTACCGCATAGTCTCCGACAAATTGAATCAAGAATACAAGAATTAAAATCGCAACCGTAGCCACGAAAATAATATCCTGCTTATTACGAGTAAAACCAATCATATATGCCAAGTTCCCTAATCCCCCAGCACCAATAACACCCGCAACAGCAGTAGAACCCACTAATGCAATCGTTGTTACCGTAATACCAGATACTAACGCAGGAAGCGACTCAGGAATTAACACCTTTGTAATAATCTGACGAGTCGTTGCCCCCATCGATTCAGCAGCTTCTACTACCCCAGAAGGAATCTCATTTAACGAAATTGACACTAAACGAGCATAGAAAGGAGCCGCACTAATGACTAAAGTAGGAATCGCACCCTTAGGTCCTAAAATAGTTCCCATTAACGCTTTCGTAAAAGGCATTAATAAAGCAAGTAAAATAATAAACGGAACCGAACGGAAAATATTAATAATTCCAGAAAGGAATAAATTCACCCATTTATTTTCTAAACTTCTACCAGGACTTGTTAAATATAAAAACAAACCAAGTGCTAAACCAATAATAAATACGTAGAAAGTAGATAGAAAACTCATATAAACTGTCTCATTTGTCGCTTTAATCACTTCATTCCAATCTACATTTTTAAAGCTCAGCATCTCTTGGAATAATTCTGAAAAACTCGTTTGAGCTAAAAACACATTAAACATTTTCTAGTACCTCCACAATAATTTCTGCTTTTCTTAAGTATTCAATCACTTCTTCAGCTTTAGCAGATTCTTCTTCAATTAAAATAATCATACTACCAAGCACACCTTTTTGAGTCACATTGACATGCGCTTGTAAAATCGAAATTGAAACATCTAGTTTACGAATTACTTCTGATAAAATTCCTTCTGCTGTAGTATCCCCTAAATATTGAATACGCACAGCAACACCTGGACGAAGTGAAGTTGATAAATGTTCGAAAACATCTGCTAAATCTTGTTCAGAACGTTCTTCTCCAACAAATTGCTTTGTAATCGTTTGTTGAGGATTTTTAAATACTTCTAAGACTTCTCCAGTTTCAACAACTTTACCTTGTTCCATTACAGCAACACGATGGCAAATTTGACGAACGACATGCATTTCATGAGTAATTAAAACAATCGTTAATCCTAGACGCTTATTAATTTCTACTAATAAGTTCAAAATATCTTTTGTTGTTTTTGGGTCCAATGCACTTGTTGCTTCATCACATAATAATACTTCTGGATCATTGGCTAAAGCACGAGCAATCCCAACTCTTTGTTTTTGTCCACCGGATAACTGAGATGGATAAGATTTTTCTCTTCCTTTTAGTCCTACAATTTCAATTAATTCGGCTACTTTCTTTTGACGAACATCTTTTGCCACTCCAGCAATTTCTAATGAAAAAGCAATATTTTCTTCCACTGTACGTGACCATAATAGATTAAAATGTTGGAAAATCATCGCAATTTTACGACGTTCTTGTAATAATTCTTTTTTCTTTAATGTTGTAATATCTTTATCATTGACAAAAATATGACCAGTTGTAACAGATTCAAGACCGTTTAACAAACGAATTAATGTACTTTTACCTGCTCCTGAAAAACCGATAATACCAAAAATTTCACCTTTTTTAATGTCTAATGAAACATCTTTGACTGCTTCAACTGTCCCTTGTTTGCCATGATAAATTTTAGAAACTTCTTGTATTTTAATCATCATTCTTCTCCTTATACTCTAAAAAGGTGTGGCAAATAGCGCGTGCCACACCTTTTATTTTATCATTATTTTGCAGGAATTACAGATCCGTCTGCATATTTATCAGAGATAAATTTACGGATTTCATCACTTTGTAATGCTTTGATTAAAGCTTTAACTTTGTCTGAATCTTTATCTTTTGGTTTAACTGCTACTAAGTTTGCATATGGTGAACTTTCATCTTCTAAAGCGATTGAATCTTTTTTAGGAGATAATTTTGCATCGATTGCGAAGTTTGAGTTGATGATAACTGCATCACCTTCGTTTGCTTCATATGTTGATACTAATAATTCAGGAGCGATTTCATTTTTAATTTGAATGTTCTTTTTGTTTTCAACGATATCGCTTAATTGAGCGTCAACTGGTTTAACACCATCTTTTAATTTAATTAATCCTGCTTTAGTGAAGAATGCTAAGAAACGACCAACTTCAGCTGGGTTTGTTGAAGCATATACTGTTGCGTTTTCTGGTAAATCTGCTAAAGATTTATATTTTTTAGAGTAGATAGCCATTGGTTCGATGTGAACATTCCCAACGCTTACTAAGTCTTCGTTATGTTCTTTGTTGAATTTTTCTAAGTAAGGTGTATGTTGGAAGTAGTTTGCATCTGCATCTCCTCCGAATACGATTTGGTTAGGTGTTACATAGTCATTTACAATATTGATTTGTAAATCATATCCATCTTTTTTAAGAATTGATTTAGCTGCTTCTAAAATTTCACCGTGTGGTGCTGGTGAAGCTACTACTGTAATTTTTTTGTCTTCTACTTTTGGAGCTGCTGTTGTTGCTGTATCTTTTGATTGAGATGCTCCGTTTCCACATGCTACTAATGTTGTAGCTACTAATCCTAACGCTGCTGTTTTAATTAATTTTGAAATGTTCATAAATAAATTCCCCTTTTCTTTTCCATTGATTAATGATGATTAACGGGCGCGCTTTCCGTCAATCGTCGAATCAGATAATTGATGTCATAAGTATTTGAGCCATAAAAAAACTCCACCTTAGTTTTTGACTAGAGGCGAAGGATCGCATTACCACTCTATTTTTAACAAACTTCACAGCTTGTTACTCTATAAGTACACTTCTGTATACTCTAGTACGGTATCGGGCACCATTCGCAGAAGCTTCATCACTTCTGTTGCTCCCAGACCATTTTCAATAAAGTTCCTGCATCCTTTTTCACCAACCGGACTCTCTTTTTACGTTCGCTTTTATTTACTTATCTGTTCATTGCATCAGTTATTTATCTGTTGTAGATAATATAATATATACGCAAGCTATTGTCAATAACTTTAAATGAATATTTAATATAGTTTTTAACTATTATATTCCATAGTTTTTCTGCATGGTAGGAAGTGATTTATGGTAAAATGAAAATAAAGGAGGTTTTAATATGAATAGAATTAAAACTTTTTCAAAATCAATCAAACAGCCAGAAAGCATTACAGAAACAACACTATTAATGATTCATTCTATCGAAAATGAATTAGATTTTGCAGATAAATACGCTGAAGAACATTCCACAAGATATTCCCACAAAGAAATTTTTACCCGTGTAAAAGAAAGAATCAATAATAATATTTCGTCCTAAGCGTACTCTCATTCATTTACGGAAAAACGAAGAAAGACTTCCTCATAGTAGCATGCATAATAGCAGCCGAAACTCGGCTACTATTATTAGGAAATTTCGAGACCATGGCTCGAAATTTAGGCATGAGACAGCAAGCTTTATGCTGTCGTCCTTCGCTACTATATTTGGAAGTCACCAACCTAAACGTCCCCTCATCTATTTACGGAAAAACGGAGAAAGACTTCCCATAGTAGCATGCATAATAGTAGACGAAACATCGGCTACTATTATTAGGAAATTTCGAGACCATGGCTCGAAATTTAGGCATGAGACTGAAACTCTACTGCCGTCCTATGCTACTATAAAGGAAGTCCCATCCTAAACGTACCCTCATTCATTTACGAAAAACGGAGAAAGACTCCCCATAGTAGCATACGTGAAAGTAGCCGATTTTCGGCTACTTTCACAAGGAAAAATCAAGACCTAGGCTTGATTTTTAGCAATGAAACCCAAAGGGTTTGCTTGCGTCCTATGCTACTATTTTGGAAGTCTTTCGTAGTCAACGATAGTTTTTTAACTCTCTCTGTACATCTCGTTTTATATCTTTTTGTTTTAAAGCTTCACGCTTATCATAGTTTTTCTTACCTTTCGCAATTCCAATCAACAACTTGGCAACCCCATTTTTAATATAAACCTTCAATGGAACAACCGTATTTCCCGCCTGTCTTACCTCTTGCTCAAGCATCTGAATTTGCTTCTTATGCAACAACAACTTTCTCGTACGAAGCGGATCATGATTGAAAATATTCCCCTGCTCAAACGGACTAATGTGAACCCCCACTAAAAAGGCTTCCCCATTTTTAAAACTACAATAACCATCTTTCAAATTCATTCTAGCTTGACGAACCGATTTAATCTCCGTTCCCGTTAACACTAAACCCGCTTCAATCGTATCTAAAATCGTATAATCATGATTCGCCTTACGATTTTGCGCTAAAACTTTATTATCTGTTCCTTTTGGCATCCGAATTCTCCTTACGAATGTTTTTTTCTACGTTTTTGCTTTGCTTGCGCTTTAAAATGTTGTCTTCCTTTATCTTTAGAAGACTTCTTCGACTTTTTACTTCTGCTTTCTTTTTTTGCAGATTTCTTAGGCACTTCTTTGCCTTTAGAAGGACGTTTATTTTGAGTAATCAACTCTGCATTGTCAGATGATAAAATAAAATCAATTTCATGCGCTTCTACATCGACTTTAATTAATTTTACTTTCACTCGATCCCCAATTCGATAAGTTACTCCTGTTCGCTCGCCAATTAACACCATATGACTTTCAATAAAGTTAAAGTAATCTTGGTTCATATGCGTAATATGCACTAAACCTTCAACAGTATTTGGCAATTCCACAAACATTCCAAACTTAGTAACGGAGCTAACAATTCCTTCAAACTCTTGACCAATCTTGTCTGCCATAAATTCCGCTTTTTTCATCGCATCTACTTCACGTTCCGCTTGAACCGCTAAACGTTCCATTTTACTCGATTGATCTGCAATTCTTTCTAATTTAGATGCATTCAGTTCCTCTTGTTGCTTAGACAAGAAACTTCCACTACCTTCATATTGACGAATCATGCGGTGGACAATCAAGTCTGGATAACGACGAATCGGTGACGTAAAGTGAGTATAATCTTCTGCTGCTAATCCATAATGCCCAGAAGGTGTAATATCATATTTAGCTTGCTTCATTGAACGTAACATCATAGTCGATACCACTGCTTCATATGTTTCCCCTTTGACTTCATCTAAGGCTTTTTGCAGTTTTTTCGGACTAATGGTGTCGCTTGTTCCTTTAATATTAATGCCAAATGCTGTGACAAATTCTAAGAAACGTTGCATTTTTTCTTGTTGTGGTTGTTCATGGACACGGTAGATAAACGGAACATTTCTGCGTTGATAATGCATTGCCACTGTTTCATTGGCTGCTAACATAAACGATTCAATTAATCGTTCTGCAACTCCACGTTCACGAATTTGAATATCAATTGGTGCTCCTTGTTCATCCACAATAATTTTTGCTTCATGCGTTTCAAAGTCAATCGCTCCACGTTCTTTTCTTCGTCTTTCTAAAATATGATGTAATTCTCTCATATCTAACAACATTTGCTGAATTTCTTCTGGAATTTCTACTTCTTTTTTTTCATACAATTCATTCACTAAACTGTACGTTAATCGCATGTCTGAACGAATGACACTTGGGAAAATCTCGTATTGATAAATCGTTCCGCTTCGGTCAATTTCCATGCGACATGACATCGTTAATCTCTCTTCATGTGGATGTAATGAACAAATTCCATTTGATAATCGTTGTGGCAACATTGGAACAACACGGTCTGTTAAGTACACACTCGTTCCACGTTCAAATGCTTCCCTATCGATTGCTGAATTTTCTGTCACATAATAAGATACATCCGCAATCGAAACCGTTAATTCAAATGTTCCATCTTCCCGTTTTGTTAATGCAACAGCATCATCTAAGTCTTTGGCATCTGCCCCGTCAATTGTCACCGTTAATTGTCCACGTAAATCTTTACGCCCATGTCGATCTTCATCTGTGATAACTTCAGGAACAAGATTAGCCTGGTCTATCACTTCTTGTGGAAATTCTGTTGGAATATGTAATTGTTGTAAAATCATTAAAATATCCATACCAACGGCATCTTTATATCCAATTTCTTTGACAACAATTCCTTCTAATGAAGAACGATTTTTTTCATTCGTATATTTCGTTAATTCTACAATAACCACTGTTCCATCTACTGGATGCAATCCATTTGGACGAATTAAACAACGAGTCCCTGCTAATTTTTTATCTTTAACGACTACTTCACCGCAATATCCTGTATCTTCTGCAGTTTCTGAACTAAATCGAGTATAAATTCCCACCACTTGAGTCGTATTTCGTTGAATAATTTGGACAATTTTCCCTGTCGCAGAGCGTTGACGATATCTATTGGCTGGTTCAGTAATCACTAATTCTACTTCATCCCCATCCATTGCACTCATTGTATCTCCACGAGGAATGAAAATATCTGGTTCTCCTTCGACTACTGTGACAAATCCAAATCCTTTGTCATTGGCACGATACGTCCCTTTTAACGTTTGATTCAAAGGATTCAATCCAAACTTCCCATTTCGATTTAATTCTAAAACGCCCTCTTCTTCTAAAGCGGCTAATTCTTTTACTAATATTTTAAAATCTTGAGATTGATTCATCCCAAAATGTTCACTAATTTCTTTTACATAAAAACTTTCTGGTGTATATTCCTCAAAAAAGGACACCAAAATAGTTCTCAATGATTCTCTCATTTCTTACCTCCATTCTTGTTGGTTTAAAAATTCTAGTACAGATTGTTGAAATTCTGCTTTTTCTTTTCCGACTGTAATAACATGCCCTGATTTTTCAAACCAATGAAAATCAACGGCTGCATTCACTAATGCTTCTTTCATTTCAATCGATACTTCTGGATCGACTAATCGATCTAATTCTCCTTGAGCAATATAAAAAGGACCTGTCACTTGTTCTAGTTTTTCTGCCACTTTAGCCGAAAAATCATGTAAATCTAATAATTGTTGTTTTGCTTTTTTCCCTAATGTAAACATTTCATCTTCACACATCCCAGAATGAGTAGCAAAAGCTATAAAACTCTTCAACAAATCTGGTAATTGCGCATTTCTTTTTGAAACAGGAGAACAAAATGTTCCCGCAATTTCCACTAATTGATCAGTTGCTAGTGCTGCTGCCATAATACCACCCATCGATAATCCTAGTGCAGCAATCGTTGAATACCCTTGACTTCTTACAAATTGTACCGCTTGTTTTGCATCTTCATACCATTTTTCTGGTGTTTCTTTTAAAATTTCACACGCATTTGAATGTTCATGTCCACTAAATCCTGGTACATAAACTGCATAATCATGACGATGTAAAAAGGAAGCTAACATTCTCATATCTGTTGGTTTCCCAGTATATGCATGAAATAATATAACCACCCGTTTATTTGTTACCTCTTCTAACCAAATTGGTTCCAAATTGTCCACTCCTACCTTTAATGAATATTTTTATATAGAAAAACACAATGTCTTAGAGATTCTCCTTCAACATTGTGCTTAATCATTTTTATTTTGATGAGATGTACGCTAAGGCTACTGCTAAAATCATAAAGATTGCTCCTAATCCAACAGTTACTCGAATTAAGAATGCTTCAAATCCACGTGCTTTTGTTTTCCCGAATAATTGCTCAGCACCGCCTGATAATGAATTTGCTGCATTTGTTTTCGATGGTTGCATAGCTACAATAATAATTAGTAACACACTAATAATAATCATCAATGTTAAAATTGTTTGATACAAAGGATCTTCCTCCTCTATTAATATTCTTTCCAATTCTACCATAAATATCGTGTAATTACTACCAATTGCCCTTAATTTCTTTAATTGCCTAAAGTTTCAAAGTAACTTCTAGTTAAGTATCAAAACTAGAAGTTAGTATAAG
>CAURER010000003.1:0-86745 GCA_963523795.1 uncultured Granulicatella sp.
CTGTAGAACCTGCAAATGGAAACATTGTATCTCCAGTTTCAGGTACTGTATCAAGTGTCTTCCCTACAAAACATGCTCTTGGTATTGTAACTGAAGCAGGTCTTGAAGTACTTGTTCACATTGGATTGGACACAGTAAGTCTTGAAGGAAAACCATTTACAGTTCATGTTGCAGAAGGTCAAAAAGTTGCAGCAGGTGATTTACTAGTTACAGCTGACTTGGATGCTATCCGTGCAGCAGGACGTGAAACTTCAACAATCGTTGTCTTCACAAATGGTGATGTTATTAAATCAGTTAAATTAGAACAAACAGGTTCTCATGCAGCTAAAACAGTAGTTGCTAAAGTAGAATTATAATAGTCTTGAGGTTGGAAGTTGATTTCCAACCTCTTGTTTTAGGAGAAAAATATGAAATTTTTAACACTGAATACTCATAGCTGGATGGAGAAAGAAGCAGAAGAAAAATTCAATCTTTTACTTCAAGATATTTTGGATAAGAACTATGATTTGATTTGTTTTCAAGAAGTCAATCAGGAAATCACTTCACCAGAGGTAAAAGTTGATGACTTTTACAAAGCTTTGCCATCAGCAGAACCGATTCACCAAGATCATTTTGTAAGACTTTTGGTGGAAAAATTAGCTGAAAGTGGCAGAAATTATTACTGGACTTGGGCCTATAATCATATCGGTTATGATCGCTACCATGAAGGTGTAGCTATCTTATCTAAAACACCAATTGAAGCCAGAGAAGTTTTGGTCTCAGACGTGGATGATCCAACAGACTATCATACTCGTCGAGTTGCCTTAGCTGAAACGGTAGTGGAGGGTAAGGAACTGGCAGTTGCTAGTGTGCACCTTTCTTGGTGGGATAAAGGTTTCCAAGAAGAATGGGCAAGATTCGAAGCTGTTTTGAAAGCATTAAACAAACCGCTTTTACTAGCTGGAGATTTCAATAACCCAGCTGGTCAAGAAGGATACCAAGCTATTTTAGCGAGTCCATTAGGCTTACAAGATGCATTTGAAGTAGCTAAAGAGAAAAGTGGTAGCTATACCGTTCCACCAGAAATTGATGGATGGAAGGGAAATACAGAACCACTCCGCATTGACTATGTTTTCACGACTAAAGAGTTAGAAGTAGAAAATCTACAGGTCATTTTTGACGGCAACAATAGTCCTCAAGTGAGTGACCACTTTGGACTAAATTCTCTTTTAAACTGGAAATAGAAGTAGGGAAAAGGTTAGGAAAAGTATCCTAACCTTTTTTACATGCCTGGATATTGATATACGGACTTTATTAGGAGTAACAGATGAAAGAGTCGGGGATATTCTACAAGTATTCATAATTGTTTACTAGAAATCTATTATCTTGTAAAATAAAGGATAGTTTAAAAAGTGAGGTATAAAGATGATTAAAAATTTCTTACAATTAACACGTAAACAAAAAATTATTACAATTGCTGTGTATACAATTATTGCAGCCATTACAATGTATCTTGGATATAATCAAACACAAGCACCTGTTGTGATTACGAACTCTCTTACGGGATTCCAAAGTGCTCAATTACCTTCAGCACCTGATAATTCTATTTTAGGGTGGTTAAATTTCCATAAAATTGGATTAGTTTTTGCACCAGTGAGTGTATTGATTCTTGATTATTTTAAAATCCATTTAATTCGTAAAGGATTTATTTTGAAAACATTACTAAGTGCAGCGTTAATTTTACTATTTGCCTTTTTATTACAAGTAGCTTTAGTCATTGTCTTTACAGTAGTGGTATTGGCGATTGCTCTAACTTTTGTCTTTAATGAATTTGGTCCAAGTTCTGGAAGTTATGGCGGTGGTGGAGGTTATTCTGCTCCATCTGGAAATAACAATGACGCTGCAAGAGCTGAACAAGCTAGACTTGCTAGCGAGCAAGATGCAGAACGCAGAAGACAACAAGATATTGATCGTTACGAAAGAGCAGCTTATGAATACCAAAGCCGTGGCTTAAATCGTGCTGCAGATGAAATGAATCAAAGAGCGAATAATTTGAAATAAGCATAAATTGAGACTTTTTGATGTAGGAACAAGTATACTACAGATAAAAGTCTTTTTTAGAAAGGAACATAATATGATATCAATGGAATATAAAATAAAATTACCAGATTCGTTTGATATGAATAAGATTAGAGAACGAGTTCGAGAAAATGGCCATAAAATGGACGGTTTTAAAGATTTACTCTTTAAAGCGTACCTTATCTCTGTAGAAAATAGTAAAAATGAGATCAAAAAAGAATATGCGCCATTATATTTATGGAAAGATTCAGAAGGAATGAATCAATTTATATGGGATGGATTTTATGATAATATTCTGAAGTCATTTGGATGGCAAACTATTTCTACAGCAATTCCATTAGCATTTGAGAAAAAGGAAAACTTTAATAGCAGTCGTTATTGTTTACAAATAACACGAGAAATCTCAGAAGTAACTCAAATGGAACGATTATGTTTCTCAAGTACTTTTGACCAAAGTACCAGTCAATTATTAGTTTATAATCCAGAAAAATGGCAATGTAAGGAATATTATTTCTTTGAAGAACTTCCAGAACAAATGGAAGGTACAAATGTTTATGAAATTTTACATTTATCATTAGAACAGTAAAAGTAAAGGAGAAGCAACATGACAAATTATGAATTACCACGTGTGTGGAGTGCAGCAGAGATTAATCAAGGAAAATTTTCAGGAATTAACCGTCCAACTGCAGGGGTACGCTTTGAACAGGAATTACCAAAAGGAGAGAAACCATTCCAATTATATTCTCTAGGAACTCCGAACGGGATTAAAGTTACGATTTTATTAGAAGAGTTATTAGCATTAGGAATTAAAGAAGCAGAGTATGACTTATACAAAATTTCTATTATGGATGGAGATCAATTTGGGAGTGGCTTTGTAGAAGTAAATCCAAACTCAAAAATTCCAGCCTTATTAGATCAATCAGGAAAAACAAATATTAGAATCTTTGAATCAGCGAATATTTTATTATACCTTGCTGAGAAATTCGAACAGTTTCTTCCAAAAGAAATTGAAAAACGTACAGAAGTACTAAACTGGCTATTTTGGCAAGCAGGATCTGCACCATTTGTAGGTGGAGGATTTGGACACTTCTTCAATTATGCTCCAGAAAAGATTGAATATGCGATTAATCGATTTACAATGGAAACAAAACGTCAATTAGACTTGTTAGACAAAGAATTGGCGACAAAACCTTATATCGCTGGAGAAGAGTACACGATTGCGGATATTGCGATTTGGTCTTGGTATGGACGCATAGTATTAGATAAACTATACCAAAATTCAGCAGAGTTTTTAGATGCAACTAGCTACACACATTTAGTGGAATGGGCAAAACGAATCGAGAATAGACCAGCTGTTCAAAAAGGATTAGAAGTGGAATATAAGAGTTTATAACATTTTTTAGATTAACAAAATAACACTCTCAATTTTATGGAACAAACCTAAAATTGAGAGTGTTTCTCTTTAACTTAATAAGTTACAACATTAATCTGACCTTTGTCATATTCAGCAATGAAGATATCCGCTACATTATCGTAGCCTTCTTTTTGTAATTCTTCCATTAACCATTCTTCAGACTTACCAATGGTGTCTAAAATTTCTGTTTGAACCACACCGTCCGTAATAATAGGATATTTAGGATTTTCATCCCCAAATCTAACGATAATGAATTGACCATTTTGTTCAATCACAG
Source organism: uncultured Granulicatella sp. (assembly GCA_963523795.1). Classification (GTDB taxonomy): domain Bacteria; phylum Bacillota; class Bacilli; order Lactobacillales; family Aerococcaceae; genus Granulicatella. Next base: position 3,750 of record CAURER010000003.1, read on the forward strand.
CTCTTTTAACATCTTTTAATTGGAATACACCTTGAGAACGTAATTTAAGAGCCACATCTGCAGCAGATAAACCTTTTGAACGACAAGCTTCTGGATCTAATTTTCCATTTTTGATAATTATCACAGGTTTACCATCAATTAAATGTTTAATCATTGAAACATTCGTATTCAACCATTTCAATAGTAAAATTAAAATAGTCCAAATAATTAAAATAACAACATACTGAAGAATTGAAATCGAACTATTGTAAATAATCCCACCAATAATTCCCCCGAGAACAAAGTTTTGTACTTGGTCTACTGCAGAACTTGGTGCTAAATTTCCTTTACCAGTTACATTAATAACAAATACTAAAGAAATAAGACCTAATGCCAACTTAATCGCAATTGTAATAAAAAAGCTCATTATTTTTTAACCTCCACAAGTTCAACATCTGATTTATATAATTCCATCTTCTCTAATAAATAACTATCCTTGTTAGAGCCATTTAGAGCACGATAAAATTGATCTCCAACTTTGATAATAACTCCATCAGTCGTAGAAGAAGTATTTACATAAATCTTTTCTTTATCTACCCCTAATTCTTTTGAAACAATTTCAATAAAGTTAATAGAGTTACGGAATTGATTATTAGTAGATTGATTACTTTGAAAATTAGAAATTCCCATTAAAACAACAGCAACTAAAGCTAAAATTGAAATAAGCGATAATTCACGAAACTTACTTCCACGTTTATCTTGATAAGCTTTAAAAGCGAAAAATGCAGTAACAAGAATCAGTAAAGCAGAAAGAATAACCATGACCCAATCTTGCTGACTGATTTGACTTAAAACATATTCATATGAATAAAATTTCATAACGAACCTCCTTTTTTGAATGTAATTTATTATAAGACATTTATGATATAACGGAAAAGGTTTTTAGATTATTGGAGACGTTTTATGAATAAATCTTTACTCATAAAAAGAAATTATGTATACTTTTGTTAAAATTCAAGAAAGAGTAAAACAGAGATGAACGAAAAACAATCATTAACAGTAAAACAGAAGATAATAGTGGCTATCGTTTTCTTATGTTCTGCACTAGTAACAACGCAAATGGCTCATTTATATATTGAAAAGAATGGTGAATATGAATATAGTATTTTTAGATGGATACAAGTACATCAATTTAGCATTGTTCCAGCCGTTGGAAGTGTCTGGTTATTTCATTGGAAAAAATAGAATTTATCAAACAAAACTTTTTTATAAAAGCCTTACTGAACTGGGTTCTTATACTAGCCATGACTTATATTTTAGAAATAGTGGCACTTCTTTTTCTATTAATATTTGTTCTTTAAATCTATTAAGGATAGCTTATTAGGGAAAATAAAATAGAGTAATCAAAGTACTTTACGTTCAGTAGAGTACTTTTTTGTTAGGGAAATGTGGGAGGTTTAATGCTATACTATGAGTAATAAATGAAAAGAAGTTATAGAGAATAGGGGGAAAAATAAATGGCGATAGATGAACAAAAGTTAGAAATGATAATTTCAGATTTGGGAGAATGTATTAAAGCTTTGAATGAAAATAAGGAGCAGTTAAAAGCTGAATATGATGCAAAAAGACATCAATATGTTAGAAATCCATATAATAATGGCCCAGTGACTTTTGAAATTTTTGAATTATCTTTTGAAGAGGCATTTAATAAAGTTATAGAGTATTTGGAAATTCAAATTGAAACTTTAGAAAATTATTCTGATTTAAGAACAGAAATAAAGGATACCATAATTAGTAAAAATTATAATAATATTCTAAATGAATTTGATTATCCATATGATACATCTTCTTTAAAATTGAACGTTACTAATATTGATACATTTATGAATATTTTAACGTGGAAAAATTTAAATGAAGACTATAAAAGACTCGATTTATTAAAGCAATTTTCAGGAATTGAAAAAGATATAGTTTTAATTGGAGGTAATGGTAAAGGGAAAACATTTTTAGCTAACTTTCTAAAAGAAAGTGAATTTAATTCTATTTCTGTTATTGGAGCGCAAAAGATTTTAAATTTTTATAGTAATAGTAATAATTCTTTAAGAGCTTCTCAAAAGGATATTGAGGAGTCTTTATTAAAAAATATCATAAAAGATTCTAAAGATGATCTGTCTAATTTTGAATTTTTTAATTTTTTAAATGATCAATTTACCAAACTTATAACAGCTATGAAAGTAGAATATATGAAGTATTTATGTGAATGTGATCAAGCAAAAAGAGTTCCTGAAAATAATAGAACTGTATTTGGAAAAGTTAGGAATATTTTTCCACTCTTATTTAAAGATTTAGAATTAAGTTTTAATGAAGAAAAAGAAATTCCTTTACGGGTTAAGAAAAATGGAAAAGAATATTCAGTTAATGGTTTGTCAGAAGGCGAAAAAGTTGTACTCTACTATGTAATTAGTGTTTTAATGGCTAAAGATGATGGATTAATAATTATTGATGAACCAGAAACATATTTAAATCCTTCCATTTCAAATTTATTATGGGATAAATTAAAAGAAGAAAAATCAAATACACAATTTTTATTTATAACTCATTCTGTAGATTTTGTATTAGGAAGAAGTAATGCTCAAATTGCATGGATAAAGGAGTTTGTTTATCCAGATGAATGGGAGTTAGAACTATTAACGGAAGAAAATAAATTACCTAAGCAAATGTTTACTGAAATATTAGGAAGTTCAAAACACTATTTATTTTGTGAAGGTACAAAATCAAGCCATGATTATCATATTTATAAAGCATTATTTGGAGAAGATTACACAATTATTCCTTCTGAAGGACATATTTCAGTAATTAATAATGTTAAAGCAGTTAATGAATTGGAAGGTTTTAATACCGCATATGGAATAATTGATTTAGATAATTTAACTGAAGATGAGATAGAAGCATATAGAAAAGATAAAATAGAAGTTCTTCAATTTAATGAAATTGAAATGTTATTTTTTGAAGATTATATTATGGAAACATACATGAAGAATGTACATCCAGTAGAATATAATAATAAAATAGGGGAATTCAAATTCAATTTTTTTAAAGAGATAGAAGAAAATACTGAAAAAATTGCTTTAACACATATTAAGAAATGTGTTGAAAATTATTTATCAAAAGAAAAAATTGAAGAATACACTGAAATTATAGATATAGAAAATCAACTAAAAAAATTTTCTGATTTTGAGATTCAAGATCTTTATGCACAAAAGGAAGAACAAATTAAGCAACTAGTTAAAAATGAAAAATACCTTGAGCTTTTGAAGGTATGTAATTTAAAAGGTCAGATAACTGGAGGATTAGCTAATAAATTTCTAGTCGGGGGTTATATTGATAAACTAAAAGAAAAAATTATAGTTGATAAGGAATTACAAGCATATATTCGAAATACTTATTTTTCAAATTTAAACTATTAACAACATATCGAAGTATCTAAATAATAATAATAATATTTATATATTAAATGGCGATTTTGAAAAAGCATTGGAAGATGTTTGTGAGGGAGATTTTGTTTATTTCGATCCACCTTATATACCAATTTCAGCTACAAGTGCTTTTACTTCTTATACATCAGAAGGATTTACTTATGAAGATCAAGTAAGGTTACGAGATACGTTTAAGATGCTGGATGAAAGAGGAGCTTATTTAATGTTATCTAATTTTTCAAATCCTTTAGTTGAAGAATTATATAGTGATTTTAATATTCATTTTGTAAAAGCTAATCGTATGAATGGAGCTAAGCTTTCAAGTCGAGGAACAATTAAAAAGAGATATTAATATTCGCACCTTTGAACGTTTACTAGCTGAATATATATTGTAAAATGATTTGCCGTGGATAATTCTATCCACGATTTTTGCTTGTAAAAAAGAACAAAAAAATGAAACACTTTCAAGTAGAAATTTAAAATAAAAAAATTATTAAATAATCAAGCAAAACGTTTGCATTTAATTGAAAAATTGTATAGGATATCACTTGTAGATGAGAATCATTCTTATTTATTATGAAATATTAGGAGGCTAACATAAATGAAAGTTGTAGTAGTTGGATGTACTCATGCGGGTACTGCTGCAGTAAAAACAATTTTAAATGATAACCCAGGCGCACAAGTCGTAGTATATGAAAGAAATGATAACGTATCATTCTTATCATGCGGTATTGCGTTATACGTAGGAGGAGTTGTGAAAGACCCTCAAGGCTTGTTCTATTCTAGTCCAGAAGAATTAGCTTCATTAGGTGCTGAAGTTCATATGGAACATGATGTAACAAGCATCGATACAAAAGGTAAATCTTTAACAGTTAAAGATTTAAAATCAGGAGAAGAAAAAACAGAAACTTTTGATAAATTAGTTTTAACAACTGGTTCTTGGCCAATTCTTCCTCCAATCCCAGGACGTGAATTAGAAAACGTTCAATTATGTAAAAACTATAACCAAGCTAAAGAAATCTTTGCTAAGAAAACTGACAAGAAGAAAATCGTTGTTGTCGGTGGTGGATACATCGGTATCGAATTAGTAGAAGCATTTGCTTTAGAAGGTAAAGAAGTAACATTAGTTGACGGATTAGACCGTATCTTAAACAAATACTTAGACCCAGAATTCACTGATATCTTAGAAGAAGACTTACGTGAACGTGGCGTACAAGTTCGCTTAAACGAAATGGTTAAATCATTCGAAGGCGAAAACGGAGTTGTAAACAAAGTTGTAACTTCAGGTGGCGAATACGAAGCTGACATGGTTATCTTATGTGTAGGTTTCCGTCCAAACAACGACTTAGTAAAAGACCAATTAGAAACAATGCCTAACGGTGCTATCATCGTTAACGACTACATGGAAACATCTGTTAAAGATGTATTCGCAGCTGGAGATAGCTGTGCTGTTAACTACAACCCTAACGATGGACATGCATATATTCCATTAGCAACAAACGCTGTACGTATGGGTGCTTTAGTTGGTAAAAACATTAACGGACACAAAGTTAAATACCGTGGAACACAATCTACATCAGGATTACACTTATTCGGATGGAACATTGGTTCAACAGGTGTAAACGTAGGTAGCGCACCTCACTTTGGATTAGACGTACGTTCTGTATACGTGGTAGATAACCACCGTCCAGAATTCATGCCAACATACGAAAAAATCTACATGAAATTAGTTTACGAAGTAGGTACAAACCGTATCGTAGGTGGACAAGTAATGTCTAAATACGACTGTACAGCTTCTGCAAACACATTGTCATTAGCAATTCAAAACAAAATGACAATCGAAGACTTAGCATACGTAGACTTCTTCTTCCAACCAGTATTCGACCGTCCATGGAACTACTTAAACATCCTAGGACAAGCTGCAGTAGAACAAGAACGTGTATTAGCTGAAGGCAAATAATTAAGTTCAATAACGAAACAAAAACGACAAGTATCCCAACGACACTTGTCGTTTTTTGCGTCTCTTAACCAAATTCCTCAACATTAAGAATAGTGTTGGAAAACAGAAAAAATTTTCATAGTTGAAGAACCATCCTAACCGCCCCTCACATCAAGGAGAGTGAATAGAAAGAAAAAACATTTTTACCGTAGCAGTAATATAAGCCATAACACCAGTGGCTTATATTACGGGAAAATTTGAGACCCTAGGCTCAAATTTTAGCCAAGAGACCCCAAAGGGGGCTACTGGCGCCCCAGCTACAGTAAAAATGATTTTTTCTTTCTATTCACCCGTATTCTCTAAAAAAGAATTAAGGTAACGATTGAATTAGCATTTCTGTTCGTTTCTATGTTACAATAAGAAGGCAGATTATTAGATATAATAACAGAAGAGGAGAACAAAATGAGAAGAAAAATCATGTACGACGAACAAGATGCAAGAATAGATTACGGAATCATTCTCCCCGTCTTATTACTAGCACTCATCAGCATAGCAACACTACTATCAACCACCTACCTCCAAGTAGCAAACGGCTCCCTCAGAACCGTCTTCATGCAATTTGCATGGTACGTCGTTGGAACAATCGCTATCATCATCATTATGCAATTTGACTCAGAACAACTATGGAAACTAACAACTTTTAGTTACGTAATAGGACTCTTACTCCTAGTAGCCGTCCTATTCTTCTACGATAGAGGAACCGCAGCCGCAACCGGTGCGAAAAGCTGGTTCAGAATCGCCAGCTTCTCCTTCCAACCATCAGAAATCGTAAAAATATTTTACATCCTGATGCTGGCAAAAGTAGCGACCGACCATAACCGACTAACGAAGTACCGTACAAGAAGTACAGACTGGTATCTATTTGCTAAATTAATCGCATTTTCATTACCAGCCTTATTACTCGTTATCCTACAAAATGACTTAGGAACAACATTAGTATTCTTAATGATTCTTGGCGGTGTTATGATTATGTCAGGAATCAGTTGGAAAATCCTTTTACCATTAATTTTAACAGCCATTTTAATTGGTTCGTTACTCATTTACTTAGTAGTGTACAACCGTCAATTATTATTAAATATCGGATTCAAAAATTATCAATTCGGCCGTATCGATTCATGGTTAGATCCATATCGTGACCAAGGTGGAGCAGGATTCCAATTATTCCAAAGTTTGAAAGCGATTGGTTCCGGAAGAATGTTCGGTAAAGGATACGGACATTCAGAAGTATACGTTCCCGTTCGTGAGTCAGACTTAATTTTTGCGACAATCGGTGAAAACTTCGGATTCTTAGGTGGAACCTTTTTGATTACCGTGTATTTCATTTTAATTTATCAAATGATTCGAGTATGTTTCGATACAAAAAATGAGTTTTATTCTTATATTGCAACGGGAGTAATTATGATGATTTTATTCCACGTTGTAGAAAATATCGGAATGACCATCGGACTATTACCATTAACAGGGATTCCATTACCATTCATTTCGCAAGGGGGATCTTCTCTATTAGGAAATATGATGGGAATTGGGTTAATGATGTCAATGAGATATCATTTCAAGAGTAATATTTTCGGGGAAGATGAGGATCCATTTACCCAAGAATCAAGACAACAGCAACAATTATCAGAAGAATTTATAAAAGCAAGAGCATAGGGAGAGAAAGAACATGTTAATTTATAGCCATCCAAAATGTACAACTTGTAAGAAAGCCTTAAAATGGTTAGAAGGAAACAATATTTCATATGAAGTAAAAGATATTCGTGAAGAGCAACCAACTTCAGAAGAATTACAAGTCCTAGTTGAAAGAAGTGGATTACCACTAACAAAAGTGTTCAACACAAGTGGAGAATTATATCGTAAATTGGGATTAAAAGATGTCATTAAAACAATGGAAACTTCTAAAGCGATGGAATTATTAGCCAGTGATGGGATGTTAATCAAACGACCATTATTAGTAAGTGATAAAGCTGTGTTCTTTGGATTTAAAGAAGAACAATACGAACAATTATTGAAAGGTGAATCAAATGATTAAATATAGTGAAAATGGATTATGGATTAAACAAGAGGGAAATCGTTATACAGTAGGGATTTCTCCAAAAGGTCAAGATGATATCGGAGATGTTAGTTTTGTAGAATTATTTAACCAAGAAACTTTAACAACAGAAGATTCATTTATGAGTGTTGAAGCAGCAAAAGCTGTTACAGAATTTGTCAGTCCATTATCAGGGAAAGTAGTTGCTTGGCATACAGAATTAGAAGACAATCCTGAAATGTTAAACCAAGTAGATACAGCAGTAAACTGGATTTATACATTAGAAGAAGTGGATGAAGCAGCATTTGCAAGTTTATTAGACAAAGATTTACCAATCGTTTGTGAGAAGAAAGAAGGGTGTGGGAATTAGCATGCAAGTACAATTCATTACAGCAGAAGTTTTTGAACAACATCAAGAAAGTTTTAAGAGTGCTAACTTTTTACAAACAAGACAGATGGCAGAAGTTCATGAGCAACGTAGTGTATTTGAAGAAGTTTTCTTTATTGCTTGGACAGAAGGAGACGAATGGATTGCGCAAGGTTTAGTAGGAATCCGTAGACGTTTTAGATTTTTTAAAGAAGCCGTTATGATTCAAGGTCCATTATTTGAAGAAGATAAAATTGCACAACTTCCTCAAATGTTAGAAAGTTTAGAAGTCTTCTTAAAAGAACAAGGCATTGCCAGAGTAGAAATGAATCCATATATGATGAATAAAGTCATTAATGAATCTCTAGAAGTTATAGAAGAATGCCGTTATCCAGAATTATTAGCGAACTTTGAACAAGCTGGATATGACCGTTTCTTAGATTTAGATGGTCGAGCAGTCATGGGACAATTATTCAGAAAAGATTTATCAGAATATGAAGATAGTGAAGCGATTTATAAAGACTATTCGAATTCCTTAAAACGTGACTTACGTAAAGCAGTAGAATCTCATATTACGATTCGAGAATTAGAATTAGAAGATTTAGAAATTTTCTATTCGATTTTAAGTGAGACTTCTGTTCGAAAAGGATTCCGAGTACAAGATTTTAGTTATTTCCAACAAATGAAAGAAGCATTCCAGGATAAAGTGAAATACATGGTTGCGTTCTTAGATGTTGAAGCGTATAAAGCTTATTATCATGAAAGAATTGAATTCTTCACTAATCGAGTGGAAGAGTTGGAAAAAGAATTAGCAGTCCGTGAAGCGGAAGGAAAACATGTGAAGAAAACACGTGGATTGATTACGGATGCAAAAGATCAATTAGCGAGTTATCAAAAACGAAAAATGACTTTTGAAGCATTAGATATTCATAATCCAATGTTAGCTTTATCTGGATATTTATTTATGTGTTATGGGGACGAAGTGATTTCAGTATTTGGTGGTTCTCATGAAGAATACTTAAACTTTGGTGGTTCAAGCTTATTGAACTGGGAAATGATGAAATATGCAAAAGACAATGGATTTAAGTATTATAATTTCTATGGAACGATTGAAACGAATCAAGCGAACCAAAATGAAGGGAACTTTAACTTCAAACGTCAATTTGGTGGCAGACTCGTTCAACCAGTCGGAAACTTTACAAAAACACTTAGTCCAGTCTTAGCATTCATTGCGAAATTTAAGAAAATATAACAATCTACAGAAATAGACTTTTCTTTGAAGTAGTAAAAAGGACGCCAGCAGATCTTGCGGTCTCATGGCTAAAATTCGAGCCAAAGTCTCGAATTTTCCAGTAACAAAAGCCACTTTTTAGTGGCTTTTATTACTTTTGCTACGGAGAAAATTCTATTTCTTCCGATTTTACAGTATATAAAAAGAGAAAACGTGTGAGACAGTTGACTGCCATATGTTTTCTCTTTCTTTTTGTCCTATTTACTAGATATTAGAAAAGTCTATTTTTCTTATTTTAGTGTTAGAAAAATCTTTTCTCTCTTACGTACTGTACAAAATGGTTGAACAATTCTTGCATTCCTTCATCCGTACTAATCATAGCTTCTGGATGACCTTGAAGAGCAATAATATACTGTCCATCTTCATTAGACTCAAAAGCTTCAATTAATCCATCTGCACTCCAAGCAACAGCTTTGAAGTTTGAAGCAAGCTCTTTAATCCCCTGGTGATGATAGGAATTAATCGCCGCTTTAGTTCCAAGAATTTTAGCTAATTCACTACCATCTGTAATTTCAATAGAGTGAGTTGCCATCGAAGGCATCGTTTTTTGTGAATGTAAAATATTTGATTCTGTATATTGCGTTTGTAAGTCTTGATATAAGGTTCCCCCAAAGGCAACATTTAAAATTTGAAAGCCTCGACAGACTGCTAGAATAGGTTTACGTTGACGATAAGCTTCTTCAATGAGTGCAAGATCAAAGGTATCTCTTACTGGATAAGTTCTTCCTAATTTTAAATGAGGTTCTTCTCCATAGAGTAGAGGTGAAACATCTTGTCCTCCAGATAAAACTAATGCGTCAACTCGTGAAATATATTCGTGAGCTGTTTCTTGAGAAACAATCGGTAAGATTACTGGAATGGCTTTTGCTTTCTCTAATCCAGTAACAAATCCATTAGGTGCATAGGATAATAAATAGGGATCTTGTTCAGTATTATCTTGACGATGATTCCCTGAAATTCCTATTAAAGGATATTGTTGCATCTGATTTTCCCCTTTCGCATTGTAAGTAGTTTATATCATACTCCATTTTCATGAAAATGAAAAGTTTTTTATATGAAAATGAGTGAAAAAGTTGCAGTAGAAGATATGAATTCGAAACGTTATCTTTTGATAATCGTTCTCATTTAAGATAAAATATTCTTAATGTGACAGAAAAAAATTCTGTTATATGATTGAGGATTTATTTTGAAAGGGGCTTAATAATGGCAACATTAGAAATTAAAAATTTACATGTGTCAATTGAAGATAAAGAAATTTTAAAAGGTGTGAATTTAACTATCAATACTGGTGAAATTCATGCAGTAATGGGACCAAACGGTACAGGGAAATCAACACTTTCTGCAGCAATTATGGGACATCCAAGTTATGAAGTAACAGAAGGAGAAATCTTATTAGATGGCGAAAACGTTCTTGAAATGGAAGTCGATGAACGTGCTCGTGCAGGTCTATTTTTAGCCATGCAATATCCAAGTGAAATTGCTGGGGTAACAAATGCAGAATTTATGCGTTCAGCAATTAATGCTCGTCGTGATGAAGATAATAAAATGGGAGTTCGTGAGTTCATCAAAAAATTAGATGAAAAAATGGCAATTTTAGATATGCCAGAAGAAATGGCAGAACGTTACTTAAATGAAGGATTCTCTGGTGGAGAAAAGAAACGTAATGAAATTCTTCAATTAATGATGATTGAGCCAAGTTTTGCTATTTTAGATGAAATCGACTCAGGTCTAGATATTGATGCGCTTAAAGTCGTTTCTCGTGGAGTAAATGCAATGCGTGGAGAAAACTTTGGATCATTAATTATTACTCACTATCAACGTTTATTAAACTACATTGAACCAGATGTTGTTCATATTATGATGGACGGACGTGTGGTAATGACTGGAGATGCAGCATTAGCAAAACGTTTAGAAGCAGAAGGATATAAAGGAATTAGTGAAGAATTAGGAATTTCTATAGAACATCAAGAATAGGAGAAAGAGAATGGCAGAGAAATTAACCGTAACACCAGAACAACTGACTTCATTCTCTCTTCTAAAGAATGAACCAGATTGGTTTTTAGACATTCGTTTAAAAGCATTGGAATTAGCGAAACAATTACCATTACCATTTATTGAGCGTGTAAAATTCCATCGTTGGAATTTATTCCAAAGTGAAATTGGAGAAGCAAACTCACTGATTACAGAATTAGAAAAAGACATTCCAAGTGCAGTAGGAAGTGCAAAAATTGTTCAATTAGGAGCTGTTTCTTACTGGGAAGAGATGAATGTTGAAACAGCGATGCAAGATGTATTAGTAATGGATTTATTTGAAGCATTGCAACAATATCCAGAATTAGTGAAACCATACTATATGACAAAAGCTGTACCAGTGGATGAAGATAGCTTAACAGCGTATCATGCAGCAATGGTTAACTCAGGAATTTTTATTTATGTTCCTAAAAATGTTGTTTTAGAAGATATTATTGAATCTCATTTTGTACAAAATAATACAGTAGACGAAGCATTCGTGAAACACGTATTAATTGTGGCTGAAGAAAATAGTTCACTATCTTATGTGGAACGTTTCGAAAGTATTGGAGATCGTAAAAATACAGCGAATATTATTGTAGAAGTAATTGCTAAAGAAGGCGCAAAAGTTCATTTTGCTGCGGTTGATACATTAGGTCAACCAACAGATGCATACATTAACCGTCGTGGCTATTTAGAAAAAGATGCGACGATTGAATGGGCATTAGGCATTATGAATGACGGAAATGTTATCGCAGACTTTGACAGTGAATTACGTGGAGTAGGTTCTACTGCAAAAGTAAATGTTGTTGCTATTTCAACTGGTAAACAAGTACAAGGTATTGATACAAGAGTGACAAACTATGCAAACCACTCAGTGGGACATATTTTACAACATGGAGTTATTCTTGATAAATCAACCTTAACATTTAACGGAATTGGACATATTATTAAAGGAGCAAAATTCGCTGATGCGCAACAAGAGAGTCGTGTATTAATGCTTTCTGAAGGCGGACGTGGAGATGCGAATCCAATTTTATTAATTGATGAAAATGAAGTAACAGCAGGACATGCGGCAAGTGTAGGACAAGTGGATGATGAACAATTATTCTACTTAACAAGCCGTGGAATTAGTCAAGCAGAAGCGAAACGTTTAGTCATTCGTGGATTCTTAGGCTCAGTAATTAGTGCAATTCCTGCACAAAATACGCAAAAAGAATTAGTAGAAATGATTGATCAAAAGTTGGCGAAAAATGATGAACATTAATCACATTCGAAAAGATTTTCCAATTTTAAATAGAACCGTTAATGATGAACCATTAGTGTACTTAGATAATGCTGCTACAACGCAAAAGCCTGAAAGTGTTATTCGTTGTATCGAAGAGTATTATCATGATTATAATGCCAATATTCATCGTGGCGTGCATACACTCGCTCAAATAGCAACGGATGCCTATGAAGCAAGTCGCCAAAAAGTGCAAAGATTTATCAATGCTTCTTCGATTAAGGAAGTGTTGTTTACAAGAGGAACTACGACTGGAATCAATTGGGTGGCTCAAGGATTTGCCAAATATCGCCTGCAAGAAGGAGACGAGATTTGGATTAGTAAAACGGAGCATCATTCTAATTTTGTTCCATGGCAACAATTAGCGCTTCAAATAGGGGCTAGTTTAAACTTCCTTCCATTGACTGAAGAAGGTGAACTAGATGTACAAGCTACAAAAGAAGTGTTAACGAATAAAGCAAAAATCGTTTCGATTGCTCATGCTTCAAATGTGTTAGGAACGATTCAACCAATTAAAGCCTTAGCACAAATCGTGCATGAAGTTGGAGGAGTTCTAGTTGTTGATGGAGCTCAAGCTGCACCGCATATGAAAATCGATGTACAAGACCTAAATTGTGACTTTTATGCGTTTAGCGGGCATAAAATGTTAGCTCCAACAGGCATAGGCGTCTTATATGGAAAGCAAGCACTATTAGAAGAAATGCAGCCAATTGAATTTGGTGGAGAGATGATTGACTTTGTGTATGATACAGAAAGTACATGGAATGAACTTCCTTGGAAATTTGAAGCAGGAACCCCAAATATTGCCGGTGGAATTGCATTAGGAGCAGCCATTGATTATTTAGAACAAATTGGAATGGAAAACATTCATGCTCATGAACAACAATTAGTAGCGTATGTTTATGACAAATTAACACAAATGGAAGGCGTGACCGTTCATGGTCCAACGGATGTTTCTAGAAGAAGTGGCGTAATTTCATTTACAATGGATGGCGTTCACCCTCACGACTTAGCGACTGCCTTAGATATGGAAGGAGTAGCGATTCGTGCAGGACATCATTGTGCACAACCGTTAATGAGAGATTTATGCGTTTCTTCGACTGCTCGTATTAGTTTTTATATTTATAATACGATGGAAGAAGCTGAATTTTTCTTAGAAGCATTACAAAAAGTAAAGGAGTTTTTCTCAGATGGCTTTATCTAAATTAGATCAATTATATCGTCAAGTGATTTTAGACCATTCGAATTTTCCTCGTCATAAAGGAATTCAAAGTGAAAAAACAGCTGAAGTCATTGAATTGAATAATCCGACTTGTGGCGATGTATTACAGTTACAGTTAGAATTATCAGATGATGGTCATATTACAAGTGCCCGCTTTGATGGACAAGGTTGTTCGATTAGTATGGCGAGTGCCAGCATGATGTGTGATATTTTAGAAGGAAAAACTTTACCAGAAGCTTTGGAATTAGCAGAAGATTTCTCAAAATTAGTGCAAGGACAAAGTGTGAATGAAGATCGATTAGAAGATGCTGCCTTACTAAGTGGAGTTTCTAAATTCCCAGCACGTATTAAATGTGCAACTTTAGCATGGAAAGCATTAGAAAAAGCAGTTGAACAGAAAAACAAGAAAGGAATAGAGAAATGAGTGGAGTTCCAGAATTAGAAGATTACAAGTATGGCTTTCATGAAGATGTAACGCCCGTATTTGATAGTGGAGTTGGATTAAGCGAAGAAGTAGTTCGTACGATTTCAAAAATGAAAAACGAACCAGAATGGATGCTTGAATTCCGACTAAAATCTTTAAAAGCATTTGAAAAAATGCCAATGCAAACATGGGGAGCAGATTTATCAGATATTGATTTTGATGCGATTACCTATTTCAAACGTGCGAGTGATAAACCAGCTCGTTCTTGGGATGATGTTCCTGAGAAAATCAAAGATACATTTGAAAAAATTGGGATTCCAGAAGCAGAACGTGCTTATTTAGCAGGTGCATCTGCACAGTTTGAATCAGAAGTTGTGTATCACAATATGAAAGAAGAATTCGATAAATTAGGGATCGTCTTCACAGATACAGACTCAGCATTAAAAGAATACCCAGAATTATTTGAAAAATATTTTGCAAAATTAGTACCACCAACAGACAATAAATTGGCAGCATTAAACTCTGCAGTATGGTCAGGAGGAACATTTATTTACGTACCAAAAGGCGTAAAATGTGATGTTCCACTGCAAACATATTTCCGTATTAATGACCAAAATATGGGACAATTTGAACGTACATTAATTATTGTAGATGAAGGCGCAAGTGTACATTATGTAGAAGGATGTACAGCACCAACATACTCATCAAACAGCTTACATGCTGCGATTGTAGAAATCTTCGTAGAAGAAGGTGGCTATTGCCGTTATACAACGATTCAAAACTGGTCTGACAATGTTTATAATCTTGTAACAAAACGTGCTCGTGCAGCAGCTCATGGAACCGTTGAATGGATCGATGGAAACTTAGGAGCAAAAACAACGATGAAATATCCTTCTGTATTTTTAGAAGGGCCTTATGCAAAAGGAACGATGTTATCCATTGCCTTTGCAGGTGAAGGACAACACCAAGATACAGGGGCGAAAATGATTCATAATGCACCTCATACTTCTAGTTCGATTGTTTCAAAATCAATCGCAAAAGATGGCGGTGTTGTAAACTATCGTGGGCAAGTAACATTCAGTAAGAAATCTGATTATTCTATTTCTCATATTGAATGTGACACGATTATTATGGATGATTTATCGAAATCAGATACGATTCCATTTAATGAAATTCATAATGATAAAGTTGCTTTAGAACATGAAGCGAAAGTATCAAAAATTTCTGAAGAACAATTATTCTACTTAATGAGTAGAGGGATTAGTGAATCTGAAGCAACAGAGATGATTGTTATGGGATTCGTTGAACCATTTACAAAAGAACTTCCAATGGAATACGCAGTTGAATTAAACCGATTAATTGCGTACGAGATGGAGGGTAGTGTGGGATAAAACCCTAGCAAGTGCTAGAAACGTTGATATAACAGCGTTCCTAGGCTTGCTTTTTTGTTTAGAATGGGAAAAGTACCAGAAAAAGTACCAGAGATTGCTAAAATCCTAAATATTTTGCAAAATTTTCAGCTATATTATCTCTTTGTTTTTCAGTAACATGAGTATAAATATCCATGGTAGTTTTAATGTTAGTGTGTCCTAGCCTTTCTTGCACCACTTGAATAGGTGTTTCCATTTCAAAGAGTAGAGAGCAATGGCTATGACGGAAACCGTGCATAGTTATTTTTTTTAGATTGTATTTCTTGATAATTTGTTCTAGCCAACAGTTAGAATAGCTAGGACGATACAGCTTATTGGCATCATAGGTAAATAGTAATTGATGCTTATTCAGTGAGTTGATACCAATACTCATGAGTTCTTTAGCTTGTTCTAGTTTCCATCTTCTCAGTGTTGCAAGGCTTTCATCATCAAGACTGACCGTTCTTACTGATTTTTTTGTTTTTGTGGTTGAAATCATTGGTATTTCATTTTCATCTAAAACAACACCTTTTGTGATATGGACTACCTTTTTCTCAAAGTCTATATCTGACCAATTGAGTGCTAGAGCTTCTCCTTTTCTCATTCCAGTAAAGGCTAGTAGTCTAAAAAAGGCTAGATATTTCATGTTTCCATAGTCCTTAACACAATCAAAAAAATGTTTTAATTCATGAGTATTGTAAAATTTATTGACCTCATTTATTGTTTCTTTTCTTTTAGGCAATTTTACTTTTCTCATGGGATTATCTGTAATGATATTCATCTTAATAGCATAATCAAATACTTGTTGTGCAATTCCTTTAGGGTATTTAGCACTATTGAAATATTCTGCCCATTGATTGACGAGTTTTTGACAATCTAACACCGTAAAGCTATCAATCCTTTTATTAGCAATTTTAGGCAGTATGTGTAATTTAGCATATCTTACAGTAGTAGCATAAGTACCAGGTTTGACGGTGTTTTTATGCTCAACTAGAAAAAGGTCATATATCTGTTGAAAGGTGTATTTATTATTTTTAGCATTAAATGTTTTTTCTTCATATTCTAATTTTAATCGAGCTTCTGCTAGAGAGGCTTCTTTTCTTGATTTGAAACCTTTTCTTACAATTTCTTTTTGTTTTCCAGTTAAAGAGTCAGTACCTATATAGACTCTTACTTTATATCTTTTTGTTCCATCTTTTAATTTATATTCTTGTATCATAATTTTTCCTTTCTAATTCCACCCCCACGGTAAAAATAAAAAGTATGTATTATTTTAAGAATGTTTAAGTATTGCTTGCTATTGCATCATCATTCGATCGATTTTCTCTTTAAGAATGAAGAGGGTAGATGATGCAAAAATTATTATTTAAAGTAACGATTATAAGTATCGTTATATAATTCTTTAACATTATTTTCAAACCTTCTAAAATGATGCATGAGTCTATCGTATGTTTCTTTATTAAAATCATTGTTAAAATGTTTTTGACCATTAACTGTAAAAAAATAATTTTTATCAATTTTTTCTTTTGTGTCTTCTAGTATATTTAATAAGTTTTGAAGTGTATCAATTTCAGTAATACCTCTTAAAGAAAGCATATTTTTTACTGATAATTTGAAGATATTTTCTAGATTAAATGATGCTATAAACCTTTCAAAATAGTTGTCGCTTGAATAAAGTGCTTTATTGATAAAGCTAGTATAAATTTCATCTTTATTTCTCTTTAGATATTCAAAATCTTCTTTTGTTAAACATAAATTGTCAATTTTCATTTTTTTATTTTCTATAAAATTTTCCCAAAAGGTTTTAAAACTCGAATAATAAATACTAGTTTCTTGGTTATCTAATGAAATTAACTCATCTTTAATATCGTCAAAATTAATTTCTTTTTGCCCAGACAGCCAAAAAGGGTCAACTTTTAAAGCATCAGCAATAAGAAATAATCTTTCTTGCTTAGGTACATTAATACCTTTAATATATTGGTTTATTGCACTTTTTCCTATTCCAGTAGAATTTACTAGGTCTACTTGACGAATGTTATTTTTTTTCATAGTTTCTAATAATCTTTGTTGAAATATATTTTCCATAAAGTCACCTCTTTAATTAGCATTTTAATGTGTAAAGTTATAAAAAGCAATAAAAAAGTTAAGAAAACTGTACAAATATATTGCATTTATAAAAAATCAGTGTTAAAATAAAATTGTTCAAAAAACTATACTTTCTAAAAGTATATAAAGGAGGGATAAAATGGAAAAATACAGAAAGTTAAAGGCTCGTATTATCGAAAAATATGGGACTCAAGAAAATTTTTTGAAATATTCAAAAATTAATAAGACTACCTTTATTTCAAGAATGAAAGGACGAACATTTTTTAATTTAGCAGAAATAAAAGAGCTATGTAATATGTTGGAAATTTCAACTAACGAGGTAATAGAATATTTTTTTTAGAGAAAAGTTAAGTTTTCTTTACTTTTTGACAAATATTTATTTTATGATTATTGCTATGATGAAAAACAAAAGAAAGAGGTTGATATATGAAAAGAAAGACTAATTTAACAGAGCAAGAACAAAAATTATTAAGTATTTTAAAGATTGGTAGGGAGAATATCAAAACTACTAAAGAATTGCTAAAAGAAATGCAATTTGAGAATACTAATAGAGGTATGAGGTGTTTAAGGTAGCTAGTGAGAAGATTAAGACTTAAATACAGAGTGCCTATTTTAAGTATGAGAAATAGAAATGCAAACGGCTATTTTATAGCAGAAACAACGAATGAAATAGTGGAATACATTGCACCTATTTCATCTCAAATAAAGCAAGAGAAACGGATTTTGTCGGTATTAAAAACGAGTAGTTTAGAAAAATGGAAAGACTTATTGAAAGGAGCGTAAAAAATGAGTGTGGCTATGATGCAAAACATGGAGCTTATTTTAACCGTGGGAATATCGTTTTTAGTCGGTATTGGTTACGGTGTATGGTTAGCTAATGACATTAGAGAGGAGATGGAAGATACAAAAGATGCTATTGAGTGGTAAAAATCGATCGAATGAGAAAGGAGTAAATGAAATGGAGTTACAAGCTATTCCTGTATATTTACCAGATAGCGTGCAACAAGAGCTATACAATACAATGTTACAACTAGCAAGAAAGGCAGTTGATACAGCAAAGCAAGAAATAAAAGTTAACGCAAATACACGTTATTTGAATAAAAAAGGCTTATGTGAGTATTTCACTTGCGCCCCTAGAGTCGTGGAACAATGGCAAAGAGAGGGTTTGAAGAGCTTTTACAAAGGTAAAGAAATCATGTTTGATATGTATGATGTACACGAATTTTTAAATAAAAAGAAATTTTAATAACCGCCCCCACGGTAAACAGCATCATAAAGAAAAGGAAATATAAATATGAGAAATATTGAAAATAAAAAAGCTATTCACTGAGTCGGCAAACTTAAAGTGAATAGCAAGGTTACTAATCGAGAAGATGCAAAGGCACTCTTTCTCTTCTCGATTATACAACAAAAAGTATAAAAGGAGAAATTTAAGATGAAATTAAGTAGAAAAGGCATAGAATGGATATATTTCAATGATGACGAGGTAACTAAAGTATTGAATACTGAAGAATTAAAAGAAATTCAAGGTAAATATTCAATGTGCTTAGAAAATTTATTTAAAGCAATAAAAAATGGAGAGAATGAAAAAAACATTAATGAATTATGTTTTAAATTAGATGAATGTAATTGCAATGAGGTAGCATTCTATGAATTAGAAGGGTATATAAAAGGGTTTGAAATGTGTATGAAGATGATGCAAGGAGAGTAAAAATATGACAGAAATTAAAGATAATGAAATTGAGAATGAAGAAGGTAAAAAGAAACGTAAAAAGAAATTTCATTGGATAAAACTATTTAAAGATTTTTTTCTTAGAAGAAAAATTAGAAGATTAAAGGCGAAAGAGAATGGCTATGCTTTAATTGTTATATATTTAGAATTGCTCCTAGCATCAGTGGAAACCGACGGCATCATACAACTTGATGGAGGTTTTGATACTGATGAGGAAGAAATAGCTTTTATCATTAATGAGGAAGACTATATAGATGACCTTGTTGAAATTTTAAAACTATATGAAAAAATGGAGCTAATCGAATTTGAAAAAGATGAAGAGGGACGGACTAGACTCATATTAAGCGAATTTAGCACAATGGTTGGACAAGGAGAGTCAACTCCTCGAGTGAATAGACATAGAGAGAAAGAGAAACAGAGAAAGAAAGAGGAAGAGAAAAAGAAAGCAGAAGAAGAGAAATCAAATGAAGATGATGCAACTGATATAGAATTGGAAAAGCGTATGGACGCCTATAATGAAAAGAGAAACTCTATTAAAAATGCTAATTGTTAAAATATTTTTATCTCTTTTGTGTATGTAACGGTATGTAACGTTTTTTAAATGGTAAGTAACGATATGTAACGGTATGTAACGGCATGTAACGTTTTTAAAGCTATTATGTAACGGCAAAATGTTTAGGTAACGGCATTGAAACAAATGTAACGCTCTAGAGGAAGAGGAAGAGAAAGAGTAAGAGATAGAGGAAGAGTAAGAGATAGAAATAGAGTAATATATATATTCATTTTTTCTATCGAAAAAATAAATATATTAGAGTAAGAGAAATAGATATAGAGTTAGAAATAGATATAGAGATAGAGAAAGAGAAAGATTAAGAGATACAGTAAGAGTAGAGAAGAAAAGGAGATTGCATGATGCAATATAAAACAAGAAAAACATATTACTATAATTTCATTGAGAATAAAGAAACTATTACAGTGAAATCAAAATATAAAATTTACAAGATGAGTGATAATGATATTAGACTAGCATCATATTTCAAAGGGTATTCTAATATCGAGATTTTACAAGCTATACAAAATGATTGGTATACAGATAGTTTATTATCTGAATATGTATCAGCCTATCAACTAGGCAATATCTCAATTAGAGAGTATGAGGGTAATAAACAAGGTGTAATGATATTTTTTTCCCCATTAGGATATGATGCAAGTCCAGTGAAACAACAAGGAGGAAATATAAGTGCATAAGGTAGGAATGGATTTTTCAAAAATGAAAGATGACATTTTTGAAAAAACATTTGAAAAAACAAATGGAACGTTAAGTTATAACGGACTTAAAAAATGTTCTGTATGTGGAATGGAACGAAATTTTTTCACTTATAATAATAAAGGTATAGAAGTTTGTTGTTATTGTAAGGGTAGACAAGATGATAAAGAGTTAGAGGAAAGATATAGTGTAATCAATTTAACTCAGAGAAATGAGTATGCAAGTACTGTTAAAAAAGCCTATTTGAGAAATAAAAGCATCATCTCTAAAAAAAGTTATTTAGATAAAACATTTAAGAATTGGGATGAAGGTAAAGACAAAAATAAGATATTTGTTAAAAAAATTACCAAACAACTTACTATGCAAATAATTGATGGAAACCCGTTAAATGTGATTTTATACAGTGAAAAAAGTGGTACTGGTAAAAGTCATTTAGCTTTTGCAATGTTAAATATCATTAATGAGAAAAGTAAGGATCTAAATAAAGAAAAAGGACAATTAACATGTTTAGCAGTTAGTTTCAATGAGTTGTTAACACGTATTAAACAATCTATCAGTGATGGGCATAATCAAGAGGGTCATTATTTAGAGTTGTTAAATAAAGCAGACGTGTTATTAATTGACGACTTAGGGACAGGTAAACCGTCAGAATATGAAACAAACCTTTTATTTAGCATATTAGAGAGTCGTACTGAAGAGAAAGCAACAATCATTACAACTAATTTAGACGAACAAAAATTACTAAAGAAATATGATAAACGAATTGTTAGTAGATTAAATGCACATAAATTTGTTGTAACTCTTGAGTTACTAGATGACTACCGTTTAAAACTCAGCTCATAATTGCAAAAAAACGAGGTGTATTTAGCTTTTGAGAATAATTGATATAAATATACTCAAAAGAGTTTAAAATAGCATAGAGCTTGAAAATAATAAGGGAAAGTGGTTGTTAGAGTGATTATATATCTATCAATCACTTTTCTTTTGCATCATCATTCGATCGATTTTTATATAGTGGCATCATCTCTTTTTAGTTTTCTTTTTAGATATGATGCTAGCACTTAAAATGGCTAAAATTTGACGGATTTTTGACCGTACAGCCTTTTTATTGCATTGGCAGTACATTTATACATAATCTATTGATTTTCAATACAGAGATAAAATAAGGGGTATTTTACCAGATATAACATACAAGTAAGATGATGCTATGAATGATTGACAAAAGTTGACATTTTTATAGATTGGAGTGACTGGATAGGTGGATAATTTAAAACACGAGGGCATGGATATAGATTGCAATTTGAGTGATATAGAGATTGATTTTTCTATTGATGATGCAATTGATTTTCAGCTTGAAATAGATGAAAAATTATTAAAACTTGATTATACTTGTTTAGATAAATTGCAAGAAGAGTAATCAATAGGGGGTATTAAAATGGATTGGGATAAGATAGATAATTTTTTGAAAAAAGAGGTATTTAGAAAGGTTGATACAGTTCCAACTAGAAAAAGGATAGAGCGACTAGCCCGATTATATGCGAATTATAAGAGTGAAGCTATGGTGCTAGGAGAGCAAAAAGTGACAGCCAGTTATCATTTACTAGGGTCAAAATCAAACAAACTCTATAACTCAAATATCGAAAAAGTAGCAGTGTTCAATTTAGACAATGAGTATCAAGAATTTATTACGTCATTTGAAGGGGCAATGAATACCCTTGATGAGTTAGAGTATCGTGTATTCTATGATTTTTATATTAAGAGAAAAACTGGTATAGCTTGCTATGTGGACTTAGGAATAGATGAAAGTGAGTTTTATAGGGTTAAAAATGCATCAGTTGAAAAAGTGGCTTTGTTTTTAGGGTGTGCAATATTTAAAGAGGTTGAATAATCATTCATGATGCAACTTACTTGTATATAAGTTATTGAAAGGTATGAGAAACATTGATTGAGATTGAAAAGAAAGGTAGAAGGTATTGGCACTATGGGGAAGAGTTTACAGCTATTAGTTGGATATATTTTAAAAAGATATATTTAATACAGACTTATACTCATCTAGCAAGCAAAGAGCAATTAATATCATTAGAGCTATTTCATGGTGTATTAGAGCAACTGGAAGAGGAAGAAAGAGCATTGATATTGGAAAAGTATTTTACTAAAGCATCAATGGCATCATCTTTGGATAAAGAATACACTAGTATTACTTATGAATTAATAAACACTTTTAGATATAAACCTATATCAGATATACCACACTCAAAGGATTTTAATGTGAGTGTGGGAAAATATTCAAAAATACTTGATAAAACATTACAAAAATTCATTAGAAAGCTAGTTGAGTTGAAAATAGAGAGAGCAAAGAATGAAAAAGAGGATAATTAAGCTATGATGCATCACAAATAGCATCATAAACGATAAGAACGTATGAGAAAGAGCCGTTATAGCTATTCTGATACGTTCTTTTTGATAATATTAAGGCAATATGATGCAAGGAGCTTATACAAGGGTAAATAGCATCATAATTCGATCGATTTTTATAGTTTTTCATGAAATTTATGCTATAGTAACTCTATGACATTTACACCTTGAAAAGTTGAATAGTGATTATGTAAAATTTGAAATTTCTCTAGCTTCCCTCTAGCTTCAATTTGTCATTTTCTCTTTGTTCGTTCTTGGTTCGATTGTTTTTCTCGAGCTTTCCTCGAGCTTCAAAAAGAGAATTTTCTCGGCGTTCCCTCGGCGTTCAATAGAGGTGTTTCTCGGAGTTCACTCGGAGTTCAACTGGAAAATGAATAGATGATAACTTATGTATAGGTAAGGTATTTTATCTTTACCGTGGGAGTGGAATAGATACGTTTGAGGTACAGAAAAAGTACCAGAGAGTTCTCATTTACCGTTATTTACAGAAATAGTAATTTTATCAAAAAGCTATATTTGACGGCATTTGTCGACTATGTTTACTCATTGTAATTTATATCTTTAAAATGGAAGGTAGCGTCGGTTAACCGATAAAAAGAAAAAAACTTTCCTTACGTAGCAAGGTCGCCAGCAGCCAGCAAATGCTGTCTCATGGCTAAAATTTGAGCCTAGGTCTCAAATTTTCCCTGTACAATGTACTTTTGCTACGAAGAAAAGTTTTTTCTTTTTATCGTAAATGACTTATGTTTCAACTAGATAATAACCAATTTTTAGTTAGAAGGAGTACTGACCATCAAAATGACCATCACTTTTTAAAAAATTACTTGAATTTACAATTTTTGAGTTTTATTATTCAAATATAAGAAGATAAAACAAAGAAAAGGGATGATTTTAATGGATTTTAATAATTTGAATGACAATGAAGTTAAGCAATTAATAAAACGTCTTAAGAAACCTTTTAATTCTGTAAAATTTAATAAAAGCTTACAAGAACAATTATCATCGATGTTAAATCAAGTTAATTTTGATGAAATAGTTTTAGATTCTGAAGATGTTGAGTATATTGTAAAAATATATAGAGGAAGATTAGATTTAGAAAGATTTTCTATTCATATAAGATTTAAAGAATTTCAACATCATTTAGTGAGATTGGATATTAATCCAACACAAAGACATATAAATCCTGGAACCAAAGAAATAATTGAAGGTAGTCATATTCATATTTATTCGAGTTTAAATGATAAAAAGGATTCAATTGCTATTTCATTAGAAAAAAGTGATTTTCCAATTGTACATGAAATAATAGATGCAGTAGAAAAATTTTTCAAGTATAATAATATTGAAAAATGAGATAAGGAGTTGAGTATAGTGGCTAAATCAGAAACTTTAAAGCAAATCTATTTTGATTGGTTATTTAAAGATTATGATTTCATTGATTTGTCAGATGATATCGTAAAAATTAACACTTTATTTTATGATAATCAGTTTGATTCTATTGTAATGTATGTAGAGTTTTTACAAAATGATGAAATTATTGTCACTGATGATGGTTGGACAATTTCTGAATTAGAAAATCATGGTATTTACTTCTCCAAAAGAAATAAAACTCATTTTGGATTGCTAAAAAATATTACGGATAATTTAGGGATTGAGTTGAATGGTAAAGAACTTTTTATAAAGACAAGTTTAGAAAAGTTTGCAATTGCAAAGCAAAGATTATTACAAGGAATTTTGCAAGTTAATGATTTGATAGTGTTACAAAAATCTAATATAAAAACTCTTTTTAGTGAAGAAATTGAATCTATTCTAAGTGAAAATGAAATTTTATTTTCAACCAAACCGTCTTTTGCTGGTAAAGCTGGGGTTACAGTTCAATTTGATTTTAGTATCCCAACTAGAAGAAATAATAAACCTTCAGAAAACTTAATTCGAACAATTAAGAATGGAAATAATTTAGATAGATCAAAAATTTTAGCAATGGATACTCAATTATTGAAAAATTATAAATCAAATGTAGAATATTTTGCCATATTTGATAATGAAACTTATCCAATCTCTTCATCAGTAAATGAAATTAAGTCAATTTTTGAAGAAAATAGTGGAAATAAAATACATGTTATTCAATTTACGGAATTTAGAGAAAATCCGAAGCAATTTCTGGCTTAAAATCCTACAACATTAGAATTATATGTATATAAACAAAGGAAACCGAACAAATGAAAGCACTAATTGTATTAGACTGTCAAAAAGGCATGTTAGAACGTGGAAATTTTGACGAGTTAAGAAAAAACATCTTAACGTTACAAAATATTTTTAAACAAAATGGAGATATCATCATTAATACGAGACATATTGATGAGGATGAAAATAGTATTATTTACAATGGAAATGAAAGTGGACGTTTAGATGAAGAATTGTCAGTCTTAGCTGACTATATTGTTGAAAAAGAGACTCCAAATATTTTTCAATGTAAAGATTTGACGGAGATTTTAGTGAAGCATCAAATTAAAGAAGTAGTCATTACAGGGTTAAATGCGGAATATTGCTGCTTATTTTCTGCTATTATTGCTTCAGATAGAGGATATAAAGTAACTTATATTGAAGATGCAACCGCCAGTGTGAATAATGGGGAAACGTATGAAATGAAGGATTTAGATATTGTTGATTTCATTGGTTGTATATTAGATTGGTCAGGACAAGTAGAAGTATTATATCTTGATGAATTTGAAAGTAAAAATTGATAGAATCACTAAAAATTGACAAAAGAAAATAGTTATTATAGAATGATGTCAGAGTTGAGGGAGAAATTTTATCCTTTCAATTACAGATTTTTTCAATAATCTATAGTGATATAGAAGTGTAAAAAAGCACGTTACACTGCTTGGCAGAGCTAATGAACTGTTCCCTTGCGATAAGCCTAAAAAGCACAACAGTAGGGAGTTAGTTGCTTTATATGAGTAACTAATCGATTGTCTTGTTCGGAGACTATTCCGTTCCGTGCTTATTTTTTTTGCTTTAAGGAGCGACTATGGATAATGATGCAACTTTACAAAGTGTTTTAATCGATTATCAGGAAAAGTTTTGTCATAAAAAATGTTTATTGGAGATAAACTATCCTAAATTTGATAAAATTGTTGTTACCTTTCATGAACATGATTTGCACCATTTATTGGGATTACATTATGTCTTAGATAAAAGTATCAATGCGACTGCGAGTATACAAAGGATAAAAGATAATAAATTATTTTTATCTGATTTTACAAAAAGTACTAATTTTCGACAGATGTTTTCTAGATTTATTAATTATTCTTTTATAGAAAGAGTTTTCTATGATAAAAAAGTGAAAGTTTGTGTTTTAAATAAAGACTTAAATAGTAATAACATGCATCTTGATTTAGTTTTCTATGAAGAACAAGGAAGAACTGCTTTAGTATTAGGATTAAGAAAAGTAGGAAATTATTATAGATTAATTACTTTACATGAAAGTGATATTAGAAAATATAAAAAAGTGAGAAAAACAAAAATTAATAATATATCTTGGATAAAATAAAAAAATAGCGCTATAATGCGCTATTTTTTATTTTAATGTAAAACTCATTGAAACTGGGTTGTGATCGGAATGTTGGAAGTCTAAGTCATGTACGTGGACATGATTGAATTGTATATTGTCTGAAATAATGAATCCATCGACTAATGTTACAAAAGTTCTTCCTTTTTGGTAGCCTTCATCTAATGCTCGAGCTGAAGGAATTTTTTGTTCTGCTAATCCTTGAGTGGCTAATGTAAAATGCTTTGAAAGATTTTCTACTGGGAATGGATGAGTCCAAGTTTGTGGTTCATCGGATGTTTGGAAGACTTCCGGACTTTTTCCAAGTAAAATATCATGATTAAAGTCACCACCGACAATAACATAGTTTCCTTTTTCATATTCACTTTCCATAGAACGGAATAGCTTTTCTAATTGGCTTTTTCCAACCGTTGGATCTTTTGTATATGCAGATAAGTGAATATTGATTAATGCTAATTGTTTCTGATTTGAAACGGGTAAGTAACTAATAGTAAAAGCTCGGTCTAAATCGAAAAATTTATTGAAATTCGTTTCAATTGGTAAACTATATCGTTGACTAGATTGAATCGTGTATTTTGACATCGTTAGGAGTCCAGAAGTTGCTTTTCCAATGGGATCTAATAGTGGGTAAAATAAATAAGGTGAATCATAGTTTTGTCCAAATACCCAATTTTGTTTCTCAAAAGCCTGAGTGATGAATTCCACTTCATCCACATGTTGGGAACGATCTCCATCTGTATCTATTTCTTGGAATAGAGCAATATCTGGTTGAATCATCTGAATAGCATTTTGGATTCCTTGCATATTATTTAATACGGTTTGTCGATTATAAGCTCTTGAATATTTTCCACCATCCATAAAGAAGCTATAGTCTTGAGGGTAAGCTCCATATCCGATATTAAAAGAGGATATGGTATAATCTTTTCCAGTATTGAGAGATTGGTCGGTATGGATTGTAACTGATAAAGTCAGATTATCTTCTAAACGATAATAAGCAGTATAACCATAAATAAAATAACCAATAATCAAACTGATAAGAATGATTAGAGGACTTGAAAAATAAAATAGTTTTCGTCTGAATGCTGGTTTTCTTTTCATAATAAATTCCTTTTATTGTCAATAATTTCTTTATCGATTATAGCACGATACTTTAAAACTACACAAACGCATGAATTTCATTTCATTGACAGTGCTTTCTATTTTGGTGTATAGTGGCTCTGTTATAAAGATTACTAGGAGGTTTTGTTATGGCAGAAGTAGAAAGCTTCACATTAGATCATAATAAAGTAATTGCACCTTATGTGCGTAAAATTACAGAAGAAGTAGGAGAAAAAGGAGATCGTATTACGAATTTTGATATTCGTTTCTTACAACCGAATAAGCAAGAAATGCCAACAGGTGTCATTCATACATTTGAACATTTATTAGCGGATTTATTAAGAGATCGAGTAGACGGAATTATTGATATCTCTTCATTTGGATGCCGTACTGGATTCCATTTAATTACATGGGGAACACCAAGTGCAGAAACAATTGCCGTTGCGCTAAAAACAACACTAGAACAAATTGTTCATGAAATTCGTTTTGAAGATATTCAAGGAATTTCAGCAGTACAATGTGGAAACTATAAAGATCATTCATTGTTCGGAGCAAAAGAATACGCAAAACAAGTATTAGAACAAGGAATCAGCATCGACCCATTCGAAAGAAAAGTTATTTAGTAGACGGAACCATTGTCGTGAAGGAAAGAAGGAAAACTTCCAACTTCACGTTTTTTTATTTTTAGAGATTAGAAAACTATTTTTTATTTCATTTTTTTGTATGAAGATGAGTATATGTTTATTAAAAATGGATATAAAGATGTATAAAATAAAAAGGTCTTTTCTTTAATAGCATGAGTAATATTATCTGCGAAAGTAGATAATATTACAGGTATATTCGAGACCAAGGCTCGAATTTTAGCCAAGAGACAGCATAGCTGGCTACTGGCGTCCTAATGCTATTAAGTAAGAAAAGACCTTTTTATGATTGTGGTTATTTTCTATTTTGTTTTCCGCTGTTTTTTCCTGTTGATGTGCGGTTTCTTTGTGCAAATGTTTGTTGAGCTGGTGCAGTAGTGGTTGGATTAGCACTCTTTACAACATTTGAAGTCTCTGGAAGAATAACTTTATTTCCTTGAGCTTCTAGTTCAGCATCGATTTCTGCAAGTACTTTTGGACGAATGAATTGGTTTTGAATCCATGTTTGTAAGATTGCAGTTAAACCAGAAGTGAAGAAGTAAATCCCAATCCCTGCAGCTGTACCAACCGTGAACATTAACATCATAACTGGCATCATATATAGAGTCGCTTTTGCTTGAGCTTTTTGCGTTTCATCCATATAAATTTGGCTAATATATCCTTGAACTAAATAAATAGCCGCAGTTGCAATCGCAATTGGTAAATACGTGCTACCTAATGAAACTCCCATAAATGAACTATTTGAAATTTCAGGAGAGTATAAAATCGCATTATATAAAGCACTATAAACTGGCATTGTGACTAATACTGGAAGACATCCAGAAGCAATCCCACCTGTTAATGAAACATTATTTAAACGATAAATTTCCATTGTATATTGTTGAACTTCCATACGTTGTTCTGGTGTTGGGTCATCTCCATAACGTTCATTCATTTTATCAATATATGGTTTTAATAACGCCATTTTTTCTTGGTTCATTAACATTGTTTTCATTTGTTTAAACATCGTTGGCATTAAAATAATACGAACAACAATTGAAACAATCATAATAGAAATGACATAATTTCCACCAATTGCTGAAGCAATCCAGTTTAAAATGGTTTGAGTCGGTACTGCTAAATAATCATATACAACCCCATACGGTTGATTAGTGGCTTTGTCGATTTGTACACATCCAGATAGGAATAGTACAAGTAAGCTCGATAGAGCTGCTAATTGAACTTTTTTTGCTAATTTCATGAATCACATTCCTTTATTTTTTTCTGTCAAACACAATCATTTTACTTTATATTGAATAGAATAGCAATGAAAATCAGTGTATATGGATTTCGCTCTTATTAATAATAGATTGAAAATCCTTTATAAATCGGTTCATTTTCAATAATTTCTACTGTTGATGAACGGATTTTTGCATACGGAGATGGGGGAGAGGTTTTTACTCGGTCTACAAAAGCATAGGCTCTCTCTGGGGTATCCTGGACAATGATTTCAACGGAAGCATCGATTTTATTTTTAACCATTCCGTTTATTTGTAATTGGTCTGCTAAACGTTTTGTATAAAAACGAAAGCCAACTCCTTGAACAAGTCCCCAGACTCTAAGACGTAATGTAATCATTTGAATTCCTCCTTTTAACTATCCTAACAAAAATATATGAATTTTCAATGGATGAAGATAACAAGTTTTGAAAAAGTTTGGTATACTGTTAGTAAGAGGTGATTGTATGTATTGTGTTATTCAGACAAAAGGGGTCGATGAACCTTGGTGGATGATGGACGATTGGAAAGAGATGATTGTTCTAGAAGAATCTTGTTCCACTATAGAACAAGCAAAAAAGCTTTATCAAGAGTTAGTAGAAAAATATACAGCGCAATATCAAAAGAAACGTGAGAAGAAGTTTTCTTGTGCATTTTGGAATGAAAATGAATGTGAATATTGTGAGACTTGTGAAGATTGTTTGCAACTCTATTATGGAGTCCTCATTTTAACACCAGAAGGAAAACTATATTCAGAAGGAGAGTAAAGTGGCTAAGCAAGAACAAAAGAAGAAACGAAAATCTACGAAAAAGAATACAGATTCTGCAATATCTATTGAAATTGTAATGGCAATTTTGATTTTCATTCAATTTTTAGCCATTTTCAAATTAGGATTTTTAGGAAGATTCTTTGCAAATAGTATTCGTTTTTTTGTAGGAGATTTATTGATATATGCGGGGATTGTTGGAATAATCGCTTCAATAGGAGTATTATTCCGTGGTAGAATTCATTCCATTCCTAAAAAATGGATTGGTGTTGCAACGTGTCTTTTGATTGCGATTTTTCTATGGGTTGAAGTAGCAAGTTTTAGTAATCATGTCCAAGCTGGAGGGCAATTATTTAAAGAAATGATGGCTCGTTATGCGATTGATTTTAAAGCAAATACGAACGAACAAAATTTAGGTTCCGGAATGATTGGAGCATTGTTTTATACGGTGACGTATTTCTTAGTTTCTCAATGGGGAACTTATTTGACGATTTTCGTACTATTTATGATTGCTATATTTGTAGCATTTGAAATTCACTTAAGAGATGTCTTCGAAGTTTTAAGAAATTGGACTGCTCAAATTCAACACCAACTAGAAGAGAATAAAGTTGAAAAAGAATCTCGTGTACGGGAAACTAAACCAGAAGTGATTGAAACAAAACCAAAAGAAGTCAAAGAAAAGAAACCTTCTTTAATCGATAAGATGAAAAACTTTGTTTTTGATGAAGAGGAAGAAGAGGATGAGGATGAGTTTGAAGAACTTTATCCTGAAGTAACACCTCCTCCTGTTACAAAACCAATTGTTGAAGAGGAGTTTATTCAACCGAAACGAGAAGAACCAACTTCTTTCAAACATTCTATCGAACCTACAGAAGTAGAGGAAGATACAGAGGATTTAGAAGACTTTGTCATTAATGGAGGAACTGATGATTCAGATTATCAATTACCCCTATTAACATTATTAAATCCAATTCCGCCATCTGATCAATCTGATGAGAAGATGATTGTAGAGAAGAATCTCAAAATTTTAGAGCGAACATTTGAAAGTTTTGGAGTAGAAGCAAAAGTGATGCCAAATCCATTAGTAGGGCCTGCTGTAACTAAATTTGAAATTAAGCCTGCTATTGGAGTGAAGGTTAGTAAAATTGTGAATTTAAGTGATGATATTGCTTTAGCTCTTGCTGCAAAAGATATTCGTATTGAAGCGCCTATTCCTGGAAAACCTTATGTAGGAATTGAAGTTCCAAATAGTAAAACAAGTTTTGTGGCTTTCAGTGATGTGATTCAAGCAGCTCTTCAATCACCAAAACCATTGGATGTCCCATTAGGAAGAGATATTTCTGGAAATGTTCGATTATGTGATATTTCTAAAATGCCTCACTTATTAATTGCTGGTTCAACTGGTAGTGGGAAGTCTGTTTGTATTAATGGGATTATTACAAGTATTTTGATGAAGACAAAACCTCATGAAGTTAAATTAATGATGATTGACCCTAAAATGGTAGAGTTAAATGGCTATAATGGGATTCCTCATTTATTAACGCCTGTTGTAACAAATCCAAGAAAAGCAGCGCAAGCTTTGAAAAAAGTTGTGACTGAAATGGAAAAACGTTATGAAATGTTTGCCGCAATGGGAATGAAAAATATCGATGGTTATAATGCGCATGTAGCTTCTTATAATGCGGAAACTGGAGAAGACAATCCATTACTCCCATATATTGTAGTAATTGTGGATGAGTTAGCTGACTTAATGATGGTTGCAAGTAATGAAGTCGAAGATGCGATTATTCGTTTAGCACAAATGGCTCGTGCAGCAGGGATTCATATGATTTTAGCAACGCAACGTCCATCTGTTGATGTTATTACCGGAATTATTAAAGCAAATGTACCTTCAAGAATTGCCTTTGCAGTATCTAGTGGTACAGATTCACGGACGATTATTGATTCAAGTGGTGCTGAAAAATTACTTGGTCGAGGAGATATGTTATACATTCCAATGGGTGAGAATAAGCCGATTCGTGTACAGGGAGCTTATTTAACCGATGAAGAAGTAGAAAGAATTGTCGACTTTGTAAAAACACAACAAGAAGTGGAATACGATGAGACAATGATGCTTCCAGAAACATCAGAGGGTAGTTCAGATGATCCGGAAGATGATTTATTTTATGAAGTATTAGAAATGATCCGAGAATTAGAAACGATTAGTACTTCTTATATTCAACGCCGATTTAAAATTGGATTCAATCGTGCCGCTCGTTTAATTGAAGAGTTAGAAGCAAGAGGGTATGTAGGACCTTCAGAAGGAAGTAAGCCAAGAAAAGTAAACGTGGATGCTTTTACTTCTGATAATGAACCGCAAGACCCACCAATTGCATAATCAGTAAATGCTAGGATAAGTGTTGACAAAATGTTAGAATAAAACCTAACGATAAAGCTTCACTAACCTAGCATTTTTTGAAATCAGTCTTTAGATGGATAGTCAGAAACGAAGGAATATGATACTTTTATAGTGAGAAGTTTTCTAAAGAAAGAAGGATATAAATGAAAAATAATCGATTCATCTCCATTCTATTTATCATAGCAGTTGGGATGTCTTTAACAGGATTTCAGCTGTTTACAAATGCCCATTTATTATATTTATTTGTGTTAGGAATTATTTTTGTTGGAATTGCTGTTCAATTAAAAAATCGTTTTATTCGTACAAATGGACTTTTCTTTGGAATATTAATGATTCTTTTAGCTGTATTTTCTACATGGGGAATTTGGCTAGCTGGAAGTATTTTGATCGTTTACGGTCTTTCCTATGGAAGAAAATTAATCAAAAAATATTTTTCAGATGGCAGTGAATGGATTTGGAAGAAAAAAAGATATGTTTCTGTTAAGTTAGAAGAACCTTCTGAGCGATTTGATACGCAAAGACAGGAATGGATCGGAGTCCAAAAAATTGGAAAAGATACATTTGAATGGGATGATATTAATATTAGCCAATTTATGGGAGATACGATTATCGATTTAGGAAATACCGTTCTTCCCAATGAACAAAATACCATTATGATTCGAAAAGGAATGGGGCGTATTCGTGTTATTGTTCCAATTGGAATTGGGGTAAAACTTTGTCATAATGCATTTATTGGCGAGTTAAAGTTTGAAGGAGAACAGTTAAAATTAAAAAATGAGACAGTTACAATGTATTCAGAACGTTTTGAATCAAGTAATAAGAAAATTATCATTATCTCATCAGTCCTTATAGGAGAAATTGAGGTGATTGAAGCATGAAGAAGTGGTTTTTACGTGTCTGTTTTGTCGTGTTTTTATTTGTCTCTAGCATCTTTTTAATAGGAGTGAATGTTCTACATTCATTATTTGATATTGAATTATTAGAAAAATTATCTTCGAATCAATTAATTGTATTATTTTTAGTAGTGACGGTAATCGTCTTTATTATAACTTTTATGGCAGCAAGTATTGTATTTTTCTTACAAAGATTAACGGATTCTGTTATTTATAATCAATTAGAAGCGATTAGAAATCAGCAATTTTCAAATGTTAAAAAGTCGGTGGATGACATTTGGTATCGTCCTTTATTAATGATACGATTGGATACATTTTTCCAAGAAACTGCTAAAATTGCAGAAATGCAAGAGCAGTTTGTTCAAAACCTTCAACAGATTTCTTCTAGACCGGAATATATTGGTGAAGAAACAAAGGAAGAAATTATTGAATTGGAAAGACATCGTATTGCTCGAGAGTTACATGATTCAGTGAGCCAACAATTGTTTGCTGCGATGATGATGTTATCAGCTATGAATGAACAAAAAAATCAACTATCTCCAGCAATCCAACAACAACTAGCTTTAGTAGAGAAAGTAATCAATGATTCGCAATCAGAAATGAGAGCGTTACTTTTACATTTACGTCCAATTTCACTCGAAAATAAAACATTAGTTCAAGGGATTGAAAGTTTATTAAGAGAATTAACGACGAAAGTGCAATTATCGCTTCATTGGGAACTAGATGAAGTGACCCTTCCAAGTACATTTGAAGATCACCTGTTTAGAATTGTACAAGAATTGGTGTCGAATACATTACGACATGCAAAAGCCAAACAATTAGAAGTATTTTTAAAACAAATGGATGATTATATTATTTTAAAACTAGTAGATGATGGGATTGGATTTGATACAAGTGTTTCCAAATCTGGAAGTTATGGTTTGAAAAATATTGAAGAACGTGTTGCAGGAATGGGAGGACAATGCAAAATTATTAGTATTGTAAA
This sequence comes from uncultured Granulicatella sp., assembly GCA_963523795.1. Classification (GTDB taxonomy): domain Bacteria; phylum Bacillota; class Bacilli; order Lactobacillales; family Aerococcaceae; genus Granulicatella. The sequence goes on from CAURER010000003.1 coordinate 38,367, forward strand.
CCAAGGAACCATTATAGAAATAAAAATTCCTCAAAAGTAGGAGAAGGAGTAGTTGAATGATTAAAGTTTTATTAGTAGATGACCATGAAATGGTTCGATTAGGGGTATCAGCTTATTTATCTGTTCAAGAAGATATTGAAGTGATTGCCCAAGCAGAAAATGGGAAAATTGGTGTTGAAAAAGCATTGGAATTAAAACCGGATATTATTTTAATGGACTTAGTGATGCCTGTCATGGATGGAATTGAAGCAACAAAAGAAATTTTATCGAAATGGAAAGAAGCTAAAATTATTATTGTGACAAGTTTTATTGATGATGAAAAAGTTTATCCAGCTATTAGTGCTGGAGCAAAAAGTTATTTACTAAAAACTTCGTCTGCTTCTGAAATTGCTCAAGCGATTCGTGATACTTATCGTGGAGAAGGGGTATTCGAAAAAGAAGTGAGTGAGAAGTTAGAGCATCGTCATGAAGTTGAAGAAGAGTTTCGTTTGTATGAAGAATTAACGAGTCGTGAAAAAGAAGTGCTTTTATTGATTGCTCAAGGAAAATCGAACCAAGAAATTGCGGACGAGTGTTTTATTACGTTAAAAACGGTGAAAACGCATGTTTCGAATATTTTATCGAAGTTGCAAGTAGAAGATCGTACACAAGCAACGATATATGCATTTAAGCATCATTTGATACAACCTTGATTTTTAAATGACTTTTCTGGAATAGTAGTAATGGACGGCAGCAGCTTCGCAGAGCGAATCTCATGCCTAAACTACTATGAAAAGTCTTTGTAGTTTTACATTAGAGAACGTTAAATAGAATGAGTGACTGTTTCAGCAATAAAATGCTAAACAGTCATTTTATTTTTTATTTTACAATGCTTGAAAAATATTGTACGCTTAGGATTAGAAAAACTTTTCATGAAAGTAGGATATTATGATACGGAACAGTAAAAAATCAATTGGATTAAGTGATAAAATCCGTATGCAAAGAGATTCAAAAGAAATATTATTAGAAGGTTCTTCCTGGTTAACGATTGGTAGTATGGTTTCTAGATTACTAGGAGCATTATACATTATTCCATGGGGAGCGATGTTTGCCACTCAACGAGATGATGCCAACTTCTTATATTTCATTGCATACAATATTTATGCATTAGTATTACAAATTTCAACGGCTGGGATTCCAGTAGCTATTTCAAAAATTGTGGCAGATAATCAATCGAGAAAAGATTACGAGACAAGTTGGAATATTTTTAAAGGCGGAATGTTATTTATGACCGCAACAGGGATTGTTAGTGCGATTGTTATGTTTGTAACGGCTCCTTATTTTGCAAAAGGGGGTTCTGCTCAAGAAATTCAAGATAGTATCATGGTCATTCGTTCGCTAGTTCCAGCAGTTGTGATTATTCCTCCATTAAGTTTATTAAGAGGGTATTATCAAGGGTATAGTGATATGGCACCTTCTGCTAAATCTCAATTATGGGAGCAAATCGTGCGTATTATTTATATGTTACTTTTAACGTTCTTTGTTATGAAGTTATTCGGTGGCAGTTATGCAGTGGCAGTAGCGCATTCAACGTTTGCTGCATTTGTTGGGGCAGTTGTTGCATTTGTCTATTTAGGCTATAAAATGTGGAAAGATATGCCTGGAATGAAGCGATTAATGAGTGAAGGGCGTCCTGCTCGTAATATGAGTTTTGGTCGTATTGTGTTTGAAGTGATTCGTGAAGCTTTACCATTTGTGATTGTGACTTCAAGTATTCAATTAATTAGTATTTTGGATCAAGAAACTTTCCAACCACTAGCGATAACATTTACTCATTTGAATTTTGAACAAAGTAAAGAATTATTAACAATTTTTGGATTTAATGCCAATAAAATTATTATGATTATTTTGTCTCTTGCCATTAGTATTTCAACAGCGGCATTACCATTATTAGCTTCTCATTATTCCGTGAAAAATCATGTAGAAGTGAAAAATGTGATTGAGGAAAATATTGGTTTATATTCCTTTATTATGATTCCCGCTTCTGTTGGAATGGCAGTTGTAGCAGAACCAATTTACAATGTGTTTTATTCACCAAGTAAAGATGGAACGTATTTATTAATGATTTCCTGTGTGTTATGTATTTTTATGGGAGCTTTTACAGTCTTTACTTCCATTCAACAATCCATGCAGCAACATGTGATTGCAATTAAAGCTTTAGTCATTGCTTTAGTAGTGAAAATGTTATGGCAACCAATGATGATTTACTTCTTTGAAGGTGCAGGTCCATTATGGGCGACAAGTCTTGGATTTATTTTAGCAACCGTTTATATGGGGTATCACTTATATTATCAAACCTTATTTAATCTTAAAAAAGTGGGGATTCAATTAGTAAAAGTAATAGGGATTTCATTCATTATGATGATTGTCAGTTCCTTAACTCTAGTAGGGTTAAAACAAATCATTAATATTGATGGAAAATTAATGGCGATGATTGCTGTAGCGATTGTTGGTTTTGTTGGAGCGATTGTTTATGGATTGATGAGCTTATATACAAGATTAGCAGACGAATTATTAGGGCAAAGAATGGTTGCGATTCGTAGAAAACTAAAAATGAAGGAGTAGGTTCAGTGAGACTAGATAAGTTTTTAGCCGATTCTGGAATAGCAACACGTTCTCAAGTAAAATTAATTTTAAAACAAAAGCGTGTTCGCAAAAATCAAGAAATTGTAACGAATGGCAAGGTACAAATCGATGAAAAATTAGACGAAATTTACCTAGATGATGAAAGAGTCTATTATGAAAAATATTTGTACTATGTAATGAACAAGCCAAAAGGCGTTATTTCAGCAACAGAGGATACGAAACACGCAACTGTTTTGGACTTGATTGGTGAATTAGCACAGAAACGTGGAGTCTTTCCGGTAGGAAGACTCGATATTGATACGCATGGATTTCTATTATTAACAAATAACGGAGCTTTGAGTCATGCAATGTTATCTCCAAAAAAACATGTGGAAAAAACTTATGTTGCTAAAATTGAGGGAATCATGACTCAGGAGGATCAAGTTTCTTTTGAAAAGGGAATTATATTAGATGATGGTTATGAATGTATGCCGGCTCATTTAGAGATTCTTTCTATTGATGAGGGTCATCAAACTTCAGTCGTTCAAATTAAGATAAAAGAAGGTAAATTTCATCAAGTGAAACGTATGGTGAAAGCTTGCGGAAAAACGGTCGTAGATTTACAACGAATCAGTATGGGACCATTACACTTAGATGAATCCTTAAAACTTGGAGAGTTTCGTAGTTTAAAGGATTCCGAATTAGAAGTCTTAAAAATTTTTAATGTAGAATTGTAGTCAATAGAGGAGTAAGAAATGAATGTTTCTTATTCCTTTTTTAGTGTTCTCTTCTAGCAAATTATATAGAAAAATGATAAGATAAACCTAATGAATTTCGTAAAGGAGCGATAATATGACAATTGATTGGAAAAAAGAAGTTGAATGTCGTAAAGAAGACTTATTAAAAGATTTATTTGATTTATTACGTATTGATAGTGTTCGTGATGATTCAAAAGCAAGTGAGGATGCACCAGTAGGTCCTGGTCCTAAAAAAGCTTTAGAAGCCTTTTTAGCAATTGGGGAACGTGATGGATTTACAACAAAAATGGTTGGAAATTTAGCAGGTCATATTGAATTTGCTCCAAATCCTGATTATAAAGAAACATTAGGAGTATTAGGACATGTGGACGTTGTTCCTGTTGGAACAGGTTGGGAAACAGACCCATTTGAACCACAAATTATTAATGACCGTATTTATGCTCGTGGTTCAAGTGACGATAAAGGACCAAGTATGGCAGCATATTATGCACTAAAAATTATTAAAGAATTAGGCTTACCAGTTTCAAAACGTGTTCGTTTCATTATTGGTACAGATGAAGAATCTGGTTGGAAATGTATGGATCGTTACTTCCAAACAGAGGAAATGCCAGATTTTGGTTTTTCACCAGATGCTGAATTCCCAATTATTAACGGGGAAAAAGGAATTTTATCTCTACATTTTGAGTTAGCTGCAGGAGAAAGCACTGGCGAATACCAATTGAAAAACTTCCATTCTGGATTAAGAGAAAATATGGTACCTCAAGATGCAAAAGCAGAAGTAGTTGTACCAAATTCTTCAGAATTTGTAGCAGCATTTGATACTTATATTGCTGCAAATCCAGTAGAAGGAACAGCTTCAGTGAATGAAGGTGTTGTTGTATTAGATGTAGTTGGTAAATCAGCTCATGGTTCAACACCTCATGCAGGAATTAATGCAGCTACTTATTTAGCAGCATTCTTAAATCAATATGATTTTGCAGGACAAGCGAAAAACTTCTTATCATTTGCATCAGATGTGCTTCACTTAGATACAGATGGTGCAAAATTAAATGTAGCATTTGAAGATTCAGTAATGGGACCATTAACAGCAAATGCGGGTATCTTAACATTTGCTCCTGAAGTAGGAGGAAAATTAGTGGTTAACTTCCGTTACCCACGTGGAATTGATGCTAAAACAGTAGAAACAAAAGCAAATGCGGTGTCTTCTAACTATGGATTAACTGTTTCTGCTGGTAAATCTCAAGTACCTCACTATGTTTCACCAGAAGATCCATTGGTAGCTACATTATTAGAGGTGTATGCAAAACAAACAGGACTTCCTGCTCATGAGCAATCTATTGGTGGAGGAACTTATGGTCGTATTTTTGAACGTGGAGTAGCTTATGGAGCTTTATTCCCAGATTCAATTGACACAATGCACCAAGCAAATGAATTCTTTGCATTAGATGATTTATTCCGTTCAGCTGCTATTTATGCTGAAGCAATTTATGAATTAATCAAATAAGAAATTAAAGAAACTTTCCCAAGGACTAAATTTCCGTTATAAAATACGGATTTTGGTCCTTTTTTTTCGAAAAAATTTTTTGCTATAGAGTATACAAACGTGATATACTAGTCCTGTATGTAAATTAATATGTAGATAAATAAATTTTGGAGGAAGAGATATGGGATTTTTATATTTCTTACTTGTAATCGTGGTATTAGGGGCCATTGGTTATGGAGTAGCACATTACTTAAGTCAAAAACAAAGTAAAATTATCGAAGAATTAGGAGTTAAAAAACAAAAATTAATGACTGTTCCAATTGCAGATATTTTATTTACGTTAAAAAATCTGAATTTAACAGGACAAACAAAACGCACGTATGAAACATGGCAAGCAACATGGCAAACAATTACTCGTTTCCGCTTCCCAGAAATCGAAGCAGCTTTAGTGAGTGCAGAACAATATACACAACGTTTGAATTTTGTCAAAGGTGCTCAAATTTCAAATCAAGCTAGTCAATTAATTGAAGAAACAAAAGCGGAAGTAGACAAAATTTACACAGCATTACAAAAATTATTAGACAGTGAAAAGAAAAACCGTGAAGAATTGGAAGTGTTACAAGAACGTTATGCAAGTATGCGTAAAGATTTATTAGCACATAGTTTCTCATTTGGTGAAGCGTTAGAGTCATTAGAAAAACGTCTATCTTATTTAGAATTAGATTTTACAAAATTCAATACTTTAACAAATGAAGGTGACCACCTAGAAGCTAAAGAAGTTCTAGGTCGCATCGAAGCTGAAATGCAAGATTTCGAACAAATCGTTGAAGAAGTTCCTAAATACTTAAAAGAAATTGAAGAAGATTATGAAGATCAAGTAGCTGACTTAAAAGAAGGCTATCAAAAAATGGTGGAAGAGCACTATCAATTCCCTAAAATTTCTATCCCAAATGAAATTCAAAAAATTGAAGAGATTATTGCTGTTGCAAGAGAACATATTAAAGCAACTGAATTAGAAGAAGCTCGTCAACAATTAGATAAAGTTGCACGTGAAATTGATCAATTATATTTAGTGATGGAAACTGAATATGAAGCAAAAGCATTTGTGAAGAGAAATCGTGCTCAAGTAGAGAGAAAATTAAATCAAGTATTACAAAGCAACCGTTATGTAAATATTGAAGTCGATCGTGTATCTCAAAACTTTGTATTAGCAAATAATGAATTTAATCGTGTTCAAGATTTTGCAAAACAATTAGAAAAAGAACAAGAGGCTGTTGCTTACTACAGTAAAGCTTTACAAAATCAACAAGTTCCTTATTCAATTGTGAAAGAACATTATGAAATTGTATTAAATACTTTAAAAGAAATTGATGAAAATCAATTAGCATTAGTAAATACATTGAATGATTTAAGTCAACAAGAAAAGAGTATTCGTGATGGTTTAGATGTATTTGAATTAGATTTACGTAATATGAAACGTACGATTGAAAAATATCATTTACCAGGCTTACCAAAAGAATATTTAGAATTATTCTTTGCAACAAGTTCTCGTATCGAACAATTATCTCAATTAATGAATCGTGTGAAATTAGATATGACTGAAATTACAGGATTAAATCAAACCATTGAAGATGATGTTGAAAAATTAGATATTATGACAGAAGAAATTGTGGACAATGCGCAATTGACAGAATTTATGATTCAACAAGCCAATCGTTATCGTTTAGAACATCCTGAAATCGATACAGCAATTCAACAAGCTTTAGAACAATTTAATCATTTCTATCGTTATGCTGAATCATTAGCGATTATCGAAAAAGCATTAAACCAAGTCGATCCTGGTTCTGCGCAACGTGTACGTGATAGTTATCAATCAGAAAAAAATAACAGTTTATTCTTCTAAAGTAAAAAAAGAAGCCGTGAGGCTTCTTTTTCGTTTTAAAATCCCATTTTACGTGTTTTTTTGGTAAAAAAATGGTACACTTAAAATAATATGGTAACGAATGAAAGGATGAAAGTTGTGTCTCAAAAGAAACAGCGTTATCGTGCAAACATTGCTGGAAAGACTTATACCATTTTAGGTACAAAATCTCATCAGCATATGCATAGCGTCATTAAATTATTAAATGAACAGTGGAATGAACTTAGTGAAGTTGCTAAAGAATGCTCTAATGAAGAAAAAGCCATTTTACTAGCGATTAATGCAGTGAGTTTACAATTAGAAAAACAAGAACAATTAATGATGTTAGAAGAAGAAAATCAACAATTGAAGAAAAATGTTCCCCATCATAGAGGAAGTAAACGTCAAAGTATTGCTCTAGAACGTAAGGAACAATTTGAAAAACAATTTGCAGAACAAGAAGATTTATGGAGAAAGTAGGTGCTCGATGGTAACAATTGGCATTTTATTATTTTTATTATTAGGAATTTATACAGGTGCTAGAAGAGGATTAGCTTTACAAATCCTTCATCTTGTTGGCTATATCATTTCTACTTTTATTGCTATATTTGGTTATCGAACATTTTCTAAAATGATTGAAATGTATGTACCTTTCCCATCTTATATTCCTGGAACACATTTGGCAGTTTTTTCAGATGGACAAGCTTTGGGAATGGATCAATCATTTTATTATTTATTCTCGTTCATTGTCATTATGGTTGTGAATTGGGCGATTGTTCGTTTAATTACAACAGTGATTAAAGAAATGACAAAATTACCAATAATTAAGCAATTTAATACATTAGGGGGAGCGATTTTAGGATTTGTTTTCCACTATGTAGCGATTTTCTTTGTATTATATTTAGTAGCGATGATTCCTACAGATTCCGTACAAAAGATTTTTGAAGGACATACTCTAGCGAATTGGATTGTGACACATACACCATTATTCTCAGGAATTGTTAAAATGTGGTTGTTTTCATAATCTGTGATTAGAAATCCATTCAATGAAAAATAGTAAAATCTATAAGAGTGGAAAATAATATTTATTTTTCACTTTTTTTCTGTCTAAAGGAGGAGAAAGCATGAATCAGAAAATTGAAGATATTTTAGAATTTCATAAAATTCGACATGCTGTCAGAGAATTTGCGAATACTCAAAAAGCAAAAACAATGATTCTTCAATTACCAATTGAAACAAATGCTAAAAAAATTCGACATAAAATTGAAGAAACAAGAGATGCTGTCACAATTTTACGATTAAAACAAGGAATTCCGATTCCTAAATTAGAAGATATTAGTGTTTCCATTAAACGATTAGAAGTAGAAGCAGGTTTAAATGGAAGAGAATTAAGTGAAATCTTAAAAGTATTACAAACTACAAATCAAGTGGCAACTTTTTTTGAAAAAGTGAAGGAAGAAGACATTGTATTAGATCGATTACCACAATTAGTGGAGAAATTAGAATATTTACCAGAAATTTCGAAACAATTACAACTATCGATTCGTGAAGATGGGTATGTATTAGATGATGCATCCGTTGCATTAAAGGGAATTCGACAAGGAATCTCTAGAACCGAACAAGAAATTAAAGGGCAATTGGATACATATGTCACAGGAAAATATGCCAAATATTTAACAGACTCTTTAATTACAATTCGTAATGATCGCTATGTTGTTCCTGTTAAAGCAGAGTACAAATCAACTTTCGGTGGAATTGTTCATGACCAAAGTGCAACTGGTCAAACATTATTTATGGAACCACAAGCCATTGTAAACTTGAACAATAAATTACGTGATTATCAATTACAAGAAAAGAAAGAAGTCGAGCGTATTTTACTGGAATTATCAGAAAAATTAATGCCTCACACACCTTCACTAACACAAAATCACTATGTATTATCTCGTTTAGATATCGCAAATGCCAAAGCGCTCTATGCCAAACAAATAAAAGCAAATGAGCCAATTATTGATGAAGAGAACCATGTTGCCATTTGGCAAGCAAGACATCCGTTAATTTCACCTAAATCAGTAGTTGCCAATGATATTATTTTAGGACAAGAATATCAGTCAATTGTCATTACTGGACCGAATACGGGTGGTAAAACCATTCTTTTAAAAACGATTGGGATTATTCAATTAATGGCACAAATGGGATTATATATTCCCGCACTACCGGATAGTCGTGTAGGTGTCTTTACGCAAATTTTCGCAGATATTGGGGATGAACAATCGATTGAACAAAACTTGAGTACATTTTCATCACATATGTCAAATATCGTTTCAATTTTACATAAAATTGATGAAAAAAGTTTAGTATTAATGGATGAAATTGGTTCAGGAACGGATCCGCAAGAAGGAGCATCACTCGCGATTGCGATTTTAGATTATATTGGGACAAAACAAAGTTATGTCATTGCAACGACTCACTATCCTGAGTTAAAAGTCTATGGATATAATCGAGTGGGAACAATTAATGCAAGTATGGAGTTTGATAGTGATACACTGCAACCAACGTATCGATTCTTGTTAGGAGTTCCAGGGCGTAGTAATGCCTTTGATATTTCTGCAAGACTTGGACTTCCAAAAGTTGTAATTGAACAAGCACGACAATTTATTTCTGTTGAAAGTCAAGAATTGAATGAAATGATTTCTGATTTAGAAAGAAAACGCCGCATTGTAGACCAAGAAAAATCAGTCATTCAACAACAATTGAAAGAAAGTTCTCAATTATTAGAAGCATTGAAACTTGAAACAGAAAACTTTAAGGAAAATAAAGCTCGACTCATTGAACAAGCAAAAGAAAAAGCGAATGAATTAGTATCTCAAAGTCAAGAAGATGCAGAAAAAATCTTGTCAGATATTCGTGCTATGCAATTGAAGAGTAAGGAAACAGTTGTCAAAGAACACGAGTTAATTGAGAAGAAAACAGCATTAACGGATTTAAAACATGAGCAAGCGTTGAAGAAAAATAAAGTATTGAAACGTGAAAAAGCTAAGAAATCATTGCGCCCAGGACAAAGTGTAGAAGTCACAAGTTTTGGACAAAGAGGAACTTTAGTTGAAAAAATTTCCGAGCAAGAATGGGTTGTTCAAATGGGCATTATTAAGATGAAATTACCTGTTGAAGATTTGATTAGTATTGAGGAAGAACCAAGTAAACCAACTCAAGTCATTGTGAAGAGTCATCGTTCAAGTCATGTTTCAACGGAATTGGATCTACGTGGGAAACGTTATGAAGAAGCTATTAAGGATTTAGAATTGTTCTTAGATGCAGCTTTATTAGCGGGATATCCTCGTGTGACGATTATTCATGGTCGTGGTACGGGTGCGATTCAACAAGGGGTTCATAAGACTTTGAAGAAACATCGCAGTGTGGCTTCTTATGAATTTGCTCCAATGAATATGGGAGGAAATGGGGCTACGGTAGTATTGTTTAAATAGTTTAGAATTAGACTTTTTTGATGTAGAAAAGAATATTGTTTCGTGAGCAGAATATTTTGTAAATGGGATGTGGCTTGTTATACTATGGTTACAAGTGAGAAGAAAGGGTGATTTTAATGGTACAATCATTAAATGATAGCAATTTTGTAGAAAAAACAAATGAAGGAGTTGTGTTAGTTGACTTTTGGGCACCTTGGTGTGGACCATGTCGTATGCAAGCTCCAGTTATCGATGCATTAGACGAAGAATTGGGAGATAAAGTGACTTTTGCAAAAGTAGATGTTGATGAAAATCCTAATACTGCTCGTCAATTTGGAGTAATGAGTATTCCAACTTTACTTGTTAAGAAAGATGGAGAAGTCGTAAATAAAGTAATCGGCTATCATTCTAAAGAACAATTAGAAGAATTGTTAGAACAATATTTATAAGAAATAGACTTTTCTATTGCCCCCTGTCGGTGAGAAATCACGGACAGGGGTTTTTCGTATATAAAATTCCAAAAGAAAAAATTCCTTTGTATGCAAGGTCGCCAGCAGCCTCGCAAAGCGAGTCTCATGGCTAAAATTCGAGCCTTGGTCTCGAATTTTCCCTATAAAAATCCATTAAGAATGGATTTTTATTGATGCAGCAAAAAAATTTTTCTTTTGGAATTTTACAAGGGATGAGCATAATTCCTCAACTGAGTAATTAAAAATAGAGCTATTCCATTTTAAAAATGTTTATGGTAGAGTATATGCGTAGAAAGTTTGAAAGCGGTGGCAATCTCTTAATAAGGTAGGTGATGCTTATGAGCATTGAATTAAATCTACTAGGAAGGAGGGTGCGATTTGTCAAGCTATGAAGTAATGACATTGATAGGAACCTTTGCCATAGTACTATTGGCATTGTTGTCATTAATTGTCAAAATCATAGAAATAATGACAAAAAAATAACACCGCCTATAACTTTGACGAGTTTGCGGTGTTAATACACTAAAAATAAGCCACCGTCTTTTTAACGGTCTACAAAAGAGTCGAGTTAGCGCTCGGCTCTTTTTGTATCTTTAGTATAACATAAATTGTGCAATAAACAATTATTTTGTGTTTGTTGTATTCTTCATTCAATATTTCCAATGCTATTTTCCATGATAGGGAATGAATCTCATTTAATAGTTTTTTGCGTATAAAAAATTTAAGAAGAAAATATCCCTTTGTAGCATTAGTAAAAATCCAGTTCTTTATGGATTTTTACAGGGGAAATTCGAGACCTAGGCTCGAATTTTAGCCATGAGACTCGCTTTTGAGAGGCTGCTGGCGACCTTGCAAACAAAGGGAATTTTTTCTTCTTAAATTTTATAAATGATAAAAAAATTTTTTCTAACTAGTTGACAAAAGGAGATAAAAGGTTTATAGTTAGTTACACAAGTAGTTAACCGGTAAAGTGTTTGATTTTATAGAAAGGAAGAGAGGAATGAAATTTGATTTTCAAAGTGACTTGCCATTATTTCAACAAGTGGCTTACCAACTAGAATTAGAAATTTTCAGAGGAACTTACCAAGAAGGAGATCAAGTTCCTTCAACGACAGAGATATCCACGAGTTATCAAATTAATCCAGCAACAGTATTAAAGGGGATGAATTTATTGGTTGCACAAGATATTTTAGAAAAACGTAGAGGATTAGGAACTTATGTTAGCGTAGGTGCAATGCATATTATCCAAACAAAACGACAAAAGGAATTTTTGGAATTAACGATTCCAACCATCGTTCAAGAAGCACAAACATTAGGAATTAGTAGTCAGGAACTTTTATCAATGATTGAAAAAGAAATGACTAGATAAGGGAGTGAAAAACATGACTTTAGAAGTTAGAAATTTATCAAAAAAATATAAAAAAAATCTTGCAGTAAAAGATGTGAGTTTTACATTACAACCAGAAAGCATCTATGGATTACTAGGAAGAAATGGTGCTGGAAAAAGTACTGTTTTAAATATGATTGCGCATCGAATTGAAAAAAATTCAGGAGAAATCTTATTAGAGAATCAGCCTTTATGGACAACTCCAGAAGCAATGAGTGACATTTACTTATCCAGTCCTGAAAACTGGTTCCCAATTGATTGGAAAGTAAAAAAAATTGTTAAAGTTTTCCAAGAAATTTATCCAGAATTTGACACAGAGTTTGCCGAAGAATGTATGAAAGTATTCGGAGTTGATGAGAAAAAGAAATTAGTCGAATTATCTACAGGATATAAGAGTATCGTAAAGTTAACATTAGCACTAAGTGTACCTGTATCCTATGTATTTTTAGATGAACCAGTTTTAGGATTAGATGCGAACCATCGTCAATTATTTAATAAAAAATTATTAGAAGCGTATGCTCGTAGACCAAGAACTTTTGTGATTGCGACGCATTTAATTGAAGAAATCTCTTACTTATTAGAAGAAGTCATTGTAATTCGTGATGGGGTTACTTTCCAACAATCAAGTGTTGAAGAAATTTTGCAACATGCTTATTTAGTAACTGGATCAAAAGCAGTTGTGAGTGAGTTTATTGCAAATCAAACCATTATTCATCAAGAGGAAGTTGGAAATCAATTACAAGCAGTGATTATTTCACAACAAGTTCCTCAAGAAACAGCTGATTATTCTGTACGTCGTTTAACATTACAAGAGTACTTTATTCAACTAACTCGCAAGGAAGGTGAATAAGATGACTAGATTTTATCAATTATTAAAAATTCAAGTTTTGGATTATTTACGTATTTTATTAATTGGTTTAGGTTCTTATTTGGGTGTTATTAATGTTTTAAACTTTATCGATAGATCTGAGGGATTTTCATTTACAATAAATATACCAGCCATAACTTTTTTAGCGATTACTTTATTAGGAATAGCTTTTTCAGTTGCTAATTTTAGAGTGATGAATCAATTGAGTTTTACAAGAATGGAGGAATATAAATTTTCAATTTACATGGGAGCTGTTATGACAACTTTATTAACGCTTAAAAGTATTTTCTTTTATGTATTAGCCGATAAAGCAGCTTCAGTTGGTATTAAATTAATTCAATGGCCTGCTTTAGAAAATAATTTTGCTCTAGGAATTCTTTCTTTATGGGGATGGTTATTGGTGATGTATTTATTTACCTCAGCTTTAGGACTTATTTTAAATAAATTTACCAATCAAAAAATTGTGCTGGTAGTAATTAGTCTAAGTTTAGGGGGAACATTTGTTATTCTTGGTATACTTGCTCGTACAGAAGCAGTGAATAACTTCCTAGATAGAATGAGAGAATATAATCTCCCACTTAGTTATTTGATGATTGTTGTTTCTGCTTTATTGTTATACGTATTGACTCGTCATCATGAAAGTAAAGAAGTCGGTGTAGGAATGTAGAGGTGAGCATTATGTCGAATTTACAAAAAAGATTACTAAAGTTATTTTTAATGGAACGTTTAAAAGTGATGGGAATAACATTTTTATTCTTTAGCGGTATAGTTGTTATTTTTTCACTGATTCCTCGTATGGAAAGCTTTGTGTTTGAGTTTGAGGGAGAGGGAAGTACATTGATGACATTTGCGATGATATTCAGTATATTTTTAAAATGTATCCCTCAATTTCAATTGAGTACGATGGCAGGGTTAACTAGAAAGAAAATTATTATGAATGAATTGTTGTTGAATAGTATCAATGTACTAATCGCTGTGATCATCTTTTTAATGGCTTCAGCTTTACACATGGATTGGACAATCGGATCAGCTCATATTTATTTTAGCCCTGAGATGATACAGTTTGGTTTAAATTCTTGGACAGGAATGTTAGCTATTTTCCTAAGCTTATTTGCAAGTTTTATGGGAGTGACAACTTTCTTTATAGTGATGAACAAGTTTACATCGAAAACAGCATTTGTGTTTATGATATTTTTAATGTATCCAATCGTTGGAATTCTTGTCATGATTGTGACATCGATTCCGAATTTGTTAAGCTTCTTAATAGCGAGCTACAATTTCTATATTCAAAATCTATTGATTGGAAATGTCATTCTTTGTGGAGTGATGACTATTTTATTCCTACTTGCAATTTATAAGCACGAAAGTAAGAGTACAGTCTCCGATGTTTAACGGTAAAACATGTTAGTAGTATTTGCTAACATGTTTTATTTATTATGAAGATTTTAAGAAAATAGGCTTTTCCTACAAAATTGAACAATCCATGGTATAATGAATTAAGAGAAAAGGAGAAAGAGTGAACAACATGTCAAAAGCAATAGGATTCATTGATTCGGGTGTAGGAGGACTAACAGTCTTAAAAGAAGCTTTAAAGCAATTGCCTCATGAATCAATGATTTTTTTAGGAGATTCTGCAAGATGCCCGTATGGAAATCGAACAGTTGAGGAAATTCGAAAATTTACAAAAGAAATGGTTCAGTTTCTTCTTAAAAAAGATGTAAAGATGATTGTGATTGCTTGTAATACCGCAACAGCAGTAGTCTTAGAAGAATTACAAGAAATGTTAGATATTCCAGTTGTGGGCGTGATTCAGCCAGGAAGTTTAGCAGCGATTAAACAAACAAAAACACAAAAAATTGCAGTATTAGGAACTCATGCAACGATTCAAAGTGACGTTTATCGTAAAACATTACAAAAGAAAAATCATGAATTAAGGGTGACAAGTTTAGAATGTCCAAAATTTGTTCCTTTAGTAGAAAGTAACCAGACGGATTCACCCATTGCAAAAAAAGTGGTTGCGCAAACATTACAACCTTTAATGGGAAAAGAATTCGATACTTTAATATTAGGATGTACTCATTATCCTTTATTAAAACAAAGAATCCAAGCAGTTGTTGGCCCTCAAGTTACATTAATTGATTCTGGGGCAGAAACTGTATCGACTGTTAGTGCATTATTAGATTTTAATCATTTAGCAGAAAATTATGAAACGAATCCCTCTCCAACATTAGAAATCTATACAACTGGTTCGCCCATTTTATTTAAAGAAATTGCGGAAAATTGGTTAAATAGAAGTCCATTAACGGTTGAGAAAGTTCGTTTAGAAGCTTATAGGGAGGAAAATATGTCTCAAAAAGAATTAGTTATCGCTACAAAAAATGCTGGTAAAGCAAAAGAATTTGCAA
This sequence comes from uncultured Granulicatella sp., assembly GCA_963523795.1. Classification (GTDB taxonomy): domain Bacteria; phylum Bacillota; class Bacilli; order Lactobacillales; family Aerococcaceae; genus Granulicatella. The sequence goes on from CAURER010000003.1 coordinate 53,703, forward strand.
GTATTTTTGAACCAAAAGGATATACTGTCAAAACATTATTAGATTTTCCAGAATTAGAAGATGTGGATGAAACAGGTCATACATTTGAAGAAAATGCTCGTTTAAAAGCTGAAACCATTGCTGAAAGACTACAAAAAATTGTATTAGCGGATGATTCAGGATTATGTGTTGATGCATTAGAGGGACAACCTGGAGTTTATTCTGCACGATTTGCCGGAAATCAAAAAAGTGATGCTGCCAATAATGCAAAATTATTAGCGGAATTAGGGGAATTACCTTCTGAAAAAAGAAGTGCACATTTTCATTGTTGTTTAGTAATGGCTGCACCAAATCATGAATCTTTAGTCGTTGAAGGTATTTGTGATGGAGAAATCGCAAAATTCCCTTCAGGAGAAGGTGGATTTGGATATGATCCATTGTTTTTCGTTCCTGAAATTCAAAAAACATTTGGGCAATTATCTCGAGAAGAAAAGAATCAAATTAGTCATCGTGCAAAAGCTGTTCACTTATTAATGGAACAATGGGAAGAATGGCTAGAATCGGTGAATCATTAGTCAGAGGTGAGCGTATGAAAATTATTATTATGAGCGATAATCACGGACAAAAAATGGCACTACAAAAAGTATTTGAACACTATCATTCAGAGCCTGAAGTTCAATTTATTCATTGTGGAGATTCAGAATTTCCGTTTGAAGATGCCGTTTTCCAAGAGTGTCTTCGAGTAACGGGAAATTGTGATTACGATACAAATTATCCTGAAGTAGCTGTATTAGAAGCAAAAGGAATTCGATTTTTAGTAACGCATGGTCATATGCAGGCAGTGAATAGTGGTGTCTATCGATTAGCCAAATATGCTAAAGAGCAAGGAGCTCAAGTAGCTTTTTATGGTCATACGCATAAACTGTATGAGGAAACTTATGAAGGAGTATTATGTGTTAATTCAGGAAGTGTTTCTTATCCAAGAGGACATTTTGCCATGACTCCGACTTATGCTGTATTGACGATTCATTCAGAATCAGAAATTGAATTACAATATTTTGATATGAAACATCACCCATTAGAGGGACTTCATTATAAGTATCATTTAGATACAGAAAGAGGATTTATTCATGATTAATCGAGTAGTACAAGACTTATTACTAGAAGAAAAGGATAAATTATTTATTGCAGCAGATAAAGTAGCGATTTTGGAAGAGGATCATACATTGGATCATGCTATGTTAGTCTTAACTCATGTACGTTATTCACTTATTCCGGTGGTTAATCGTCAAAATAAATTAACAGGATTAATTTCATTAGCGATGATTTTAAATCAAGTGGCAACACTGGAAGAGATTGATTTAAGCCAATTACATGATTTTCAAGTGAAAGAAGCGATGGAAACGAATTTTCCAACGATTACACTGGAAACGGATATTGAAGATGTATTGAATGAACTAGTGGATCATAATTTCTTATGTATTACAAATGAGAATAAAGAATTTGTAGGAATTGTGACAAGAAAAGAAGTGTTAAAACGAGTGAATTATATGGTTCATGAATTAAATCGTAACTATGAATTAGTGGAAAAATAAGAAAATGTTACTCCTTTTTACGGGAGTAACATTTTTATTTATTAGCAATATTTAGTGCCGTATTACTTGTTGGAAGTGAAATACCTGCCTCAATTAAAGCTTCTTGATATAATTTTAAGAATTGATTATAAATCATATGTTGCTTTCCATTTTTCGTAAAAATACTAATTTTGAAAACAAATTGTCCGTTTGGAAGAGTTTGTGGACCAATAATGGTTGGACCTTTTACAATTTCTGGATATTGTCCAGCATTTTTAGTGTTGACTTGATCGACTGTATCATAAACAATTGTTAAATCTACATCATTATAAAGAGGAATTTCAATTAAAGCTCTCATATCTCCTCTAGATTGATTACTAACGACAGAAATACTACGATTTGGAATAAAATGAAGTGTACCATCAAATCCACGTACTTGAGTTGTTCTTACACCAACACTTGCGACAGTTCCTGTTACTGTTCCAATAATAACGGTGTCGCCAACATCATATTGACGTTCTAACAAAATAAACAGCCCATTAATGACATCACTTAAAAATCCTTGAGCTCCTAACCCAATCGCAACACCAGCAATTCCAGCTCCTGCTAATAAACTCGTGATAGGAATCCCTAAAATGACTAAAATCCAATAAATGAATACAAAGTAGAGTAAGTAGTCTAAACCATTTTCTAATAAGCGCATTAATGTTTGTTTTCTAGCAATACTTTGCGAGGATAATTGAATAGAGGAAAGAACAGTTTTTTGGAAAACTTTATGCAAAATTTTTTTACTAATCAGAAATAAAATCCAAAGAAACACTAAAGAAATTAATTTTGATAAAATATCAGATAAAATCATTTCCCACGGTATGGAAAGCCAATATCGTTCAAAAAAGCTTTGAATGGTTGAACTAATATTCATGATGCAACCTCCTTTTGATTACAAGAAATAGTGTAACACAGTAGAAGAATTTTACCAATACTTTATCATTTTTTAGTGGCGTTTTGTTTAAGTTAGTGGTATTATGATTGATAATATCGGAAATTGAGGAGGGATGTTCAAAATGTCTGGAATAGAAGTTGCAGCTTTAATTGCAGCCTGTTCATTTTTAGGGTTAGTGGTCTTTTTAGTGTTAAGATTGAATCCGATTTTAAGTAAATTTGATCAAACATTAAACTATGTGAACAACTCTATTGAGATTATTACAAGGGATGTCGATAATTTGTCTATTGAAGTAGAGGGATTATTGAATAAAACAAATGCTTTGGTAGATGATATTAATGGAAAAGTAAAACGAACGGATCCATTATTTACAGCTATTGGAGATTTAGGATTAACAGTTTCTGATGTAAATCATTCAACTCGTTCCCTTGCGACTAAAGTATCAAGTATTAAACCGGCTCGAACTTTAGGGGTTTTATCTGTTGGAAAAGCGATTTTATCAAGAAAGAAAAAATAACGAACGGAGTGAAGAAAAATGGGTAAAAAAACAGGTGGATTTATTTTAGGAGCATTTATTGGTAGTGTGGCAGCAGCTGCAACAGCATTATTATTTGCACCAAAATCTGGTAAAGAATTACGTGAAGATTTAGCGGTGAAAGCAGATGAATTGAAGGAACAATTATCTGATTATGTAGATATTTCAATTGAGAAGGGTGTTGAATTGTCAGAGGTAGCGTTAAATGCTACAGAGGATATTCGAGTGAATTTAAAAGATTCAGCTTCTCAATTAAAAGATACTGTTACAAGATCTGCTATTAATTTGAAAGAAGAAGTTTCTCAAACGGTAAGTAAAGTTCAAGATACTTTTGCGGCTAAAAAAGAAAAAGCAGAAGAAGTTGTTGCAGAGTTAAAGGCGTAAAATAGACTTCCCTGAAGTAGCTAAGGACGCAAGCAGCCTCGCAAAAAAGCGAGTCTCATTGCTAAAGCTACGTATATCAAAGTAACTAAATAATAAACCGAGGAACTAAAAATTCCTCGGTTTTTCTTTTATCTTAGTTTTTTGTAACTTCGTGAGGGAAGTGGGTAAATAATTCACATCCGTCTTTTGTGACTACTAAACAATCTTCTGCACGAACGCCGTAGTCTTTTGCAATATATACTCCCGGTTCAACTGAGAAGCACATGCCTTCTTCTAGAATCATATCGTTTCCTTCCATAATAGATGGGAATTCATGACAGCTTTGTCCAATACCGTGTCCTAAACGATGGATGAAGTACTCGCCATAACCTTTTTCAGCAATATAATTTCTGGCAATGGCATCAATTTCACTAGCTTTCATTCCTGGTTTAACAGCTTGAATGGCTAAATCATGAGCCGTTTTTACAATTGTAAAAATTTCTTGGTGACGTGGATCTTTACCAGATTCGTCTCCAAAGAAAATTGTACGAGTCATATCGCTGGCATATCCATTATGCATAGTTCCTAAATCAAAGAGTACCCATTCGTTTTTTTCTAATTTTCTATCTCCTGGAACTCCATGTGGGTCAGCTGCATGGTCTCCAAATAATACCATTGTGTCAAAACTCATTGAAGTGATGCCTAATTTTTTCATTTCATATTCGATGGTCGCAACCACTTCTAATTCTGTAATACCTTCTCTTAGGCTTTGAATCCCTATTTCTACCGCTTTATCAGCATATGTTCCGGAATCTTTTAATTTTTGTATGGCATCAGCATCTTTTCTTAATCGTAAATCATTAATAACTGGAGTTAAATTATCAGTCCATAGAATGCTAGGGATTTCTTTCTTTAAGTTTTCAACTGTGTGTAATGTAATAAAATTCTTCTCTACAGCCCATTTAGTAGGGAAATCAAACTGTTCTTGAATGGCAGTAGTTAAAATTTTCCATGGATTTTCATGATCTTGATAGCTAACAACCGTATAAGTTGGTTCTGCAGCTTGAGCCATATTTTTTTCAAGAGCAGGGACAAAGAGTAGTGGACGATGATTAGCAGAGATAATCATCGCTAAAATACGTTCGTGTGGGTCTGTTGTATAGTGAGTTAATAGGCTAATCGTTGTAGGATCTTGAATGAATGCAATGTCGCAATTCAGTGTTTTTAAAGTTGAAATAAAGTTAGTATAAGTTTGTTTATTACTCATAATGAAGCCTCCATATTTGTATTTGTAAGCATATTTTATCACAAATACTTGTATAAATGTAAAGAGTTTCAAAAAATATGAAAATAGTTATATGAAACGCTTGCAAAAGTTCGTGAAAAATGATAACCTTTACTTAGATTAGTGTACAAATACATAATTTTTTAAATAATTAAAGGAGAATAGATATGGAAAAGCAGACAATTACAATTTATGATGTTGCACGTGAAGCAAATGTATCTATGGCAACAGTTTCCAGAGTTGTTAATGGAAATCCAAATGTAAAACCAGCAACAAGAAAAAAAGTTCTAGATGTTATCGATGAATTAGATTATCGTCCAAATGCAGTTGCACGTGGACTAGCAAGTAAAAAAACAACGACAGTAGGGGTAATTATTCCTGATGTAACAAACTTATATTTTTCAAGTTTAGCAAGAGGAATTGATGATATCGCTACGATGTATAAATATAATATTATTTTAGCGAATTCAGATCAAAATAATCATAAAGAAATTCAAGTATTAAATACATTATTATCTAAACAAGTAGATGGAATTATTTACATGGGAAATAATTTAACATCTGAGTTACGTGCAGAAATTGTACGTTCGAAAACACCGATTGTATTAGCAGGAACAATTGATCCAGAGCATGTAGTGGCTTCTGTAAATATTGATTACAAAGTAGCGACACAAGAAGCGATTCAACAATTGATTGAAAATGGACATAAAAACATTGCATTTGTTACTGCTTCTCTAAAAAATACAGTAGCTTCTGATTTAAGATTAGAAGGTTATAAGTCTGCTTTATCAGTAGCAAATATTGAATTTAATGATAAATTTGTATACGAAATTCCAATGACTTATCAATGTGGAGAAGTGTTGGCTGAAAAATTAGTACAAGCGGGCATTACAGCAGCAGTTGTGACAGATGATGAAGCAGCAGTTGGCTTAATTAATGGATTATATGATTTAGGCGTAAAAGTGCCAAAAGATTTTGAAGTGATTTCAAGTAATAATTCAAAATTAACAAAAATGACTCGTCCTACATTATCAACTATTGCACCACCTCTTTATGATATCGGGGCAGTTGCAATGAGATTGTTAACGAAAATTATGAATAAGGAAGAAGTAGTTGAAACTGAAATTACATTACCTTATAAAATTGAGTACAGACAATCCACTAAATCATAATACAAAGAAGACTTCGAGTGAAAGCTCGAAGTCTTCTTCTTTAGTTTCTAGATTTTGTACTTTGCGCTGTTGAAGAAGTAGGTTTTTCAGAGGAAGATTTCTTCTTATCTTTGTCCTTATCTTCACTGGATTCTTTTTCAGCTTTTTTCTTTTCTTCTTCTTTTTCTTTATCACTTAATCCATTCCAATATTTTTCTAATTCTGCATTTGTAGCACCTACAGCAAAATGATAAGTTGGAGTGATTGGACCGAAGTCTTTTTTAAATAAATCGGTAGTAGTATCACCACTAATTGAATAAGTTTGTCCATTATAAGAAGCAGAACCAGATTTAGTTCCAGTTGCAGAAACAACAGAATCTTGATAAACGGTTGAAGGCTGTACAAATTTTGCACTTTGATTAAATAAGCTTGGATTTGCACTATAAATTGCATTCATGAGACTAGTCCAGTTTCTTAAACTTCTCATAGTTGGGTGCCCATAACCATCTGCTTCAGTAATCGAATAACGAGCACTATAGAAGTTATCGTATCCAATCCATGAGCCGAGTGTTACTTCTGGAGTATATCCAACGAACCAGTTATCAATTTCAAATTCAGATGTACCAGTTTTTCCAGCGATATCTGAAGTGAATTTTAAATTCCCTTTAATATTATAAAAATCAGTTGTTGCAGCGACTTGACGTAAAATGTCAGTTGTTAAATACGCTGTTGCAGGTGAAAATACTTGAGTTGAAACATCTTCATGTTGATACACAACTTTTCCACGAATATCTTCAATTTTTTCAATTAAATAAGCTTCGTGGTGTACACCGCCATTTGCTAAAGTAGAAAAGGCGCTTGTTTGTTCCATTACAGTAGGTCCTGTTTTAGTACCACCAATGGATAAAGCAATATTTTGATATTCTTCTTCGCCAATTCCTTGAATCCCCATTTTCTTTAAATATTCTCCAGCATTAATGCCTTTAGAAAGCATTGTTTGGAAAATTTTAATGGTTGGATTATTTAATGAATTTTTCAATGAATGACGAGCGGTTAAGAAATTATTGGAAATACGGTTCCCGTAGTTTGTAGGTTCCCAATAAGTTCCATTTTGTTGTAAAATACTAATTTTTGTATCCGGAATAATACTTGCTGGATAAATAATATTATTTTCCATTGCAGGAGCATAAACGAGAATTGGTTTAATCGTAGAACCCGGAGAACGATGCGTTGTAAAAGCATGATCCACTTGGTTTACTTGGAAATCTCGTCCAGCTACAAAGCCTAATATACGACCACTATTATTTTCAATTAAAACAGCACCATTTTGAGCCATATCTGTTTGTTTTTTTGCTTCACCAGTATTTTGATCAATATAAGGTGTTTGGTAAGTTGGTCCAATTTTACTGCCGTTTACAGCTGTGGATTCTTGCATCGCTTCATAGATACCTTGGTCAATAGTGGAAGTAATTTTGTACCCACCTGTCGCTAATTCTGCATTTGCACGGTCATAATAGCGATTGAATAATTCAGTATCTTTTTTTAACTGCTCATAAGTTAAACGATCTTTTTCAGCCATTTTTTTCATCAAAATTTTTGTAGCTTCACGATTAACTGCTTGATATAAATACGATTGACGTTGAGTTGAAATTTCTTCTGGTTCTAAAAAGTCTTGAGTAATATCATAAGCTAATGCATCTTCATATTGTTGCTTCGTAATTTTCTTTTCACGATACATACTAAACAATACAGTCTTCATACGAGAAAGCCCTGCAGAAACATCTTCTTTTAGAGTAGCGTAGTTCGTATACGGTGTATACGTAATTGGATTTTGAGGCATTCCAACTAAATATGCCGCTTGAGGTAAGGTTAAATCTTTTGCAGATACTCCAAAGACACCTTGTGCAGCTTCTTCAATACCTGAAATGTTTAATCCATTATGATTTCGTCCAAATGGAGAAACATTTAAGTATGCCTCTAAAATTTGATCTTTTGAAAAATGTTTTTCTAAACGAAGCGCATATAAAATTTCATTTGCTTTTCGTTTAAACGTAACTTCGCTTGTCAAAATTTGTTGTTTAATTAATTGTTGTGTTAAAGTCGAACCACCAGAGACTCCTGAACTTGAAGAGACAGCTTCTTGAAGCAGTGCCCGGACTAGAGCTTTTGGAACAATTCCATTATGTTGATAGAAATAACTATCTTCTGTCGCAACGATTCCATCTTTTACATATGGAGAAATTTTATCTAATGTTGTTACTAATCGAACTTCATCGCTAGTTACATCAGAAATTTTTTCACCATCTTGATAATAGAAACTTGAAACTAAATTCAGATTCGTAATCGCATCTGCCATTTCTTCTTGTGTTAAAGGTTTTTCATGGGCAGTTAAACTTGCAAAATATCCTATACCAATACCCGTACCAAAAATTCCTAATAAAATACATCCACATAAAAGGATAAATAATAGATTTTTGATAACGGAGAAGCTTACATTAAAGATAAAACGTAAGTTTTTTTGCAAGGGTTGATTCCAAAAATTCAAGAATTCTTTTGAAAATTCTCGAAAGTTATTTGAATTTGGCATACTTTCAACTCTTTTCTTTTTAAGTATAATATCAGCCATATTATATCAAATAATTTAAGAAAACGCTAATTTCTTCATAAAATAAGGGTTTTGAGAGGGAAAAGTAAAAAATTGAATAAAAAATAGGGGTGTAAAGAAAAAATACTTTACAACTGATTTCTTTTCTGATAATATTACTAACTGTGAGATGAAAACATGGAGGTGTAAAAAATGGCAGTTAAAATTCGTTTAAAACGTATGGGATCTAAGAAAAATCCTTTCTACCGTGTAGTAGTTGCAGATTCACGTTCTCCACGTGATGGACGTTTCATTGAAACAGTTGGTACTTACAACCCAGTTGCAAACCCAGCACAAGTTTCAATCAACGAAGAATTAGCATTAAAATGGTTAGCTAACGGAGCTCAACCTTCAGATACTGTTCGTAACTTATTATCACAACAAGGTATCATGAAGAAATTCCACGAATCAAAGTTTTCTAAGTAATTATTCGCATCGAGATAATTCGGTAAAGAGGTGAAAAGAATGCCTGATATTCGTGAATTAATTTTAGCAATCGTTCAACCATTGGTTGATTTTCCTGATGATGTTACTATTGAAGTTGCAGAATCAGATGAATTTTTAGAATACACATTACGTGTGAATTCTGAAGATATTGGACGTGTGATTGGAAAACAAGGACGTGTTGCTCGTGCAATTCGTACAATTGTTTATAGTGTTCGCACTAGAAACCAAAAACGTGTTCGTTTAAGCATTGAAAACAATGACTAGAAAAAAGTTCAACAATTTCTTTTTAGAAGTTGTTGAACTTTTTGTTTATCACTTTATAAAAGGATTTTGTTTGCAATTTTGTTCGATTCTCACGTATGATAACAGTAATGAATTGTGAGGAGGAAAATAGAAAAGATGTCACAATATTTTAAAGTTGGAAAAATTGTAAATACACAAGGCTTAAAAGGGGAAGTTCGTGTAATTTCTACAACGGACTTTGCAGAAGATCGTTATCAAAAAGGAGTAGAATTAGCCTTATTTAGAGATGGGAAATTTGAAAAATTATTAACGATTAAAAACCACCGACGTCATAAAAATTTTGATTTATTAACCTTTGAAGATCATCCCCGAATTGAAGATGTCGAAGGCTATAGAGATTGCTTATTAAAAGTGTCAAGCGATGCTCTAGAAGAATTGGAAGATGATGAACTATATTATCATGAAGTAGTGGGGTTAGAAATCATTACTGATGAAGGAGAACATTTGGGGAAAGTATCTGAAATTTTATCTCCAGGTTCCAATGATGTATGGGTTGTAAAACAAAAAGGGAAGAAAGACTTATTAATACCGTTTATCGAACCAGTCGTTTATAAAATCGATAAAGAAAATAAACAAGCGTTTATTCATGTATTAGAAGGGTTGTTTGACTAAGATGAGAATTGATGTTTTAACATTATTCCCTGAAATGTTTGCTCCTATGGAACAATCGATGATGAAAAGAGCCATCGAAAAAGAAAAAATTTCATTTGATACGATTGATTTTAGAGATTTTGCATTTCATAAACATAACCGAGTAGATGATTATGTTTTTGGTGGTGGAGCAGGTTTATTGTTAAAAGTAGAACCCATTGACCGTGCTTTAAAAGATTTAGAAAAAAGAACTCCAGAGACAAAAAAACGTGTCATTTTATTAGATCCTGCTGGTAAAAAATTTGGGCAGTCTGATGCAGAAGAATTAGCAAAAGAAGAGCATTTAGTTTTTATTTGTGGGCATTATGAAGGATACGATGAACGCATTCGAACACTTGTAACTGATGAATATTCTATTGGAGATTTCGTTTTAACGGGTGGAGAATTAGGAGCAATGGTCATGATTGATGCTACCGTTCGATTAATTCCAGATGTATTAGGAAATTACGAATCAGCAATTGGAGATTCTCATTCGATGGGGTTATTAGAGCATCCACAATATACTCGTCCAAGAGAATATGAAGGAATGGAAGTTCCTGAAGTATTATTTAGTGGAAATCATGCAAAAATTGCAACTTGGCAGAAAAAAGAATCTTTAAGAAGAACGTATCAAAGAAGACCTGATTTATTAGAAAATTATTCATTAGATAAAGAGGAAGAAAAGTTATTTCAAGAAATTATTCAAGAAGAGAGTATGAATCAGAAATAATCGAATAATGATCCAGTACAAATAGTTCAAGAAAAGTTGGAAAATAGCATTGGTATTCCCTATATGATTCACATGTATTATCCTTATATCGTATGGCTTTAGAACACTCAAAAGAAAATTTTAAAAAGTAAAGTAAAAATACTTTACAAGTATTCATTTATATGATAAACTCACAAAAGTGGATAGGAGACTGTCCATATAGAACGATATTCCGCTGATTGGATATTTTGCCAAATCATGAATGTTTGTTGGAAGGAGAAAAAACATGAGCAAATTAATCGATAGCTTAACACAAGAACAATTACGTTCTGATATTCCTGCTTTCCGCCCTGGTGACACTGTACGTGTTCACGCTAAGGTAGTTGAAGGAACTCGTGAGCGTATCCAAATCTTCGAAGGTGTTGTTATTAAACGTCGTGGTGCTGGTATCAGCGAAACTTACACAGTACGTAAAGTTTCTAACGGTGTTGGTGTGGAACGTACATTCCCATTACACACTCCACGTGTAGCACAAATCGAAGTAGTTCGTTACGGTAAAGTTCGTCGTGCTAAATTATATTACTTACGTAACTTACGTGGTAAAGCAGCACGTATCCAAGAACGTCGTCGTTAATAGAAAGATTAACCTTCTTGAGGAATCAAGAAGGTTTTTTTGTGCTAAAAAATCCCTTCATCTTTTACGACGAAGGGATTTTTCTACAATTGATAAAAAATTCCAATTAAAATCGTTAATAATGTAGCGTACCAATAGAAAAATGTACCAATACGACTAGGTTTAGCCGATTTCTTTAAAAGAAGGTGGTACAAAATCGGAATAATAGCACTAATACCAATTAAAATTAAAGCAAATACTGAAAAGTGAGATCCTACAATATAAAAACTAACTGGATAAGCAATGAACCAACATAAGTTAAATACAAATGATAAAAATAGACTCCAGACAGGATATTCTATCTTCTCAGAATTAGAGCGCTCAGAAGCTTTTTGCTTAAATTGAATGATACTAATTCCAAAAATGGCAAAGCATAAAAATACTTGGAAAATACTGTTAGGAATTTGATGTGTAATCATATAATACATTAAAAAATTTCCAACAGTGAATTTTGCTAAACTATTCAAAAGTACATGATATGCATAGGCTGGATGATTCGATTGTAAATGGAAAATCCAACTATGATTGACACCAACGAGTAGTGCGGCAATAATTCCAATTCTGATTCCAAAACTTTGAATAAAATAAACGATTGGTAATAGTAACAAGAAGTTTGTTAGTAGTAGTACAACGGATTGTCCACGTTTTGGAACTTTATAAAATTTGGAATACATCATTTCTTGTAAATGAATGATAAACAAGAAAAAATATAATACGAGTACGTCAGAAATTGGAATCGCATTTGTTTTAATGGCTAGAAAAAATCCTAAAAATGAAAAACTGATAGGAGCTAAAATGAAACTCCATAATGGATTTGTCAATTGCTTCATATAAGGTATTTCTGGATGTGCCAATGAATTTACGGACATATAAATTACCTCGAATTTACTTTTTTAATTTCATGATAGGTAAATTAATCCAGCTTGTCAAGCAGAATTTAAACGATTACATAACATTTTCACAAAATAAATGAATAAAATAGGCAAATTATGCTAGGAATTTTGAAAAATAATGCTATAATGGTTGAGTCTTAAAAAATATGATATTCCCGAGAGGATACACAATGTGTAGATGCCTTGTAACCGGAATTGAATGGGGGAAAAACAATGGAAAAAATTTTATTTACATCGGAGTCTGTTACTGAAGGACATCCCGATAAAATCGCAGACCAAATTAGTGATGGAGTATTAGATGCTATTTTAGCACAAGATCCAACCGCTCGTGTTGCCTGCGAAACGGTCGTTAATACAGGTTTAGTCGTATTAGTTGGTGAAATTACAACAACCGCTACAGTCGATTATCAACAAATTGCAAGAGATACAATTCGCAACATTGGTTATGCTGATCGTAAGTATGGCTATGATGCGGATAGCGTTGCCGTCATGGTTTCTTTAGATAAACAATCACCAGATATTGCTATGGGGGTTAATGATGCTTTAGAGACTCGTGGACAACAAGAAGAGTTTGGAGCCGGCGACCAAGGGTTAATGTTTGGTTTTGCAACTAATGAAACAGATACTTACTTACCAATGCCAATTTACTTAAGTCATCAATTGGCGTATCAATTAGCAAAAGTTCGTAAAGAAAAACAATTAGATTATTTAGGACCAGACGGTAAAGTTCAAGTAACTGTTGAGTACACTACTGACCATAAAGTAAAACGTATTGATACAATTGTGGTAAGTACACAACATGATGAAGAAATTTCTCAAGAACAAATTCATCGTGATGTTTTAGAATATGTGGTTAAACCAGTTGTTCCAAGTGAATTGTTAGATGATGAAACACGTTATTTCATTAATCCAACAGGAAAATTCGTAATCGGTGGACCAGTTGGAGATTCTGGATTAACAGGTCGTAAAATCATCGTAGATACTTACGGTGGATATGCTCGTCATGGTGGAGGAGCATTCTCAGGAAAAGATGCAACAAAAGTTGACCGTTCTGCAAGTTATGCTGCTCGTTATATTGCTAAAAACGTAGTAGCTGCAGGTTTAGCAGATAAATGTGAAATCCAATTAGCTTATGCAATTGGGGTAGCTCAACCAGTATCGATTTCTGTGGATACTTTTGGAACAAATCATGTTTCTGAAGAAAAATTAATTGCTGCAATTCGTAAAGTATTCAAATTAACTCCAAAAGGAATTATTGAAACATTACAATTACGTAGACCAATTTACCAACAAACTGCTGCTTACGGACACTTTGGACGTAAAGATGTAGATTTACCATGGGAACAATTAGATAAAGTTGAAGTTTTAAAAGCTGAATTCTAATAATATGTCTGAAAGGCTTAAAATGATGTTTAAAAGATATGGTTTTAAGCCTTTTTAATTTTGAAAGGAAAATAAAAGATGAGGCAGAAAGAAAAATTAGTTTCGGTATTTTTAGCAATTTTAGCAGCAGTTTTTTATGCAATAAATACACCATTTTCAAAAATTTTATTAGATAAAGTTTCGCCAACATTTATGGCAGCATTTTTATATTTAGGTGCTGGTATTGGAGTAGGAGCCATGTATTTATTTCAATACAAAAATGAAAAAGTAGAAGAAAGAATAGGACGTAAAGATTGGCTGTATGTTCTAGGAATGATTGTATTAGATATAGCTGCTCCTATTTTTTTAATGATTGGAATTAGAATCGGAACAGCTGCAAATGCATCCTTGTTAGGAAATTTCGAAATTGTAGCGACAACATTGATTGCTTTATTGCTGTTTAAAGAAATAGTGACTAAAAGATTGTGGATTGCAATTGGATTTATAACTCTTTCTAGTATTTTGCTTACTTTTGATGGACAGGGAAGTTTCCAATTTTCACTAGGTTCCCTATTTGTTATTCTAGCAACTAGCTGTTGGGGATTGGAAAATAATTGCACAAGAAAAATATCAGATAAAAGCACGTATCAAATAGTATGTCTTAAAGGGATTTTTTCAGGTGGAGGCTCATTTCTCATTGCTTTGTTTCTAAAGGAGGCTATTCCAGATATTAAAGAAATTTTAGCTGTAATGTTATTAGGATTTGTCTCTTATGGATTAAGTATCTTCTTTTATATAAGAGCACAAAGAGGTTTAGGGGCTGCAAAAACAAGTGCCTATTATGCAATAGCACCATTTGTAGGAGCAATATTATCCTTTGTATTTAATAGTGAAATTTTAACAGCTATGTATTTTATAAGTTTAATTTTTATGGTTATTGGAACAGTGTATATTGTTAGAGATACGATTATAAAGAATCATACACATATTCATACTCATGTTATCACTCATACTCATAATGGAAGTACACATACTCATGTGATTACTCATGAGCATCCACACGATCATTTTTCAGATGAAGAGAATCATTTTCATAGGCATAATGATTTCTTAAAAAGTGATACCCATAGATTAGAACATGAAAAAAACTCGAACTACTTTTAATCTAAAGTAATTCGAGTTTTTATGTTTGAAACTATTTATAATTCATAACAGTCATTGCAAATTGGAATACAATTACGCCTAATGTTGCTAATAACATAAACCATACAACAACACGAGTAATTTTCTCCATTGTTGAAAGATTACGTTTTTGTTTTTTTCTTGGTTTTCTTGACACTAGTATCTCTCCTTTATTTCAAATCATTGTTAGTTTACATGAATTGTAAGAAATACTCAAGTAGTATAGTAAATGAAAATTTTCTTTGAGTGCAAATAGCTTTCCTAAAATTGTAAATTTTGGTATGATGACAAGGTAAATTTATAAAATATTGGAGGAATTCAAAATGTCAAAACAACAAATTGGTGTCGTTGGTATGGCAGTAATGGGTCGTAATCTAGCATTAAATATTGAAAGTCGTGGTTATTCAGTTTCAATTTTTAACCGTTCATCTTCAAAAACAGATGAAGTGATTGCATTACATCCAGACAAAAAATTAGTTCCAACTTATACAGTGGAAGAATTCGTAGATTCATTAGAAAAACCAAGAAGAATTTTATTAATGGTTAAAGCTGGTGAAGCAACTGATAAAACAATTCAAAGTTTATTACCACATTTAGATAAAGGAGATATCTTAATTGATGGAGGAAATACATTCTTCCAAGATACAATCCGTCGTAACGAAATGTTAGCGAACTCAGGTATTAACTTTATCGGTACTGGAGTTTCTGGTGGTGAAGAAGGAGCATTAAAAGGTCCTGCTATTATGCCTGGTGGACAAAAAGATGCGTATGATTTAGTAGCGCCAATCTTAGAAGAAATTGCTGCTAAAGCTGATGATGGTGCACCATGTGTGACTTACGTAGGTCCAAACGGAGCAGGTCACTATGTAAAAATGGTTCATAATGGTATCGAATATGGTGATATGCAATTAATCGCTGAAAGTTATGATATTTTACGTCGTGTAGGTGGATTAACTGTTGAAGAAACTGCAGAAGTATTCAAATCATGGAATACTGGTGAATTAGACAGTTACTTAATTGAAATTACTGCTGATATTTTAACGAAAAAAGATCCTGAAACAGGTAAACCAATGGTTGAAGTAATTATGGATACTGCTGGAAATAAAGGAACTGGTAAATGGACTTCTCAAAGTGCATTAGACTTAGGTGTGCCACTTCCATTAATTACTGAATCTGTATTTGCACGTTATATTTCTACATTAAAAGAAGAACGTGAAGTTGCAAGTAAAGAATTATCTCCAATTAAAGTACCTGAGTTATCAAATACTGAAAAACAAGCATTAGTTGAATCTGTTCGTAAAGGTTTGTATTTCTCTAAAATTATGAGTTATGCGCAAGGGTTCGCTCAAATGCGTGTAGCAAGTGAAGAGTTTGATTGGAACTTAAATTATGGGGAAATTGCTAAAATTTTCCGTGCTGGATGTATTATTCGTGCTCAATTCTTACAAAAAATTACAGATGCATTTGAACGTGATCCAGAATTGAAAAACTTATTATTAGATAAGTATTTCTTATATGTAACTGAATCTTATCAAGAGGCAGTGCGTGAAGTAGTTGTGACAGCTGTTCAAGCAGGAATTCCTGTTCCAACATTCTCAAGTGCATTAGCTTACTACGATTCTTATCGTTCAGAAGTGTTACCTGCTAACCTAATTCAAGCGCAACGTGACTACTTCGGTGCTCATACTTATAATCGTGTGGACAAACCAGGAGTTTTCCACTTCGAATGGGCGCAAGAACGTGAGATCGAACAATAATTACAATTAATATTTTAAATAAGACTACACTATAGTAGCTAGGGCGGCAGCAGCCCCTTCGGGTCTCATGCCTAAATTTCGAGCCTAAGGTCTCGAAATTTCCTGTACTAGAAGCCAAGTGGCTTCTAGTACTTGAGCTACTATGGCTAGTCTTTTCTGTTTCTGCATTTATTAATGTGGGGACGTAATTTCTTATAATAAAAAAAGCATCTCTTTGAGATGCTTTTTTTATTGATGTGATTGTGGGGCAGTTTTTGTTGGTTTCATAAAGACGTGTTGGATTAATACAATCCCACATGAAACTATTACTCCAACGACTACTGCATTTGTAAAGTTATATGGAGATTGTGCTAATGCAGAACCTAAATAATAAGTTACTTGACTTAAAATAAATCCCCAAACAAAAGTTACGAAGTATTTCATTTCGACACCTTCTTTCAAATACATTATAGACAATGTAAGGAATTCGTACAAGTAAAATTTCTTGAAGCTTGATGAAACCTTTTATCAAAAACAACACCACAATATTTGTACAAAATTCTATTCAACCGTTATAATAAGTGAGAAGAACTGGCAGAAAGGAATCATTATGACATTTACGATTTTACAAGTTACTAGTGGCTATAGTTTATTGAAAAGTACGATTGATTTATATAAATACGTAATGACTGCTAAATCATTGGGGTATCAAAAATTAGTCTTAACGGATGAAGGTGTCTTACATGGGGCAATTGAGTTTTATAACTTATGTCGTCAACAGCAGATTGAACCTGTTATTGGCTGTGTATTTCATTATAAACAATGGAGAAATGCAGAAGCCTTATCATCCATGGTTGTCTATGCAAAAGATGAAAGAGGATATCAAATATTAATCGAAATATCGACTCAATATCAAAAATCCAAAGTAGTTACAAAAGACATGGAACAAAAAATGAAAGAAGCTTCCAATCATTTACAAATAGTATTCCCACAAGAAAATAGTGAATGGGCATTAGAATGTTCGAACGGTGAAGTGGCTTTTCAACGTTGGTTATTTGAAGCTGAAGAGCGTTATTTTGCAAATATTTATTTAGGAATTGAATCAAACCAACCTTTACCAATTTCATTAGAACAATTGGAAGAATGGACAAAGGATTTTTCTACAAAACTTCTTCCTTTTGTGAAAACTTTTTATTTAAAAGCTGAAGATGATTTCAGTTATCGTGTATTAAAAGCAATCGGAGATGGTGAAACACTTAGCACAACTCAAGCCGAAGTGAGTGGACAATATTATTTACAAGATGAGAAGACTTTGACGCAACATTGGTCGACTGTATTAGAAGGAAAGTTAGTTCACCAATTACAAACGTTTGTTGATTCTATTAAGTGGGAACTTCCAAAGCATGAACTATTACTTCCAAAATTCCAAACTCCTGAAGGAAAAACAAGTCAGGATTACTTACAAGAAATTTGTCAGCAATCTTTAAAAGAAAAAGAATTAGTAAAAGACGAGTATGAATCACGCCTAAATTATGAATTATCTATCATTCATCAAATGGGATTTGACGATTATTTCCTAATTGTATGGGATATTATGAAATATGCTCATGAAGTAGGCATTCAAACAGGACCTGGACGTGGTTCAGCGGCGGGTTCATTAGTATCTTATTTATTAAATATTACAAAAGTAGATCCAATTGAATATCACTTATTATTTGAGCGTTTCTTAAATCCAGAACGTTATACGATGCCCGATATTGATTTAGATTTTCCGGATAATCGTAGAGAAGATATATTGGATTATGTTAGAAGAAAATATGGGGACAATCACGTTGCGCAAATCGCTACTTTTGGAACATTTGGTAGTAAACAAGCATTGAGAGATGTATGTCGTGTGCTAGGGTTAACCACTGTTCAAGCTGGAGAATGGTCTAAAGCTATTCCAAATCAGTTAGGGATTACTTTAAAGAGTGCCTATGAACAGTCAAAAAGTTTACAAGCATTAGTGTCTAGAAGTCCAAAAAATCAATTGATTTTTGAAACAGCTTGTCGCATTGAAGGCTTACCTCGACATTTATCTACCCATGCAGCAGGGGTCGTATTATATGATAAGCCATTAACGGATGTCATTCCTTTAATGTATAAGGAACAGCAATTGCCAATTACACAATATACGATGAAATATGTTGAACAAATTGGATTGTTAAAAATGGACTTCTTAGGGCTAACAAATTTATCAATTTTACATGATTCGATTGAATTAACTAAAATAATTTATCAACAAGAGATCACCTTAAATGAAGTTCCATTGGATGATGAAAAAACTCTTGAATTATTCCAAGAAGCAGATACAAATGGAATATTCCAATTTGAGTCGGATGGTATTCGACGAGTATTAAAGAAACTTCGACCAACAAACTTAGAAGATATTGCCGCAGTGAATGCATTATATCGACCAGGTCCAATGGAGCAAATTGATACTTTTATTAAGCGGAAACATGGACAAGAAGTGGTGAAATATCCGCATCCAATATTAGAGTCGATTCTTCAATCTACTTATGGAGTCATGGTTTACCAAGAACAAGTCATGCAAGTAACATCTCAAATGGCTGGATTTACATTGGGACAAGCTGATATTCTTCGTCGAGCTATAGGGAAAAAAGACGCCAAAGTCATTGAAACGGAAAAAGCTCATTTTATAGAAGGAGCCATTAAAAAAGGAATTGATGTAGCAAGTGCAACAGAAGTGTATCAATATATCGAGCGATTTGCGAATTATGGGTTTAACCGTTCGCATGCATTTGCATATTCGTTATTAGCGTATCAATTAGCTTATTTTAAGGTTCACTATCCACGTGCTTTTTATACTGCAATTTTAAGATTTGTAGGAGATCGTTCTCCAAAATTACAAACTTACTTTATCGAAGCAAAACAAAGAGGAATCTCGATTAAAAATCCATCCATTAATACAAGTTTAGAAGAATATAATGCAACGGTTGATGGAATTTTTATTGGATTAAATGCGATTAAAGGATTAAGAAGAGACTTTATCCAAGAAATTCTTCAACAGAGAAAACAAAATGGTCCATACACTGATTTTATGGATTTTGCATTTAGAATTGGGAAAAGATTTTGTAAAAAAGAAGTGTTGGAAGCTTTAATTGATGCGGGAGCTTTTGATGAATTAGGAAAAAATCGTGCCACATTACGAGCTACGATTGATGCTGTTATCGAAAGTGTCAAGTTCCATGGAAGCAATCTTGCATTAGAGTTAAATGAAGAAATGTATCCAAAATATTTTGAAGAAGAAGATAGTAATATTATCGAAAAGATTGAACGAGAAATTGCCGTATTAGGTTTTCCAGTTTCTGCTTTTCCTACCGAACCGTATGAGATTTTATATAAGGAAGAAAAAGCGAATCGTATTTCGAGTATTTATGAGTCAAAACAAGTATCAGTATTAGGAATCTTAAAAAATATTCGGAAGACTCGTACGAAAAAAGGGGAACCAATGGCGTTCGGAACGATTCAAGATGAAACGGGTGAAATGGAATTTGTAGTATTTTCAGAAGTTTATCCATTAGTGTTTTCATTACTAGAAGAAAATCAGTTAGTGTTAATAAAAGGAAAAACGAGAAAGAATTTACAATCAAAATGGCAAGTACAAGTTCAACAAGTGTTAAGTTTATTTGAAGTAGAAGGCTTAGCACAGGCAGCTTCTATTAAATGTTATGTTAAAATTACAAAAGAACAACAGAATAAAGAAGTATTTGAAAAAATACGAAGTATCATTATTAATAATCCAGGGGATACAACCGTTTTAGTATATATTGAAAGTAAAGATCAAGTATTTAAAATGAATTTTAACTCTGGAATAGCGGTTGATGCTGAGACATTAAAAGCCCTTTCTTCTATTGTTGGAGAAGAAAATGTAAAAATTATAAAATAAAAACCTTTTCATCAATGAAAAGAAAAGACATTTTTGTAGAAAAGTGGTAAAATAGGGAAAGAAATTGGATGAGTTCCAAAAAAATAATAAGAGGTGAATAGCTTGAAACGTATTGCTGTTTTAACAAGTGGTGGAGATGCACCAGGTATGAATGCTGCAGTTCGTGCCATCGTTCGTAAAGGGATTTATGAAGGATTTGAAGTCTATGGAATTAACTATGGATATGCAGGATTAGTAGCAGGAGACATTCGTAAAATGGAAGCTTCTGATGTAGGAGATATGATTGGCCGTGGAGGTACTTTCTTATATTCTGCTCGTTATCCTGAATTTGCACACCGTGAAGGTCAAGAAAAAGGAATCGAACAATTGAAAAAATTCGGTATCGAAGGTTTAGTTGTTATCGGTGGAGATGGAAGTTACCAAGGTGCTGTAGCTTTAACAAAATTAGGTTTCCCAACAATTGGTGTTCCTGGAACAATTGATAATGATATTCCAGGTACAGATTATACAATTGGTTTTGATACAGCGATTAATACTGTATTAGAAGCAGTTGACCGCTTAAGAGATACTGCAACAAGTCACGTACGTACATTTATTGTTGAAGTAATGGGACGTAATGCAGGAGATATTGCTTTATGGACTGGTATCGGTAGTGGAGCAGAACAAATTTTAATTCCTGAGCAAGATTTTGACATTGCTGAAGTAGCGAAAGATTTAAAACGTGGTCGCTTAAATGGTAAAAAACATACAATTATCCTTTTAGCTGAAGGGGTAATGAGTGGCGATGAATTTGCTAAGAAATTATGGGAATACGATGAAGATTTCCATACTCGTGTAACAGTATTAGGACACGTTCAACGTGGTGGTTCTCCAAGTGCTCGTGACCGTGTATTAGCAAGTCGTTTAGGTGCCAAAGCAATCGACTTATTAAAAGAAGGCGTTGGTGGAGTTTGCGTTGGTGTTCGTGGCGAACAAGTAGTTTATAATGATATCGTTGAAACATTAGCAAATGGAAAACATGTACCAAACTTAGAATTATATCAATTAAATAAAGAAATTTCATTTTAATTAAGGAGTAGTTGTTTATGAAAAAAACGAAAATTGTATGTACAATTGGACCAGCAAGTGAATCAATTGAAAAATTAACAGCATTAGCAGAAGCAGGAATGAACGTTTCACGTTTAAACTTCTCTCATGGTGACCATGAAGAACATTTAGCACGTATTAATAATATCAAAAAGGTGCGTCAAGAAACTGGTAGAATGATTGCTATCTTGTTAGATACAAAAGGACCAGAAATTCGTACGCATGATATGGAAGGTGGAGCTTTAGAATTCTTCACTGGTGATGTATTACGTATTTCAATGACACAAGTTTTAGGAACTAAAGAAAAAATTTCTATTACTTATCCAGAATTAATTGATGATGTTCAAGTTGGATCTACTATTTTAATCGATGATGGTTTAGTAGGACTAACAGTTACTGAAATCGACCGTGCAAATGGTGAAATCGTAACAGTTGTAAATAACAGCGGTGTTGTTAAAAACAAAAAAGGTGTTAACGTTCCAGGCGTAAGCACTAAATTACCAGGAATCACTGAAAAAGATAGAGCGGATATCATCTTCGGTATTGAAAATGATATTGACTATATCGCAGCAAGTTTCGTTCGTCGTGCATCTGACGTTCAAGAAATCAGAGATTTATTAGAAGAACATAATGCAACTCATATTCAAATTATTCCAAAAATTGAAAACCAAGAAGGTATCGACAATATCGATGAAATCCTAGCATTATCTGACGGTTTAATGGTTGCTCGTGGAGACATGGGTGTTGAAATTCCTGCAGAGGAAGTTCCAATTGTTCAAAAAGCTTTAATTAAGAAATGTAATGCTTGTGGTAAACCAGTTATCACTGCTACACAAATGTTAGATTCTATGCAGCGTAACCCTCGTCCAACTCGTGCGGAAGCAGGGGACGTAGCAAATGCTATCTTCGATGGTACAGATGCAGTTATGTTATCTGGTGAATCAGCAGCAGGGGACTACCCAGTAGAAGCTGTTAAAACAATGGCAAGTATTTGTGTACGTACTGAACGTGAATTACGTGGACAAGATAAATTTAAATTAAAAACTTATGATGCATCAGATGTAGCGGAAGCAATTGCTCGTTCTGTAGCGCATACAGCTAAAAACTTAGATGTTAAAACAATTGTAGCTGCAACTCAATCTGGTCATACTCCAAAAATGATTTCTAAGTATCGTCCAAGTGCAAATATTATGGCTATCACATACACTGAACGTCAACAACGTGCTTTAGCATTAGTATGGGGTGTTCAACCGTTTGTGATTGATCGACCTGCATCAACTGATGAAATGTTCAAACTTGCAAATGATATTGTATTAGAAAAAGGTTTTGCTGAAAAAGGAGAATTATTAATTCTTACAGCTGGTCTTAAAGTTGGAGAAACAGGTTCAACAAATATGTTGAAGGTTCAAAAAACATTTTAAGAATTCGAAATAGACTCTTTTATAGTAGTAGAGGACGGCAGCAGCTCCTACGGATCTCATGCCTAAATTTCGAGCCTTGGGTCTCGAAATTTCCTGCAATAGAATCTGTCACTACAGATTCTATTGCTCATACTACTATAAGAGTCTTTTCTATTTGGGCGGATATTCATGGGGGAGCGTTTAAATGTAATTAGACTATCCTGGTATAGTAGTATTAGGACGCTAGCAGCTAGCTTTGCTATCTCATACTACTATGGGAAGTCTTTTTGTTTTTGTACAAAAAAACTCTTTGTTTCAAAACAAAGAGTTCATCATTCAATCTATTAAAAAATACGATTACGATAGAGGCTGACTACTTTTCCTAAGATAGTTACATTCGGTAAGATAATTGGATCAAGTTGATCGTTTTCTGGTTCTAGGCGAATGTGGTCTGATTCTCTATAAAATCTCTTACAAGTAGCAGTGTCTTCTTCAGTCATCGCAATGACAATTTCACCATTTGAAGCAGTGGATTGTTTTCTTACGATGACAGAGTCACCATCAAAGATTCCTGCATTAATCATACTATCTCCCTTAATCGTAAGCATGAATAAATCATCCGCATCTTGTTGCAAATCCGGTGGAATTGGAAAGAATCCGTTCGCTTCTTCAATAGCTAAAATAGGAGTACCTGCTGTAACAGTTCCTAACATTGGAATAGCAGTGGCATTTGCTCCAATAGCTCTAAGACCCGATTGAGTTAACTCGATCGCACGAGGCTTACTTGGGTCTCGTTGAATAAAACCATTTTTTTCTAAACGTGCAAGGTGTCCATGTACCGTTGAAGTGGAAGAAAGTCCAACAGCATTACAAATTTCTCGAACGGTTGGTGGATAACCGTGTTCTTTTACTTCCTCATAAATAAATCGTAAAACATCTAATTGTTTTGAATCTTTTCCAGTTGACATTGAATCACCTTCTTTCTCGTTTGCACTTATAATAGCATATAATTTCGCTCAAATCAAACAAATGTTCGTATCTTCTGTTGTTTTCTTTTTGTTGAAATAATGGTATGATAAAAGGGTATTATAGAATTTGAGGAAGGAAGGCTGAAATGTTAGATCCTAAGAAAATTGAGAGAATTAACGAATTAGCACGTAAGAAGAAAACTGTTGGTTTAACTTCATTAGAACAAGAAGAACAACAGGCATTACGGCAAGAATATTTAGAAGCATTTCGTGGTGGTATGAGAAATCATATCGAAGGATTAAAGATTATGGATGAGCAAGGAAACGATGTAACTCCAGAAAAATTAAAACAAATTCAAAGAGAAAAAGGATTACATCAACGTAACGAAGAATAAGTCTTTAATATTTTAGGTAATAAATTTATAAATCATTATTTGAATAGGAGTGTTTTTATGTTTGATAAAGTAGATCAGTTAGCAGTAGATACGATTCGTACAATGAGTGTGGATGCGATTCAAGCCGCAAATTCTGGACACCCAGGTTTACCAATTGGTGCTGCTCCAATGGCTTATGTATTATGGTCAAAATATTTAAAAGTAAATCCAAAACAATCAAAATGGGTCGATCGTGATCGCTTTGTATTATCAGGAGGACATGGTTCAGCACTTTTATATTCATTATTACATCTTTCGGGTTATCAAGTATCGATTGAAGATGTTAAGAACTTCCGTCAATTTAATAGTAAAACTCCAGGACACCCTGAATTTAGACATACTGATGGGGTGGAAGCAACAACTGGACCTTTAGGGCAAGGATTTGCAAATGGTGTTGGAATGGCGATGGCGGAAGCGCATTTAGCAGCTACTTATAACCGTGAAGGTTTCCCGATTGTGGATCACCATACTTATGTAATGTGCGGAGATGGGGACTTAATGGAAGGTATTTCTTATGAAGCAAGTTCTCTAGCAGGTACTTTAAAATTAAATAAATTAATTGTCTTATATGATTCAAATGACATTACTTTAGATGGCGAATTAACAAAATCATTTAATGAAAGCGTGAAGGATAGATTCATTGCTCAAGGATGGAATTATATTCGTGTTGAAGATGGAAATGACTTAGATGAAATCGCCGAAGCGATTGAAGAAGCACAGGGTGAAACTGAAAAACCAACTTTAATTGAAGTGAAAACGATTATTGGATATGGTGCTCCAAACCAAGGAACAAATAAAGTTCATGGAGCTCCATTAGGAGAAGAAGGCATTAACATCATGAAGCAAAATTATGGTTGGGAATATGCTCCATTTGAAGTGCCAGAAGAAGTTGCTCATCGTTTTGATAAATTATTAGTGCAAACAGGTGAACACGATTATCAAGAATGGCAAGAATTATTTGAAGCATACCGTAAAGAATACCCAGAATTAGCAAAACAATTTGAAGATGCTTTTTCTGGAAAAATTGAAGTAGATTGGAAAGAAATCTTACCAAAATATGAATTCAATAGTCCTGCAAAAGCTTCTCGTGTTACAAGTCAAGAAGTGATTCAAGAATTAGGAAAACATATTCCATCATTCTGGGGTGGTTCTGCAGATTTATCTTCTTCAAATAATACAATGAATAAAGCAGATACTGATTTTGAAGCTAGTAATTATGCTGGACGTAATATTTGGTTTGGTGTACGTGAATTTTCAATGGGTGCTGCATTAAATGGTATTTTATTACATGGTGGTACAAGAGGATATATTGGTACATTCTTTGTATTTGCAGACTATGTTAAACCAGCAATGAGGGTAGCTGCATTATCTAAATTACCAACCATTTATGTTTACACGCATGATTCTATTGCTGTTGGAGAAGATGGTCCAACTCATGAACCGATTGAGCAATTAGCAGGATTCCGTGCAACTCCAAATACAAATGTCTTTAGACCAGCAGATGGAAATGAAGTAGCTGCAGCATGGAAAACAGCTTTAGAAGATACTACTAGACCATCATTATTAGTTTTATCAAGACAAAATCTTCCAGTATTAGAACATTCATTGGAATTAGCTTTTGATGGAGTGGATAAAGGTGCATATGTTGTGAGCCCACAAGAAGGTGAAGTTCCACAAGGAATTCTTATCGCAACTGGTTCTGAAGTGAATTTAGCAGTAGAAGCTCAAAAAGTATTACGAGAAACAGGACATGACGTTTCAGTAGTTTCAATGCCAGCGATGAACCGTTTCGAAGAACAATCAAAAGAATATCAAGAAGCAGTATTACCAAGTCCAGTTCGTAAGCGTGTTGCCATTGAAATGGGAGCAAGCTTAGGATGGCATCGTTATGTAGGATTCGATGGTGAATTAGTAACGATTGATAAATTCGGTGCATCTGGTAACGGAAATACTGTGATGAAAGAATATGGATTTACAGTTGAAAATGTAGTAGCAACATATCTATCATTAATTTAATTTGAATAAATAATGGATACCGACTTCATGAACGAGAGATACTCTCAGTTACTTGAGTCGGTATTTTTGTATTGAAAAATATCTATATTATTTTGGTTTGAATATATAATAATGTTAAACATAAATTTAGAGAATTAATTCCTAAAAGTTTATAAAATCAAAAGTTTAAGGAATCAATTCCCTAAACTTGAACAGGATAATGCTTAAGTGTATAATGTATTTAAAAAGGAGAGATAGTATGTTGCGTATTGAACAAAAGTTAAAAACTAGGAATATATACTTAAATAAATTAATCGCATTTCTAGATAAAGAGCCTGTAAAAGTTATAACTGGAATTAGAAGATGTGGAAAATCAAGTTTATTAAAATTAATGCAAGAATATCTTTTAGATTCAGGAATTGAACAAAATCAGATTATAGCGATAAATTTTGAATCTCTAAAATTTCAAGAGATGAATTATAAAGAATTATATGAATATGTACAGAAAAAAATCCCAAATACTAAAAGAGCATATCTATTTTTTGATGAACTCCAAAGAATAGATAGATGGGAGGATGCTATCAATTCATTCCGTGTTGATTTTGATTGTGACATATATATCACTGGATCTAATTCATACCTATTGTCATCGGAATACTCTACATATTTATCAGGAAGATACGTAGAAATAAAAATGTATCCTTTGTCATTTAGAGAGTTTGTAGATTTTCATGGATATCAGTTAAAGGAATATAAAACACCAATTGGAGAAAAGAAAAAAAGGGCTGTTAATGAGAGTAATGAAATTGTTGAAATTCGAGATTTATTTGATGCATATATGAGATATGGTGGAATGCCCGGAATAGCTGATGTTGGGCTTGAACAAGACAGGGTAATGACTTTGCTCGATGGAGTATATTCAACGGTAGTTGTTAGAGATATCCTTGAACGTGAAAAGAGAAGAGGATTACGACAAATTACTGATGCAGAATTACTTAGAAAAATCATATTATTTTTAGCGGACAATATTGGAAATAATACATCCCTTAATTCAGTTAGCAATACGCTAGTATCTGAGAATATGATTCAAAATCGTGAAAAGCAAGGTAAACCAGCAACAAAAACTATCTCATCTTATGTAGGAGCATTAAAAGAATCCTATATGTTTTATGATGTTAAGCGATTCGATATAAAGGGAAAAGAATACCTAAAAACACTTGGTAAGTATTATATTGTAGATATTGGATTAAGAAACTATTTACTTGGTTTTAGAGATAGAGATAGAGGACATGCGTTAGAAAATATAGTTTACTTTGAATTGCTAAGACGAGGATTTGATGTATCAATTGGAAAAATTGATAATTTAGAAGTTGATTTTATTGCTACAAATGCAAATGAAAAAATGTATATTCAAGTAACAGAAAGTATGAAAAATGAATCTGTAAGAGAAAGGGAATTAAAACCATTACAAAAAATTCAAAATAATCATAAAAAAATAGTGATTACTTTAGATAAAGCGATTGACGATGAATATGATGGAATTGAATCTATCGATGTGATTGAATGGTTATTAAAATAATATTTTATCTTATAGAAATTTTTGAAATATGGATAAAAAGGGAGTGTTTTTATTTCAAAAAAAATTGATTTACTGAAACAAGCGATGTATGATGATCGAACAAGGAAGCTAGATGACAACTATGTACATTAAGAATATGTGGCAGAAGAAAAACAATTAGCAATAATAGAAGGTAGAGCAGAAGGTTCTATCACAACCATTATCGGATTAATTAAAGACAGAATCCTTACAATCAAAAGTGGAGCAAAGAGTTTAAATATGTCTGAATCATAATTATCTGAGTACTCATCATAAACATTAAAAGTTGTTACGCCTTATCATTTTAATGAGGTGTAACAACTTTTTTATTCTGTAACAATAGATATTAAAAGAAATATAACAGGGGAAAATTCTGTGTTTAAAAAAATATATTAGTATAAATTATAAATTTATATAGAAAACAATCATTTTCATTGTGTTTTTGTGAAATCAGTGATAAAATGGAATCTCACTAACATAGAATTCTATGTTAGAATATGTATTAATTCAATAAAATTATCATATTTCAAGGTTTATCGCTTGTGAAAAGTTAATTTTTTTGATATTATATTTAGGCGAAAAATAATTATGAGGTGAAAAAATGTTAGGAAAAAATAATAACTATATGAACCAGCAAAAGCAGGGGCAGAAGTTTGAAAAATATTCAATCAAGAAGCTTAAAGTAGGTGCTGCTAGCGTATTAGTAGGGGCAGGATTCTTTTTTGGATATCATGTTGAAGCAAGTGAAGTAACAGAACCTAAAACTGTTGTAGTAACTGAACAAAATAATTCAACAGAACAGGAGATTTCCAAACCAATAACTGTTGAAAACACTCCAAAAGCAGAAGTTATTTCAACACCTAATACTGAAGTTGTAGAAACTCCAAAATCTCAAGAAGCTCCAGTTTCTGAAAAGAAAACAACTGTAGAAGCTTCAGTAGAACAAAAAGTACAAACAACTGAATTACAAGAAAAAGTAAGTGCGTTACAAACAGAAGTCAATCGTATCCGCTCAAACGAAAAACAAAAGTCAAAAATTGAACAAGCTGAAAAATTAATCGAAGAAGCAAAAGAATTACAAGCTTCAAAAACAGCTACTCAAAAAGAAGTAGATACGAAAGCTAAAGAAATTAGCTCATTAACTTCTATTTTAAAATCAATTAAATCAGAAGAAACAGTAAAAGAAAATAAAAACCAAGACAGCCGTAATGGTAAAAAGATGGAAGAAGGAGTAGGTTTCAGAGCTGATACAGCTACTGGTACCGGTATCTCAGCAGATGTAAAAGATGCAACAAGTACGCCAGCTGCGACACGAGATGGTTATACAGATAGAACTGCTGCGGAATCATTCACAAAGCAAGTTACATGGTTAGATTTTGGAGATACTAATAACTGGCAAAATGTAGATAACGAAGGTGGAAAGATTTACTTAAAAGAAGGTTCAATCTATAGTAAAGAAGTTATACCAGGTTACATCATTAATATCAAAGTGAAATCGTTAAAACCATTCCAAGCAACAGAAATCTATAGAAAACGTATGGAAGCAGCTAATGCTTCAGAAGAAGAAAAAGCAACTTTCAATCCAAATGCTACAAACCAACATTTTGGCGAAGGCAGTGGGCCTTCTAGAGTAACAGCTGACCAACAAGATGGTACATGGTCTGAAGTTCGAAATAATGGAATTAATACAGGAAATAAGAAGACATCAATTGGAGCAGGTGATTGGTCAAATATTGGGGTTCAATTTGAAATTAGCGCAACTTATAAGGGGAAAAACGTACGTCCAGCAGTTATTATGAATGATTCCGAGAGTGCGAACCATGGAGAAAATATCGTTTTAACAACAAATGGTAGCCCGTGGGAGCGAGTTCTTGAATTGAAAAAAGAAAGGTTTGTAGGAGGAACATTTACACCTACACCTTATAAACCAATCAATAATTATAATTTAAGACATGAAGATTATCCGCAATCAGGAGGTCAAAATAATGCAAATCAGTTATTAGGTGCAATGAGAGATGGTCTTCTAACGTTAGCTGATGGAACAAAATTTGCTCCAAAATATATGACTAACCCGGATCAAGAAATGGGAGGTCTAGGAACAGGAGTATTTGGTCCTGTAACTTCTTCTGGTGGTTATAGTCTTCCAGTATTGATGACGAAAGATGCAACTGAAGTTGGATTGTATATTTTATCACCAGGGATACAAACTGCTATGATGGGTGTGATTCCAATTGATGAAGGAGATGCTCCTGAAAGTTATGGAAAAGCATCTCATACGATTAATACTGTAAATGGTGTAACGGGTGGTGAAGTAAAACAACCATATTTAGGAAGTACACGACCAGATATGGATACAGGTACTACTAAAGATTGGTATGGTGATGATAAGGATAGCGATGCTGACGAAAGCGTAAATCAATTACTTCCTGAAAACCTTAAAGATAGTGAAGGAAATATTATTAAAGCTAATATTTCTAAATCTGGGAACTATACATTAAATGTTCAAGCGCATACAGGTGGTGCAGAGAAAGCTTACATTCGTTCTTGGATTGACTTTAATAAAAATGGTCAATTTGATGCAGATGAAGCTTCTGAAATAGCTACTATTACAACAGATGGTACTGTAAAATTAAACTTTAAAAATAAGAGATCAGCTGATGTAGAAACGCTACTAGAGGCAGGAGCAAGAGTTCGTATTGCAACTGAAGAATCAGAAATTGAAAATCCTACAGGAACTGCATTTTCTGGGGAAGTAGAAGACTTCGTTGCAAAAATTACACATCCACCAAAAGGTGAAAAGAAAACAACTGTTGGGAACATAAAAGAAACACAACGTGAAGAAATCCACTTTACAGCTCAAGGAAAAAATGTATATCTGGAAGATCATCCTAATGCAGAGATTGATACAACTGTTCAACCAACATATATTGATAATAAAACTGGTCAAGAAGTGACATTATCAAGTGATGGTACTTATACAGTTGAAGGACAAGGTACTTATAAATTTGCTATTTCAGATAATGGAAAAGATGTAAAAGTTGAATTTACTCCAGTAGATGGTTTTGTTGGTAAAGCAAATGGTATTACAATTCGTCGTCAAGATACGAATAAAACAACAACAGATTGGGGTACTCCTGATGCAGCAACTCTTCCAAATGTAAATGATTCATTAAATACAATGGATGGATTATATATTCCAGAAGTTACAGTTCCAACTTCAGTAAACGCAACTCCGGTTAATGCTGATAGTCAAAACTTACAAGGATTACCACAAAAAGGCAAACCTACATTTAATGTAGAATCTGCCAAAGAACCAGTGACAGCTTCAGCTAAATATCCAGCAAAATTAGTGGATCCAAGAACAAATACAGTTACAGAATTAACAACAGTAGATGCATTTGAACAAGGGACAACTAATAAGATTGGTACGTATACTATTGTACCTGAAACAGGAGAAGTTACATTTACACCAAACAAAGATTTCAAAGGAATTCCAGCACCAGCAACGATTTCTGCTGATGTAGAATTGACGCATGATAAAGATGGAAATGTAACGACTAAAACATTAACAGCTAACTATACACCAACAATTATTCCTGTTGTACCAACTGCGGAAGCTTCAACAACAAGTGATATTATTGGGAAAAAACAAGTATCTCCAATCAAGTTAGATACAGAAGAAACTGGAGACGATAAAGGTAAGACAGTGAACTTCAACAAAGGTGCTCAAACAGGACCAAATGGAGAACGTGTTGAACTAAATCCAGATACTCTAACATTATTAGATGGAGAAAATGAAGTAACAAGTGTTACAACAACTGATGGTAAGTATGAGTTAGACAAAGCTAACAAGATGATTACATTTACTCCAAATGCAACTTTCACAGGTGTAGCTCAGCCGGTTAATGTTCGAATTAAAGATATGAACGGTACGAAAGTGGATACAACTTACACTCCAACAGTTATAGATGTAACAATGGAAGGTACTCCTAAGGAGACAGAAGCGCCTCAAGGTAAGACACAAACTGGAAAACCAGAATTCACAATTTCAAGTCCAGATGTACGTATTACAGGATATAAATTAATCAATCCAACAACGAATACGCCAGTAGAAGATGAGGAAATTGATGTACCAGAACAAGGAACCTATAGAATTGATAAAACAACTGGTCAAGTAACATTCATTCCAAAAGCAGGATACACAGGAACCGCTGATGGAATTAAAGTTCAAGCAACAGATGAAAACGGAGAAACAAAAGATGCGAAGTACACACCAAAAGTAACTCCATTAACAGTAACTCCAGAAAATAAAACATCTAAAAATATCCAAGGTGTACCACAAGAAGGAACACCAACCTTTACAATTCCAGAAGGTGTCACAAATGCATCAATTACAAGTCGTAAACTAGTTGATCCAACAGACAATACACCAAAAGACTCAGTAACGGTAGAAGGAAAAGGAACATTCGTCATTGATGGAACTGGAAAAGTAACCTTCACACCAGTACCAAGCTACACAGGTGAAGTACCAGCCATTGAAGTAAAAGCAACAGCAACAGTAACAAATGAGAAGAACGAAACTGCAACAGTTACTCAAACAGCAACATACCAACCAGAAATCGTTCCTCTAGAGTTAGGGAAAACGCCAGCAACTTCAACAAACTTACAAGGGTTAGAACAAAAAGGAACACCAACATTCACTGGAAGCACAGTAGAAGTAAATGGTGAACAAAAAGAAGTAACGATTAAAGAAAATAGTTACACACTTGTAAAAGATGGAGCTGAAGTAACAACAACTCCTGCATACAAAAAAGGAACAACTGATGTCATTGGTACGTACACAATTGATCCAGCAACTGGAGAAGTAACACTTACACCAACAGATAAAACTTATACAGGTGAAGTAGAACCAGCAGTTGTACAAGCAACAGGATCTAATAATGTAAAAGTACAAACAACGTACACACCAACAATCACTCCAGTAACACCAACAGCTGAAAAATCTGAAACAAGTGATGTACAAGGAAAAGTACAAACATCACCAATCAAGCTAGATACAGAAGAAACTGGAGACGATAAAGGTAAGACAGTTAACTTTGATAAAGGAACTCAAACAGGACCAAAAGGAGAACATGTTGAGTTAAACCCAGAAACATTAACATTGTTAAATGAAGCAGGGGCAGAAGTAGATAGCGTAACAACTCC
>CAURER010000004.1:0-84577 GCA_963523795.1 uncultured Granulicatella sp.
ATAAAGACTTACCAGATGGAGAAATTCCAGGAACAGGTAAAATCACACCACCAGGAAAACCTTCTGTTGAATTAGAAGTGAAAACACCTAAGAAACTAGATCCAAATGCATCACAAACAGAACAACCAGGTAAAATTGAAATTACAAGAAAACCAAATGGAGATGCTGTAGTAACACCTAAGAAACCAGATGGAACAACATATCCACCAGGAACGAAGGTAGTTATCCCAGGTGATCATAATACTCCAATCGAAGTGACTATCGGAGATAATGGATCAGGTGAAGTGCCAAATGATAAACTTCCAAAAGGAGATTTACCAGGAAAAGGTATCGTAACAGAACCGAATAAGAGACCATCACAACCAGTTGATGTAACAACGCCAGCGCGTAAGACACCAACAGTTGAGTTGGAACAAGATCCAAGTACAGGAGATGTAACAGTAACACCTAAGAAACCAGATGGTTCAATTTACTCACCAGGAACGAAAGTAGAAATTCCAGGTAAGAATGGAACACCAATTGTCGTAATAATTGGAGAAGATGGTAAAGGAAAAGTGCCAAATAAAGATTTACCAGAAGGAGATGTTCCAGGAACAGGTAAAATTATAGAACCAGGAAAACCTGATGAAAATGTTAATGTAACAACACCTTCACGTAAGACACCAACAGTTGAGTTGACACAAGATCCAGATTCAGGGGATGTAACGGTAACACCTAAGAAACCAGATGGGTCAACATACCCACCAGGAACGAAGGTAGAAATTCCAGGTAAGAATGGAACACCAATTGTCGTAATAATTGGACAAGATGGTAAAGGAAAAGTACCGAATAAAGATTTACCAGATCGTGAAGTACCAGGGAATGCTAAGATTACAGAACCAGGGAAAGATCCTGTAGAAGTACCAGTGGTTACAACACCAGCGCGTAAGACACCAACAGTAGTATTGGAACAAGATCCAGATTCAGGTGATGTAACAGTAACACCTAAGAAACCGGATGGATCAACATACCCACCAGGCACTAAGGTAGAAATTCCAGGTAAGAATGGAACACCAATCGTCGTAACAATTGGAGAAGACGGCAAAGGTAAAGTACCAAATAATGAATTACCAGATGCTGATATTCCAGGAACAGGTAAGATTACAGAACCAGGAAAACCTTCTGTTGAAGTAAACGTGAAAACACCGAAGAAATTAGATCCAAATGCACCTCAAACAGAACAACCAGGTGAAATTGAAATTACAAGAAAACCAAATGGAGATGCTGTAGTAACACCTAAGAAACCAGATGGAACAACATACCCACCAGGAACTAAGGTAGTTATCCCAGGTGATAACAATACTCCAATCGAAGTTACTATCGGAGATAATGGATCAGGTGAAGTGCCAAATGACAAACTTCCAAAAGGAGATTTACCAGGAAAAGGAACTGTAACAGAACCGAATAAGAGACCATCTAAACCAGTTGATGTGACAACGCCAGCACGTAAGACACCAACAGTAGTATTGGAACAAGATCCAAATACAGGGGATGTAACGGTAACACCTAAGAAACCAGATGGGTCAACATACCCACCAGGAACGAAGGTAGAAATTCCAGGTAAGAATGGAAAAACAATCACTGTAATAATTGGACAAGACGGTAAAGGTAAAGTACCAAATAATGATTTACCAGACGGTGAAGTACCAGGAATTGGTAAGATTACAGAACCAGGAAAAGATCCTGTAGAAGTAAACGTGAAAACACCTAAGAAATTAGATCCAAATGCACCTCAAACAGAACAACCAGGTGAAATTGAAATTACAAGAAAACCAAATGGAGATGCTGTAGTAACACCTAAGAAACCAGATGGAACAACATACCCACCAGGAACTAAGGTAGTTATCCCAGGTGATAACAATACTCCAATCGAAGTTACTATCGGAGATAATGGATCAGGTGAAGTGCCAAATGACAAACTTCCAAAAGGAGATTTACCAGGAAAAGGAATTGTAACAGAACTGAATAAGAGACCATCTAAACCAGTTGATGTAACAACGCCAGCGCGTAAGACACCAACTGTTGAGTTGGAACAAGATCCAAATACAGGTGATGTAACAGTAACACCTAAGAGACCAGATGGGTCAACATACCCACCAGGAACGAAGGTAGAAATTCCAGGTAAGAATGGAAAAACAATCACTGTAATAATTGGAGAAGACGGCAAAGGTAAAGTACCAAATAGTGAATTACCAGATGGAAAAGTTCCAGGAGTAGCTAAGATTACAGAACCAGGAAAACCAACTGAAGAAGTTCCAGTGGTAACAACACCAGCACGTAAGACACCAACGCCAGAAGTGGATCGTAATCCAAATGTACCTCAAACAGAGCAACCTATTAAGATTGAAATCACAAGAAAACCAAATGGAGATGCTGTAGTAACACCTAAGAAACCAGATGGATCAACATATCCACCAGGAACAAGAGTACTTATCCCAGGTGATAACAATACTCCAATTGAAGTGATTATCGGAGAAAATGGTTCAGGTGAAGTACCAAATGATAAACTTCCAAAAGGAGATTTACCAGGAAAAGGTATCGTAACAGAACCGAATAAGAGACCATCTAATCCAGTTGATGTAACAACGCCAGCGCGTAAGACACCAACAAGTGAATTAGAACAAAATCCGAAGGCTGGCAATGAATCAGAAACAACGAAAGATAATCAAACACCAGCTCAAGAAACACCAACAGGTGAACCAGTACAACAAACTCAAGATACAAACCAAAATATCTTGCCAAATACTGGTACTGCAGATGGACTAGGTATCTTCTCTGCAGCAGCGGCTTCAATTCTTTCAGGTTTAGGATTGGTAGTTTTTGGAAAGAAAGAAGACGAAGAAGAGGAAAATAATTAAGCAGATTGATTAAAGTAAGTCTATTAATGAATTTTTAACTTCAATATTAAGGATAGAAAATAGTATCTCCGCTATTTTCTATCCTTCTTCTTTTACTTGTTTTGAAAACGTTTTATTGCTTACTATGCTCATAACGGGGGAATGCATTTTGCTAATTCTTTTGCTATAATTCGAATAGGTAAGTAAAGGAGGCGTACTATGTCATTTGAAACAGAAAAATTTATAACATTACTATATAAATTCTTGGATGAACATGGAGATGAATATGAAAATGATGAGGAAGCCATTGCTGATTTTCAGATGAAATATAATTTGAACATAGCGATGGGCGGAGGTTTTATCGATGATTCTGATGAAGATATACTATGGGATTTGCTAGAAGAATTACATTATGCAAGACCAGGAACTCCAAAACGTAAGAAGGTTGCGAAACAAATTTTGGAAATAGAGCCAGACAATCTCGAAGCTAAGCAAGCTTTATTTAGCTATCTACCTCGACCTGAGGAACTTTATGAGTTAGAAAAATTAGAAAGAGAAGAATTTAAAAAGTTAGATCCAGAAGAGATGGGATGGGAGTATATCGAAAATCGTCCGTATCTTCGCTTAAAAGCTGATTTAGCAGGTAAATATGTTAGAAATGCTTTCTTCACAAAAGCAGAAAAGCAATATAAAGAATTGCTAGAAATGAATCCGAATGATTCACTAGGCGCTCGTTTTGAATTAATGAATGTGTATGCACACCTAGAAAAATACGATGAAGCAAAAGTATTTTTAGATGAATACGAAAAAGAATATCGTTTGAATGATTTGTTGCTAGTACCAATGATGTTAGTCGCTCTTAAAGTTGGTAAAAACGAAGTAGCTGAGGATTATTATAGAGAATTATTAAAAGGGAATTCTGATGTAACGAAATTTTTACGTCTGTTAAAGAAAGAGGGAGTAGAAGGTGTAGAAATGATAGCAGATGAGCCGAATGATGGATATTACAGACCAGATAGT
Source organism: uncultured Granulicatella sp. (assembly GCA_963523795.1). Taxonomy (GTDB): domain Bacteria; phylum Bacillota; class Bacilli; order Lactobacillales; family Aerococcaceae; genus Granulicatella. The sequence goes on from CAURER010000004.1 coordinate 3,897, forward strand.
ATGGATAGTTTAGTGTTATGCTTCGGTCGATTAGCTAAGACAATTGACTTAAACTATTTTGCTGAATGGTTAATAGTGACAAAGAAAATTTTAACGAAGAAGAAATAGAACTCAAAATGAAGAGGAGTATTACAATGGAAAACTCTCAAAAGATATGGGAAATTGATGGATATTTATAGCTTCATTGTCCTGTTTGTGGAAATGAAGTGATGGATTATGATATTTGTGATGTATGTCAGTGGCAGAATACGGGAATTATAAATATTGATGGTGGATCAAACAAAATGACACTTGCAGAAGCAAAAGAGGCGTACGCAAAAGGGTTACCAATTCGATAAGAAGCACCTAGAATCTATCTAGGTGTTTTTTTACAAGACTCAAAAGTAGGACAAGTATAGGTTATATGTTAAAATTAGAAAAAATAGTAGCAAGAGGGGTTAGGAAGATGAAAAGTATTTCAGCAACAGAATTTCAAACAGTTAAACAATCAGAGGAAGTCGTTTTAATTGATGTTCGTGAAAAGGATGAATATCAAGCTGGACATATTCCGGGAGCAGACAATTTCCCATTAAGTGAATTAGGTACTAGCTATACGAATTTAGATAAAAACCAACCTTATTATGTTGTTTGTCAAGCAGGTGGACGTTCAGGTAGAGCGTGTGAATTTTTGGAAGCACAAGGATTTGATGTGGTAAATGTAACTGGTGGTATGAATGAGTGGCAAGGGGAAGTTGCTAAATAGAACAGTTTTCTATGTAGCGGCTGATTCTCAGGTTTTCGTTTTTTGCTCGAATCTTGAATTTTAATTTAAGTTCATTGGAAAATATGATAAAATGAAATAGAATTTGCGAAACTAGGAGGAGTATTGTGCCGGGATTATTTATTACGATGGAAGGCCCAGATGGAGCAGGAAAAACAACTGTGATTGAAAAGCTCATTCCATTATTAGAACAACGAACAAATGTGACCATTACTTCTACTCGAGAACCTGGAGGAAGTCGAATTGCAGAAGATATTCGACAAATTATTTTAGATGTTCAAAATGTAGAAATGGATGTTCGAACAGAGGCGATTTTATATGCAGCTGCAAGAAGACAACATTTAACGGATCGAATTTTACCGAATTTAGAAAAAGGTGGCATTGTATTTTGCGACCGATTTGTAGACAGTTCATTAGTTTACCAAGGAGTAGCTCGTGGAATTGGTGTCGAAGAAGTGTATCAATTAAATCAATTTGCAACAGCAGGAAAAACACCAGATGTAACTTTATATTTAGATGTTCCAGCTGAAATTGGATTAGAAAGAATTCATTTAGCAAAAGGGAATCGTCAATTTGACCGATTAGATCAAGAAGGATTACAATTCCACAAAATGGTTCGTCAAGGATATTTGGATATTATTCCAACAGATCCTGAACGTTTTATTCAAATTGATGCAACAAAAACAGTGGATGAAGTTGTGCAAGAATGCTTAACAGCTTTAGTAGAACGTTATCCAGAATATTTTACGAATGGAGAGAGATAATATGAAATTAATTATTGCGATTGTACAAGACAAAGATAGTCATTTATTAAGCGATGAATTTGCAAATGCAAATGTTCGTGCAACTCGTTTATCAACAACAGGTGGATTTTTACGAGCAGGAAACACAACATTCTTAGTTGGGATTGAAGAAGAACGTGTGGAAGAAGTATTATCGATTATTCGTGAAAACTGTGAATCAAGAGAACAATTAACAACTCCTCCCGTTCATTTAGATACAACATTAGAAGCAGGAATGTCGATGCCCGTTCCAATTCGTGTTGGTGGTGCAACAGTATTCGTTGTTCCAGTAGATGCTTTCTACCGTTTCTAGTATGAAGATGTTGAAGCAATCTTTTATTCATGCTATTCAAAAGAATCGATTAGGTCATGCGTATTTATTTGAAGGAATGCAAGGTGTTGGGAAAAGAGAACTAGCTCTATTTCTTGCAAAATTAGTTTTTTGCCAAGAACGTGACACACATGAAGAACCGTGTTTGCATTGTGATTATTGCCGTAGAATTGATGAAGGTAATTTTCCTGATGTCATGGAGATTACTCCAGATGGGCAAACGTTAAAAGTAGACCAAATGAGAGAATTGAAGCAACAGTTATCCAAAACAGCAATGGAAGGGCATATGAAAGTATGTATCATCCATGATGTGGATACATTAACAACTGGTGCAGCGAATAGTTTATTAAAATTTTTAGAAGAACCTGAGTCTTCGATATTGTTTTTATTATTAACAAGTAGGCTTAGTAAAGTATTACCAACGATTCAATCTCGTTGCCAAATTATTCATTTTGCAACGCCTGTTATGGAGACTTTAACGAAACAATTAGAAGAAGTAGGAGTAATTCCTTCTGTCTCTCGTTTATTAGCAACACTAACAAGTGATTTGGATGAAGCATTAGAATTAGCCAACAGCGAATCATTTCAACAATTGCGTCAAGATAGCTGGCAATGGTATACACGAGTATTCCAAAATCGTTCAATGGCATTTGTAACAATTCAATCGCAAATGATGCCGTTATTAACTTCAAAAGCAGAAGGTCAACGATTTTTAGAATTATTATCCATTTACGTCAGAGATTCTCTTTATATGGCAATCGGTGCTAAAGAGCAAATGATTCAAAAAGATAAAGCCGCTAGTTTACAAACAATTGCAAATCAGTTATCTGTACAAAAATGGATTGAATTGCATGAAAAGACGACTAGAGTGTTAGAAAAAGTTCAAGCCAATGTAGGAATACAAGCTGCCCTGGAACAATGGGTATTAATGATTCCTAAGTAAGAAAGGAGAGATGGTATGACGAATCGTCAATTATATGACCGAGTAGAACAATTAAAAAGACAAGTTCATCAACAATTAGAATTGTTAGAAGAAATTAGTCAAGAATTACAAGTGGTCATTGAAGAAAATCATAATTTAACGATGGAAAATCTTCACTTAAAAGAACGATTAGATACCATCGACGAATCTGTTCCAACGGATCAATCCAATGAGCAGGTGGAACAAAAGAAAAAACGTAGTCAGTCATTAATTAATTTGGAAAATATTTACGACCAAGGATTCCATATTTGTAATTTTTATTATGGAAAACGCCGTGATAATGATGAAAACTGCATGTTTTGTACCGAAATTTTATTTAGTGAAAAACAATAAAGATTAGAATAACAGACTAAAAAAACACTTTTCTATTAGTAGCAAGGACGTCAGCAGCCTCGCAAAAGCGAGTCTCATGACTAAACTTCGAGCCTAGGTCTCGAAGTTTCCTGTAATATAAGCCGGTACGGCTTATATTACTACTGCTACGGGAAAAGTGTTTTTTTAGTCTGTTATTCATATTTCCTTCATGATATTTTATGGATACATAAATAACGGCAATCTTTAATGTACTTTTCATTTTTTCATCATGATATTTAATAGATATGTAAATGACGTAGAATACTAGAATCCCAGAAAATTTCTCCGTAGCAAAAGTAATATAAGCCACAATGGCTTATATTACAGGGAGAATTCGAGACCAGGGCTCGAATTCTAGCCATGAGACTCGCTAAGCGAGGCTGCTGGCGACCTTGCTACTTTTAGGAAATTTCTGGGATTCTAGTATTTGTTTTCGTGATAAAAAACAATATTTTGATAAAAAGAAGCAATATTTAGCATTCTTTTTATCTTTCTATCAAAAATACAATCGTATATAATAAAAATACGTAAGAAATGGGAGTGAACGATATGAAACAAAAACCAAATGTTATTTTATTAATGGTGGATCAGATGAGAGCCGATGCATTATCATTTAATGATCCAAATCATTTTGCAATAACACCAACCTTAGATATGATGGCTTCTCTCGGATATAATTTCGAACAAGCCTATTCTCCTGTTCCGAGTTGTGTACCAGCACGTGCAGCCTTATTAACCGGAATGGATCAGTCTTCTACTGGTCGTGTAGGGTATGAAGACGAAGTTCCTTGGAATTATACGAATACATTACCTCAAACCTTTAGAGATTGGGGATACCAAACAGAGTGTATTGGGAAAATGCATGTTTACCCTTCAAGAAAAAGAATGGGATTTGACCATGTAGTTTTACACGATGGATATTTACATGTCGATCGAAAATATGATAAAGCTTATGGACAGAATTTTGAAGCTTCAAGTGATTATTTAGAATTTTTGAAAAAAGAATTAGGTCACGATATCGATATGATTGATGATGGTGTCAATTGTAATTCGTGGGATGTTCGTCCTTGGGAATTGCCAGAAAAATATCATCCAACAAACTGGGTAGTTAGCGAATCCATTCAATTTTTAAAACGTAGAGATCCTTCCGTGCCATTTTTCTTAAAAATGTCATTTGAAAAACCTCATGCACCTTTAAATCCACCAAAATATTTTTATGATTTATATATGGATGCATTGCCAGATGAGACAGACTTGCATATTGGAAACTGGGAACGATTAGAAGAAAAAATTCCAGACTTATATGCTCATCGTGGCAAATTAAAACCAGACGCTCAAAAAAGAATGTTAGCCGCTTATTATGGATTAGTTTCTCATATTGATAATCAAATTAGCCGTTTCTTAACTGCATTGGAAGAGTTTGATTTAGATAAAAATACGATTATTTGGTTTGTATCTGATCATGGAGATCAATTAGGTGAACATTATTTATTTAGAAAAGCCTATCCTTACCAAGGAAGCATTAAAGTTCCATCATTTATTTATGATCCAGGAAATATTATTGCAGCTAGCCATAAAACGATTAAGCAATTAGTAAAATTACAAGATATTTTCCCTTCATTAGTAGATTTAGCACTTGGAGAACATGTAGAAGTAGATGGAAAGAGTGTGAAACAATTATTGTTCGGACATTATGAAGGTTGGCGACAAGATTTCCATGGAGAACATAGTAAGGGAGTCGATTCTTGTCAATTTGTCTTAACTCAAGATTGGAAGTTCATTTGGTACCCTGTAAAAGATGAATATCAATTATTCTATATGCCAACAGATCCAAATGAAATGAAAAACCTAATATCAGAAGAAAGTTATGCTCCGGTTATTGAAGAGTTAACAGCGAAATTAGTGCAATATTTACAAAATCGTCCAGAAGGATTTGTAAAAGATGGACAATTACATCAAGTGCCAGTAGAAGCCATTCGTGCGACTCTTTATAAGGAGGAAGCATAATGGAATTTGTTCAAATACCAGCAGGGAAATTTTTAATGGGAGATTCTTCTCATCAAGGTTTTGTAGAAGATTATGAAGGACCCGCTGTAGAAAAAGAAGTTCATGCATTTGAAATGGCAAAAACTCCAGTGACAAATGCAGAATTTTTAGAATTTGTACAAGCAACTGGTTATCAAACTTTAGCGGAGAGATTAGGAGATTCCTATGTATTTCATTTATTATTATCTGAGGAAAAAAGGGAGAATTATCCTCATGTAACAGGCTCACCTTGGTGGAAAGTCGTGCCAAACGCTAATTGGGCTCATCCATTTGGAGAAGGTTCTAGTATAGAGAAAATCGAAGATCATCCAGTCGTTCATATTGCATTAGAAGATGCTATTGCGTATTGTCGATGGGCAAAGGTGCAATTGCCAACGGAAGTGCAATGGGAATATGCAGCTAGAGCAATGAGTACAAGTACTTATCCTTGGGGAGAGGAGTTAGTACCTGAATCAGGCTACCGTGCGAATACATGGCAAGGAGATTTTCCAAATACCAATGATGTATTAGATGGATTTGTTGGAACAGCGCCTGTGTATTCATTTGAACCGAATGATTTTGGATTATATCAAATGATTGGAAATGTTTGGGAATGGTGTAGTCATCCAAGAGGAATCGTTTTACCTTTAGTAGAAGAGAGAATTTCCTTGGATTCAATAAAACCAAGTGGAGAATTTGCCATTCGTGGGGGATCATTTTTATGTCATTGTTCTTATTGTAATCGATATCGAGTTGCTGCTAGAAATGGCGCCTTTGTAACGTCTACAACAAGTCATATGGGATTTCGTTGTGTCCGTTTTGAGGAGGAATCATATGTACATAGCAATTTATAGCATCATCGTCTGGATTGCGACCTTTATTGGCGCAATAACGGGATTAGGTGGAGGAATTATTATTAAACCGGCTTTTGATTTTGTTGGGTTGGATCAAGCAGCGATGATTAGTGTGTATTCGACAATTGCAGTATTTTCCATGTGTATTGTTTCGCTTTATAAAAGATGGGATGATGTAAAAAATAGTCAGCGAAAAATTGCATTAGGTCTTTCGGTAGGTTCGATTGTAGGTGGATTATCTGGGGAACAAATTTTCCAGATGGCTTTGCAATATTGGGGAAATCGATTGGTGAGTTTATCTCAATCGATTTTATTAGTCATCATTCTTGTGGGGATTATTGTGTATGCCTTTTTCCAAGAAAAAATTGCGACTCATTCCTTAAACCAATTGTTTGGGATTATGGTTTTAGGGTGGGGTGTAGGTTTAGTATCTGTTTTCCTTGGAATTGGAGGAGGGCCTTTGAATATTGTGCTGTTATTATATTTCTTTTCAATGAAATCAAAAGAAGCAGCTTTTTATTCGATTCAAATGATTTTCTTCGCGCAGATTATGAAAATGGGTTCCATTGTGATACATTTGCATCAGATTGAGTGGAATGGGTTATTAGTGCTTTTGATTATTGTTTTTGCATTTTTAGGTGGATATTTTGGAACGAAAATTCAAAAGAAATTAACCCACCAACAAGTACTAACCTGTTATCATTTACTGATGATATTATTATTATTTATCAATTTGTATAATGTGTATCAACGACTATGAATAAAAAACTAGAATAGACTTCCTTTAGTTGCAAGGTCGCCAGCAGCCAGCTAACGCTGTCTCATGGCTAAATTTCGAGTCTAGGTCTCGAAATTCCCCTGTAATATTATCCGATATATATCAGATAATATTACTTTTGCTACTAAAAAAAGTCTGTTCTAGTTTTTTGAATTAACTAAACAACGTTGAAAAAGTACTAGAGGTTACAGAATAAAAAAATCTATAATGATAGATATAGATTTGGACAATCAATAAAAATCTAATTTTTGTGTGAAAGATGAATAAGAAAAATAGACAAGACTTTTTTGCCGCTAAAGTCATATAATCAAATATACATATTGGATTATATGACAGGTAACATTCGAGACCGAGGCTCGAATGTTAGCCATGAGACTCGCAGGGCGAGGCTGCTGGCGACCTTGCTGGCTAAAAAGTCTTGTCTATTTTTATTTACGCCTATTCTTGATGTATCAACTTATAAACGTCTTGTTTTTTTAGTTGGTTTTGTTTTGCGACCCATTTAATGGCGTCTTTTTGAGAAAGTTGTTGGTGTTCCATTGCCCATTGGACTTGTTCTTCTAAACTTAAATGTTCGCAAGAAGAAGTCTCTTCCGTAGCAACACTCGTTGTTACCTCATCAGGACGAGTAGTCCCAATTAAAATACAACATTCGCCTTTCAATTCTTCTTCCTCACACAGTGTTTTCAATTCTACAGCAGTCCCACGAATAAATTCTTCATGCTTTTTCGTCAATTCTCGACATAAAACGACTTCTTTTTCTTCACCATAAACTTGAGCAATAAGACTAAAACAATCCTCTAATCGATAAGGAGACTCATATAAAATTACCGTTTCGCTATGACTCGATAAAGCTGTTAACTCAGCCACTCGATCTTTTTTCTTTCTAGGAAGAAATCCATAAAAATAAAATGGTTGAGGAACTAATCCAGATGCAATCAGTGCAGTAATCGCAGCATTAGCACCCGGTAATGGAATAACAGTAATTCCTTCTTGAATACAAGCTTGAACAAGTTCAAATCCTGGATCACTAATCGAAGGAGTTCCGGCATCACTGACTTGAGCAATATTTTTTCCTTCTTTTAACCATTCGATAACAGAAGGAATTCGTTCCTGTGTGTTATGTTCATGGAAACTTTTTTGTGGAGTTTGGATTTCAAAATGATTTAATAATTTCTGAGTATGTCTTGTGTCCTCTGAAAGAATAAAATCGACTTCTTGTAATGTTTTAATGGAACGAAAAGTCATATCGTCTAAATTCCCAATAGGAGTAGGAATTAAGTATAACTTTCCATAAGGGGATTCTTCAAAACTTTTTTGTCTCATGACAGTTCCTCCTGTTGTAATAATTGAATGATAGGCTTGGCTGTTTTTCTAATTTTCACACCTTGGCTGGTTAGATAGTTTATTTTTTGGCTACGTGTTTGTTGTTTAAAAGCATATTCTGCTTTCAGCGCTTCGGATTTTGTAGCATATTCTTTGGCATATAATAGGGTAATAGGACGTCTTGTTTTTGTATATTTAGCCCCTGTTCCGTTATTATGAGCCATGATTCTTTTTTCTACGTTTGTCGTATATCCTGTATATAAAGTGTTATCCTTACATAAGGCAATATATATAAAATGTGTTCCCATCTTATTAACCCCATAATACTTCTTTTAATTTATCCGTATATTCATTATTTTCATCGAAAACAGTAATCGGTGGTAAAATACGAACGCCACCTGGTTGTCCATCTTTTATCAGTTCAATGAGGACAATATTGCTTTCTTTTCCTTCTTTAGGATGAATAAACTGAATCCGTTTTGGCTCTAGTCGGTATTGTCTTGCCGTTGTTAAAATGTCGGTCAGACGATCTGGACGATGAACAATAAAGGCTTTGCCTTTCATCTTTAGTAATCCGGATATATTTTGTAGCAATTCTTCTAATGGTAAATGAATTTCATGACGAGCAATGGTGAAAGCTTCTTTTTGATTGACGAGCGCTTGTTCTTGTAATTTGAAATAAGGAGGATTACACGTGATGTAATCGATGGAGTCTTTCTTTAGAATTGTTGTAATTTCTCGAACATCTGCTTGGATTATTTCTACCTTATCTTCTAGTTGATTGAGCTGAATTGTTCGATTTGCCATATCACATAAGGCTTCTTGTAATTCAACGCCAAGAATTTTATTGTTCGTTTTAGCGCTGAGTAAAAAACTGACAACTCCATTTCCCGTACACAAGTCTACAATGCTTGCTTTTCTTTGATGGGGGATAGTAGCAAAATCACTTAATAATACCGCATCAATTGAAAAGGAAAATACTTCTGAGCTTTGGATAATATCAATATTTTCTCGCTCTAATCTATCTAGTCTTTCGTGTGGTTTTAACTCAATTGTCATAAAGGCTCCTTACATTCATCCAATATAGTAGGTTTATTTTAGCATAGAAGAGAAAACTCTGCACAAAAATATATTTTTAAGAATCAAACTTAAGACCTATGACATCTGAAAAGGAAAAAGGCATAATAATCTTGTAAATGAAATTAGTAAACAAATGGAGGAATCCGATATGAATGAAAAAGAACGTATTTTAGATTTAGTAAAAAAAGGAGTGATTAGCTCGCAAGAAGCGATTTCCTTATTAGAAGAGCTAGGAAAAAATCAAGGTGAAGCTTCAAAAGTGAGTGAGCAAGAGAAAAAAGATGCATCCACTTACCAAAAAGAAGATGAAAAACGATTTGATACAGTATTAGACAGCATCGCATCTGTTGTCACAAATTTTTCAAGTGAATTTGATGAAGAATTTGAAACATTAAACCAAGTGACTCAACAAGTGAAACAAAAAGAAGAACGAATCGAAGAACTTCATTCAGCAAAAGCTCTTGATAAACTAACGGTAGAACAAGAAATGGAATTACAAAGACTCACTGAAGAATTAGAAGTCTTACGTTCTCAACAAAAAAGTTTAGAAGAAGAGAAAAAAGCAGCACAAGATAAAATGAAACGATTGAAAAAAGAAGAGTTCGATGAAAAACTCAAAAAAGCAAAGCAAAAAATTGAAGAAACAGATTGGCAACAAACAACAAGCGATTCTTTATCACAATTAGGAGGAATCATTGGACGCTTTGCAGGACAATTTGCGAAAGCAGCTGCTGAAACAGCTCGTAATGTAAGTGTTACGATTAAAGATCATCCAAGTTTTTCAACGATGTCTCCATTTTTCTATAAAACTAGTCATTCATATGCCTTTGAAGAAGAATTTGGAGAAATTGGCATTATTGAAATTAAAGTGGCAAATGGTGATATCAAAATGAAAACTGCTCCTCAGTCAACTGTAACGATTGAAGGAGAATTTCGATTAAATGAAGAATTTGAAACGCAAGAAGAAATTGAACAATATATCAATGAGCGATTGAATGTTAGTCTAGAGAACGATACATTTAAATTCTTCATCCCAAGTAAAAAAGTTTATGCAGATGTTACCTTTGTTTTCCCAGAAAAAGAGTATGATTATGTCAGTGTTAAAGGATTGAATAGTGGGATTCGAATGAAAGACTTCACAGGAAAAGATTTTTATGCGGAATCACAAAATGGAGAAATTTCTGTGAAAAATGTGAGTGGAACCATGTTAGAACTTACAAGTAAAAATGGAACGATTAAACAATTGGATGGAAAATTCAAAGATTCCATTTTAGATGGAACAAATGGTAATATTATTTTTGATGCAGAAGCAGAAAGTGCTACACTAAAAACAGTGAATGGTTCTATTAAAGTGAAGAAAGTATCCCAAAATGCAAAACAAATTATGGCTAAAACCGTAAATGGAAGTGTACATTTAGACGTGCCTGAATCATTAGAATTAGAAGCAGCTTTAAGTACATCACTAGGGAAATTACATTATGATGATGCACAATATGAAGTCATTAAACATGAAAAAACAGTGACAAGTCATTTAGTCGTTTTAAGAAGACAAAAAGAAACAGTTCCTGTTAGAATTACAGGGAAAACAACGACTGGAAGTGTGACATTAAATCCGGTACAATAGAGATAAATTCGTAAAGAGGAGAAAATTATGAAAAGAAAAAAATTAATGCGTTCTAAAGATAATCGTATACTAGCAGGGGTTATTGGAGGAATAGCAGAATATTTAGACGTTGATGCAAGTATTTTAAGAGTCATTTTTGTATTTCTAACATGGTCAGGAATGCCAGTCTTATTATATATTTTATTAGCGATTATTATGCCATCCGAAAAAAGACCGGTGAATAGAAACTATTATGATCCAAATTATCGACCAAGAAAAGAAGCTAGAAAAGTAGAAGAAGACGATTCTGATTGGAGTGACTTTTAGGTAAATGTTTTTAAGAAAAATCGCTATTAACACAGTAGGATTTATGGTCATTGCGGCATTGCTCCCTCAATTTGTTGTAACCAATTGGGGATCAGCTTTGTTTGCGGCGATTGTTTTATCGATTTTAAATGTTGTTGTGAGACCTATTTTAATGATTGCTTTTATTCCATTAATTGCTGCAAGTTTTGGTGTGTTTATGTTAATTATTAATGCACTAATGCTTTGGTTAATGATGGGAATTGTTCCAGGAATTCACGTGACATCGTTTTGGATGTTAATCGTTGTTAGTGTGTTATTAAATATTTTTAGAAAATTTGTTGAAAATTTCTTCAAGGAAGAAGAATATTATTAGAATAAAAATGACTTTTCATGAGTAGTAATAAACAGCTACTGTGGAGAGTCATTTTTTGTTTCAGTCATCTGGACTTAGAAAAGTATTAGAGAATCTATTAAGTTTTGATATAGAATTTACCCGAGAAGTATAAAAATGTGGTATGATAGAATAGAATAAGTAGAAAATGAGGGATGATATGAAATCAATCGTAACCATAGAAAAACTTGCTGAAAAACTGCATTTAAAACCATTACATGGTTTAGAATATTTAGATAGAGAAATTACTACAAGTGAAATTTCAAGACCAGGACTAGAATTAGCAGGATATTTTAACTTTTATCCAGCAGAAAGAATTCAATTATTAGGAAGAACAGAATTATCTTTTGCAGAGCAATTATCTTCACGCACAAGATTAAAAACAATGCGTCGATTATGTACTCCTGAAACACCTTGTTTTGTGATATCTAGAAAATTATTACCACCAGAAGAGTTAGTTCAAGCAGCTGAGGAAGCAAAAATTCCTATTTTACAAGCAAGCTCAAGAACGACTCATGTATCAAGTAGTGTTACAAACTATTTAGAGAGTCGCTTAGCCCCTCGTATGTCCATGCATGGAGTACTTGTGGATGTGTATGGAATTGGGATGTTAATTACTGGTGAAAGTGGCGTGGGTAAATCTGAAACGGCGTTAGAATTAGTTCAAAAAGGTCACCGTCTCGTAGCAGATGACCGAGTGGAATTATACCAACATGATGAATTAACGCTTGTAGGGGAAGCACCTGAAATTTTAAATAATTTAATTGAAATTCGTGGAATTGGGATTGTTGATGTAATGACATTGTTTGGTGCTGGGGCAATTTTAGATTCGAAACAAGTGGATTTATTAGTTCATTTAGAAAACTGGACACCTGATAAACAGTATGATCGTTTAGGTGGAGCAGCTGAACCAACTGAAATTATGGGAGTTACAATTCCAAAAATGAGAATTCCTGTTAAGACTGGTCGAAATGTATCGATCATTTTAGAAGTTGCAGCAATGAATTTCCGTGCGAAAAAAATGGGCTATGATGCAACAAAAACATTCGAAGAGCGTTTAGGGCAATTAATTGCTGAAAACAGCCAACGTTAGGAGGATAAAGGATGAATGAATTTTTACTTCAAACAATTAATCCTATAGCAATAGAAATTGGACCTTTACAAGTTCGTTGGTATGGTATCATTATTGCTTCTGCCATTTATATTGCAGCAACTTTAGCCGATAGAGAAGCAACGAAAAAAGGATTTCGTAAAGATTTTGTAGTTGATTTAGTATTTTGGGCGATTCCTTTAGCTTTTTTAGGAGCAAGATTTTATTATGTTTTATTTGAATGGAAACATTATATAGCGAACCCAATTGATATTATAAAAATTTGGGAAGGCGGTATCGCCATTTATGGTGGATTAATTGCTGGAGCCTTAACAACGTATTGGTTTTGTAAGAAGGAAGAAGTTTCTTTTACTTTGTTACTAGATATTTTAGCGCCTGTTGTTTTATTAGCTCAGTCTATTGGACGTTGGGGAAATTTCACGAATCAGGAAGCTCATGGTGCGGAAGTTACGAGACAATTTTTAGAAAATCTTCATTTACCAAGTTTTATTATTGAGCAAATGAATATTAATGGTGTTTATTATCATCCGACTTTCTTATATGAATCATTATGGTCAGCTTTAGGAGTTATTTTATTAATAGTATTAAGAAGAAAAGTGCCTATTAAAATTGGGGAAATTGCGGCTACTTATTTGATTTGGTATGGGTGTGGTCGTTTTGTAATTGAAGGAATGCGTACAGATAGTTTATGGTTATTTGGAGTGTTGCGTGTTTCTCAAGCATTATCTTTAATTTTAGTAATTGGTGCAATTATCTGGGTATGGGTGCAAAGAAACAATCATCCACAGAGACCTACTTATGTATCCGTTGATGATCCAAAATCATCGGATTTATGGATTTAAAGGAGTCAGTTTATGAAACAAAAAATTGCAATTTTAGGAGCAGGTTCTTGGGGAACAGCATTAGCTATGGTTTTACAAGATAATGGTCATGAAGTGTGTTTATGGGGAAATAATTCTTCTCAAATTGAAGAAATCAATACAAAGCATATGAATCATCAATATTTACCTGAAGTTATTCTAAATGATGAAATTTATGCAACGACGGATTTAGCAAAAGCTCTATCAGGGGCGAATGCTGTTTTGTTTGTTCTGCCTACAAAAGTCATCCGATTAGTAGCGAAACAAGTGGCTCCTTTATTAGAAGGAAATCCTGTCATTATTCATGCAAGTAAAGGATTAGAACAAGAAAGTTATTTGAGAATTTCTGAGATTTTAAAACAAGAATTACCAGAAGAAAAGTATGAAGAAATTGTCGTGCTTTCTGGTCCCAGTCATGCAGAAGAAGTTGCTAAACAGGATTTAACTACTATTACTGCTGCATGTGCTGAATTATCTTCTGCACAAATTGTCCAACAATTATTTAGTAATTCGTATTTCAGAGTGTATACGAATACGGATGTTATAGGTGTGGAATTAGGAGCTGCATTAAAAAATGTCATTGCAGTTGGTGCGGGTGCTTTACATGGTTTAGGCTATGGAGATAACGCTAAAGCAGCCTTAATGACTCGTGGATTAACAGAGATTAGTCGATTAGGAGTAGCGTTCGGAGCAGATCCATTAACATTTATTGGATTAAGTGGTGTTGGCGATTTAATTGTAACTTGTACAAGTGTTCACTCAAGAAACTGGCGTGCAGGGGATCAATTAGGTCAAGGAAAATCATTAGAAGATGTCCTAGAAAATATGGGAATGGTTGTTGAAGGTGTTCAAACATGTAAAGCAGCTTATGAATTAGCCCAGGAAAAAGGAATTGAAATGCCGATTACAAATGCTGTGTATAATATTTTATATAATGGGAAAAATATTAAAGCAGAAATTTTGCAATTGATGGAAAGAGAAAGAAAATCAGAAGTTTCATTAAAATCACATCAAGAACAAATGGAGGTATCACAATGAAAAAAGTCAAAAAAGCAGTTATTCCAGCGGCAGGATTAGGAACACGTTTATTACCAGCAACAAAAGCAATGGCAAAGGAAATGTTGCCAATTGTAGATAAACCAACCATTCAGTATATTGTAGAAGAGGCATTAGCTTCAGGAATTGAAGAAATTTTAATTGTAACTGGTAAAAGTAAACGTCCAATTGAAGACCACTTTGACTCTAATATTGAATTAGAATCGAATTTAGAAGCAAAAGGAAAGACTGAATTATTGGAATTAGTTCAAGAAACAACAGGAATTAAACTGTACTTTGTTCGTCAATCTTACCCTAAAGGACTTGGAGATGCTGTATTACAAGCAAAAGCCTTTATTGGTGGAGAACCATTTGTCGTAATGCTTGGTGATGATATTGTTAAAGCAGAAGTACCATTAACAAGACAATTAATTGAAGGATATGAAAAAACTCATGCTTCAAATATTGCGGTAATGGAAATTCCAATGGAAGATACGAATAAGTATGGAATTATTGAACCAGAAAGTAAAGTGGCGGATAATATGTATAATGTTCGCCATTTTGTAGAAAAACCAAAACCTGAAGAAGCACCAAGTAATTTAGCAATTATTGGTCGTTACTTATTAACTCCTGAAATTTTTGATATTTTAGAAAAACAAGAACCAGGAGCAGGTGGAGAAATTCAATTAACAGATGCGATTGATACATTAAACCAAACACAACGTGTATTTGCGAAGAAATTTGAAGGTACAAGATACGATGTTGGGAATAAACTTGGCTATATGACAACAAGTATCGAGTTTGGATTAGAGCATCCAGAAATTAAGGATGAATTAAAAGATTATATTATTGATTTAGCACATCGTTTAGAAGAAAAATCTTCAAGCAATAAAGTTGTTGAATTGACTGAAAAAGAATAAAATAGAATAGACATTAAAAGACTGAACAAACAAAAATTGCAAAGAGCAGTAGTTTTTGTTCAGTCTTCTTTTATAACTAAAGGTAAAGGAGATTTGATAATGGAAGAAAGAACAATTTATGATGTGATTATTATTGGTTCAGGTCCTGGAGGAATGACAGCAGCATTATATGCTTCTCGTGCGAACTTAAAAACATTAATTTTAGAAAAAGGAGTTCCTGGAGGAGAGTTATTAAATACTTCTGATGTAGAAAATTATCCAGGATTTTCAAATATTAGTGGACCAGATTTAGCTGATAATATGTATAAAGGTGCAATGCAATTTGGTGCAGAATATGCTTATGGTAATGTAAGTGGCATTGAAGTGGATGGAGATTTACGTATTGTTCATGCTGGTAAAAAATCATATGCCGCTTATGCAGTGGTGATTGCCACTGGTTCTTATCACCGTAAATTAGGAGTTCCTGGAGAAGAAGAGTATTCAGGAAGAGGCGTTTCTTATTGTGCGGTGTGTGATGGAGCTTTCTTCAAAGGTAGTGATTTATTAGTTATCGGTGGAGGAGACTCTGCAGTTGAAGAAGGAACTTATTTAACACAATTTGCCAATAAAGTGACGATTGTTCATCGTAGAGATGCGTTGCGTGCACAAAAGATTTTACAAGATCGAGCATTTGCGAATGAAAAAATGGACTTTTTATGGAAAAAAGCTGTAGAAGAAATTTCAGGAGACGAACAAAAAGTGACTCATGTTACATTGAGAGATACTCAAACTCAAGAACTTTCTCAAGTAGAAGCAGCTGGAGTATTCATTTATGTTGGCTTATTACCGTTGACAGAACCATTTAAAGATTTAGGCATTACAAATGAAGAAGGCTGGATTGTTACAAATGAAAAAATGGAAACAAGTATTCCTGGCATTTATGCAGTAGGGGATGTGCGTCAAAAACATTTAAGACAAATTACAACAGCTGTTGGTGATGGTGGGATTGCCGGAAACGAAACTTATCACTATGTAGAAGCTATTAAGGAAAAATTAGCAGAATAAGAGACGAAAATTATTATTAAATTTGTCGAATGACTAGAAGTTACTTTGAAACTTTACGGAGGAACAAATTATTTGGAATTTGTAGTAGAGCCATTGACAAAGGTCTAGGATTTTGTTATTATAAACAGGCAAATCGTAAAAAAATCGATGAGTTATTGAATCTATTTGGAAATGAGAGGTGTCATTCATGCGTATCAACATTTTATTAGAATGTGCTGAAACAGGTGAACGTTTATACTTAACAAGCAAAAACAAACGTAACAACCCAGAACGTTTAGAATTAAAAAAATATTCTCCAAAATTACGTAAACACGTTGTTTTCAAAGAAACTAAAAAGTAATTTCGAGAAAAGTAAATGGAAGGTCAAGCGAAGCTTGGCCTTTTTTCTTGCGACGGAAGAGAAATTGATTTTTTTGATAGTAGCAAAGGACGCCAGCAAATCTGCGGTTTCATGTGCTTACTACTATAAAAATGCATTTTTTTATCTCGTACGAATTTTTGTTTTTACCTCACAATATTAGAATTACCATAACACTACCTTAAAACTTCAAAATCTTGTATACTGTTAAAGGTGATTAAAATGGAGAAACAGAAGACAAAAAATTTTATAACGAGTGGAAATATTAATCGAGTCATTTTAACGATTGCCACTCCTTTAATGATTAATAATTTAATTCGAACTTTATATAATTTAACGGATGGATTGTATGTAGCTCAGTTGTCTGCTGAAGATTTTGCGGCGACTGCGTTTATTTGGCCGTTAAATTTTTTATTTATCTCAATTGGATTGGGAATTAGTGTTGGAGCAACGGCTCTTATTGCTCAATATTTTGGAGCAAATGATTTAAAAATGGCCAAAAAATATACTTGGAATACAATGGCACTAACGTTTGTTTTTGGTTTTATATTGTCGACTATTGGCTATATTTTTGCAGGTCAATTTGTCGAATGGATGGGAGCCAGTGGTGTCTTTTATGAGAAGTCGACTTCGTATTTAAAAATTAATTTTATTGGATTGTTTTTTGATTTTGCTTATTTTGGATATCAAGCGTTGCTGAATGCGCAAGGTAGAACGAGAGTGATAACAGTGGTAAGTGCGATATCCTCTATCACGAATGTTCTGTTAGATCCGATATTTATTTTTGCGACGATTCCTTTTACTCAAATTCCTGGATTAAATGCTGGGATTGAAGGAGCTGCTTGGGCAACGGTGATTGCGAAAATTATTTTATTGATTTTAGCGATTATGGCTACTAGAAAAGAGTCTATTATTCATGTTCCATTATATGAAGTGGATTATGATACATCCGTTATTCGTAAGATTTTGCAAGTAGCATGGCCTTCTGCATTTGGATATGGAGGAGCAGCATTTGGGTTTACTGTATTAAATGGATTAATTCAGTCATACGGTACGTCTGTTCTTGCAGCGTATTCAATGGTCAACCGTATTTCAGATATTTTAACGCAACCACAAATGGGGATTGGATCTGCTTTGACGGCTATCATTGGGCAAAATATGGGAGCTGGTTTATTTGAACGAGCTCATGCGATTTTCAAACGAGCATTGATTTGGGTGTTACTCATTTCTGCACTTGGAAGTATCGCCATTTTGATGTGGCGAGATGCTCTGCTGCATATCTTTATTAAAGATGTGTCTGATACAGTTCTTTGGAATAGTGCGGTTGAATATTTATATTATACAGCGTTCATTATTTTCTTTATGGGAATGTTTTCTGCTTATAGTGGATTTTTCCAAGGTTGTAGTGCAACAAAATATTCGATGAATATGTCAATTGGTCGTTTATGGGTGGCTCGTTTGCCAATTATTTGGATATTAGGGAGTTTAACACAGTTAGGTGCTACAGGTATTTGGATTGCGATGCTACTTTCGAATGCTTTAACGGTTTTATATGGACATTTAGTTTATAAATGGAAAGACTGGAGTAGCATGCATTATGCAAAAGGAGAGAGTTAGTACATGTTAAAAGAATTTATTAAATATTATAAACCGTATCGAAAATTATTTTTATTAGACTTTACTTGTGCGGTTATTGTGGCAATTTTAGAATTAGCCTTTCCTGTAATGGTTCATCGTGTTATAGATGAAGTGTTACCACAGCAAAATGTTGGAATTATCCTAGTAGTAGGATTTAGTTTAGTGGCTTTATATGCGACTTCTACCGTGTTAAATTATATTGTCGTATCATTTGGACATTTATTAGGCATTAATATTGAAACGGATATGAGAAGAAACTTATTTGCACATATTCAAAAACAATCATTTTCATTTTTTGATAATATGAAAATTGGTGAATTATTAAGTCGTTTATCGAGTGATTTATTTGATATTAGTGAATTAGCGCATCATGGACCTGAAGAATTATTTATCGCTATTATGACGTTAATTGGTTCGTTTGTATTAATGTATCAAGTTCAACCAACATTAGCTTTATGGACAATTGTGTTTGTTCCATTTTTGGCGATTGCTTTAGCGGTTTTCAATCGAAAGATGTCAGCGATTAATCGTCAAATTTATAAAGGATTAGCTCACTATTCTGCTGGTTTAGAAAATGTTTTAAGTGGTATGCGTGTTGTAAAAGCTTTTGCCAATGAAGAACATGAACAACAATTATTTGAAGGATTAATTCAAGAATATCGTACGAATAAAATTCAGTTTTATAAAACAATGGGTTCAAGTAGTTCATTTAATTATTTATTAATGCGTAGTATTAATTTATTTACGTTAATGCTAGGTTCGTATTTTACTGTTACAGGACAACTTACTGCGGGAGAATTAGTGGGGTATATTTTACTAGCAAATGTATTTGTTCGACCTATTGATAAAATGAATTCGATGATTGAATTATATCCAAAAGGAGTTGCTGGATTCCGTCGTTATCAAGAATTAATGGCTATCGAACCGGATATTCAAGATCGACCTGATGCAATCGAAGCTCCTTATTTTGAAGGAGATATTTCTTATCGTAATGTAAGTTTTGGATATGAAGAAAATAAAGCAGTTTTGGAACATGTTTCAATGGATGTGAAGAAGGGAGAAACCGTTGCTTTTGTCGGGCCTTCTGGTGTAGGAAAAACAACATTGGTGAATTTATTACCTCGTTTTTATGAATTACAAGAGGGAGAAATTTTAATCGATGGGCAAGATATTCGAAACTTTACAATGCAATCCTTAAGACGTCAAATTGGCGTTGTTCAGCAAGATGTATTTTTATTTAATGGAACAATTCGTGAAAATGTATTGTATGGACGATTAGATGCAACGGATGAAGAAGTAGAAGAAGCAATTGAGCGTTCTAAATTAAGAGAAGTCGTTGATGATTTAGAGTTTGGATTGGATACGCAAATCGGAGAACGTGGGGTCAAACTATCAGGTGGACAAAAACAACGCTTATCGATTGCTCGTATTTTCTTAAAAAATCCTTCGATTTTAATTTTAGATGAAGCAACAAGTGCATTAGATACGCAAACAGAGAAATTCATCCAACAATCGTTTGATGAACTCGCAAAAGGAAGAACAACCTTTATTATTGCGCACCGACTAGCAACTATTCAACATGCAGACCGCATTATAGTAGTAACAGAAGATGGTTTAGTAGAAGATGGTACACACGAGGAATTATTGAAGAAAAATGGTATTTACGCTGATTTATATCATGCGCAATTTGCGTAGTGGAAAATAAAAAAACTTTGCGATAGTAGCAAAGTTTTTTTATTTTCCACCTATACTTTGATATTCCTCTCGTAAATATGATACAATGACCCAGAGAAATTTGAAGGAGAAAATCAATGAGTATTTTAAATGTAGAGAAATTAACCCATGGGTTTGGGGAACGTGCCATTTTTAATGATGTTAGTTTCCGTTTATTAAAAGGGGAACATATTGGATTAGTCGGAGCCAACGGTGAAGGTAAGTCCACTTTTATGAATATTGTAACGGGCAAACTTCAACCAGATGAAGGAAAAATCGAATGGTCTAAAAATGTGAAAGTTGGTTATTTAGATCAACATACTGTTTTAGAAAAAGGAATGACGGTTCGAGAAGTTTTACGTAAAGCCTTTGATGATTTATTTGTGGCGGAAGCTCGTATGAATGAATTATATATGGCAATGGGTGACGCAGATGAAGCTTCTATGAATGCAATGTTAGAAGAAGTTGGGGAAATTCAAGAGCGTTTAGACAGTCATGATTTTTATATTTTAGATGCAAAAATCGATGAAGTAGCTCGTGCTTTGGGCGTTGTAGCATTTGGCATGGATAGTGATGTGAGTGAATTAAGTGGTGGACAACGTACGAAAATTTTACTTGCAAAATTATTATTAGAAAAACCAGATATTTTATTATTAGACGAACCAACGAACTATTTAGATGTAGAACATATTGAATGGTTAAAACGTTATTTACAAGAATATGAAAATGCGTTTATTTTAATTTCGCATGATATTCCATTTTTAAATAGTGTTGTCAACTTAATTTATCATATGGATAATCAAGAATTAAGTCGTTATGTAGGAGATTATGATCAATTCCAAGAAGTGTATGCGATGAAGAAATCTCAATTAGAAGCGGCTTATAATCGTCAACAAAAAGAGATTGCAGATTTAAAAGACTTTGTAAATCGTAATAAAGCTCGTGTAGCTACTCGTAATATGGCGATGTCACGTCAGAAGAAATTAGATAAAATGGAAGTGATTGAGCTAGCAAGTGAAAAGCCAAAACCTAAGTTTGATTTCAAAACTTCTCGTGCACCGGGTCGCTATATTTTCCAAACAGAAGGATTAGTTATTGGATATGATCGTGCTTTAACGGGTTCATTGAATTTAGAAATGGAACGTGGACAAAAGATTGCGATTGTCGGGGCAAATGGTATCGGGAAAACTACTTTATTAAAGAGTTTATTAGGCATTATTAAGCCGTTAGAAGGAAAAGTTACTCGTGGAGATTATATTGATTTAGGCTATTTCGAACAAGAAACTCCTCAAGGAAATCGTAAAACAGCCTTGGAAGAAATCTGGGATACATTCCCATCGATGACGCAACCAGAAGTTCGTGCGGCATTAGCTCGTTGTGGTTTAACAAGTAAACATATTGAAAGTCAAATTCAAGTATTAAGTGGGGGAGAACAAGCAAAAGTTCGTTTCTGTAAATTAATGAATGATGAATCAAATGTATTAGTGTTAGACGAACCAACGAACCACTTAGATGTAGATGCTAAGGATGAATTAAAACGTGCCTTAAAAGAATATAAGGGTAGTATTTTAATGGTTTGCCACGAACCAGAGTTTTATGAAGGTCTAGCAACCGATATTTGGGATTTTTCAAAACTTTCATCTTAAATATATGATTTTTTGAGAAAAATTGAGTACAATGGTAGTAGCAAATGATTTGAGGAGGAAATATCATGGCAGATAAAGGCGTTACATTATATTTCATGAGACATGGCGAGACAGTTTTTAATCGATACAATAAAATTCAAGGATGGGCAGATACTCCATTAACAAAAGAAGGTAGATTAGATGCCATCCGTTCTGGATTAGGAATGAGAGATATACCATTTCACGCAGTTTATACAAGTGATTTAAGAAGAACAATTGAAACAGCTCAATTAGTATTAAGAGATCATCCTTTACGAGAACAATTAAGCTTACAAATGATGCCAGAATTTCGTGAAGTGTGTTTTGGAAGTTTAGAAGGACAAAATGCAACAGAAGTTTGGACGAATTTGTATAAAACATTACAACGTACCTTTGATCAAAATGATGGTAGAAATGTAATTGAAGAGATGAATCAAATTAAAGCAATGGATCCAGACCATATTGGAGAAAACTTTATGGAGTTTTGGACTCGTGTAGAACAAGGTTTGATTAAAGTAATCGATAAACATCGTGATACGAATCAACATATTCTAATTGTTAGCCATGGAATGACGATTCGTAATATCTTACATGAATTAATTCCTGATTTTAAATTATCAGATATGATCGATAATTCTTCTTTAAATATTGTGGAATATTCAAATGGACAATATCATTTGAAAGCATTAAACCAAACAAGTCATTTTGCGTTGAGAAAAGAAGCGGTAGAGCGTGAATTCTCATTACTACCAATGACATTATTTGAAAAATAAAGAAAGTTAAGATGACTTTTCTAAAAGTAGTCAAGAATGCCAGATGATGCAGGACGATACTATTTAGAAAAGTCATTTCTATTTGGAAGGAAAGAAGGAATAAATATGTGGATGGTATTTGCATTATTATCGGCATTTTTTGCAGCATTAACGTCAATTTTAGCGAAAATTGGAATTAATGGAGTGAATTCTAACTTGGCAACGGCAGTTCGAACAGTAGTCGTTGTCGCAATGTCATGGTTGATGGTATTTGTAACGAATCAACAATCTGGATTAAGTGAGATTAGTAAGAAAAGTTGGATATTTTTAATCTTATCAGGACTAGCAACAGGAGCATCTTGGTTATGTTATTATCGAGCATTGCAATTAGGAAGTGTAGCAGAAGTTGCAGCGATTGATAAATTAAGTATTGTTATTACAGTGTTTTTAGCAGTTATCTTTTTACAAGATACGTTGACGATTAAAACGTTGATTGGCTGTGGATTGATTACTGCAGGAACTGTTTTAATGGTGTGGTAGTGTAGGGAGTTATTAAATAAAAAGGAAGTGTTGCTGTGAATCAATTTTGAATATGATGATGGGGATTTTTGCGCTAATAATGATGTTTGATTTTGTAGTAGTCGTGTATAAGGGATTTCGAGCAGAAGATATTCGTCTACCGCTTTTGGTTTTAGCTATTTCATTTGTAGGAGTCATCATTATTAATGAATTACTGTTTATTTTTTCAAAATAGAGTGAATAGTTATAATTTGCGTGCAGGTTGATTTTTTGTTAGTATAAAAGAATATACGGGGTCGTTACGGATTCGACAGGTATAGGTTGAGCTTTCAATGCATTTCGTAGGTTACGGCTACGTTAAAACGTTACAGTTAAATATAACTGACAAACAACAAACAAACACTTTAGCTTTCGCAGCTTAATACCTGCAAGCTAAGATCTGTCCGGCATCGCCCATGTGCTCGGGTCCAGGTCTCATTATTAGTGGGATACGGTTCACTTTTCCGTCTGTCTAAGTGAAACAGAGATGATCAGGCTAGCTTAAGATGATGCTTGTTTATCAGCTAATCAGTAGCGAAACTCTAAATCGATAAACTATGAATGTAGATTTGATTGTGTCGATATATTTGGACAGGGGTTCGACTCCCCTCGGCTCCATTTTTTACGATTAATAAGGCTTAGAAATGTTGATATTTCAATGTTTCTAAGCCTTTGTTTTTGTTGGACACTAAAAAGTTTAGATAACTATTTAGATGTCTTTCTATTGTTCAAAAAATTAGTAAATATCAGTGGTTTTTAATATTAATCAGTGTGGTTTACTTGTATTTCTAGAGTATATAGTATTTTGTGTAAACTAAAAAAAGAAATTACTAACTAGTATCATTTATTCTGCCAAAACAAATGAAAAAAGGAGTGACTTCTAAATGGATTTTAACACAGAGTTTACAAAAAACAATAACAAGAGAAGATATTGATTACTTATTTAAAGAATTGGGAAATTTCGATTAATAAATTATTATTTGAAAGTGGACTTGATAAATTAACGGTAGTATTTCGTATAGATGTAAGTAAATTCAACATCAAAAAAACAGTTTATCATTAATTTATTAAACTTCAAAAAAGAAAACGCTAACTATCCTTGAAAGGCTAGAGGAAGCAATAATTTCTAATAGGAAAAAAGTTGAAAAAAAACGGAAATATTATATATTTATTGTAAGATTATAGTACATGTATGAACAATTATATTATTGTCTATATATCGTGAATTGCATTTTATTTTTTGGAGGATAAAGTATGAAGAAAAAATTATTGTTAAGTGTTAGTTTAACGTCTATTCTAGTTTGTGCGTCTTCTGTTAATAGTAACTTGTATGCAAAGTTAGTTGAGGAGATTAGTTCTACAAACTCAACTAACTCGGTAAAAGTTACAGCACAAGATGTGGCAAAAGCAAAAGTAGATGCTTCAAAAGCAGATGTGACAAAAGCGCAAGCAGATGTTGATAAAGCTACAACCGATAAGAAAAACGCTGAAGATATCATTACAAAAACAAATAGTGATATTACAACAGCAAATAACGCAGCAGCGATTGTTTCAGCACAAGATACGATTATCACAAATAAAACAAATGCTAAAAACACAGCTGACACAAACTTGACAGCAGCAAAACAAGGCGAAATAGATGCAAAAGCAGCATTGACGACAGCTAAAACGGATAGCCAACTCGCTAATCAAGCACGTGATGCTAAACAAGCAGATGTGAATAAAAAACAACAGGATTTAGATAATTTATCAGATGCGACAGTACGCAAAAATATTGCAGATACAACAGCAGAGATTACTAAGGCTGAAACAGATATTAATGCGAAAAATGCGCAACTTGCAGAAACAAATGCAAAAATTGCAACTAAACAAGCTGAGATTAATAACTATCAACCAACGGTTCATAAAACCGATTTGAATCCGGATGAACGTAATGCAACTGCTCCAGCAAGATTAGAAGATTATGAATATAATAAGAAAAATCAGCCATTTGAAGGTGGCGTGCCAAAAATGGAAGCTGTTAACTTTAATGGGGTTAAAATTGTTGAATTAACAGCGACTCCAGAAATGGAAGAGTTCCTAAAAGCAAAAGCTGATTATGAGAAAAATCCGTTCGATGACGCAACAGGTGAATACAAAGATGAACCAGTGTATCGTTATAAATTGGATAATCGCGCCTTCGCTGAAGCTTTCACAAAGTTAGTGAATCAATTGCGTGAGTTAAACGGTGTGGAAGGTAATTTAAAAGTCGATGAAGACTATTTAGCATATGCGACAGCACGTGCAAATGAAATGCAAGATTCTGGTATTTTAACTCACAGTACGAAATTGACAGAGCCTGGTCCTGAGGGTGAACATGGTGCTGAAGATATTAGCGTACGTGGAACTAAAGGGCGTGAAGGTGACTACATCCTATTTGACCATATTGTCACAAATGAAACGTTAGCATATGAACATTTGTTAGGTTGGTATTCTGATTTCCATAATGTTCACAAATACAGTTATGGTCATAGATTGGGGTTATTCACACCGATGGGTGGAAAAATCGGTGTCGCAATGTCAACATTGTCAACAATGAATTCACTAGTATATTTCGTATCATATAACACTAATAACAATGCAGGCTCAGAATTTGGTTACGATAACTCGTTGGGACATCCTATTCCAATTGTGATAAAACCAAGTCAATCATATTACCGAAGTCGCGAAATTCGTCAAGGATTCGATGACTCAGATAAACTAAATCCAACATTATTTGGTAAGAAAATGAAATTTATCGAAGACATTCACTATGTATTCGTGAAGAGTACAACAACGGATAATCGCGCACAATTACAAGCAGAATTAGACACTTTACGTGCTCAGAAAACAACACAAGAGGGTGAACGTGATCAGTTAGTCGCCAACAAAGCAACATTGACACAAACATTGAATACATTGAATGCTAACTTAGGTAACTTATCTGCTACACGTACAGCGATGACGACAGCATTAAATCAAGCGAAAAGTGATTTAGCAACATTAACAACTGATGCAACTGCAAAAGCAACTGTTGTTGCTCAAAAACAAAAAGATGTAGATGATGCAACAAAACGTGTTACAGACCTTACAACAACAATTAACAATTTACAACGTGAAATTGACACTGCAACACAAACTCGTAACAATGCTGTAGCGTTACAAGCTCAATTACCACAATTACAAACTCGTTTATTACAAGCACAAACAGATAAAACAAATGCTGAGCAACGATTAACGCAAGCAACTCAGAACTTAACAACATCACAAAACCAATTAAATGACGCTGAAAGTGACTATAGACGTATTTTAAACCAATTTAATATCGACAATAGACCAATAGTGCCTACAAACCCAATTAATCCAATAAACCCTACGAATCCTTTAGATCCTGACAATCCTATCGTGACTCCGACTCAACCATCTGATTGGGTTCAAAATGATAAAGGTGAATGGAACTATATCTTGGGAGATGGTAGAACTAAAGCGACTGGTTGGGTGCAAGATAAAGGCAAATGGTACTATCTAAACGCTTCAGGTACAATGCAAACAGGTTGGGTACAAGATAAAGATACATGGTACTATCTAAATGGCTCAGGCGCAATGCAAACAGGTTGGGTACAAGATAAAGGCGTATGGTACTACTTAAACGATTCAGGCGCAATGCAAACGGGCTGGGTACAAGATAAAGGTACATGGTACTACTTAAACGGCTCAGGTGCAATGCAAACAGGTTGGTTTGAAGTCAATGGAAAATGGTACTATGCAAATCGTTCAGGCGCTTTATTAACGAATACTACAACACCAGATGGATATAGAGTAAACGCTAATGGTGAATGGGTATAGATACGATAGAATAATCATCATAAAATATAAATATTTAGAAAAAGTATTGTTGAATCGTGTTCATTAAGAAAAATCCTATTTATTACTTTTGAAAAACTGATATTTTCACTAAGCGAAGTATAGAATAGTTTGTCGACTTTAAGTGTTTCTTGCCTAAATAAGCAATAAATTAAAGATGATTAGAGAAAGGGAATATAAATTATGAATAAATATAATAGAGAAGAATTGATTGAAATGTTTGGATATAGCTTTCAAATTTTTAAAGCTGTATCAGATTTGAATAAGGCTATTTCAGCTGAGCAAAATAAAGCATATAATCATATTATGGGGAATTACAACGAACTTAAAAAAAAGTATAATTTAGCTGTTCTAGCGTTGATTTTGTTCTGCTTCTTTTTAGGATTACTTAAAGGAGTTGTACCTTCATTTTTTGAATTTATTTTTGGACTGGCGCTTGGTTATGGAGTTTTCCAACTTATGTTTTCACCTATTGTCTTTATTGTAAAAGCAATATATAAGCATATAGCCAAAAATGAGTTTTCAAATGCTTCTAAGAATGATGCCTCTAAAGCATATCGTCAAAAAGGAAATGAATTGATGAAGGATGAACAATTTTTAGCTTATAAAAAAGAAATTCCAGCTACTTTTTTTAATATGAATGATCTTTATTTACTTTACAGCTACCTTGAAACTTATAGAGCCGATAATTTTAAAGAGGCTGCAAATTTATTAGCAGAAGAAAAACATCGTGATAAAGTTGAGTATAACCAAGAAGTGATGCGAAAGAGTCTAAATTCAATTCAGTCTAATGCTCGTTACCAATCTGTAATTCAAACAATTAATTTATTAGAAACTAAGAGTCTACATTCTACAGTGAAAAGTGGATTTTTTGGTTAATAAAAAGAAGCATAGAAATGAATTTTAAACATTTCTATGCTTCTTTATTCTTATCATTGTTTACTTAATTGTCGTTGTGCTGCTAATTCAATCATACGATCAGCGAGATGTTGATTTCGAACGAGCAGTGGTCCATGGAAGTAAGAGCAGAAGACATTTCTGTAATGTACCCCTTCTGTTTTGTCCTCATCATTATTTCCATTTCCACTAGTGACAGTACCTAATGGTTTAAGATCTTTGCAGAGATAGGTTCTTCCGATGTGGTTTTCGTAACCAACATATGTCTCTCCTGTTTCTTCATCGTAAATTGTAATATCTCCGATAAATCGATGATCAAATTGACCATTTGTATAGCAGTCGATAGCGCCGATTCCATCGAGTTTTTCACCAGCTGCATTGATGTAGTAACGTCCTAATAATTGGAAGCCACCGCAAATCCCTAATACAACTCCATCATCTTCAATAAAGTGGATTAAGGCGTCTTTTTTGGATTGTAAGTCTTTTGCCACGATAGTTTGTTCATAGTCTTGACCACCACCGAACATGACGATGTCAAAGTCTTCAGGGTTAAATGGATCCCCTAAACTAATTAATGTCGTTTCGACTTCATAGCCTAATTTTTTTGAACGATATTGAAGCATCAGTAGATTTCCGTTATCTCCATAAGTATTCATTAAGTTTCCGTATAAATGACAAATTCTTATTTTCATGAAGTCATTCCTTCTTTCAAGTAACCGTGTTTAGCTAAGTCTTTACGGAGTTGTAATAATGCCGTATACGTTGCTAAAATATTGATTTTTTTCGTTGGTACTGATTTTAATTTTTCAATTAAGTCATCATTATTTTCTGTTTTTGTGAGAGTTGTAAATCCTGCAACTTCCATTCGAGTTTCTAAATCGTCTACTCGAATGCCTCCAATATAGGTTTGTTTTGGAGTAAGTTTTGCAAGTTCTTCAAATTCGCCGTCCCAAATCCAACTAATATCTTGCCCATCTGCGTAATTATCGTTTAATAAGACAGCAAGTGAAAATTCATCTTTTTCATAGCCAAGTAGTTGGACGATTTGGTTAAATCCTACTGGATTTTTAATTAAGTTGATCATGACTTCTTTATCTTCTAGTGTAAAGGTTTCTTGACGACCGAAGACTCTTTGCGCTTGTCCAAATCCTGCTTGGATTTCTTCAGGAGTTAAGCCGAAAAATCTAGCTGTAGCATAAGCACTTAAGGCGTTATAGATGTTGTATAGTCCTCCAATTGGAAGTGAAAAATCAAATCCATCAATTTTAAAAGAAGATTTTGTTAGAGATAATTCTGTTAACTCTGTCACGGCATAGTCTAATTCAGGACGTTTGAAATCTCCGTTAGGGCAGTAATATTTTCCTAAATTACTATACGTAATAAAGTTATACTGTAAAATCGAATGGCAATGTGGACATAAAATACCATCCGTATTGTAATGAGCTTGATAGTGACCATCTTCTGTATGATTGAATCCAAAATACAGTCTTGGATTTGGAAGAGTATCGCTATTAAAAATTGGCGCATCTCCATTTGATAAAATAGTAGCTTCAGGAGCAAAACTTGCGCCATCTAACATATATTGGTAAGTTGTATAAATTTCACCAAAGCGATCCATTTGATCACGGAAAATATTTGTAAATACGAATAATTTTGGTTGAATAAATGGTGTGATATGTTTAATGGTTGCTTCGTCAACTTCTAATACAGCAATATTTTTTTCACCTTTAACAGGAGTATGATTTAAGAATGTAGAAACAATTCCTTGTGTTAAATTTGCTCCAGTTGGATTCGTTAAAATATTTGGATATTTTTGTTTTAATAATTGAACGATTAAAGAAGTGGTTAAAGTCTTTCCATTTGTTCCACTAACAATAATAACTTCATAATGATCTGATAAATGTTTTAAAATATGTGGATCAATAGCATGAGCTACTTTTCCTGGGAAACTACTTCCACCATTTGTAAAAGTTTTAAGTGCCCAGCGAGTGAATTTTCCCGCTTCAATGGCAAGTTTGGTACGTATATTCACGAAACGTGCATCCTTTCAAAAAATATTCTTTTTCATTGTAGCATAAAATGACTGAAAAGGAATACAATTCGCTTCTTTTCTTATTAAGAAATGAATAAGAATTTGTTTGGAATTATATGAAAAAGTTCATAATGATTTTTTATAGTTTTTCGTTGCACAACTCTCGATATTATCGTAAGATGTTAAAGGTATATAAAAGTGTCAGGGGGTTAAAATTGTGGCACAATTATTTTTTAAATATGGTGCAATGAATAGTGGAAAGTCGATTGAAATTTTAAAAGTTGCTCATAATTATGAAGAACAAAATAAATCTGTATTATTATTTACAAGTGCAATCGATGATCGTGATGAAGTAGGATATGTTTCTAGTCGTATTGGAATTCGTAGACAAGCGATTCCTATTTATGATGAAACAGATATTATTGCTATTGTAAAAGAGCAAGAGGTAAAACCTGCTTGTATTTTAATTGATGAATCTCAATTTTTAAGTAGAGAACATATTTTAGATTTAGCGCATATTGTAGATATTTTGGATATTCCAGTAATGGCTTTTGGATTAAAAAATGATTTCCAAAACGAATTGTTTACAGGATCTAAGTATTTATTATTATATGCTGATAAAATTGAGGAAATTAAAACGATTTGTTGGTACTGCCATAAAAAGGCAAGTATGAATATGCGTGTCGTAGATGGAAAACCTGTTTATACAGGTGAACAAATTCAAATTGGCGGGAATGAATCTTATTATCCTGTTTGTCGTTATCATTATTCACACCCAGGTGAAGAAAGAGTTTAAGGAGGAAATTATGTTTGATCAATTAGATAGTTTTATTATTCGTTATGATGAGTTATCTGAGTTATTAAGTGACCCAGATGTGATTAGCGATACAAAACGTTTTATGGAATTAACAAAAGAAGAGTCTAATTTACGTCCAAAAGTTGAAACTTTTAAACGTTATCAACAAGTAGTGGAAGAAATTGGCGATACAGAAGAAATGCTAGGAGAAGGCTTAGATAGCGAAATGGCTGAAATGGCTAAAGAAGAATTAGCTTCTCTTAAAAAAGAAAAAGTAGAATTAGAAGAAAAAATTAAATTCTTATTATTACCAGAAAATCCAAATGATGGTAAAAACATTATTATGGAAATTCGTGGAGCTGCTGGTGGAGATGAAGCAGCATTATTTGCGGGAGATTTATTAGCAATGTACCAAAAATATGCGGAATCTCAAGGTTGGCGTGTAGAAGTAATGGATGCTAACATTACAGGTATCGGCGGATATAAAGAAGTTATTTTAATGATTACGGGGGATAATGTATTCTCTAAATTAAAATATGAATCAGGAGCTCACCGTGTTCAACGTGTTCCTTCAACAGAATCTCAAGGTCGTGTGCATACATCAACTGCAACCGTTGTAGTTATGCCTGAAGCAGAAGAAGTAGAAATTGAATTAGAAGATAAAGATATTCGTGTAGATATTTATCATGCTTCTGGTGCGGGTGGACAACACGTTAATAAGACAGCTTCTGCCGTTCGTTTAACTCACTTACCAACAGGTATTGTCGTAGCGATGCAAGATGAACGTTCTCAATTAAAAAACAGAGAGAAAGCGATGAAAGTATTACGTGCTCGTGTATACGATAAAATCTCTCAAGAAGCTCAATCAGAATATGATGCTAATAGAAAATCTGCCGTTGGTACAGGGGATCGTTCAGAACGTATTCGTACATACAATTTCCCTCAAAACCGTGTGACAGATCACCGTATTGGATTAACGTTACAAAAATTAGACCAAGTTCTTGCAGGAAAAATTGATGAAATTGTTGATGCATTAATTTTATACGATCACACTGAAAAATTGGAGCAATTAAATAATGGAAATAACTAATCCAACGAATCAGGAAGTCCTAGTTAGGGCTTCTTGTTTTTTACAAGAAAGACAATCTTCTTTTTCGAAAGAAGATTGTGAGTGGTATGCTCGTCAATTAAGTTTATATTTGAATAATTGGACGATGACGGAGTTGCTTATTCATTTGAATCAGCCAGCAGTAGTTGGATTATGGGAGCAAATGGAACCATTACTCATTCGTTTATCGAAGTTTGAACCATTGCAATATATTACAAAGCAAGCAGAGTTTTATGGAAGAGAATTTATTGTGAGTCTCGATACTTTAATTCCAAGACCTGAGACAGAAGAATTAGTTGAGAAAATTATTGCTTTTTTATCTGAACAGTCTAGTGGAAAAGTGTTAGAAATTGGAGTAGGAACAGGTTGTATTATTCATACATTAGCTTTAGAATGTCCTGATTTTTCTTATCAGGGGGTGGATATTTCTGAAGGAGCGCTTGAAGTTGCTAAGAAGAATCAAGAGAAATACCAATTAGAAAATGTTTCTTTATATTTGAGTAATGTATTTCAAGAAGTTTCTCCTCAAAAGTTTGTATGTATTATAAGTAATCCACCTTATATTGATGTTTCAGAAAAAAATGTGATGGATGAATCGGTTTTACGATTTGAACCAGAATTAGCTCTTTTTGCAGAAGATGAGGGGTTAGCAATTTACCGTAATATTGCCCAAAAATTAGAAACTTACTTATTAGAGGAAGGACAAGCTTTTTTTGAAATTGGATTTAAACAAGGAAAGGCTGTTCAGCAATTATTTGAACAGTATTGTCCGAATCGAGAAGTGAGTATCCATAAAGATTTATCAGGAAATGACCGAATGATTATTGTAGGAGGGAGGAAGTAACATGAAAACACAAATTTTTCATCAAGAAACATTAGATAAAGCAGCTTCTTTATTGAAAGAAGGAGAAGTTGTAGCTTTTCCAACAGAAACGGTGTATGGACTAGGAGCGATTGCAACGAGTCAAGAAGCGGTCTTAAAAGTATTTGAAGCAAAGGGAAGACCGAGTGATAATCCATTAATTGTTCATGTTCATTCTGTAGACCAAGTGATGGATACTGTTGAAGAATTTCCAGAAAATGCGAAATTATTAGCGAAACATTTTTGGCCAGGTCCATTGACGATGATTTTAAAAGCGAAACCTGGTATTTATGCACCAGCATTATCAGCAGGATTACCGACCGTATCATTTAGAATGCCAAATCATGAGTTGACATTATCATTAATTGAAAAAGTTGGGATACCATTAGTTGGTCCAAGTGCCAATCAATCGACAAAGCCAAGTCCGACAAGAGTTCAACATGTAGTAGAGGATATGGACGGAAGAATTGCGGGGATCGTAGATGGTGGAGATACAAGTGTTGGGGTCGAATCTACAGTCATTGATTTAACGAATGAAGAAGGTCCAGTCATCTTACGACCAGGCGTAATTACAAAGGAAGAAATTGAACCTATTATTGGGCCATTAGTAGAATATATGAAAACAACAACCGGGGAAAAAGTAACTCCTAAATCACCGGGAATGAAATATCGTCACTATGCTCCAACAACTCCTGTTGTGGTGGTGGAAGGTTCGATAGAGTTTTGGCATTCGCTAATTGGAGAGTATCAAGAAAACGGAGAAAAAGTTGCAGTCATGGCGACAGATGATGTTTTAGAAGCAGTGAAGTCAACTGTGAGTGAGTCTTATTCATTAGGAGAAAAAGATTCAGTTGCAGATATGAATCATCATTTATTTAATGCATTGCGTTCATTAGACCATACAGATGCGACTATTATTTTAGCGCAAGCAAGTGTGAAAGAAGGTGCGGGATTGGCGTATATGAATCGTTTGGAAAAAGCGTCAAGTGCTACAAAAAAAGAACTATAGGAAATCGATGTACTCATGGTAGAAATTAATAGCAAACAAGAAGCTACTAATTTTGAGGATACTGATAAACTATGTTAGAATAATTCTATTGAAGAAAAGGAGTGAAGCTAATGACACAGTTTAAAGAAGATACACTAGTGTTTGAGGTAATTGAAAAAGAAGCCCAGCGTCAAAAGCACGGGATTGAATTAATTGCTTCGGAAAACTTCGTTTCACCTGCCGTATTACGAGCGCAAGGTAGCATTTTAACAAATAAATATGCTGAAGGTTATCCAAACCGTCGTTATTATGGTGGATGTGAATATGTCGATGTAATTGAACAATTAGCAATCGACCGTGTAAAAGAATTATTTGGAGCGGAATATGCCAATGTTCAACCCCATTCTGGTTCTCAAGCGAATATGGCGGCTTATCGAGCGCTTGTTTCAAAAGGAGACAAAATTTTAGGAATGGATTTAAGTCATGGCGGTCATTTAACCCATGGAATGGGAGTGAACTTCTCTGGTCAAGATTATGATTTTATAGCGTATGGATTGAATCCAGAAACAGAAATGATTGATTATGATGCATTAGAAGAAATTGCTAAAGCAGAACGCCCAAAACTAATTGTTGCAGGGGCATCTGCCTATCCAAGAGAAATTGATTTCAAACGTATTAGTGAAATCGCTAAAAGTATTGATGCTTATTTCATGGTAGATATGGCTCATATTGCAGGATTAGTGGCAAAAGGAGCTCATCAAAATCCAGTTCCTTATGCTGATGTTGTCACTTCAACAACGCATAAAACATTACGTGGACCAAGAGGTGGCTTAATTTTAGCCAAGCAAGAATTTGCAAAGAAAATTAATAGTGCCATCTTCCCAGGTATTCAAGGGGGACCATTAGAACATGTGATTGCAGCTAAAGCAGTTGCGTTCCATGAAGCACTTCAACCAGCATTTGGAGAGTATATCGAACATGTCGTTGAAAATGCAAAAGCTATGGCAGAAGTGTTTAATGAAAGTGGAATCCGTCCAATTTCTGGTGGAACAGATAATCATTTGTTATTACTAGATATTACTTCTACTGGATTGAACGGAAAAGAAGCTCAAGAATTATTAGATAGTGTAGGAATTACAGTGAATAAAAATGCAATTCCATTTGACCCACTTCCACCTATGAAAACAAGTGGTATTCGTGTTGGAACAGCAGCAATTACAACACGTGGCTTTGATAAAGAAGGAGCAAAAACAGTTGCTCAATTAATTGTAGACACACTAACTCATGTAAACGACGAAGATAAATTAGATGAAGTTCGTCAATCTGTACAAGAGTTAACAAAACAATTCCCATTGTATGAATAACACAATGTAATCAGTCACATAAAAAATGAAAGCAATATTTTCTTAATGAAATTTTAAGGAAAAAACTCTTTTTTTCCTATTTATATACTAGTATTTTGATTCATTTTTTTGTAGAATAACAAATAGTGAAAATATATTGTGGAAGGAGCAAGCAAGATGGGTAAGTTTAATGTGTTAGATCATCCGTTAATTCAACATAAATTAACAATGATTCGACAAAAAGATTGTGGAACAAAAGTCTTTCGTGAGGTTGTAAATGAAATTTCAATGTTAATGGCATATGAAGTTTCAAGAGATTTACCGTTAGAAGATGTGGAGATTGAAACTCCATTAGTGAAAACAACATTGAAAACTTTGGCGGGTAAAAAAGTTGCCATTATTCCTATTTTACGTGCTGGTTTAGGAATGGTTGACGGAATTTTAGAATTAATTCCAGCTGCCAAAATTGGACATGTTGGAATGTACCGTGATCATGATACATTACAACCTGTTGAGTATTTTGTAAAATTGCCTTCAGATATTTCTGAAAGACAATTATTTGTAGTTGATCCAATGTTAGCTACAGGAGGATCTGCAGTGGCTGCGATTGATGCGTTGTTAAAGCGTGGAGCGCACCCTGAATCGATTAAGTTTTGTTGTCTTGTGGCTGCGCCAGAAGGAGTAAAAGTTCTTCAAGAAGCGCACCCAGAAATTGATATCTATGCTGCAGCATTAGATGAGCGATTAAACGAAAACGGCTATATCCTTCCAGGATTAGGCGATGCTGGTGATCGCCTATTTGGAACCAAATAAATAAACTCGTAGTCACGCTTTTGCGTCTGACTATTGCCATGAATTCTGACAATAATCACCGTAAAGCGAATGAATGCGATAGGTGGAATTTGTCAGTTTTTTATTTGGAATAAATAAGGGAGTATGAGTTATGGAAGCTTTACCAAAAACGATAGAATTTTTTGGTTTGTCTTTTTCAGTTCCAATCTTACTTTCTTGTCTAGTGACAGTATTAGTAGTTACGATTTTTTCTATTGTAGCTGCTAGAAATGTTTCTATGAAACCAGGAAAGATGCAAAATGTTTTTGAATCTCTAATGGATTTTACAAAAGGGATTGTAAACAGTGCGGTAGATGAAGAAACGGGCAAGTCATATTACTTATATGTATTTTCACTCTTCTCATTTATTTTAATCGCCAATATAGTCGGTTTAGTGATTTATTTCCATTATGGAGAACATAGTTACTTTGCTTCTCCTACAGCAAGTCCGGAAGTGTGTTTGGCATTATCATTGATGACAACTTTAATTGCACACTATTCTGGTGTTCAAAAAATGGGATTAAAAGGCTATATCAAAAACTCTTATTTGAGTCCGATGTCTTTAATGTTACCGATTAAATTAATTGAAGAGTTTACAAATACAATTACACTTGCATTCCGTCTTTACGGAAATATTTATGCAGGTGAAGTGTTGTTAGGATTAATTGTGATGTTTTCATCCAGTTTTGGAATCTTAACATATATTTTTGCAATTCCATTAGGAGTTGTTTGGCAAGGATTTTCTGTAGTAATCGGAGCAATTCAAGCCTATGTATTTTGTACATTAACAATGGTGTACATTGCACATAAAGTAGAACATGAATAATTTTTAGAAATGAGGAATTAACTTATGACAGAATTAGCAGCAGCAATCGCAGTAGCAGGGGCAGCTTTAGCAGCCGCTTTTGGTAACCAAGCAGTTATCGTAAAAACAATTGAATCAATGACACGCCAACCAGAAATGAGTAATGAATTACGTTCAACAATGTTCGTTGGGGTAGCCTTAATCGAAGCGATGCCAATCTTTGCGGTATTAATCGCTTTAATCCTAGTTTTCATCAAATAATCATTTATAAAGATAAATTTGTTGAAAAGGAGGGATGATGGATGTTTCAGTATATGTTAACAGGTAGCCCTGTTCTTGGGAATACACTTATTGTCTTAATTTCAATTATTATATTACTATTTTTAGTAAAACATTTTGCTTGGGATAAAATCGAAGCTACATTAGAGGCTCGTCGTCAAAAAATTAGTAAAGATTTAGATGAGGCAGAAGCAAAACGTAAAGCAGCTGAAGAAATTCAAGCAAATGCAAAAGAAATTATTCATAATGCAGAAGCAAAAGGTCAAGAAATTTTAAATACGACAAGAGAAGCTGCTTCAAAAATGCAAGATGAAATGATTAAAGAAGGACGAGATGTTGTTTCTAGAATGAAACTAGATGGACAACGTGAAGTAGATTCCATGAAACAACGTGCTTTAGCACAAATGCAAGGACAAATCGTAGATTTATCCGTTCAACTTGCAAGCCAAATTTTAAATAAAGAGTTAACTGAGCAGACACATCAAGATGTGATTGAATCCTTTATTGAAGGGTTGGAAAGCTGATGGTGAGATTTCATAAAGAATTAGTCAAGGCAGCCAGTCATTTTTATGGGCAAGTAAAGTATGATGGAACTTTAAATATTGTTACACAAGAATTGCAAGAAGTATTAGAAGGCATTCAAAATACGGCACGTTTTCGTCAATTGATGCATTTA
Organism: uncultured Granulicatella sp.; assembly: GCA_963523795.1. Taxonomy (GTDB): domain Bacteria; phylum Bacillota; class Bacilli; order Lactobacillales; family Aerococcaceae; genus Granulicatella. The sequence goes on from CAURER010000004.1 coordinate 41,621, forward strand.
GAACAAGTGTCTGTTGATGAGAAAATGTCAATATTATCAGAAGCTGTTTCAAATTTATCCCAAAGTACACAAGATTATTTAAGACCGTACTTACATCCGGATAAATCATCATATTTAATTGAAGCAGTAGAAGCATTTTTAGATATTTACTCAGCTAATCGACTTGAAATGATTTCAGCGATTCCATTAACTGAGGAACAAATCGAACGTATTGCGCAAGCTTTTCAAAAGAAAACAAAAAAAGAATATGATTCTTATGTGAATACGGTCGATCCAACTGTTATTGGTGGAGTAAAACTAAAGACAAAAGAATATTTATTAGATGGAACATTATTATATAAACTAGAACAGTTTAAGAAAAAAATTTGTCAAACAGGATTGAAGGGGTGAGACAATGGATACGGAATTCGGTAATATTACAGCAGGAATCCGAAACCAAATTAATTCCTTTGAAGCGGAACAACATATTGAAGAGATTGGTGAAGTTTCATTTATTGGGGACGGAATTGCTCGTGTCATCGGTCTTACCAACGTGATGGCTGGTGAATTAGTAGAATTTTCAAATGGTACTTATGGTATGGCACAAAATCTAGAAAAAAATGATGTTGGTGTTATTATCTTTGGTACTTATGAAAATATCCATGAAGGAGAATCAGTGCGTCGTACAGGTCGTATTTTAGACGTTCCTGTAGGAGATGCTTTGATTGGTCGTGTTGTGGATGCTTTAGGTCGTCCAATTGATGGCTTAGGAGCGCTTGAAACAACAAAACGTCGTCCAGTAGAAAATGAAGCACCTGGTGTAATGCAACGTAAAAGTGTACATCAATCATTAGCAACTGGATTAAAAGTAATCGATGCTTTAGTTCCAATTGGTAAAGGTCAACGGGAATTAATTATCGGAGATAGAAAAACTGGTAAAACAAGTATTGCAATCGATGCAATTTTGAACCAAAAAGGTAAAGATACTTTATGTATTTATGTCGCAATTGGACAAAAAGAATCTACTGTAAAAGCTTTAGTAGAAACGTTAAAACGTTATGGAGCAATGGATTACACAACAGTTGTATCTGCTAGTGCTTCACAACCAGCTCCAATGCTATATATTGCTCCTTATGCAGGAACTGCAATGGGAGAAGAATTTATGTATAACGGAAAAGATGTTTTGATTGTTTATGATGATTTATCAAAACAAGCAGCAGCTTACCGTGAAATTTCATTATTACTCCGTCGTCCTCCAGGTCGTGAAGCCTATCCAGGGGATGTGTTCTATCTACACTCACGTTTATTAGAACGTTCAGCGAAGTTAAATGATGAACTAGGTGGCGGTTCTTTAACAGCCTTACCAATTATTGAAACTCAAGCGGGAGATATTTCTGCTTATATTCCTACAAACGTAATTTCTATTACAGATGGTCAAATCTTCTTAGAAAGTGATTTATTCTATTCAGGTGTTCGTCCAGGGTTATCTGCTGGATTATCTGTATCACGTGTAGGGGGATCTGCGCAAATTAAAGCGATGAAAAAAGTTTCTGGTACATTACGTATCGATTTAGCAAGTTACCGTGAATTAGAAGCATTTACTCAATTTGGTTCTGATTTAGATGCGGCAACACAACAAAAATTAAATCGTGGTAAGAGAACCGTGGAAGTACTAAAACAAGATGTTCATAGACCATTACCAATTGAACATCAAGTATCGATTTTATTTGCATTAACAAAAGGAATTTTAGATTCAATTCCAATTGAAAGATTAAAAGATTTCGAAAAAGCATTGTATCAACATTTAGAAAATGAACATGCAGATATTTTAGCAAGTATTCGTGATGAAGAAAAAATTCCGGATGAAGAAGCTTTCTACCAAGTAATTGAGAAGTTTAAACAAATTCATCTATACGAACGCTCAAAATAATACGAACTAGAAAGAAGAGGTGAATTGTATGGCGTCTTCATTAAACGACTTGAAGAAGCGTATTATTTCAACGAAAAAAACAAGTCAAATTACAAGTGCTATGCAAATGGTTTCTGCTTCAAAACTAGCTAAGTCTGAACAAGCCGTTCGTCGATATCATGATTATGCTGAAAAAATTCGTGAAGTTGTAACTCACTTACTATATGCACAGCATGATTATAAAGATGAAGAATTAGAGGAAGAAGTAATTCATGATGAAGATGAAACATTTATTGATTATCATGATTTATTAATTGAAAGACCTGTGAAAAAAACAGGGTATCTTGTGATTTCATCTGACCAGGGATTAGCAGGAAGTTATAATTCTTCTATTTTCCAAGCAACACGTGAAATGTTACAAACAGATCATGATTCAAAAGATGAATATGTAATTTTAACGATTGGTGGAGCTGCAAGTCGTTTCTTCAAAAAGATGGGGATTGATGTTCGTTTAGAAATTAATGAAGTTAGTGATATTCCATCATTTGAAGAAGTTCGTAAAATTGTAAGTAGTGCCGTACAAATGTTTAGACAGGGTGAATTTGATGAATTTTATGTTTGTTATAATCACCATGTGAATGCATTATTATCAAATTATCGTGTTGAAAAAATGTTACCGATTATTGACTTAGATGAAGATGAAGCGAAAGAATATGAGTTAGATTATATTTTTGAGCCAAATAAAGAAATTATTATGGAAACATTATTGCCTCAATATGCTGAATCTCTTATTTATGGGGCAATTATCGATGCAAAAGCTGCTGAACATGCTTCACGTATGACAGCTATGAGAAGTGCAACGGATAATGCGAGAGATTTAATTAGTGATTTGACACAAGATTTAAACCAACGTCGTCAAGCACAAATAACACAAGAAATAACTGAAATCGTTGGCGGAGCAGCAGCTCTAGAAGAACAGTAAGAGTGAAAGGAGGAAATTTTTTTGAGAACTGGAGAAATTTTGCAAGTAGTTGGACCAGTTGTGGACGTTGTATTTCCTTTAGAAGCAGGCGTGCCTGATATTCACAATGCCCTACATGTTATTAAAGAAGATCAAGAAGGGCATAAAAAAACAATTACGCTTGAAACAGCTGTTGAATTAGGGGATGGTGCTGTACGTACAATTGCCATGGAATCAACTGATGGTCTTCAACGAGGCATGAAAGTTATTGATTTAGGACGTACAATTAGTGTTCCAGTTGGAACAGAAACTTTAGGGCGTGTATTTAATGTATTAGGCGATACGATTGATTTAGGAGAGGAATTTCCTAAAGATTTTAGACGTGATGAAATTCATAAACCAGCGCCTAAATTTGAACAATTAAGTAGTCAATATGAAATTCTACAAACAGGAATTAAAGTTATTGACTTATTAGCTCCTTATCTGAAAGGAGGAAAGATTGGATTATTTGGAGGTGCCGGAGTAGGTAAAACTGTATTAATCCAAGAATTGATTCATAATATCGCTGAAGAATTAGGGGGTATTTCTGTATTTACGGGTGTAGGGGAACGTACTCGTGAAGGAAATGACCTTTACCATGAGATGCAAGACTCAGGGGTATCCGCTAAAACAGCGATGGTATTTGGACAAATGAATGAACCACCAGGAGCACGTATGCGTGTTGCATTAACTGGATTAACGATTGCCGAACACTTCCGTGATGAGCAAAAACAAGATGTATTATTATTCATTGATAATATCTATCGTTTTACTCAAGCAGGTTCAGAAGTATCAGCACTTTTAGGTCGTATGCCTTCAGCTGTAGGGTATCAACCAACATTGGCAACTGAAATGGGGCAATTACAAGAACGTATTAGTTCAACAAAAGATGGTTCTATTACATCGATTCAAGCGATTTACGTTCCGGCGGATGACTATACTGACCCAGCGCCAGCTACAACTTTTGCCCATTTAGATGCAACAACAAACTTAGAGCGTCGTTTAACCGAACAAGGGATTTATCCAGCGGTAGATCCATTAGCATCAACTTCAAGTGCATTAACTCCAGAAATTGTTGGGGAAGAACACTATGAAGTAGCTATGAAAGTTCAACAAATGTTACAACGTTATCGTGAATTACAAGATATTATCGCTATTTTAGGGATTGATGAATTATCTGATAGTGAAAAGATTATTGTGAACCGTGCAAGAAGAATTCAATTCTTCTTATCACAAAACTTCCACGTTGCAGAAGCATTTACAGGCCAACCAGGTTCATATGTACCGATTAAAGATACAGTACGTGGCTTTAAAGGAATTATTGATGGAGAATATGATGATATTCCGGAAGACTTATTTAGAAACGTTGGACCGATTGAAGATGTTCTTAAAAAAGCACAAGCGGCAGGTTACCGAGGAGGTAATTAATCATGCTTGAAAATCATGAACTTTTAGTAGTCGTAACAACACCAGAAGGAAAAGTTTATAATCATAGATCTTATTCCGTAAGTGCACAAGCTATTGATGGGGGAATTACGATTCTTCCAAATCATGCACCTATCATGTTACCATTGAAAATTGGAGAATTACGAGTAAAACGTTTCTTAGAAGATTCTCCTACCGATTATATTGCGATTGGTGGAGGAATTATGGAAGTACGTGATAATGTCGTAACAGTTATTGCGAACGTTGCCGAACGTGCACGTGATATTGACGTTAATCGAGCAGAACAAGCACGTGATAAAGCAGAAGCAATTATCCAAAATAAAAATTGCTCTAAGAGTGAAGTAGAACGTGCGAAAATTGCGTTAAATAAAGCGATTAACCGTATTGGTGTTTCAAAACACCGTCGATTAAAACAATAATGAAAATGAAAACTGTTGGTTTAATACCAGCAGTTTTTTCATTTTCTTCGAAAAAAACAGTAAAAAGCTATTGCAAAACAAAAAAAGAACTGCTATAATCATAAAACGTAAATGTTACGATTTAAGAAAAATTAAAATGAAAAGAGGAGAACAAATGGCTAAGAAGTCAAAAATTGCAAAACATCAAAAACAATTAGCATTAGTAGAAAAATATGCTCAAATTAGATATGAATTAAAACAAGCTGGAGATTATGAAGCTCTTCGTAAATTACCGATTAATTCAAATCCAAATCGTGTAAAAAATAGAGACATGGTTGATGGTCGACCAAGAGCCTATATGAGAAAATTCGGAATCTCAAGAATTAAATTCCGTGATTTAGCTCATAAAGGCTTAATTCCAGGTGTTGTAAAAGCAAGCTGGTAATTCAAAGAAAGTAATGGAGGGAAAGAAATGAAACAAGATTTAGCAACAGCATATAGACAAATGAAAAGTCCAAATATTAAAACTCGTAAACGTGCGTTAAAATTGATTCATGAAGCGAAACGTGGAAAGAAAAAATAAGAGGAGTAAGGTCATGAAAGTAAGTAAAAAAATTGTAGCAGTTTTAGGAGCGGCATTCTTATTAGGAGCTTGTTCACAACCAACTACTTCTACAAAACCTCAAAAAGAATCTAAATTAAATATTATGACAACATTTTTCCCAATGTATGATTTTACTAGAAATATCGTTGGAGAAGAAGGGAATGTTACATTATTAATTAGTGCCGGAACTGAACCGCATGAATATGATCCAACTGCAAAAGATATTGCAAAAATTTCTCAGTCAGATGCTTTAGTTTATGATAATGAAAATATGGAAACTTGGGTTCCAACTGTGATGAAAAGTTTAACAGATTCTAAAGTAAAAGAGATTAAAGCAACAAAAGATATGGAGTTATTGCCAATCGAAGACGAACATGATCACGAAGGTGAAGAACATCATGACGAACATGAACATGAGTTTGATCCACATGTATGGTTATCTCCTAAAAAAGCAAAATTATTAGTTGAAAAGATTACAGCTCAATTAAGTGAAGCATTTCCTGAAAAAGCATCTGCATTTAAAACAAATGCACAAGCATACTTAGAAAAATTATCTCAGTTAGATAATGAGTACACAACAGCTTTGAAAGATGCGAAACAAAAGAATTTTGTGACACAACATACAGCATTTAGATATTTAGCAACAGATTATGGGTTGAATCAAGTTGGGATTGCAGGAATTTCTCCAGAAGCAGAACCTTCACCAGCTCGTCTAGCTGAATTAACGAAGTATATTAAAGAAAATGAAATTCGTTATATTTATTTTGAAGAAAATGCATCAGAAAAAATTGCGAAGACTCTAGCAACAGAAACGGGAGTTGTGTTAGAGGTGTTAAATCCATTAGAATCTTTAACAAAAGAAGAAATGGATAAGGGTGATGATTATATTTCAGTAATGAAAGAAAATCTTCAGGCTTTATTGAAAACAACGACCGTAGCAGGAAAAGAAATTAAGCCAGAACATTAAAATTTTTCTAAATTAGAATGAGGAAATTTATAGGGAGTATGATTATGCTGAATCTTCTTCATTCGTTTAGAGACTTTAAGATTAAACTTCTATAGAGACGAGAGTGTCTATAGAAGTTTTTTTGTGGATAAAATACTATATATAGTTTTAAAAACAGTTGAAAAACACAATATATAGGTGTATGATGATGTAGGTTATAAAAAATATAAAGGAGGAGTGAGTGTGAAAGAATTATTTGTAACAAAAAAAGATAGTAGAGTACAGCCTTTCAATCATCAAAAAATCTTGTATGGCTTAGAAAAAGCAGAGAAAAGTTTATACGGTGAACTTTCAAAAAAACGTAAAGAAGTGCTAGCGGCAGTCACGAGAAAGATTTTATCAGAAATAGAAAGTTTACAACTAGCAGAAATTAAAACAGAAGAGATTGAACATATAATTCTTCAATATTTAAAAAAAGAAGGAGAAGCGGTCCTAGCAAATCAATTTCTTGCCACTCGAATTCAGTGGGATAAAAAACGACGAAAAGAAATGGATGTTACCCAAAGATTAACTAAATTAAGCCAAAGAGATGCGAGCATTATTCATGAAAATGCCAATAAAGATAGTGAAGTTTTTAATACGCAAAGAGATTTGATGGCTGGAACGGTAGGAAAAGCTTTCGGATTAAAAATGCTGCCACCTCATGTTGCAAATGCGCATTTAAAAGGAGATATTCATTATCATGACTTAGATTACCATCCTTATTTACCAATGACGAATTGTAGTTTAATTGATTTTAAGGAAATGTTTGAACATGGCTTTAAAATTGGGAATGCAGATGTTGAAACCCCAAAATCGATTCAAACAGCTACTGCTCAAATGGCACAAATTATTGCGAATGTTGCTTCGAGTCAATATGGAGGATGTTCAGCCAATCGTATTGATGAAGTATTAGCTCCCTATGCAAAATTAAATTATGAAAAACATGTACAAGATGCTAAAAAGTGGGTAGATGGAGAAGAAAAGCAAGAAGCATATGCATTAGAAAAAACGAAAAAAGATATTTATGATGCCATGCAGTCCTTAGAGTATGAAATTAATACGCTTTATACTTCTCAAGGTCAAACCCCATTTACAACATTAGGATTTGGATTAGGGATGTCATTATTTGAACGAGAAATTCAAAAAGCAATTTTAAAAGTAAGAATTAGAGGAATTGGGAAAGAAGAACGAACAGCTATTTTCCCTAAATTAATTTTTACGTTAAAACGTGGTGTGAATTTAGAACAAACGGATCCGAATTATGATATTAAAATATTAGCATTAGAATGTTCGACTAAAAGAATGTATCCAGATGTTTTAAATTATGAACAAATCGTTAGAATTACGGGTAGTTTTAAAGTTCCGATGGGGTGTCGTTCATTTTTACAAGGTTGGAAAAATGAAAAAGGTGAAGATGTTTCGGATGGAAGAATGAATTTAGGAGTTGTGACACTAAACCTTCCAAGAATTGCATTAGAATCAGATGGGAATCAAGCGCAATTTTGGACTATTTTAGAAGAAAAATTACAAATTTGTAAAGATGCATTAGTGTATCGTGTAGAACGTTGTAAAGAGGCAAAATCAGCAAATGCGCCTATTTTATATCGTTATGGTTCGTTTGGAAAACGATTGATGAATGATGAAGCGGTAGACGAAGTATTTAAACGTCGTCGTGCCACAGTGTCACTTGGATATATTGGTCTATATGAAACGGCTACTGTATTTTTTGGAAATTGTTGGGAAACAAATCCAGAAGCAAAAGCATTTACCTTAAATATTGTGAAACGATTGAGCGAGAAAACAAAGGAATGGTCGGATGAATATGACTATCATTTTAGTGTATATGCAACGCCAAGTGAAAGTTTAACAGATCGTTTTTGTCGATTAGATCAAGAGAAATTTGGAGATGTAGCGGATATTACAGATAAGGAATATTATACAAATAGTTTCCATTATGATGTGAGAAAATCTCCAACTCCATTTGAAAAAATTGAGTTCGAAAAAGATTATCCAGTTTATTCTTCAGGTGGATTTATTCATTATTGCGAATATCCTGTCATGAAACAAAATCCAAAAGGGCTTGAAGCGGTATGGGATTATGCGTATGAAAGAGTGGGCTATCTTGGAACGAATACACCGATTGATCGTTGTTATGAATGTGGGTATGAAGGGGAGTTTGAACCGACTGCCAAAGGATTTGAATGTCCAATTTGTAAAAATAGAAATCCAAAAACTTGTGATGTCGTTAAAAGAACTTGCGGTTATTTAGGAAATCCACAAGCTCGCCCTATGGTTCACGGAAGACATCAAGAAATTAAATCACGGGTAAAACATCTCTCTACTGAAAGAAATCTAAGAAATTAGGAGGGATGGGGATGAAGTTTCCAAAACCGGGAGAATGGAGAAGTGATGAATATTCTAAAGGGAAAATTGCTAGTTATAAGCCTTATAATTTTGTAGATGGAGAAGGTGTGCGTTGTTCCTTATATGTGAGTGGATGTTTATTTGCTTGTGAAGGTTGTTATAATGTTAAAGCACAAAATTTTAATACGGGAATTTTGTATACAGAAGAATTAGAAGAACAAATTATTCAAGATATTGGCGCTAGTTATTGCCAAGGATTGACCTTATTAGGTGGAGAACCTTTTTTAAATACGAAAGTATGTCTGTCTCTTGTTCGTAAATTACGGAGTGTTTATGGGCATTCTAAAGATATTTGGTCATGGACTGGATATACTTGGGAAGAATTACAGCTAGAAACACCCGATAAAAGAGCATTGCTACAAGAACTAGATATTTTAGTAGATGGACGATTTGATATAACAAAAAGAGATTTAACATTGCAATTTAGAGGAAGTTCGAATCAAAGAATTATTGATGTACAAAAGTCTTTACAGGACGGGCGAGTTGTTTTATGGGATGGATTAAGAGAATAGGAGAATTTTATCGGTACTTGACGATTCTTAGCATCATTCAGTAAAATAGATACTTAATGATTTTTAAGGAGAGTGTATATGAAGTTATCAAATATATCAAAATTCTCATTAGTGAGTATTTCGACATTATTAATGTCTCATTTGGCGATTTCCCCAGTACTACCTAAATTATACGAGTATTATCATGGGATGAATCCAGAACTAGGATTGGCTTCTGTGGAAAGTTTAGCAACGATACCAGCAATGATGATTACGATTTTTGTGTTAATCAGTAATCTTGTTATGAATAAAATTGGGAAAAAGAATACCGTATTATTGGGGATTGGTTTGATTATTATTTTTGGACCACTTCCAGCCTTTTTAACGAATTTTAAATTAGTGATGATTAGTCGAATGTTGTTAGGAGCAGGGATTGGATTATTTAATTCTTTGTCGATTAGTTTGATGAGTGACTTTTTCGAATCGGATGAAAAAGCAACAATGATTGGGATGAGAACGGCTTTCTTAAATATTGGGAAAGCACTAACGACATTTTTATCAGGTTACTTATTGTTGTTTGGAGAACGTGCGGTATTTTTAACTTATTTAATTGCGATTCCAATTTTCCTATTATTTTATCGATATGTTTCAAACACTTCAGTAGAACAACGTACTAAGAAAAAAGGTAACATTCGTTTAGCGACCGTTGTGTTAACACTTCTAACATTTTTAGTAGGAGTGAGTTATATGGGATTAACAATTAAAATTCCATTGCTTATTTTAACGCATTATCAATTAGAAGTGGCTTTATCTCGTAATTTATTAACGATTTTAGCTCTCAGTGGTACGATTGCTGGCTTTATTTTCGGAATGTTATTGAAAAAAGTTGGAGATTTAACATTGCCGATGATGCTACTTAGTATGGCTATTGGTAGTTTAATCTTTATTTTCTTTAAACAGATTGTTTTATATTATGTAGCGAGTGTTTTAATTGGGGTAAGTTTTGTAGGTACGATGTCTTATATTTTCTATTTTATTTCTAAAATATTTGAAAAAGAAGAGATTAATTTAACAACTAGTATTGTGTTAGTTGGAGGGAATATTGGGGTGATTTTGACTCCGGTTATTATGACGAAACTCCCTGAATGGTTGAATTGGAATCCGTTTATTGCTCCATTTTATATGGCAAGTGCCTTTATGGGAATCGTTGCAATGATTAGCGGATGGTATTTATATAAAAAATAATTTTTTGAAAAAGAGTTTATTATAGTAGTATTAGGACGCCAGCAGCCTTGCTGTGCAAGTCTCATGGCTAAAAATTGAGCCTAGGTCTCAATTTTCCCTGTGATAGTATTTGTAAGAACAGATACTATCACTCATACTACTATGAAAACTCTTTTTCTCTAGCCTCAAGTATGAAAAAATTCTAAAAGAAGTTGAGATTTCAAGATGAATTCGAGTAGAAAGCATAGCAATTTCTTTGGAAAATCTTTATAATGTAACTGATAACAAAAAAAGAAGGAGCGATTATGCCTCAAGGAAAAATTATTAGAGCCTTAAGTGGCTTTTATTATATCGAGTCCTCTCATCAAATTTATCAGACTCGGGCACGTGGAGTTTTTAGAAAAAGAGGACAGTCTCCATTAGTTGGAGATATTGTGGATTTTACAAGTGATACTCTGGAAGAAGGCGTATTAGAGAACATTTATCCAAGGAAAAATACTTTAGTTCGTCCACCTGTTTCAAATGTAGATATTGGTGTAGTGGTGATGTCTGCTGTGGAACCAGATTTTTCAACGCATTTAGTGGATCGGTTTTTAGTCTATTTAGAAGGAATGGAAATTCAACCAGTCTTACTGATTACAAAGGTAGATTTATTAACTTCAGCACAATTGCAACATCTAGAAGCAGTGAAGAAGAAATACCAAGAAGTTGGATATGAAGTATGGTATTCTTCAGAAGTAAAAGAACACCAAAGTGAATTTTTAGCTTCCTATAAAGGAAAACTAGTGGTCTTTTTAGGGCAATCTGGGGTTGGAAAATCAACGATGTTGAATCAATTAATTCCAGAGCTAAATCAAGAAACTGGAGAAATTTCTAGTGCATTAGGCCGTGGAAAACATACGACTAGACAAGTTTCTTTACATGAAGTAGAAGAAGTTTGGATAGCAGATACCCCTGGGTTTAGTACGGTAGACTTTATTGGTGTGGAAAAAGAAGATCTTCCACATTTATTCCCAGAATTTGAAGAATACTCTACTCATTGTAAATTTAGAGAGTGTTCTCATCAACACGAACCTCAGTGTGCCGTCATTGAAGCAGTAGAAGAAGGAAAAATTTGGCAAGAAAGATATGAGCATTATCAAGATTTCTATGAAGAAATTAGCCAGAGAAAACCAATTTATCAAAGAAAAAAATAATTATTTTAAAGGAGTCAAAAACATGAAAGTAGCACCTTCAATTTTAAGTGCAAATTTTGCAACATTAGGAGAAGACGTTAAAAAAGTAGAACAATTAGGAGCAGACTGGATTCATATCGATGCGATGGACGGTCAATTCGTTCCTAATTTAACACTTGGACCAAATATTGTAGAAGGACTTCGTCCCATTACAACATTAACATTGGATTGTCATTTAATGGTTCAAGAACCTGAGCGTTTTGTAAAGGAATTTGCTAAAGCGGGGGCGGACTATATTTCAGTTCATATTGAAGCAACAAACCATATTCATCGTACATTACAACTTATTAAATCTGAAGGAGTAAAAGCAGGAATTGTCATTAATCCAGGAACTCCAGTGAGTGCGATTAGTGCTGTATTAGGAATGGTGGACTTAGTATTAGTGATGACTGTAAATCCAGGATTTGGTGGACAAGCGTTTATTCCAGAAACATTAGATAAAGTAAGAGAATTAGTAGAATTACGTCATGAACAAGGTTACCATTATTTAATTGAAGTAGATGGTGGTGTCAATGGCAAAACTGCTAAATTATGTCGTGAAGCAGGGGTAGACGTTGCAGTAGCAGGATCTTATGTTTACTATGCAGATGATATTAAAAAAGCAATTGACTCTATTAAAGAAGCTTAAATGAGGAAATGGGTATGGAAATCATTGTAGTAATTGGGGGACCTTTGGAAGAAGGGGCTATACGCAGATGGCTTCATCAGAAACTCCAACAAAAAGATAACCAAAAATTTCACTTTATTGGAGTAGATGGGGGCTGTTTGAAGTTAATGGAGGAAGAGTTGCCGATTGATTTGGCAATTGGTGACTTCGATTCTATTTCAGTAGAAGATAAAGAAACATTAAAACATTATGCTTCTAAAATGATTGAATTTCCTTCTGAAAAAGATTTTACAGACTTTGAAGAAGCATTAATGTGGGTTGCTAAGTCATATCCTCAGCAGAAGATTCATGTTTTAGGGGCTTTTGGTGGAAGAGTGGATCATGCGATTAGTTGTTTATGGACTATGTTTCGTCCAGAATTACAAGCATTAATTCCATATCTTTCTCTAGAAGATGAATGGAATCATATTTCTTTTTTAACTCCAGGAGATTATGTCATTCATAAATTAGAGCATACGAAATATTTATCTTTTATTTCAACGGGATCTGTAAAACAATTAACGTTAAAACAGGTGAAATATCCTTTGAATCATCAAGATTATGATTTTCCAATCGCATTAATTAGTAATGAGTTTATCGATGAACAGATGGAAATTTCGTTTGAATCTGGTGGAATCATTGTAGGGCAAACAAGAGATTCTTGGAGATAAACCGTATCTATATATATAATTTTAGGATTAATTCAGAAGTCACTCTCGTATTTTCTTGATGGAATATGAGAGTGATTCTTTGTTTATTGTTGAATTTTTTACAAAAAACGGTATACTATATATGAGTCTATATAAAGACTTAAAAAAGTATAAAAATGGAGGACTTTTATGTTAAGAGAAGTATTTGAATTAGGAAAAATCGTTAAAAAAACGAGTGTTTTTGTTAGTGGAGTTGTGGTAGGTTCATTAGGCCTTAAAGTTTTAGCGAACAAAGATACAAAACATATTGCTGCAAAAGCTGTTGCTGTATCATATAAATTAAAAGATGGATTAGATGCAACAGTTTCTCAATTGAAACAACATGCAGATGATGTATTAGCTGAAGCAAATGACTTATATGCTGAAGAAAAAGCAGCTAACTTAGCAACAGTAGAAACAAGTGAACAATAATGAAAGTAATTATTAAGGCTCAATCAAAAAACAGAATGCGTTTGGAAGTGCCTTTTAGATGTACAGCTGCTGTTCAGTTGTATTTGGAAGAAGAAAAGAGATTATTTCCAGAAATTACGCAAATCATTTGTTATAAAGATGAAAAGCATATCGCATTTACCTTTGAAACAGGACAAGAATCAAAAGTTTATCGTTTCTTGGATTGCTTAGATGTATCAACCTTAAACGAAAAACAAAGAGAGTTTACAGTAGAAAAAAATGTCACACCGCTTGATATTGTAGCTTCTCATGTTTATCGTAAAATGGTGGCAAAAGTGCTTATTCCGCAACCATTAAAAATTTTCTGGTTATTATGGAAAATGAAGAAATTCGGAAGAGCTGCATTTGAATCTCTTTTAGAAAAGAAATTATCCATGAGTATTTTGGATTTTGTAGCGATTGTAACATCGATGGCAATGGGAGATCATAAAACAGCTGATACGATTATGTTCTTATTAAATCTTGGAGATGATTTAGACGAATGGTCTCAAAAGAAATCCGTTGAAGATTTAGAGAAAAATCTAAAAAATAATATTTATGAATTATGGATTGAAAAAGACGGAGAACGATTCAAAAAATTAAGTCATCAAGTAGAAGTGGGCGATGTATTTGTTGCTACTGAAGGACAAGAAATTTATTTTGATGGAACTGTTGTATCCGGTCGTGGATTTTTAAATGAAAGTTCATTAACTGGAGAAGCCTTCCCTGTATCTAAAAAAATTGGAGATACTGTTTTTGCGAATACAGTTGTAGAACAAGGTGAATTATTAGTAGAAGTTACAAATGCCGAACAAAACTCACGTTTACAACAAATTGTTCAATTGATGAAAACAAGTGAATTGCATCAGTCGAAACAACAAAAACAATTATTAGAAAAAGCTGATGGATTAGTGAAATATAATTTCATTGGAATGGCAGTGACGTATTTATTAACTAGATCGGTACAAAAAGCATTAACCTTCTTATTAGTAGATTATTCATGTGCTTTAAAATTATCTTCCCCTGTGACTTATTTAACAGCTATTAAAGCAGCTTCTACAAGAGGAATTGTTGTGAAAGGGTCTAGTTCACTAGATGAATATCCAATGATTGATACGTATGTATTTGATAAAACGGGAACACTAACAACAGGAATTCCAAAAATTCAAAAAATTATTCCATATCGAGGATATTCTGAAGAAGAAGTTTTACGAATTGCAGCATGTTTAGAAGAACATATTTATCATCCAATTGCCAGTGCCGTGGTGCAAAAAGCAGAAGATGATGGAGTCGAACATGAAGAAATGCATGGTAAACTAACGCATGTAGCTTCAAAAGGAATTTTATCTTCGATTGATGGGGAAAAAGTTGTTATCGGAAGTTTGGAATTGTTGAATGAACATCACGTGGAAATTTCTGAAGAACAAAAGGCAGTTATAGAAGAGTATACTCAATGGTATCACTTATTGTATTTAGGATATAAAGGAAAATTAATTGCAATTTTCTTAATTGATACACCGTTACGTCCGGAAACGATTGAAGTTTTACAATCGTTAAAAGAACGAGGAAAGAATATTATTCTATTAACTGGAGATACGAAGAAACGAACAGAATCGATTTGTTCGTTAATTGACTTTGATGAAGTATATACAGAAGTAAAACCAGAACAGAAACATCAAGTGATTCAAGATTTACAAGATAAAGGTCATCGTGTCTTTATGATTGGTGACGGTCTAAATGATTCCGCTGCTTTATCTAAAGCAAATGTTGGTGTAGTAATGGCAAGTTCATCAGATATTGCTCGACAAGCTAGTGATATTGTGTTCTTAGAGGAAACATTGTCAGGAATTCTTGTTTTAGATGATATTTCTGCACAATTGCAAAAACAATTAGGAAGAAACTTGAATACGACTGTATGGGTAAATACTTCTCTAATGGGCTTAGGATTGTTTAATCTATTAACACCAAGTACATTAGCTGTATTCCATAATTTAACAACAACGATTATTATTGGAAAGAGTTTTACTTATATTAAATAAAGAAAAAAGACTGGACATTGTCCAGTCTTTTTGTTTGTGTAAATTAAACGCGTTCTACTTTACCTGATTTTAATGCACGAGTTGAAACCCATACTTTTTTAGGCTTTCCATCGATTAAAACACGAACTTTTTGTAAGTTTGGTTTCCAAGTACGACGGTTAGCGTTCATAGCGTGAGAACGAGTGTTACCTGTTTCAGAACGACGTCCAGTGAAATAACATACTTTAGCCATGGTCATTCTCCTCCTTTAATTTAAATCATTGATCAGCTGATATAATTTTTAAACTAAATCATATACTTAAATAATTTATCATAGTTGACGATAGAATGCAAGCTAGAGTCCAATATAAAGTATAAATTTTTGTTAAATCTATTTTGGTAGCGTATTTTTACACATAAAAGGTTAGGTAAAATCAATCATTTATGATAAAATAATAGAGAATCATCGAACAGTCTGTAAAAAATAGATTGTACGAATTTTAAGGAGGTTACAAAAATGACAGTCAAAATTCAAACAGAACAAGGGTTAATTGAATTAAGCAATGAAGTTATTGCAACTGTAGTTGGTGGCGCAGCAACAGATAATTATGGAGTTGTTGGAATGGCCAGCCGTAATCATATTCGTGATAATTTAAATGAAATTTTGAAAAAAGAAAACTATTCTCGTGGCGTAGTAATTCGTCAGGAGGAAGAAGGCGTAGCTGTTGATGTGTATATTATCGTCGGTTACGGAACTAAAATTTCTGCAATTTGTCGTAATGTTCAAGAACAAGTAAAATACAATTTAGAAACGATGTTAGGATTTTCTGCGAACACTGTTAATGTTTATGTTCAAGGAGTAAAAATCATTGAAGCGTAAGCTTTGATGGTGTGTCAGGAGGATATAAGAATCAATGGTAACAAAAAATATTATTACGGCTCAAGATTTTCGAGCAATGGTAGAAATTGGTGAAGCACGTTTAAGTGAAAATGCTGAATTTGTCAATTCATTGAATGTATTTCCGGTTCCAGATGGTGATACTGGTACAAATATGAGCCTTTCATTTAAATCAGGTGCGGAGCGTGTCGCAAATTCTTCTGCTCAAACAGTAGGAGAGTTAGCACAAGATTTAGCAAAAGGTTTATTAATGGGTGCTCGTGGAAATTCAGGAGTTATTTTATCGCAATTATTCCGTGGTTTTTCAAAAGCCATTGAAGGAAAAGATGAATTAACAGGAGAAGATTTAGCAGAAGCCTTTACTAAAGGGGTTGAAACGGCTTATAAAGCAGTGATGAAACCTGTTGAAGGGACTATTTTAACAGTTGCCCGTGAATCTGCTAAAAGAGGCGTTCGTAAATTAGAACGTTCGAATGATATTATTGAAGTAATGGGTTCTGTATTACGTGGAGCTCAAAAATCATTAGATAAAACTCCAGATTTATTACCAGTATTAAAAGAAGTTGGTGTAGTTGACTCAGGTGGTCAAGGTTTAGTATTTATTTATAACGGATTTTACGAAGCTTTAACAGGAGAAGCTACTCCAGTTCAAGCATTATCAACGAATAAAATTGATTTAAGTTCAGTTGCTCATCATGAAAGTGGCATTGATTATGAACATGCTTCTACAGCGGATATTCAATTTGGTTACTGTACTGAAATTATGGTACGTATTGGCGAAGGTGAAACAGTAGTGGATACTTTTGATTATGATACATTCCGTAATTACTTAAATGAATTAGGAGATTCTTTATTAGTTGTAGCGGATGATGAAATTATTAAAGTTCACGTTCATACGGAACGTCCTGGTGAAGTGATGAATTATGGTCAACGCTTTGGTTCATTAATGAAAGTGAAAGTTGACAATATGCGCTTGCAACATGAAGAAGTTTTAAAAACTGACTATACTGAAAAAGTAAAAGCAGTTGCTCCAAAAGCTGAGTACGGAATTGTTGCTGTAGCTGCGGGTGAAGGAATCCATGAATTATTCAAGAGCATGGGTGTGACAACAATTATTAATGGTGGTCAAACAATGAACCCAAGTACAGAAGATATTTTAGCAGCAGTAAAAGAAGCTCATGCTGAAAAAGTGATTGTTTTACCAAATAATAAAAATATTTTAATGGCTGCAAATCAAGCTGCTGAAGTAAGTGAAGATGCAGAAGTAGCAGTTGTAGCAAGTAGAACAATTTCTGAAGGATTATCTTCATTATTAGCGTTTAATCCACAAGCAAGCCTTGAAGAAAATCAAGAATCAATGACAGAACAATTGTCATTAGTGACAAGCGGTCAAATTACCAATGCTGTTCGTGATACTTCCATTGATGGAGTAGACATTAAAGAAAATGACTTCATGGGTATTGTAAATGGTAAAATTTTAATTAGTGTACCAGATCGCAAGCAAGCAACGATTGATACAATTGCGAAAATGGTGAATAATGAATCTGAAATCTTAACAATTTTAGTTGGGGAAGATGTGGAATTATCTGAAGCCGAAGAAATTGTTTCTTATGTTGAAGAACATTTCCCAGATATTGAAGTAGAATTACATGAAGGCTTACAACCTGTATATGCATATTTATTAGCAGTAGAATAAAATATTAGAGAAGACTGGACGGAAAACGTCCAGTCTTTTTGTCGTTAAGAACAAGATAAACAATAGTAGCAAAAGGCATGAAACCGCCAGGTTTGCTGCCGTCCTTTTGCTACTATTAAAATTTCTTGTCTATTACCCTTAAAAACAACAGTTGACAGCATCTCTTTTCCTCTCTAAACTATAAAAGAATAGCATTATTGGAGGTGAAGAAATGGATAAAACAATATTTCAATCAGTGAGATTTTTACCAGGCGTCGGACCTAAACGAATGGAACCCTTACATGACTTAGGCATTGATACCATTTATGACTTACTAACCCATTTTCCATTTCGCTACGAAGACCTTCAAGTAAGAGATGTTTCCACTATCATGGATCAAGAAAAAGTCACATTAGCAGGAATCATTGTAACAGAACCAGTCGTTTATTATTATGGCTTTAAGAAAAACCGAATTTCCTGTCGAATGGCGATTGGTGAACAAGTTATCCAAGTTTCCTTTTTTAATCAACCCTATTTGAAAAATAAGTTAATCCAACATCAAGAATGTATCATTTTTGGAAAATGGGATGCCAAACGATCTACTTTGATGGGAATGAAAATTATTTCTACGAAAGAAGATATGGAAGAAACGTCCAATTTTGAAGCGGTATATCGAACGAATAAATCTATTCGACAAAGTACATTGTTGAAATTAATTCAAACAGCTTTACCGTTGTATAAAGAAAATATTCCAAATCCATTGCCTTCTTCGATTCAGAAAAAAAGACAATTACTTTCTCATCCAGAAGCAGTGGAAGGAATGCATTTTCCAAAAGATGAACGTCATTCAAAACAATCTAGACAGCAATTAGTGTATCAAGAATTATTTTGTTACCAACTAAAACTACAGAGCTTAAAAAAGAAGAGACATCATTCTCAAAAAGGACAAAGTATTTTATATGAAAATGCAGCATTAAAGGCATTTATTCAAACATTACCTTTTACATTAACAGAAGGACAAAAGAAAGTAGTCAATGAAATTTGCTATGACTTAAGAGCGCCTTATGAAATGAGTCGATTATTACAAGGGGACGTTGGAAGTGGGAAAACGGTTGTTGCTACAATTGCGATGGTAGCGACTGCTTTAACAGGAAAGCAAGCATGCTTAATGGTTCCAACAGAATTATTAGCAGACCAACATTACGAAACCATTTGTGCATTAACAAAAGAAACAGAACTCAAAGTTGGAAAACTGACTGGAACAACAACCCTTAAAGAAAGACGTCAGTTATTAGAACAATTAGAACAGGGAGAATTACAACTCTTAGTTGGGACTCATGCTTTATTCCAGGAAGATGTCATTTATCACGATTTAGCTTTCATTGTCATTGATGAACAGCATCGTTTTGGTGTAAAACAAAGAGCGCAATTAGCACAAAAAGGAACGGGAGTAAATGTACTACAAATGACAGCAACTCCAATTCCAAGAACATTAGCCATTACGACTTTTGGAGAAATGGATACATCCATCTTAAAAGAAGCTCCTAAAGGAAGACAGCCAATTAAAACATTTTGGGTTAAAGAACAAGAGTTGGAAAAAGTCTACGATTATATTGAAAAACAAGTCCAATCAGGAAGACAAGCTTATGTAATTTCTCCATTAATTGAAGAAAGTGAAAATTTAGATGTTCAAAATGCCACTGAAATTTATGAAATGATTTCTAAACGATTTGAAAATTGTTTGTCAGTAGGTTTATTACATGGACGTTTAAAAAGTGATGAAAAAGAAAGTGTCATGAATGCCTTCCAAAAAAATGAAGTACAAGTACTAGTTTCTACAACTGTTATTGAAGTAGGTGTAGACGTACCAAATGCCACTGTAATGGTCATATTAGATGCAGATAGATTTGGATTAGCTCAATTACATCAATTAAGAGGACGAGTAGGACGTGGAGAACATGCATCGACGTGTATTTTGATTGCATCGCCTAAAACAGAGCAAGGAAAACAAAGAATGCAAATTATGTGTGAATCAACAGATGGATTTTATTTGAGTCAGAAAGACTTAGAATTACGGGGGTCTGGAGATGTTTTTGGACTTCGTCAATCTGGAATTCCAGAGTTTAAAGTGGCTGACATTGTACAAGATTATGATATACTAGAGCAAGCAAGAGAAGATGCTATTACATTTGTTATCGAAGAAGAGGACAGTGTAGCTTATAAAGAAATACAAGAATTTATCAAACAAACAAGTCGTGAAACGGAGGAAGTTATAAATGGTTAAAATTGCCATTGATGCAATGGGTGGAGACCACGCTCCTAAAGAAATTGTAGCAGGTGCTATTCAGGCAGCAAAAGAATATCCAGAAAATGAATTTCAATTATATGGAGATCAAGAAAGTATTCAAGCAGTGATGACAGAAACTTTGCTAAATATTAGAATCATTCATTGTAGTGAAAAAGTAACAAGTGAAGATGAACCGGTTAAGGCTGTTCGTCGTAAAAAAGATGCTTCCATGGTAGTTGCAGCTCAAGCAGTGAAAGATGGCGAAGCAGATGCTCTATTTTCAGCAGGAAATACGGGCGGATTACTAGCGAGTGGTTTATTAATTGTCGGTCGTATTAAAGGAATTGATCGTCCAGGGTTAATGCCAGTTTTACCAGTTGTTGGAAAAGAAAATCGTCAATTTATTTTAATGGATGTTGGTGCAAATGCTCAATGTAAAATACAAAACTTAGAACAATTTGCAGTCTTAGGTTCTTATTATGCAAAATATGTATTAAAGATTGACAATCCAACAGTTGGTTTATTAAATAATGGAACTGAAGAAGGAAAAGGAAATGATTTAGTAAAAAGTGTTTATCCACTTCTTCAAGAAAATTCATCGATTAATTTTGTTGGAAATGTTGAAGCGAGAGAAATTTTAAATGGAATTACGGATGTTGTTGTAACAGATGGTTTTACGGGGAATGCAGTTTTAAAAACGATTGAAGGTACTGCTTTAACAATGATGAGTTTATTAAAAGAGAATATTCTAAATCAAGGGATTACTGGAAAACTAGGGGCTTTATTATTGAAGAATACTTTCCGTTCATTGAAAAATACTTTAGATTATTCTCAATTTGGGGGCGCAGTATTATTTGGATTGAAAGCTCCTGTCGTGAAGGCGCATGGTTCTTCTAGTGCAAGTAGTGTTTATTTTGCGTTGAAGCAAATTGATACGATTGTCCGAAGTGGTGTAGTGAAAGATTTGGTTGACTATTTTGAGGAGAACGAGAAATAGACTTTGCTTTATAGTAATAGACGACGGCAGAAAACTTTCGGTTTCATGCGATATCTACTATGCAAAGTCTTTTCTGAGAGAGTACAAAAAAAGTGACGTGCTGTTGTGGCAGACGTCACTTTTTTTCGTTGATTAATTAAAAATTGTCGGGAATGTTAATAGAATTGAAATAATCCATAACATTGTAAAAGTCCATAAACAAAATTGAATGATTGAATGATACGATTTATTCTTTTGTGGAACATACCCTTTTTTCTTTGAACGAAAACTAGAAAGGAAAAAGTCAAAGTTTCCAGATTGAATAACTGATAAAGTTAAGCCAATAATTAAAAAAGGAAAACTTAATAGTGTTAAACTATTTCCAATATACACAAAATCAAAAATTATTTTTTTAGTTAAACTTGCATAAATGATAACGAGTATTGCAAGGATAATTGTAGTTCCTAGTGCATGTAAAAAGAGTCGTTTATTCAATAGGATAACCTCTCTTATTCTTTTGAAGAATCAGAATCTTCATCTTCTGTTTCCATAATAGTAAAATTCTTTTCAATTAGCTCTGAGGCTTCGTTAATTAATTTTCTCATAGCAATATAAGATTGTAACATTCGAATCGCATTTGAAATACTAAAAGTGGCAAAAACACAACAAAAAATTGTTGAAAATTCCCAACCACGAATGGGAAGAAGTAGTACTGCTAAAAAAATAAAGAAACTAGCAATTAAAATTTCTAAAATAAAATGTACAAAAAATTGTCGTTTACTAATCATCAAAAAGCCCTCCCCATCATTATTCCTTAAAAAAATCTTACAAGATTATAAAGAATTTTTCAAGTGATTTTTCTTGATTTTTTTTGACCAAATGATTACTATAGTATTGTAGTTAGCACTTGAGAAGAATGAGTGCTAAAAAATCAAGGAGGTATGAATATGTTAAAACCGTTAAAAGATCGTGTTGTCATTCAAATGGTAGAACAAGAAGAAAAAACAGCAGGAGGGTTATTTTTACCAACTGCAGCACAAGAAAAATTACAATTTGCGACAGTGTTAGCTGTGAGTGAATTTACCGAAGAAAAAGATCGTCAAGTTCAAGTAGGAGACCGTGTTGTTTTTGAAAAATATACAGGAACTGAAGTTAAATTAGATGGTCAAGAATATATTATTGTAAAAGAACAAGATATTATTGCGATTGTTCAATAAGAAAGTGAGGAATTGAAAAATGGTAAAAGAGATTAAATTTTCAGAAGATGCAAGAGCATCGATGCTACGTGGAGTAGATATTTTAGCAAATACAGTAAAAGTAACTTTAGGACCTAAAGGTCGTAATGTTGTATTAGAAAAAGCATTTGGTTCACCGTTAATTACAAATGATGGGGTAACAATTGCTAAGGAAATCGAATTAGAAGATCATTTTGAAAATATGGGAGCTAAATTAGTTGCAGAAGTAGCTTCTAAAACAAATGATATTGCAGGAGACGGAACAACAACTGCAACTGTATTAACGCAAGCAATTGTTCGTGAAGGTTTAAAAAATGTTACAGCAGGTGCAAACCCAGTAGGAATTCGTCGTGGGATTGAATTAGCAACACGTGCTGCTGTAGAAGAATTACACAAAATTTCTCGTCCTGTAGAATCAAAAGAAGCAATTGCTCAAGTAGCAGCTATTTCTTCAGGTTCTCAAGAAGTCGGTAGTTTAATTGCAGAAGCAATGGAAAAAGTAGGGAACGATGGCGTTATTACAATTGAAGAATCTAAAGGGATTGAAACTGAATTAGATGTTGTAGAAGGTATGCAATTTGATCGTGGATACTTATCTCAATATATGGTGACTGATAATGATAAAATGGTTGCTCATTTAGATAATCCATTTATTTTAATTACAGATAAAAAAGTTTCGAATATCCAAGAAATTATTCCATTATTAGAACAAATTGTGCAACAAGGTCGTGCATTATTAATTATTGCTGATGACGTAGATGGAGAAGCATTACCAACATTAGTTTTAAATAAATTACGTGGAACATTTAATGTAGTTGCTGTTAAAGCTCCAGGATTTGGTGACCGTCGTAAAGCGATGTTAGAAGATATTGCTGTATTAACAGGTGCTCAAGTTATTACAGAAGATTTAGGGTTAGAATTAAAAGATGCTACTTTAGCACAATTAGGTACAGCTGGTAAAGTAGTCGTTTCTAAAGACAATACGACTATTGTTGAAGGAGCAGGTTCAAAAGAATTAATTTCAAATCGTGTAGCTTTAATTCGTTCTCAAGCACAAGATACAACAAGTGATTTTGATCGTGAAAAATTACAAGAACGTTTAGCAAAATTATCAGGTGGGGTAGCTGTTATTAAAGTGGGTGCTGCAACTGAAACAGAATTAAAAGAGAAAAAATTACGTATTGAAGATGCTTTAAATGCAACACGTGCTGCTGTTGAAGAAGGAATCGTTTCTGGTGGTGGAACCGCACTAGTGAATGTTCAAAAAACAGTAGATGCGTTAGAATTAGAAGGCGATGAAGCAACAGGAGCGAAAATTGTTTCTCGTTCATTAGAAGAACCACTTCGTCAGATTGCAACAAATGCAGGATTAGAAGGTTCAGTAATTGTGGCTCATTTGAAAGCTCAAGAGTTAGGAATTGGATATAATGCAGCGAGTGATGAATGGGTGAATATGATTGAAGCAGGAATTGTAGATCCTACTAAAGTTACTCGTTCTGCTTTACAAAATGCAGCATCTGTATCTGCTTTATTATTAACAACTGAAGCGGTAGTAGCAGATAAACCAATCCCAGCTGCACCAGCAATGCCTGGAATGGATCCAGGAATGGGTATGATGTAATTGTAAAAAATATAAACTAGACTTCTCTGAAGTAGCTAAGGACGCAAGCAGCCTCGCAGAGGCGAGTCTCATTGCTAAAAATTGAGCCTAAGGTCTCAATTTTTCCAGTGATAAAATCTGCAGTAGCAGTTTTTATCACTAGAGCTACAGCGAGAAGTCTGTTTATATGGACGTGTGTTTATGAGTGAACGTTATAAAAGTAAGACTTCTCTGAAGTAGCTAAGGATGCAAGCAGCATCTCAAAGGCGAGTCTCTGAGCTACAGCGAGAAGTCTTTTTCTTTTTATTTTCATAAAAATTCTATTCTTTTCGAAAAATAGTATTGAATTCTCCAGAGTTATAGTATACACTACTGTATATACAGTAGAAAAGGGGATACACTTAATGAAAAAGAATAGATTTTTAACGTTAACAGCTTTACTAACAGCAATTGCGATTGTTGTTCCGATTATAATGCCATTTAAAATTGTCATTCCACCGGCATCTTATACTTTAGGAAGTCATGTAGCTATTTTTATTGCGATGTTTCTTTCTCCATGGATGACAGTTTTTGTTGTATTGGGTTCGACTATTGGTTTCTTCCTAGCTGGATTCCCATTTATTATTGTGTTACGAGCATTTTCTCATATTTTATTTGGGACATTAGGGGCTATTTATTTGAAAAAGTTCCCGAATATATTAGAAAATAAAAAATCTTCATGGATTTTCAATATTGTTTTAGCGATTATTCACGCCATTGGTGAAGTATTTGTATGTTTTGTATTTTATAGTGTGACAGGTCAAGATCTTCAAAAATTATTGTATGTCTTATTTGTCTTAGTTGGAGTTGGTACGATTATTCATAGTATGGTAGACTATGTAGTAGCGATTGGTATTTATCGTTCATTAAAGAAAATCCATAAGAGAGAGGCGTAAATGTGACCATAAAACGTAGAAAAGAATTGTTAATATTATTAAAGGAATCTTCATCAGCTATTAATGGACAACAATTGGCAGATCATTTTCATGTAACAAGACAAATTATTGTTCAGGATATTGCTATTTTAAGAGCAGACGGTGAGGAGATTATTTCTACGAATAGGGGATATATTCATTCTGGTTCAAAGGAATCAAAACAGATGCAACGTTTGTTCAAAGTAAAACATAGTGTGAATGATATTGAAGAAGAATTAGCGGCTATTATTGATAATGGAGGTAGAGTGAAAACTGTTTTAGTGGATCATCCGGTTTATGGGGAGATTCAAACTCTATTGAAAATGACTTGTAGAAGAGATATTTATGATTTTATGAAACAAGTGGAGGAAACGGAATTCCGTCCTTTGTCTGAGATAACAGATGGAGTTCATTATCATTTGGTAGAAGCTGATACGAAGCAGGATTTAGATGAAGTTGAGAAAGCTTTGAGAAAGTTGGGGTTTTTAATCGACGACTCGTTTTAGACTGCGTATAGACTTTCTGTTATAGTAGTAGAAGACGCAAGCAGCCTTGCAAAAGCGAGCCTCATTGCTAAAAATTGAGCCTAGGGTCTCAATTTTTCTTGTGATAAAATCTGCGGTGCAGCTTTTATCACTAGTACTACTATGGAAAGTCTTACTTGTTGGACGTGTATTTATGGGAGTGCGTTTAGAATATAGACTTTTTGGTATAGTAGTATTCGACGGAAGTAAACTTGTGGTTTCATTGGTACTACTATTTGTATTCGTATATATTTAAATTGAAAAAAACAAGGCTTACTGAACGGCAAGTCTTGTTTTTTTGTCTATCCATTATTTGTTTAATCCTGTTGTATCAATTTATAAGCTGGGAAATTTTCTAATTCTTGTTTTCGGTATTCTAGTAAAAATTCGAGTGCTTCTTGGGCAATGGAAGAAATTGGAGCATTTTGCTCTAAGCCTTTAGCAATCCAGTAAATATAGCTATTAAAATTTTCTTCCTCTTCAATTTCTAATAAGCTTTGAAAGTTTTCAGGATGGAATAATCCCAATTGTTGCGTTCTAGTATGTTTGGTAATCCAATGACGATGGTCAAAATCAACGATTTCAATATGAGGTTTCATTGAATGAATTAACTCCTCAAAAGAAGAGGCAATTGTTAACCATTGATCCATTTCTACATCTACGAGTCGAATGCTAGGGTCGTTTCCTTTTTCAAGATAATCAAAACAATAGTATACAGATTCATCTTTAAAAAAGGGAATAAAGTAATTAGGTAGTCCTGTGTTCTCAGTGGAAAAACATTCATCCAATACACTCATCCAATTTCCTTGCTCTAATCCTGCAATGCCATTTAAGAGAGTATAGTCTAATCCGAAACGAGTCGGTTCGATTGTGTCAATTTTCGAATGAAGAAAGTAACCTGCTCCTTCATTTTGAATCCATTGGAGATAAGTTTCAGGTAAGTCTCCAATAGTCCAATGATGATGGATAGGAGTTGAAAGTTCTAGTAATGTTTTGGTATAAGGATTTTGAATGAGTGTCATGATTCCTCCAAAAAATAGGTCTAAAGTATGAGGTAAGTAATACTAAATATGATAAAATATGCTCAATCAATCGATAAAAGTTTGCAAAACTCATTCGATTTGTTACAATTAACTGTATAAAATATAAAGGAGTGTGTCAATATGACATTATGGATTATTTTAGGAATTATTGCAGTAGTCATTATCTGGGCTGTATCTGCATATAATGGCTTAGTAAAATTAAAAAACTGGGTTAGCGAAGCAGTAGCTCAAATTGATGTTCAATTAGGAAGAAGAAATGATTTAATTCCGAACCTTGTAGAAACTGTTAAAGGTTATGCAAAACATGAACAAGAAACACTTTCTCAAGTGATTGCAATGAGAAATCAATTAACAAATATGGGAAGCGATGCTTCAGTTCAAGAAAAAATGGATGTTTCAAATCAATTAAGTGGAACATTAAAAACAATTTTTGTACTTTCTGAAAGCTATCCTGATTTAAAAGCAAATACAAACTTTATTAAATTACAAGAAGAATTAACAAATACAGAAAATAAAATTGCTTACTCACGTCAATTATACAATTCAAGCGTGGCACAATATAATATTAAAATTCAAATGATTCCAAATAATATTATTGCGAATTTTGGTGGATTTACAAAAGAACAAATGTTAGAAATTCCAACAGAAGCACGTGAAGTTCCAAAAGTTCAATTCTAAAATTGGGCGTAGGTGAAGAAGATGATGTATGAACAAATTGCTGCCAATAAAAGAAAAACATGGTTGGTAGTAGGATTCTATCTAATATTATTTCTATTGGTAGGTGTTGCTCTAGGTTACACCTTAATTGATAATGCTGTTGCTGGAATGATTATTGCACTAGTTGCAGGTGGATTGTATACAATGATGATGATGAGTCAATCTACAGATGTTGTGATGCGATTAAATCATGCAACTGAAGTGACGGAATACGAACAAGCACCTCAATTGTGGCATATTGTAGAAGATATGGCGATGATTGCAAAAGTTCCAAGACCAAGAATATTTGTAATTCAAGATGAATCTCCAAATGCATTTGCAACAGGAAATTCTCCTGAAAAAGCAGCAGTTGCTGTAACAACAGGTTTATTACAACGTTTGAATCGTGAGGAATTAGAAGGAGTTTTAGCTCATGAATTTGCTCATATTCGAAATTATGATGTAAGATTACAAACGATTGCGATTGCACTTGGTGCAGTGATTGCTATTTTAGTACAATTTGGAAGTCGAATGATGTTTTTTGGTCGTTCTTCGAGACGATCAAAAGATGAGGATAATGGAATTGCAGCGATTATGATGGTGATTTCCATTTTAGCAATGATTTTAGGGCCATTTATGTCTACGATTTTACAATTAGCAATTTCAAGAAATCGTGAATATTTAGCAGACGCTACAGCAGTAGAATTTACTAGAAATCCTCAAGGATTAATTTCAGCACTTGAAAAAATTTCTCAAGCTCCAGCGATGGAAGAAGCTGATCCTCAAAGTGCAGCATTATATATTGCTAATCCTTTTAAAAAGGGAAATGAAGAGAAAGATTCTTGGTTTGCAACACATCCTGCAACAAGTAATCGTATTAAACGTTTAAGAGAAATGTAGGATAAAGACAATTGAAGTTTTATTGAGAAAGGCTTCAATTGTCTTTATTTCATTTTTGTTACAAAGAAAAAGCTTTCACATGGAATTTGTAATGAAATAAATATACATAAACAGGGATTTTTCCCCTATAATAGTAATGTGGAATAAGTATAAGGGAGGAGTTTTGTGATGCAATCAATTTATGTACATTTGGATTCGATTTCGAATCATGTATTAAGTAGTTCAGTGAACTTTCAACCAACAGTATTGACACAAAACGAAGTTCCTAAAAATTTATTATTATTAAAGGGACGTTCTCCATTAGCAACTTATGATGATTATACAGGATTTTATTATATAAAAGATGAGAAGAAGATTATTGCCTTTTTAGAAGAAATTCAAAATAGTGCGACAGAATATAATTGGATTGATTTTGAATCATTAGAATTTCTACATCAATTAACACCTCAAGAAATTGCAGACTTATTGTATATTTCGCATGCGAATACACACTTGCATTCTCCGTTTTTTTATAAATTACAAAATAATTTTATTTTTTTAAATTTAGGGCAAGAATTTACAAAAGTGTATTATCGTAAGATGGATGATTTTTATCGACAATTGGCTGCTCAATTGACGAACAAAATGAGCGAAGAAATGACTCGTTTAAATCGGCGATTATTTTTCAATCAAGAGAAAAATGCTACAGATTTGCCAGTAGAATTGATGAAAGAATTAGTGACGTATTTTAAAGTCGGCATGGTATTTTCAACGGAAAGAATCAAAAAAGATTTACTAGAATATACAATTCCACTATATGTAGCAGAAGATCGCTATCATGTTATGGAAAATGTGTATATTAAAGAAAATTTATTTGGACAATTAATCTATCGTGAAAATCAGGGTTGGACTTTAGAGATTTTTAAACGAAAAACAGATATTCTATAGAACGTTCTTAAATGAAGTAGCTTACTTTCTTTAAGAACGTTTTTTTGATAAAATAAAGGATAGTAAATTAGAAAAGAGGTTAGGTTATGTATTATGTAAAAAATCAACGAAACGGGAAAGAAATCTATGATGCAACGACTAACTTGGCAATTGAATATTTTTTGTTAAATGAGAAAAAATTGGATGAGCCAATTTTGTTATTTTATGTCAACGAAAATGCGATTATTATTGGGAAAAATCAAAATACCTATGAAGAAGTGAATCAAGATGGAGTTGATTCATTAGGAGTTCAAGTAGTTCGTCGTTTTTCTGGTGGTGGAGCCGTATATCATGATATGGGAAATATTTGTTTCTGCTTTATTACAGAAGATGATGGAGATAGTTTCCGTGATTTTGGTAAATTTACAGAGCCTGTGATTCGTGCGCTACATAAAATGGGGGTAACTGGCGCTGAACTTCAAGGAAGAAATGATTTACTAATTGATGGGAAGAAATTCTCTGGGAATGCAATGTACTCAAATAACGGTCGTTTAACAGCTCATGGAACATTGATGCTTGATGTCGATGTGACGATTTTACCGCAATTATTACGTCCAAAAGCTGATAAAATTGCATCAAAAGGAATTAAATCTGTTCGTTCACGTGTTACAAATATTAAACCTTATTTGGCAGAAGAATTCCAAGATTTAGATATTTTACAATTTAGAGAAGTGTTATTAAAAAATATTTTCGAAGTGGAAGATACTTCATTGATTAAAGAATATGTTTTGACAGAAGAAGATTGGGAAAAAATTGAAGTATTGAGAAAGACTTATTTTAATAATCCTGATTGGAATTATGGAAAAAATCCAAAATTTGCGTTAACACAATCAAAACGTACGACTGCTGGACAAATTGAATTCCACTTAAATGTTGAACAAAACCGTATTAAAGAAATTAAAATTAATGGGGATTTCTTCGGTCTTGGAGAAATTAGTGACGTAGAAGAAAAATTAACTGGAATTGAATATCAACGAGATGCAGTTTCAACAGTATTCGAGTCTATTGACGTTCGTAAATATTTTGGAAATGTGTCTGCTGAAGAATTAGTAGAGTTATTATTGAGCTAATACGAATAGTAGAAAAGGGGATATTACTTTACATTCTATGAAAATTCGTTACAATAGTACTATTCTTAAAAAATAATGAATGAATTTTTAAATGTATGTAAGTGAGGTGAATATTATGGAAATGGAACGTATTAATGATGATACTATTTTAGTAAGAATTGAAAATGAAGATTTACAAGAACGTGGTACTTCTGTTTCAGAATTATTAGCGAATCCTACAGAAATAGAAGAATTTTTCCATAGTATTTTAGTTGAGATGGATGTTATTGATCAATTTGAAGATTCTGAAGGTATGAGTTTCCAAGTGATGCCAAATCCTGAAGGTATTGAATTATATGTTACCAAATATGTTGAAAAAAAAGATATTGAAGCCGATAGCGAACGTTTCGTTCGAAATTTAGTCGATACAATTCAACATTCTTTAGGGCATCGAATGGGAAAACCTAAAAAAGAGAAAAAAGTAGAGGTACCAGTTGAAAAAGAGAAAACATTGGAGCCACTCGATTGTACAGTATTTTTTGATTCATTTGAGGACTTTGTCCAATTAGCAAAAATGTATCCATATAATATTCAAAAATCATCTTTATATCGATATAGCAACTATTATTTTCTACATGTCTACCAAGATGTTTTTGGAGGCGAAGATTTCACAGCGGATTTAGCACTTTTAAGAGAATTCGGTGAGTTTTCTAGAGTATCTTGGGAAGTCGTGCAAGAATATGGCGAAGTAATGATAAAAGATAAAGCGATTGAAACAGCTAAAAAATATTTTAAATAATTAGTATAGTGGGAGTGAGCAAAAACAAGTTCTGTCATTTGCTGACTCCACTATTTATATAAAGGGGTAAAAATTATGAATGAAACGATTCAAATACAATTAAATCACCGCTCTATTCGTGCGTTTAAGGATCAAGCCTTAACAAAAGAAGAAGTGGAATTATTAGTCGATGTAGCTAGACATACTGCTACAAGTAAATTTATGCAAGCTTATTCGATTATTAGTATTACAGATTCAACATTAAAAGCAGCATTTGCAGAGATTTCTAAACAACCTTATGTTGAAAAAAATGGGCATTTATTTTTATTTGTAGTGGATTATCATCGTAATGTTCAATTAACAAAAGCGCAAGATAGACCAGCAAAATTACAAGGAACAGCAGATTATTTTATCGCAGGATTAACAGATGCAACGATTGCTGCGCAAAATATGGTAGTAGCTGCTGAGTCATTAGGAATGGGTACTGTATTTTTAGGAAGTTTACATAATGATGCTAAGCGTATTATCGATTTACTAGGATTACCAGAATATACATTCCCAGCAGTTGGGTTAGCGGTAGGATGGCCAAATCAAGAGCCACAATTAAAACCACGCTTACCAAAAGAAGTGATGCATATGGAAAATCAGTATCAAGCATTAGAAAATCCATTAAAAGATATTGAAGCGTATGATGAAGAAATTACAGGGTACTATGATACAAGAGATTTAAATAATCGTGTGGATCGATTCAGCAAACAAGTGGCGGATAAAATGGAAACATTACCTCCAAAAAGATTAGCATTATTAGAACTGATTCAACAACAAGGATTTTTGAAAGAACAATAATATAAATTTTTTGAAGAACTTATTCTATTAACTATAAAATTTACTGAAGAAAAGAGGATAATAATGGATATTAAAGATTTTACCGAACGTGAACAAAAACAAATTAATGCGGGATTAACAACTTCTGTCATTACGGATAAAGAAGCGGCTAAAAAAATTCTTGAATTAGTACCAAGTGAATGGATTAAGAAAATTCCATTTTTAGTGAGAGCACATGCTACAACAAGAACTGTAGCAAGAGTGGCAAAACAGTACCCAGAACTTTATGCAGTAGCAAAACAAGAAGGACCTTTACCTGAAAAGGAAAGAGAAGAATTAAGAGAAATTATGACAAATATTTTTGCAGAAAAAATGAATAAGCATAAAATTAAATAAAATGATATTTTACTAAATAAAAATACCAGCCATGAATGAAAATGGCTGGTATTTTTTGACTTTAAATATTTAAACTGTCATAAACAGATTGTTTCATTTCTGAAATTTCAAGTACTCTTGTGTGACGGATTTCAGCTTCTAATACACTTGTTACTGCTAGAGGAATTTCTACTCCGCTTAATTGATGAACTTCTTCAATTAATTGTTGATCATTTAAAGCAGTAATGTCAGAGTCTTTTACAGCCGATACAACACTTTGAGGGAATTTGTATGGACTTGCTGTTGAGACAATGATTGTAGGAGTGTTGTCTTTTGTTTCTTGTTGATATTTATTATAAGCACATTGAGCTACAGCTGTATGTGGATCTAATAAATAGTTTTCTTTTGTCAAAACAGATTTGATGGTTTGTGCTGTTTCTTCTTGACTAGCACGAGCAGCATAAAACTCTTCATATGAATTTAACACGTCTTTTTCGATATGATACTGACCGTTATTCGTTAATGAATCCATCAATGCTTTCGTTTCTTCGGCATTGCTTCCAGTCATTTCGAAAATTAGTCGTTCTAAGTTACTTGAAACTAAAATATCCATACTTGGTGAACTTGTTACTTCGAATTTTCTTTGACGATTGTATGTCCCTGTATGGAAGAAGTCTACTAATACATCATTTTCATTTGAAGCGCAGACTAATGTTTGAATTGGAACACCTAATTGTTTTGCATAATATGCTGCTAAAATGTTTCCGAAGTTTCCAGTTGGAACGACAACATTCATAGCTTCACCAATTTTAAGTGTGCCTTGTTTTACTAATTGTGCATACGCATAAACATAATACACTACTTGAGGGCATAAACGACCAATATTGATAGAGTTAGCAGAAGAAAGTTGGAATCCTTTTTCTGCTAATGTTTGGTTTAAGTCGGCATCATTAAATAGTTTTTTCACCATTGTTTGAGCATCATCAAAGTTTCCTTTAACACCATAAACAAATGTATTATCTCCAGCTTGAGTCACCATTTGACGTTCTTGAATCGTACTTACGCCACCTTTTGGATAGAAGACAATAATTTTTGTATGCGGTACATCTGCAAATCCTGCTAAGGCAGCTTTTCCTGTATCTCCAGAAGTAGCAGTTAAAATGACGATATCTTTATCTTGTTGATTTTTCTTAGCGGCAGTTGTTAATAAATACGGCAAGATTGATAAAGCCATATCTTTAAAGGCAATTGTACGTCCATGGAATAATTCCATAATGTAGGCATTACCAACTTTTTTAACAGGAGCAATGGCTGGATCGTCAAAAGTTGTGTCATATGCAGAGTGAATACAATGTTGTAATTCTTCATCGGAAAAATCAGTTAAAAATGCTTTTAAAATAGGGAATGCAATTTCTTGATAAGATTGGTCTTGCAATGTTTCCCAGTTTAATGATAATTGTGGCATTGTAGTTGGAACGTATAACCCTCCATCTTCAGCAATCCCTTTTAAAATTGCTTGAGAAGCTGTTACACGATTGTTTTTATCTCGAGTACTAATATAGTGTAATTCTGTCACAAGTTATCCTCCTTTTTCTCTTCTAATGCTTTGTATTTTACCATAAGTTTTTCCATGTGCCTACTAAGTTGAATAAAAGAGAATATATAAAAAAAGAGGTTAGAATTTTATATCCTAACCTCACAAAAAATTATGCTTCCTGTCTAAAATAAGGTTTGTTTTTTAAACTCTTTAATAACAATAGTCCGAAGATTGTTGTGAAACTGATTTTAATCAAATCTGGCAAAATAAATGGAAGTACTACGAGATTGATAGCTTTTGAAAAATCAGCATGTGTAATCAGAATAAATCCAATCAATCCACCAATAAATAGGGCAACTTCTCCTAAAAGATTCGCTACAAATAGACGAACTGCATTTTGTTTTCTTTGTGCAATAATTGAAGTGACGAATGCACGAACTGGGAAGAACACTAAAAAACCAGCAGTAGGTCCAAAGAAAGCTTGAAATCCACCTTTTCCACCAGCGAAAACAGGTAGCCCAATAGCACCTAATAATAAATAAAGTACAATAGCAAGTGTGGCTTCTTTTGGACGATAGATAGTAGCAACTAATCCAATGGCTAAGGTTTGCAGCGTAATGGGAATTGGTCCTAAAGGAATTTGAAAGGGTGACAATGCTGCCACTAATGCTGCTCCCAATGCGATTAATGTTAAAGAATATGTTTTGTTCATAATTGTTAACCTCCTAAATTTATTTATGTTAACAATATAAAAGAGTTTAGAGAGACTGTCAAGAATTTTTTCGGAAAATCATAGTTTTTTTGAGTAGAAGGTCTCTATATTCATTTTGATATTATTTGAAAAACCTTATGAACATTGTTAGAATAGATACAATACTTTTTATGAAATGGAAAGAGGAGTGAAAGGATGTTAAAGAAAATAGTTCCCTATTTTTCAAAATATAAATATTTCCCATTTTTAGCATTTTTATCCATTTTAGTGGAAGTTGTCTGCGAAGTTGGGCAACCGATTATTATGTTAAAAATCATTGATGAAGGAATTCCAAATAGAGATACGTCGATGATTTTATGGTATGGAATTTTAATGATTATCGTTGCGATGATTTCCCTTGGGGCAGGGGTGTTAGGTGCAAAATTTGCATCCATTGCAGGAACCGGTGTTGCAAGTGAATTAAGAAGTGCACAAATGAAAAAGATTCAAGAATTTTCATTTAAGAATTTGGACTTCTTCTCAAATGCGTCTTTAATTACACGTATGACGAGTGATGTGACAAATGTTCAAAATACAGCGATTATGACGATGCGTATTTTAGCACGTGCGCCAATGATGTTCTTATTTGCATTTTTCTTTGCAGTGTCATTGAATGCACAATTGTCATTAGTCTTTGTAGTGGCTGTTCCATTTTTAGTAGTGAGTTTAGCTCTTATTATTTCAACAGCGTTTCCTCGTTTTAGATTATTACAACAAGCAACAGATGGTATTAACCGCATTCTTCAAGAAAATTTTATTGGAATTCGAGTAGTGAAATCTTTTGTTCGTGAGCCTTTCGAACGTGTGAAGTTTGGTGTTGAAAATACAAACTTTAAAACACGTGCTTTACATGCGATGTATGTCATCGTATGGAATAACCCTATCATGCAATTAACGGTATACGCTTGTACAATTGCTGTGATGTGGTTTGGTGGAAAATTTGTAATGCATGGTGAAATGACGACTGGAGAATTAATTAGTTTCATTTCATATATTACACAAATTTTAATGTCCTTAATGATGATTTCCTTTGTTTTTGTCATGTTAACAATGACAAAAGCTTCAATGGATCGTATTTTTGAAGTGATTGAAACAGAAGTGGATATTGTAGAACCTGAACAAGTGATTCCAACAGAAATTACTCGTGGCGATATTGAGTTTGATCATGTTCATTTCTCATACGGAAAAGATCAACAAGAAGAAGTGTTAAATGATATTCATTTTTCAGTGAAAAGTGGACAAGTTCTTGGAATTATTGGGCCAACTGGTTCTGGTAAAACATCTCTTGTTCAATTAATTCCTCGATTGTATGATGCAACGGCAGGAAGTGTTCGAGTTGCAGGGAAAGATGTTCGAGACTATGCCTTTTCTGATTTAAGAAGTCAAGTAGCGATGGTTCTTCAAAAAAATACACTGTTTTCTGGAACGATTCGAGAAAACTTATTATGGGGAAATCCTCATGCAACTGAAGAAGAAATGATTCAAGTAGCAAAATACTCCCAAGCACATAATTTCATTATGGAAATGCCAGATAGATATGATACAAAAGTAGAACAAGGAGGAAGAAATTTCTCTGGGGGTCAAAAACAACGTTTATGTATTGCAAGAGCGATGTTAAGAAAACCTGCTGTTTTAATTTTAGACGATTCAACTTCTGCAGTGGATACGTCAACAGATTCATTAATTCGTGAAGCATTCTTTAATCATTTACCAGATACAACTGTTATTATTATTGCGCAAAGAATTTCATCTATCCAAGGTGCAGATAAGATTGTTGTGTTAGAAGATGGAAAAATGAACGGAATCGGAACACATGAAACATTAATGGAAAATAACGAACTGTATCGTGAAATTTATGAAACTCAAATGGAAGGAGCGAAAGTAGATGAATGCTAAAAAAATCGGACCAAAACGTCCTGAAAATTTAAAGCAAACATTAGCCGACTTATGGAGCTATTTATGGAAAAGTAAGTGGAGTCTTTTCGCTGTTCTTTTATTAGTCGTTTTAGGAAGTGCTGCAGGAATTGTAGGGACTTACTTTATTCGTCCATTAATTAATGATTTTATTGCGACAAAAGATGTAGTAGGTCTAGCAAAAATGCTAGGAGTCATTGGCTTGATTTATATTATTGGGGCGATTGCGAATTATTTCTCTGGGAAAATTATGATTACGATTGGTCAACAAACGATTGAAACGATGAGAAAAGATTTATTCGACCATATTCAAACATTGCCAATTCGTTTCTTTGATACAAATAAACATGGGGATTTAATGTCTCGTTTTACAAATGATTTTGAAAATATTCAACAAGCGTTTAATAATAGTATGTTGATGATTGTTAGCTCTTTATTACAATTAGTATTGACATTTGTGATGATGATTATTTTATCTCCGATTTTAACAGTGATGTTGATTATTATGGTTTTCATTATGTTTGCGATTGTAAGAGTTGTAGCTGGTCGTTCGGGTAAATTTTTTGCAGAACAACAGAAAGTTTTAGGGCAAGTGAATGGTTTTGTTGAAGAACATATTGAAGGGCAAAAAGTTGTGAAAGTATTTAATCATGAAACATTAGTCTTGAAAGAATTTGAAACTTTAAATGCTCAATTAAGAGAAGCAGCTAATCAAGCACAATTTAATTCAAATATTATGTTCCCAGTTTTAGGAAATATTAGTTATATTAATTATGCATTGACAGCTTCAGTGGGTGGATATTTAGTTGTATTCCAAGGGATGGACGTTGGGGCGTTAGCTTCATTTTTACAATACTCAAGAACATTCGCTCAACCATTAGCGCAAATGTCACAACAAACAAATGTCTTATTAGCAGCAATGGCTGGGGCAGAACGTATTTTTGCCATTTTAAAAGAAGAGTCTGAAGTGGATGAAGGAACTGTGACATTAGATCAAACAGATTCGAAACAATGGTATTGGGTTAAAGGGGATGAGAGAATCCCTGTCGTTGGGAACATTCAATTGAATGAAGTGGACTTTAGTTATGTTCCAGATGTACCGATTTTGAAAAAAATCAATGTTTGGGCTGAGCCTGGATTAAAAGTAGCTTTTGTTGGTGCTACAGGTGCTGGGAAAACTACGATTACGAATTTGATTAATCGTTTTTATGAAATTAATAATGGGGAAATTACGTTTGATACGATTCCGATTACTGAGATTAAGAAAGACGATTTACGTAAAACAATTTCGATTGTATTACAAGATACGCATTTGTTTACGGGTTCGATTGCGGATAATATTCGTTATGGGAATTTAGATGCGACGGATGATGAAGTGGTAAAAGCTGCGAAATTAGCGAATGCACATGGATTTATTAAACGTTTGCCTCATGGGTATCAAACGGAGATTACTGGTGATGGGGAAGGTCTTTCTCAAGGGCAAAGACAGTTACTTGCGATTGCTAGGGCTGCAGTGGCAAATCCTAAGGTGTTAATTTTGGATGAAGCGACTAGTTCGATTGATAGTCATACGGAAGCATTGATTAGTAAAGGAATGGATCAATTGATGGAGGGTAGAACTTCATTTGTAATTGCCCATCGTTTATCGACGATTCGTAATGCGGATGTGATTATGGTAATGGACCATGGTGAGATTATTGAGCGTGGGAACCATGAAAGTTTAATGGAAAAACAAGGTGTGTACTATCAATTGTATACGGGGCAGCTTGATTTAGACTAAATAAATACGAAATAGACTTTGCTTTATAGTAGCTAGGGACGGCAGCAACCACCTTCGGTGTTTCATGCCTAAAAATTGAGCCTAGGGTCTCAATTTTTCCCGTGATATAATCAGCGGTCGCTGATTATATCGCTTGAGCTACTATGCGAAGTCTTTTTGGATGATAGGAGAGTTTTTGGTGTTTTATGGATAAAAAGGGCAGCCGTTATTACAGCTGCCCTTTTTTTATCGAGTCGTTATCATATTGTTTTACTGTAAAATCACTATTACTCTTTTCTTTCTTGAAGTGTTTTTCGAATTTGTTCTGCTTGTTTGAGTATAGGGTCTGGTGCTTGTGTAAATGGGTTATTAGTGAACAATTCAATCCAACGTACTTTACTGTAATCCTGTGTATATTCTGTATGATATTTATCCAATTCTAAAAATTTTATTTCAGCAAGATTTTGTGGTTCATCGAATCCTTTGAAATCTACTTTTAGTGTTTCGTTTGAAGCATCACTTAATAAAGTGAATGAATGGAACATTCTTTCATCATCGAAACATCGTTTTTGTGTGATGTAAATGGTATAAAATGGTAGTACTTCATTGACAAAGTACATTGGATTAAGTTCTTTTGCTTCAAATAACTCTTTATTTTTAGTGAAATAGTTTGAAAGATATAAATAATAGGATTCGTTGATATTAACTTCTTCCACTATTTGAATTTCTATTATCATTTCGGATCCACTGGCTAATTGTGCTAAGGCAGTGATACTTGCTTTATTATGATCCAGATTCTCAAAAGGATTCAGTAATTTTACTTCATGAACGGGTAGTTCTAGTATATCACTCATAAATTGTGCCGTTATTTCAGGATTACTGAAAACTTTCTGTGCTAGGACATTTGTCATTGTTTGTGCTTGGTTCGTACGTTTTTCCATCGGATAACATCCTCTCTATTTTATTTTTGAAGGAGAATACTAGTAAATTATTTTTAGTATTGTCTCTTCACTTATAGATACGAAAAAAATCTCGAAAAATATTTTTTTATGGTAACTTTTTTAGAAAAATTAAGTCGGGATGTTCACTTTATTTTTTGGATTTTACTATTTGTATTCCCGTAATCGTCCTTTA
Source organism: uncultured Granulicatella sp. (assembly GCA_963523795.1). Lineage (GTDB taxonomy): Bacteria > Bacillota > Bacilli > Lactobacillales > Aerococcaceae > Granulicatella. The sequence goes on from CAURER010000004.1 coordinate 80,997, forward strand.
TTTTTTGAATAAGTAGCTTTCAATTTTTATTTAACGCTAGTTTATTTCCCGTTATAATCCCTTAACACTCTCTCAACTTGTTCCTCAAGTACTTCTCTATCTGGAATATACAAAGTGTATTTAGATGCAAATATTTGATTAGATAAATTTCCAAGAGCATATTCTGCTTGAATACTATCCTTATCGGTACAAAGGATAATTCCAATTGGTTCATGATCCGTTTCATCATTTACTTCTGTTTTGTAGTAGTTCAAATACATATTGAGTTGTCCAACAGCTTCTGGCATTAGTTTTCCGGTTTTTAATTCAATCAAAACATAACTTTTTAATAGTTTATTGTAAAATACCATATCCACATAATAATGAGTATTTCCAAGTGTTATCCTTTGTTGTGTTCCAACATACATAAAACCTTTGCCTAGTTCAAGTAAGAATTTTTCAATGTGAGTCATTAAAGATTTTTCTAAATCACTTTCCATTACAAGCTTTTCTTCAGGTAATCCTAAAAATTCAAATACGTAAGGATCTTTTACAAGATCACTTGCCTTATTAATTTCATTTCCTTTTAGAGCTAAGTCTAATACTTTTTGTTTATTCTCATCTCCTGATGAAAGTAGTAACCTTTCAAAAAGGGAGGTTTTTATTTGTCGTTTCAACTCTCTTACCGACCAATTTGCTTGAATGGTTTCTTTTTCGTAAAAACTTCTTTTCTTTTCATCACTGACAGACAGTAATTCACAATAATGTGACCAACTTAATTTGCCAGACAGTGTCTGGCAAATTGGATACAACAAATAAAAATTCCTCATATTTTGTAAATTAGACCTTGAAAATCCTTTTCCATATTCTTTTGTAAGTCTCTTTGATAAATCTGCTATTAATTTTTTCCCATACTCAGCTCTATTTAAGTTTTCCTGTTCATCTTCTACGATAATTCGTCCAATTTCCCAATAGGTTTGAACAAGAATATTATTGACTTCTCTGGATACCTTATTCCTTGCTTGATTCATTAATTGTTTAATATTGTTATAAACATCTTGATGAATGTTATCTATTTCATGCTTCATTTAGTTTCACCTCTTTTAGATTTTGTATGTTTATCTGTTCTTTCATTTTTATTATCCCTTAATTTTATTTTGAATACGACTATTGTCTCTTCACTTATAGATACGAAAAAAATCTTAAAAAAAATTTTTTATTGTGAGAATTTTATCTTTTTTAGGAAAATTGAAAATACTTTCAATAGAATAAATTTTATGTTAGGATAAAATCGAATGGAGGGGTATGATGGAACAAAAAGAATTAACAATTGAGTATCGTGCTTTGGAGATATTGAAGCAAGAATTAAGTCACTATACTTCAAAACAAATTGATACAGTTCTAGCTTTATTAGAAGATGGGAATACCGTTCCATTTATAGCACGTTATCGTAAAGATCAAACTGGGAGTTTGGACGAAGTTCAAATTCGTGAAATTGAAGAAAGATATCGCTATTTAGTTAATTTTGAAAAAAGAAAAGATGAAGTCATTCGATTAATTGATGAACAAGAAAAATTAACAGATGAAATCTTATCTGACTTAATGAAAGCTAAAACATTAACTGCTTTAGAAGATATTTATAGACCATTTAAACAAAAGAAACGTACAAAAGCTACTATTGCTAAAGAAGCAGGATTAGAACCACTTGCTGAATTTTTATCTGCTTGTACGATGGAAGAAATCGAAAGTAAAGCAACATCATTTATCAATCCAGAAAAAGACATTTTAACGATTGAAGATGCTTTAAAAGGAGCTTTAGAAATTATAGCAGAAAGAATTTCTGATAATGCATTTTATCGAAAACTAGCTCGAGAAAATACTTTGAAAAAAGCAATGCTTGTCACAAGTCTTAAAGACGACGAAAAAGACGAAAAGAAAGTATATGAAATGTACTATGACTATCAAGAACTCGTTAAAACAATTGTGCCACACAGAATTTTAGCAGTGAATCGTGCTGAAAAAGAAGGTGTATTAAAAGTTAACTTGGAAGTTGATACAAGCATTCCATTAGAAAAAATCATGAAGAAAGAAATTTCAAATACAGCTTCTCCATCTGCGACTTATATAAAAGCCGCAATTGAGGATAGTGTTAAACGTTTTATTTTGCCCGCAATTGAACGTGAAATTCGTTCTGAATTAACAGAGAAAGCTCAAACTCAGGCAATTGAGATTTTTGGAGAAAATTTACAAAATCTATTATTACAAGCGCCAATGAAAGGACATGTGATTCTAGGATTAGACCCAGCGTATCGAACAGGGTGTAAGTTAGCCATTATCGATGAAACAGGGAAAGTGTTAGACAAAGCAGTCATCTATCCGCATCAAGGTGCAAGTGACTTTAAGCGTGCGCAAGCAGGAACAACATTCAAGAAATTATTGGAAGATTATCAAGTTACTTTAGTGGCGATTGGAAACGGAACTGCAAGCCGTGAATCGGAAACTTTTGTCAGTGAACAGATTAAAGGGATGAATCGTAAAATTTACTACACAATCGTAAGTGAAGCAGGAGCATCTGTTTATTCTGCTAGTGAGATTGCGCGAAAAGAATTCCCGGATTATCAAGTAGAAGAACGTTCAGCAGTAAGTATTGCTCGTCGTCTGCAAGATCCATTAGCAGAATTAGTGAAAATTGATCCAAAAGCAGTAGGAGTAGGACAATATCAACATGATGTGAGCCAAAAACAATTAGATGCAAAATTAGACATTGTGGTTGAAACTGCTGTGAATAAAGTTGGTGTCAACATTAATACAGCTAGTGCTGCGTTATTAGAACATATTGCTGGATTAACTAAAACAACTGCCGCAAATGTAGTTGCTTATCGTGATGAAAATGGAAAATTCACGAATCGTTCTCAATTGAAAAAAGTTCCTCGCTTAGGACCAAAAGCTTTCGAACAAGCAGTAGGATTTTTAAGAATTGTGGATGGGAAAAATCCACTTGATGGAACAGATATTCACCCAGAATCATATGAAATTGCTGAAAAGATTTTAGAAAAAATTCAAGCAACAAAATTAGAAATAGGGACAGAAAAAGTAGGACAAGCGCTGTCTATTCTTGATAAAGACTCATTATCTGAAGAGTTAGGAATTGGATTTGAAACTTTGGATATGATTTTTGCAGGATTAACAAAACCTGGAAGAGATCCTCGTGAGGAAATTGATCCTCCAATTTTAAGAAGTGATGTTTTATCAATGGAAGATATTCAAGTCGGAATGGAATTACAAGGTACGATTCGTAATGTAGTTGACTTTGGTGCATTTGTTGATATTGGCGTAAAACAAGATGGCTTAGTTCATATTTCTAGAATGAAAAAAGGATTCGTGAAACATCCAAGTGATGTTGTTGCAGTCGGGGATATTGTAACAGTATGGGTCATTGAAATAGATTCTAAAAAAGGAAGAGTAGGCTTATCGATGCTTCCACCAAATAAATAAAATTAGTATGTATACAACTCTATTTGTGCGATTTAGTCACAAATAGAGTTTTTTGGCTCATCGACAAATTCTGTTGGTGAATCAAATGTAACACCAAATTAAGTCTT
>CAURER010000005.1:0-72088 GCA_963523795.1 uncultured Granulicatella sp.
AGACTTAATTTGGTGTTACATTTGATTCACCAACAGAATTTGTCGATGAGCCAATTAATTGCATAAAAAAAGGATTAACAGATAATTCCGTCAATCCTTTTCATTCTAATTTCTAATATCATTAGCCAGCAACAACTTGTGTACCGCCATCACCTTTTAATACTTCAGCGATATTTTCTAATGAAGTAATGATAGCTTTACCTTGTGGATAGTTTTCAACGAATGCAATTGCTGCTTCAACTTTTGGTAACATTGAACCAGGTGCAAATTGATTTTCTCCAATGTATTTTTTCAATTCGCTTGTTGTTACAGTTTCTAATTTTTGTTGATCTGGTTTATTGAAGTTTACATATACATTATCAACACCTGTTAAAACGATGAATAAGTCTGCTCCAACTAATTCAGACAATGTTTGACTTGCAAAGTCTTTATCAATAACTGCTTCAACACCTGTTAAGAATTTAGTTTCTGGGTCTTCAACAACTGGGATACCTCCCCCACCTGCTGTAATTACAACAGTACCTGAAGCGATTAAGTTTTTAACTGTATTTACTTCTTTAATTCCAACTGGTTTTGGTGATGGAACTACTTTACGGTAACCACGACCAGAATCTTCTTTAAATGTAGCACCAGTAGCTGCTGCTTGTTCTTTAGCTTCTTCTTCAGTTAAGAATGGTCCAATTGGTTTAGTTGGATTTGAGAATGCTGGGTCGTCTTTTGAAACGATTACTTGTGTCACTACTGCAGCTACATCTTTTTTAATGCCACGTGCTTGTAATTCATTTACTAATGCATTTTGTAACCAGAATCCGATTGATCCTTCTGTCATCGCCACACATGTATCTAATGGCATTGCTGGATTTTTTTCTGAGTCAGCCGCTGCTTGTTGTAATAATAAGTTACCAACTTGTGGTCCATTACCGTGAGTAACAACTAATTCATCGCCATTTTCAATGAATTGTACTAAGTATTTTGCTGTTTGAATTAATGCTTCTTGTTGTGCTTTTGCTGAAGCATCTGATGATAAAATTGCGTTACCGCCTAACGCTACTACGATTTTACGTGACATATTTATAAACTCCTTTATGATTAAAACTAAATCTTATACTATTTTTTACCTGCTAGTCGATATACTGCTTCTGCATAAATATCCATTGAATCAAATATATCTCTTAGCGACATTTTTTCATTTTCCATATGGAATGTAATTGGTGAATCTGGGAATACTGCTCCATAAGCAACACAATTTTTCATCGTACGAGCAAAAGTTGCTCCTCCTGAAGATTGTGGTAAATGAGTTGTATCTCCAGTTTTTTCTTGATAGACAGCCATTAATGTATCAACTAGAACGCTATCTAATGGTACATACAATGGTCCTAAATAATCATATTCTTCATACTCTAATCCAAATTCTTTTGCTTTTTCAGATAAAGTTTTTACAATTTCTTCTTTATCTGCTAATACTGGAATTCGGATATCAATACGAATTTCTGATTTTTCTGGTGTAATCGTCAATCCTGCGATATTGAATGTTAACCCACCCGATGGCTCATCTTCAATTTTTCCTAAAACACTACTACCTGTAGCATCTTCTCCAACTACTTCTGCAATAAATGCTAATGTTGAATGATCAACAACTGAGTGAAGTCCCTTAACTAAGCGAACTAATGCATTTACACCAAGAGGTGCATCTTTTGCATGTTTAGAAACTCCTAAAACAGTTACTTCATCCTCTTGCGTTTCATATTCAAATTTTAACGAAGATAATTTCTCAACTACTTGAGAGAAATACTCCCCTTTATAAGATGCTTTTCCTGGAACTACATTAAAAGCATCTCCTGAATGAAAGTCTAAGGCGTTGCTTCCTGGTCCATGCAATTTCACTTGTAATAAACCTTTTTCAGCATATGTTAATGGGAATTCTGCATCTGGTGCAAATCCCATTGTCGCTACTTCTTCTAACTCGCCATAACGAGCTAAACAGCGCCATAATGTTTCTTCGTCAGTCCCAAAAATGAATCGGATACGTTTGTCAAATTCCACTCCAGCATCCATTAATGCTTTTACGGCATATAAAGCTGCCATTGAAGGTCCTTTGTCATCTTGAGTCCCTCTTCCATATAAGAAACTATCTTTTAAAACAGCTTCAAATGGAGGAGTATCCCAATTATTCAAATCTCCTGCTGGAACAACATCTAAATGACATAGAATTGCTAAAGACTCTTCGCCACTTCCTACTTCAGCATATCCATAATATCCTTTAGGATCAATGTAAGTACTAAAGCCAAGTTCACGACATAGAGCCAACGCATCTTCTAATGCGAACTGAATATCTTTTCCAAAAGGAGTGTCTCCTTCACCTTCATTTAGGACAGAAGGAATACGAACCAATCGTTTAATCGATTCAATACATTCTTCTTTATGTTTTTCTGTAATAAATGTGCTCATCGTATCCTCCCTAAGAATAAGAAATCCCCCCTTTAAATCGAGGGGAGTTCTTTTAATTTTATTTTGCTAATTAAATATTAATGAATGTTCCTAAGATTAATAATAGGATTGAAACGCCCATTACAATACCTACTAATTTAGCAACAAATTTCCACCATGTTGTCACTTCGATACGTCCTAATGCTAATGCACCCATTACGATACCTGAAGTTGGTGATAGTAAGTTTAGTACCCCGTTTGCTGATTGGAAAGCAGTAATTACTAATGATTGAGATACATTTACGAATTCTCCTAAAGGAGCTAAGATACCAATTGTAGCACCTGCTAAACCTGAAGAAGATGGAATTAAGAATGATAATGGTAAGTAGAAAATGTATGTTAATACGATAAATACTTGAGCTGATAAACCTGATAATGTATTTTCACCGAAGTTCAAGATTGTAGCTGTAATCATACCATCATTCATAATAACTTGAATACCACGAGCCAATGCAACAATTAAAGCAACTCCTAGTAAATCAGTAACACCATTAATAAATACTTGAACAAATTTTTCTTCTTTCATTCTGTAAGTAATACCTACTAATACAGCCATCATTAAGAATAACATTGTAATTTCTGGGAAGTACCATTCACCTAAAGGTAATGATTGACCAAATACTTGACCAACTAATGGAAGACCAGCGATAAATTCATTGATTTTTTCGAATACATGAATATTGAATTTAGCCCATGGAATTAAGCTTAAAATCATGATAATAAATGTAAATACAAATACTGTTAATACAGCTTTTTGTTTACCACTTAATTCTGCTTCTGTTTGTTCAACATTGAAGTATGTTAAGTCAGCTTCACGTGTAGCAAATGTATATGATTTAGAAGCATCTTTTTCAACTTTACTTGCATAGTTATACACATAGAAAGCAGAAATTGCCCACATTACTACGAAGAAAATCAAACGTAATCCAATCCCTTCTGCGACACTAATACCAGCTGCATCTGAAGCAACACCTGTTGCGAATGGGTTAACGGTTGAAGCTAAACATCCGATTTGAGAACCAATTAATACAATGGCTACCCCAGTAATTGTATCAAAACCTACTGCTAACATTACAGGAACGATTAGTGGGTAGAATGCCATTGTTTCTTCACCCATACCATAAGTTGTTCCACCTAATGCAAATAAGAACATTAATACAGGAATTAACGCTTTTTCACGACCTTTATATTTACGAACAATTGAAGCAATCCCTACGTCTAAAGCTCCAGTTTCAGTAACAACTCCTAAGAATCCACCCACCATTAAAATGAAGAATGAAACTTGAATTGCTCCTTCCGTTTTAATACCAATTTCGTTTGGTTCACCTTCATTTATCTTATGTTCACGTCCTAACATACCATAAACAGGAGCCATCACAACATCATAGAACCCCTGAGGGTTTGGATCAACTTGTTGGTAAGTACCAGCGATTAAGTTGCCATCTTCTGTTTTATCATATTGTCCAGCTGGAATAAACCAAGTAAATAAAGCCATAATTGCAATGATAATGAATAAAACAGTATATGAAGAAGGCATTTTAAAACCTTTTTTTTCAGCTACTTGTTCTGACATAATAATATTCCTCCATCTATTTATAAAAAGACCATTCCGATTCTGATTCAACATCAGAACCAGAATGGCTTTCTCAGTTACTTTTGTTATTAAACTTTGTTTACAAATAAGTTACCTGCAGTTAAAGCCATAATTGCTTTAATTGAGTGCATACGGTTTTCAGCTTGGTCGAATTGACGAGCATATTTGCTACGGAATACTTCATCAGTTACTTCCATTTCTTTGATGCCGAATTCTTCAGCAATTTTCTTACCGTATTCTGTTTCTGTATCATGGAATGCTGGTAAGCAGTGTAATACGATTAAGTTTTCGTTTTCAGCTTTACGAACTAAGTCCATATTAACTTGGTAAGGTTGTAATAAGTTTACACGTTCAGTGAATTTGTCTTCTTCACCCATCGATACCCATACGTCAGTATATAATACATCTGCACCTTTTACTGCTTTTTCAGCGTCGTCAGTAATTAATACATGGGCACCACTTTCTTTAGCATATCCTTCAGCTAAAGCAACAACTTCTGGTTCTGGGAATAATTCTTTTGGTGAGAAGATATGAACGTTCACACCTAAGATTGCACCTGTTACTAATAAGCTGTTTGCAACGTTATTACGTCCGTCACCACAGTAAACTAATGTTAATCCTTCTAATTTACCGAAGTTTTCTTTAACAGTTAAGTAGTCAGCAATCATTTGTGTTGGATGCCATGCATCTGTTAAACCATTCCATACAGGAACGCCAGCGTATTTTGCTAGGTCTTCACAGACTTGTTGGCTGAATCCACGGAATTCGATTCCATCAAACATACGACCTAAAACTTTAGCAGTATCTTCCACTGATTCTTTCTTACCTAATTGAATATCGTTTTTACCTAAATATTCTGGGTGAGCACCTAAGTCAATTGCTGCAGTTGTGAAAGCTGCACGAGTACGAGTAGATGTTTTTTCGAATAATAAGGCAATGTTTTTACCTTCTAGGAATTTATGTGGAACACCACGTTTTTTCAAATCTTTAACGTGCGCTGAGAAGTCGATTAAATATTCGATTTCTGCACGAGAAAAATCTTTTTCTTTTAAAAAGCTACGGCCTTGGAACACTTGTGTCATATTTGGAATGACTCCTTTCAAAATTGTAATTCTAAATTAATTATATCATAAAGATTCTTATTTATATTATAAATTTTCACGTTCAAATGGCATTGACATACAACGTGGGCCACCACGACCACGAACTAATTCACTTCCGCGAATCTTGTGTAATTTAATACCATATTTTTCTAGGATTGCATTTGTTACAACGTTACGGTCATATACAACTACTTCCCCTGGTGCAATTGTCAATGTATTAGATCCATCATTCCATTGTTCACGAGCAGCTTCTACTGGGTCGCCTCCACCACAAGGAATTAATGTTACAGAAGGTAAACCTAATGCTTTTGCTAATACGTTTTCTAATTTATCTTCAGTTAATTCAATGTTAAGCGCACCATTTTCTCCTTTTGTAATAGAGAATACTTTTAATCCGCCTTGAATTTCTGGATGGATAGTGAATTTATCATAATCGATATGTGTAAATACAGTATCTAAATGCATGAATTTACGGTTTTCACCAATTACGAACGCTAATACTTGTTTGAAATCAGTTTCAGCAAATAATTTTTGAGCAATTTTTTCAATTGAACGAGCATCTGTACGTTGAGAAATACCTACAGCTAATACTTCTTTAGAAAGAACTAACTCATCTCCACCTTCGATACGAGTATCTTCAGTACGATCATAGAAGAATGGAACTTTTCCATTTCCGTATACTGGGTGATATGTGAAAATATATTTACCATAAATTGTTTCACGGTTACGTGTATCTGCATACATGTGGTTTAATGAAACACCGTTTGCCATTGTAGCAAATGGATCACGAGTGAAGTATAAGTTTGGCATTGGATCTACAACAAATGGATAATCTGTTTCGTACATACCTGCTAAAGTTGTAGCTTCTGCTTGAACTTCAGTTTTACGGAAACCTTCCATTGTTTTTAATACCAAGTCAAATGTTGGTAATGATAATAAGTGATCTTTAATTGCTTTTTGAGAAGCAACACTTGCTACACCAGCTTCTGCTAACCATTCATCTACGAACTCTTCACGAACACCTGCAGCATCAATTGCTTCAGCTGCTAATTGTTCTAAGTATAAAACTTCTACTCCAGCGTTACGAAGAGTCTCAGCAAATGCATCATGTTCTTTTTGAGCATCTTCTAAATATGGAATATCATCGAATAATAAACGTTCTAGATAGTCTGGCATCAAATTTTCTAACTCTTTACCTGGGCGATGCAAACAAACTTTCTTTAAGCGTCCAATTTCAGAAAATACGTGAATTGGGTTTGACATAATAGCCACCATCCTAATTAAAAATTTGAACAGTTATGAATTCATAGCTTAGGAAACAACCAATAAGTTGATCAGACTTATTTTTGATGTAATTTCCTTACGCGACTATCTTACCTCTAAATGAATTCGTTTTCAAGTTAGTTTTTAGTTAAAATCTCTTATTCCATTTTATTTTTCACTTTGTATTTTATATGAAATTTTTCACTTTCTTTTTCTTGTTTTTTTCATTTTAGATTTCTCTAGCTCCTTATTATGAAGCTAACAATTCTTTTAACCTATAAATTTTCAGGAATATAGTTTCACAAGAAAATACTTTCATTTTGTGAATATTTCTTTCATTTTATTTTTCATCTTATTTATTTTTGAAAAATCTTATTTTATTTAATTCATTTTTAACTTTTCTAACCTTTTTGCAATTTAAAGTTTTTAATTATTCTTAACTATCATTTTTATTACTTCTTTCTATTTTAAAGTAATGATCCTCTAGCTAATTTATTTGCAAAAAAACGATAGTCCAATGTTCTATCGCCTTTACTCTCGTCATTCTAAAAAATTTTTTTAATTAAACTCCCTATCAAATTCCCAGCAATTGAAATAACACCATATACTCCCACATATATACTAGCCGTTTCATTGTAAAATATAAAAATAGTAGATATAAAAAGTACCATTGCTAAAATGGAATACACTAAGCACTCAAAAAACACACAAGAGGAATTAATATTAATAATGTTAACACACCACTATCTCGATCCATAAAGGGGAATCCATAAAAAGCTAACCCGATGATAAATAAGTAAGGGAATAAATTTTGTATTTTCTTCATATAATTCACTCCTAGTTGTTTATTATTTTCTTATGTTAAGATATCTATTTTATGACAATCTGTAAATAGATTTTCTAAATTCTTAAGCTTTGTATCCTTTAATGATTTAAGAGATAGCAACTGAATTCTAGTATGGTTTTTCAATTCGATTCATTTCTTTTTATTTTGCATAACTCTCCTCACATTCCTAAGATTTTAAAATATTGTATTTATACTACTTAATTCAAGGTAATAATTCGTCTAGAAATCCCTATTTTCCAAGCATTTTCTTATAATCACAAAAATATTTTTCAATCTAATCTATTTCATAAATTTCAGCCCCATTAAAATAGCTTTCGCATTCACCAACCAAACCATTCCACACCTAAACTCATCACTAATAATTGGGCTAACACAATAAACGGGATAAATGCAACTCTTTTTATTCCCTCTTTTTTCAAAATCAACATCACCCCTAATATCCCTCCGCCAACAACAAAGGATAGTAAAGCAATGAGAACAATTTCTTTTACGGGATACCACAAGCCAACTGTCGCTAAGTAATAACAATCACCCAGTCCAAATACTTCTTCCTTCCATAGTAAATAACCTACAGCATAAATTCCTCCATAGAATACAACTGCTACTAACATTGATAGAAAGTATACATTCTCTAATGAACTACTCAAATTAAATACTATATGAAGCAACCCAACCATCACTAACCCTTTCGGATAGATCACTTGTTCTTGCAAATCCGTTAAACTACAAAAAATAGCTAAACTAACTAATAACCATAGATCCACTAAACCCATCCATTCTCTTCCATTCCCTATTCCCGTCATGAGCATAAACATCAATCCTGATGTAACTTCCACACCCCAGTAACGAGATGAAATCTTTCTTCCACAATAACGACATTTTCCTCTTAACCACATCCATGAAAGAACTGGTATCAAATCTTTCCAACTTAGTTCATGCAAGCAATCGACACAATGAGAATGTCCCCTTATAAAATCTTCTTCCTTTTCCAATCTTAAAGCAACTACATTCAAAAAACTCCCCATACAACACCCAACTACAAAACTCAATATCCACACAAAAAAAGCACTCCTTTCGATTTAAGCTTTCGTTATTTTCCTTCTATCTATAACTATGCTTTTTTTCGAAAAAAATGCTTTTTATTTTTAATTTTCTATTTTAATTTCTTCTTTTACAATGTCTTCCTTATACAAACCTGAATAGTCTTTATACCAATCAAAAATATGAGTAATAATAACTTTCAAGACTGCATAACCAGGAACTCCTAATAAGAGCCCCACTAATCCAAATATTTTACCCGTTGATAGTAATACTACTAAAATAGTCACTGGGTGAATTTGTAATGAATTTCCTAAAATTAATGGAGAAACAATTCTTCCTTCTAAAGTTTGCTCAATAACAAAGACGATAAATACTTGGACAAACATCCATGGTGAAATAACAAAGCCAACGATTAACGCAGGTAAAATCCCGAAAAATGATCCAACATATGGAATCACATTTAATGCACCCGCTAAAATCGCAATGGTTACACCATAAGGTAAACCGATAATGGCATATCCAATCGAGAACATAATTGCTACCGCAATCGCAACCGTTAATTGACCTCGAATATAGGAACTAATTTGTTGATTCATTTCTGTTAACACAATACTCATACGTTTGCGAGTTCGAGTTGGAAATACTTTAAGTATTCCTGGTAAAATTTTTTCTCCATCTTGTAGTAAATAAAACAGAAGAATTGGCATTGTAATAATTCCAATCATAAATTCTCCAACTGCTCCAACAACATTACCTATTCCACTAACCGTTACATTCAATATTCCATTCACTCTTGTTCCTAATGACTGTATAAAATCCATATTAATACCATTAAGTTGTTCTTGTACTGCTGAAAATGTATTACTTTGTACCACACGTTCCACTTGTTCGCTAATGATTCGGTAATAAGTTGGTAATTGAGTCACTAATTCTCTTAATTGTTTTTCTACAATTGGAATAAAACTAAAAATTGCTGCCAATAACAAGACAATCAGTAAAATAAAGTTCAGTAAAATAGCAATCGATTTATGAACTCCCTTTTTCACTAGAAAATCTTGAATCGGTTTAACCATATAAAATAAAATTCCAGCACCTACCATTGGAAACCCAATAATGGAGAAAAATCCTTTTAATGGAGAAAAAATATACGAGATTTTAGTGAAGACAAAAATGTTAATAAGTAGAAGTAAAATAATTAATAATGTACTCACTAGTTGATTATTTAAAAACCATTTCCAAAACCATGATTTTGATGAAGTTGTGTGTTCTGTTTCTTCCATTAAAGGCACCTCGTTTTCTAAAATTTAGTTCTAGTGTATCATATTTTCCTCTAAATAAAAATTTTTGAGAAGGAATTTTTTATTTTTTTTAAGAACCGTGCTACTATATTCTCAATGATACATTAAGGAGTTGATTGATATGACTGAAAAGTTCTATTTAGGTACTTATACTAAACGTGTGAGTAAAGGAATTTATTCCGTTCAATTAGATACTGAAAAAAAACAATTCTCAAATCTTACTTTAGAAGCAGAAATCGAAAATCCAACATATTTAGCTTTAAACGCTGATCATTCATTACTAGCAGCAGTTTCAAAAGAAGAAACGGGTGGAATTACGGTATTCAACACAACGCAAGCAGAGACTTTAACAAAAGTTTCTCATTATCATGATACAACAGCAGTTCCATGCTATATTGCATTTAATAAAGAATCCAATCATTTATTAGCGGCTAATTATCACGAAGGGCATGTTTCTTCTTACAAATTTGATGCAGCAGTAACATTAGTGGATCGAGTTATTCATCCTTCACTTGAAGAGAACCAACCTCACGTTCATTATACCGACTATACTCCAGATGAAAAATGGATTGTTGTCTGTGATTTAGGAAGTGACATTGTAGCTACTTACAAACAAGAGGGAGAAAAACTTCAACGTATTGCTACCTATAATAGTAGAAAAGGAGCAGGGCCTCGTCATTTAGCTTTCCACCCTACTCTACCAATTGCATATTTAATTTGTGAACTCAACGCTAGCATTGAAGTATTAGCCTATGATGCTGAAACTGGAAATTTTACTTTTATTGAACAACACTTATTAACAACAGCAGAACAACAAGCATGGGGTGGAGCGATTCATCTAACAAAAAATGGAAAATTCTTATATGCAAGTAATCGTGGTTATGATCGTATTTATGTATTCCAAGTACAAGGAGAAACAGGTTTACTAACTTTCGTAGCTGATTATGATACTTTTGGAAGCCTCCCACGTGATTTCCACTTAAGTAAGGATGAACGTTTTGTCGTCATTGGACATCAAGAATCTGATAATTTAACTCTTTATGAACGAGACAGCAACACTGGAACATTAACCCTTTGTCAAAAAGACTTTTTCGCACCAGAAGTAGTTTGCGTCATTCCGTTTTAGACGAAAATATAACTCCCCTGAAAATCTCAGGGGAGTTTCTTGTAAACTTTTGAAAAAGACTTTTCTGCCGTCCTTTGCAACATCAGAAAAGTCTTTCGAATTCATATTATAAGTTTACTGTCGCTTCACCAATTTTAGAAGATGCTGATGCATTTCCTGTTGTAATGGATAAGTTTGCAACTTTATCCATATTTGTTAAAGCTACAATCATTGGTGTATCTTTTCCAGCTGCTTTTACTGCTTCTAAATCTACAGTAGAAATCACAGTAGTTTGATCGACACGTTGCCCTACAGTTACAACTGTATCAAAAGGAGCTCCTTGTAATTCCACTGTATCAATTCCCATATGTAATAATACTTCTACACCATTATCTGTTTTAATTCCTACAGCATGTTTCGTTGGGAATACATTAATCACTTCCCCTACTACTGGTGAAGTAATCACACCATTCGTTGGTAATACAGCATATCCATCACCCATGAATTTTTGAGAAAATACTGGGTCATTAATTTCTGTAATAGCCACTACTTCCCCTTCTGCTACAGCAAATAATTCTAATTCAGGAGTAACTTCTTTTGTTACTTTCTTTTTAAAAAATCCAAACATCTAATCATCCTTTCAATTCTTTAACTATAGTATAGCATATTTTTAAATAAAAACCTTATTCCTTTTATATTTTTTAAGATTTTTATAGAAATTTTACGTATAAAGCTTTATACTTACATTCAGACATAATAAAGGAGTGATATTTTGATTACAATAATTGAAATCATTAAAACAATAATTTTAGGAATTATTGAAGGGGTAACAGAGTGGTTACCGATTAGTAGTACTGGACATTTGATTTTAGCAAATGAAATTTTACAACTAGATGTTAGTCCGAAGTTTCAAGATATGTTTAATGTAGTCATCCAACTTGGAGCCATTTTTGCTGTTGTGATTTTATACTTTAACAAACTAAATCCATTTGAAGGTAAAAAAACTCGTAAAGAATTTTTAGCAACTATTGAATTATGGAAAAAAGTAATTATCGGTTGTATTCCTGCTATCGTTGGTGGATTATTATTAAATGACTTTATGGATGAATATTTTAATAAAGCAATCGTCATTGCAACAACTTTAATTGTATACGGGATTGCATTTATTGTCATCGAACGTCGTCATAAAACAGTGGAACCACGTATTCATTCGTTTGAAGAATTGGATTATGTAACAGCGATTAAAATTGGTTTATTCCAAACTCTTGCTTTAATTCCAGGAACTTCTCGTTCAGGATCTACCATTTTAGGGGGATTATTAGTTGGAACCAATCGTTTTGTTGCGACAGAATTTTCTTTCTTCATGAGTATTCCAATTATGTTTGGAGCTAGCGGACTTAAATTATTAAAATTTGGATTCCACTATACAAGTGCAGAATTGATGATTTTATTGGTAGGATCAGTAATTTCTTTCTTCGTTTCACTAATTGTTATCAAATTCTTATTGAGCTATTTAAAACGAAACGATTTCCAAGCATTTGGTTGGTATCGTATTATTCTAGGGATTATCGTATTAGCTAGTTCGTTTTTCCTTAAATAACATTCGAAAAGTCATTTTATTGTAGTATTAGGACGCCAGTCCCTGTAATAGAAGCTCTCGCTTCTATTACTCATACTACTATAAAATGACATTTCTCTTTCCGCTCGTATTTAATAAAATCTCCTTCTACAATCATTTTAAATATTGTATCATCACTAAAACAGCCAGCAGAAAATTCTGCTGGCTGTTTTTTCCCTTTTATTGACAAGCTACTGCTTGGATTTCTACTAGTGCATTTTTTGGCAATGCTGCTACTTGGAAAGCGGCACGTGCTGGGCAATTTTCTTTAAAATAAGTCGCATAAACTTCATTCATTTGTTGGAAATGAGCAATATCACTTAAATAAATCGTAGTACTCACAACATTTTCTAAAGTCATTCCAGCTTGATCTAAAATCGCTTGAATATTTTTCAATGATTGATGTGTTTGACTAACAATGTCTTCCCCTGCAAATTCTCCTGTTTCTGGTACAATTGGTAGCTGACCTGAAACGTACAAGAAATTTCCTGAACATAATACTCCTTGCGAATAAGGTCCAATGGCTGCTGGTACTTTATCTGTATGAATAATTTTTTTCATATTTCTCTCCTTTAAATAAATACATATTTTTTCATTCGTTCACAAGCTTCTTGAATTCTTGTAAATGGTAGTGCTAAGTTCAATCGGATATGAGTTGGTCCATGAAAAATTCTTCCATCTAGCCAAGCAACACCTACATCCGTTCCTCGTTTTTGTAATTCATCAATTGTAATTCCATTTTTTTCTAAATATTCTTTACAATCGATAAAAATAACATAGGTTCCTTCTGAATTTGTTACAGATACTCCTTCAAAATGATCACGAATGTAGTCACATACATACGTCATATTTTGGTATAACACTTGTCTTAATTCTTCCAACCACTCATATCCTTCTGGTTGATAAGCACCCATTAAAGCATGCATCGACAGTACATTCATCACATTATAATGAGATTTGCTCCCCTTCGAATTCACTCTATTTCTTAATAAATCACTGTAAATAATATGATATGCAGCTACTAAACCAGCTAAATTAAATGTCTTACTTGGTGCATAAAAAGCGATTGTACGATTCTTCGCATCTTCAGATACACTTTGTGTTGGAATATGTTTCACTCCTGGCATCACTAAGTCCGACCAAATTTCATCAGAAATAACCGTTACATCATATTTTTGATAGATTACCATTACTTTTTCTAATTCTTCACGATTCCAAACACGACCTGTTGGATTATGTGGCGAACAGAAAATGGAAACATGGATATGATGTTTGCGAATTTTTGCTTCCATATCTTTATAATCAATACGGTAAACACCTTCTTCATCTTTCACTAATGGACTGAGTACAATATCAAAACCATTATTTTTTAAAACTTCGGTAAATCCACCATACGTTGGACTATGCACTAAAATAGAATCACCTGGGGAAGCAAAAGAAGTTAATGCTGAAACTACTCCTCCTAGTACACTATTATGATAACCAATATGTTTAGCCGTTAACCCTTCAACTTGATGGTGAAATTGGTGCCAACGAATAATGGCATTATAATATTCTTTTGGTTGCATAAAATAACCAAAAACTGGATGTTCTAACCGTTCTTTCATCGCTTGAATCACTGTTGGAACTGTTGCAAAATTCATATCTGCAATCCACATCGGAATTACATCAAAGCCTTCCTTAGGTGGGTTTGGTGCTTTCCCTGGAATTAATCCTAATCCATCAACAGCCATCGCATCTTTTCCATGACGGTTGATTTCTGTTGTAAAATCATATTTCATCTTTTTCATCCTTCCCATCTAATATAGTAGTACTAGTATAGCAGAAATTTCCCTACGAAAAAAGAAAAGCTACTATCTTCTATCAAACAAAGAAAAAGACTTTTCCTGTAACAAAGCCATTCCTTGCTACTTTTGGAAAAGTCTATCATTGATAATCTACTTTTTCATTGATGAAATGATACGATATCCTCTTTGTGCGATAAAGTCTGCTACTTCATCTGGATTTTCAGAATCTACATGAAGAACTACTTGTACTTTTCCTTCACGGTGATAAACAGAAATAGTATCTACATTGACATTATGATCACGTAATACATTTGAAATATCTTCTAATGGACCAGGTTTATCTTCATTAATTTCGATAAATAAACGAGAACCAGGAGTGTTATATCCTGAAATATCAATGAACGCATCCATAATATCTTTATCTGTAATAATTCCTACTAAGTTTCCTCTTGATTCAAGAACTGGTAAAACGCCAATTCCTTGTTGTCTCATAATAGAAGCAGCTTCTTCTAAGACAGCAGTTGGTTTTACAGTAATGACTTGTTTCAACATAATATCTTTAGCAGTAGTTTTATTTAATAAGTAGTTTAATTCATGCACACTTAAACTTGTTGCCATTGAAGGTGAATTTTGAGCGACTAATTCAGCAGTTAATAACCCTACTAATTTATCTCCTTCAACAACTGGAAGACGATGCACATCATGTTCTTTCATTAAATCTAATGCTTTCATAACAGTTGTTGTTGGTTCAACCGTTATTAAGTTTGTTGACATATAATCTTTTACTTCCATGATTATCCCCCTAAATATGCTTTTTGAACATCTTCACTTTCAAGTAATTCCTTACCTGTACCTGATAATACCACAGATCCTGTTTCTAATACATACCCTCTTGAAGCAATCGATAATGCCATTTTCGCATTTTGCTCAATTAGTAATACAGTCGTTCCTTGTTTTTGAATTTCTTGAATGATATTAAAGATTTCTTTAATGAAAATTGGTGCTAATCCCATTGATGGTTCATCTAATAATAATAGTTTCGGACGAGTCATTAATGCACGTCCCATTGCTAACATTTGTTGTTCCCCACCTGATAATGTTGCAGCATCTTGATTTTTACGTTCTTCTAAAATTGGGAATCTCTCAAAGATTGCTTTCATGTCTTTTTGAATTTCCTCTTTATCATTTCGTAAAAATGCTCCTAAATCAAGATTTTCTTTTACAGAAAGTCCTCTAAATACGTGTCGACCTTCTGGAACTTGTGCTAAACCAAGTGAAACAATTTTTTTAGCAGCTAATTTTGTAATATCTTGCCCTAAATATTCAATCGTTCCAGCACTTGGACGTACTAAACCTGATAAAGTTTTTAAAATGGTTGATTTTCCAGCACCATTGGCACCAATTAGAGAAACAATTTCTCCTTCGTTAACTGTGAAGCTTACATCTTTAACAGCTTGAATCATGCCATAATGTACGCTTAAATCTTTTACTTCTAACATGATTACTCTCCTCCTAAGTAAGCACGAATAACATCAGGATTTTTCTTAATTTCTTCTGGTGTTCCATGTGCTAATAATCTTCCATATTCTAATACATATAAACGTTGGCAAATTTCCATTACTAATGACATATCATGTTCAATAAGTACAACAGTTAATCCGAATTGTTCTTGAATTTGCGCAATTAATTTAGTTAGATTAGCTGTTTCTTGTGGGTTCATCCCTGCAGCAGGTTCATCTAAAAATAAAATTTTTGGTTTTGTTGCTAAGGCACGAACGATTTCT
This sequence comes from uncultured Granulicatella sp., assembly GCA_963523795.1. Taxonomy (GTDB): domain Bacteria; phylum Bacillota; class Bacilli; order Lactobacillales; family Aerococcaceae; genus Granulicatella. The sequence continues at coordinate 15,928 of CAURER010000005.1, forward strand.
AATTCACGTTGTTGCCCATAAGCTAAATTTTTCGCTTTATCTTGAGCAAACGATTCTAAGTTAAAGATTTTTAATAACTCTAAAGCTTCTTCTTTCATCATTTTTTCTGTTTCATAGTAAGCTTTTGTTCTGAATAAACTTGAAAACAATGAATTCCCTTTATGCGCATGCATCGCTACCATTACATTTTCTAATACTGTTAAATCTTTAAATAAACGAATATTTTGAAATGTACGTGCTAGTCCTAATTCAGTAATTTTATTTGGTGCAATTCCATTTAATAATGTTTTACCATTTTCAGTTTCTAATTCAATCGTTCCTTCTGTTGGAACATATACCCCTGTTAATAGGTTGAAGAATGTTGTTTTACCGGCACCATTTGGTCCAATTAATCCAATTAATTCTCCTTTTTCAGCTTTAAGAGAAACGTTTGAAACAGCTGATAATCCACCGAAATTTTTTGTTAAACCTTTTACTTCTAATAAACTCATTCTGTTTCTCCTTTCTCTTTTTTCTTCAATTTATTACTTAAGAATGTGCCGAAACGGAATTCCCAAGTTCCTAATAATCCACCTGGACGGAAGATCATAATTAAGATTAACGCTACTGCGTAAATAATCATACGTAATTGTCCAAATGGTTGTAAGAATGTATTAATAATTCCAAGTAAAATTGCTGCTACAAATGAACCAGTAAAACTACCAATTCCTCCAAATACAACAATAATTAATACATCGATTGATTTCATAAATGTGAAGTCACTTGGTGTTACAGTTCCTAAATAAGTCGCTGTTAATGTTCCACCAATACTTGCTGTAGCTGCTCCAATAATGAAAGCTAACATTTTATAGCGAGTAACATTTACCCCCATTGATTCTGCAGCAATTTCATCTTGTAATACTGCATAAGTTGCACGACCTGCACTACTATTGGCATAGTTTAATACTAAAATTGTTGTTAAAACTAATGCAATATAAACAATTGTCCATGTTGTTGTTAATGGAACACCACTAATCCCTGCAGCACCATTTGTAATTTTCATATTATTTAATGCTACACGAATAATTTCAGCAACCCCTAATGTTGCAATCGCTAAATAGTCCCCTTTTAAACGAAGTGTTGGTAACCCAACTAAATAAGCAATCACGATTGAAATCACTACACCCACTGCCATTCCAGCAAATAACCCCGCTAAACCACTAACCGCTTTCCCGATAATAGCAGCACTATAAGCACCAATCGCAATAAATCCAGCATGACCTAGTGAGAATTGACCTGCAACCCCCAAAATTAAATTTAATCCAACTGCGAAAATAATATTAATCATAATATTAATAAAAGTACTTTCATAATAGAAATTAATCACTCCTACTTGAACTAACACTTGAAGTAATAAATAGACTAATACTGCAGAAGCTACCCAAATAAGATTTTTCTGATGAAATCGTTGCATGTTTCTCACCTACACTTTCTCTTTAACATTTTTACCAAACAATCCTGCTGGTAATACTAATAAAATAACAAATAATAGGAAGTAAACTACTCCATCTTTATATGGAGAGAATCCTAAATAACTAACAAAGGTTTCTAATAAACCAATCACATAGCCACCAACCATGGCACCTGGAATACTACCAATTCCACCTAATACCGCAGCAACGAAAGCTTTCAATCCTGGTACAATCCCCATTGTTGCAGAATACGTATTATAGTATAAAGCAACTAATACTCCGGCAATCCCGGCAAGACTTGAACCTAATGCGAATGTAAATGAAATCACTTGATCCACATCAATCCCCATTAATTGAGCTGCATCTTCATCCACCGCAACGGCACGCATCGCTTTCCCCATTTTCGTATAACGAACGATGAATTGTAATAATGCCATTAAAATAACTGTTGTAGCAAAAATTAAGATTTGCTTTCCATTAATCGTAATATTACCGAATAAAGTATAGTTTGTAGTTCCAAAATCAGATGGGAATGGACGAATTTCTGCTCCGAAAAGATAACTCATCACATTTTCAAGTAAAAATGAAACCCCGATTGCTGTAATCAAAGCAGCAACACGAGTCGAACGTCTTAAAGGTTTATACGCTACTCTTTCAATCACTACTCCTAAAACTGCACAGGTAACCATTGCTAATAGAAGAGATAAGAAAATATTTAACCCCAATCCATTCATTGCATAAAAACCAACAAATGCACCCATCATATAAACATCACCATGAGCGAAGTTGATTAATTTAATTGTTCCATAAACCATTGTATAGCCAAGTGCCACTAAAGCATAAATACTTCCTAGCGCAATCCCATTGACTAATTGTTGAATCAATAGCTCCATTTTAAGCTCCTTTCTTATAAAAAAACGTTTTTAATATTTGCCTATCATGTGAAAAAAGAGGCTGACTGCCTCTCTTTTCTAAAATTTTATTAATTATTGTGCTGCATATTCTTTGGCACTTACTTCTTCACCATTTTGGAATTCGATAACAACTGCTGATTTAACAGGAGTGTGATCTTTACCCATTGTGAATGTACCAGTTACACCATCGAAGTCTTTAGATTCTGCTAAAGCTTTTTTGATTGCTTGCGCATCAGTTGAACCTGCTGTTTCAATAGCTTTCATTAATAATTCAGCTGCATCATATGCTAAAGCTGCAAATGAATCTGGTGTTGTACCATATTTTTCTTTATACGCTTTGATGAATGCTTGAACATCTGCATCTGTACTTTTAGCTGAGAAGTGAGCTGTATAGAAGACATTTGTTAAGTTTGCTTTATTACCAGCTAATTCTGCTAATTTTTCACTTGATAATCCATCTCCACCAACGATTGGTTGAGTGATTCCTAATTCACGAGCTTGTTTGATGATTAAACCAACTTCTTCATAATATCCTGGGATATATAATACATCAAATGATTTTGATTTTAATGAAGTTAGTACTGCTTGGAAATCTGTATCTTTTGATTGATAAGTTTCTTTCGCAACAATTTGACCACCGATTTTAGCATCTGTATAAGTTTTTTCGAATGCTTCTGATAAACCTTTTGAGTAATCACTAGCTGAGTCTTGTAAAATTGCCACTTTAGCATTTGGGAATTTTTGGCTTACAAATCCTGCACCTACAACCCCTTGATAATTATCAGAGAAACATACACGGAAGATATAGTCGTATACTGATTCTGGATTTTTTGCATCTTTTAATGTAATGCCGTCCCCTGTTGTTGCTGGGAATACAGCTGGAATTTTTGCTTGTTCCATGATTGGAATTGAAACTTGAGCATCCCCAGTTGTTGCAGGTCCTACAACCCCAACAACTTTTTCAGAAGCTAATTTTTTAGCTACAGAAGCTACTTCTGTTTTTTCTGATTTATTATCATAAGAAACATATTTTAATTCTTTATCTAATAACTTTCCTTTTTGTTCAACGGCTAATTTAACAGCGTTATCCATAGCTGAACCATAAGCGGCAACGTTACCTGTTAACTCAAAGTTACCTCCAAGTTTTACTGTGTTACCATTTGAAGCGCCACCTGCGCTACATCCTGCTAAAATTGCTGCTGATACCAATCCTAATCCAAATTTTTTTAAATTCATCTTAATCCCTCATTTCGTATTCTTTTTAAGTGATGAGAAGATTATATAATATTCTGACAATTCACGCAATTGTTTTTTAAAAATTTTTTTGAATTTTTTTAAAGTTTTTTTAATTGTTTTTTAATCCATGACAACTTAGCGCTTACATTTTGTGAAATCTGTAATTTTGGTGAAAGTAGAAGTAGAAACAGAGTTCCCGTAATAGTAAAAGTAAAAGAAGCCACCGCTCGTGTGGCTTCTTTTTCTGGGGAAATTTGAGACCTTAGGCTCAAATTTTAGCCATGAGACCGCAGGTCTGCTAGCGTCCCTTACTACTACATTTGGAAGTCCATTCCTACGCCTTTTTCTCCGCCAAATCATAAACTCACACCATATAAAAAGGACTTTTCGCTGTAGTAAGAGTAATGGTAGCCAGTGTGGCTACCATTACTCGGGGAAATTCGAGACCTAGGCTCGAATTTTAGGCATGAGACACCTTTGGTGGCTGCTGCCGACCCTTACTACTTAAGAAAAGTCCATTTCTATAAAAATCACCTTCAAATAATCACTCAGTCGCGTACATGGTGCCACTGGAAAATCCAACGGCAATTTCTTCTGATGCGCTATACGATATCTTCTCCCAGAAGAACGAAGCCCCTTATGAATCATCTCTAAAAATTGCTTCTCTGAAACATTTGCCGCATTCGTCGACAAAATTAAATTCCCATTTTTTACCGTTAACGGAACTAACTGCTCCACTAAACCAGAATAATCTTTCGCAACTGAAAAAGTTCTTTTCTTTGTACGAGCAAAACTAGGTGGATCTAACACAATCGTATCAAACGTTAAATCTTTCTTCGCAGCATATTTAATATAATCAAATACATCCATCACATAAATCTTCTGCTCAGATGCATCTATCCCATTCACTTCAAATTGTTCTCGAGTCTTTTCTAAACTGCGATTAGCAACATCCACACTCGTTGTTTGAATTGCACCACCCATTGCTGCAGCTACAGAAAACGCTCCTGTATAACTAAATAAATTCAAAATCGTTTTTCCTGCACTGTAGTCATCTCTTAATAATGTACGAACTTCCCGTTGATCTAAAAAGATTCCAGTCATCAATCCTTCATCAAGATACGTTGCATAACGAACTCCTTCTTCTTGAACAATTAATGGCTCACTCGCCTTAACTCCTCTTACAAATTGACTTTCTGGTAGTTTTTCTTTCGAAGCATAACGAATCTTTTCATAAATACCTTGGATACTTGGAATTACTTCTTGCAATTGGTCTAGAATCAATTCTTTCCATTGATAGATTCCTGCACTATACCATGAAACAACGACGAACCCATCATACCAATCAATCGTAATTCCACCAAGTCCATCTCCTTCTCCATTAAACAATCGAAAAGCTGTTGTACTTTCATCCCCCATTAAAGCAGAACGCTTTTGTGCAGCTTTTTGGAAGATTCCTTTTATGAATGGAGGAGTTAATTTCTCACCATCTTTTTTAGAATAAACCCAGCCGATTCCTTTATGTTGAAATCCTACATAAGCCATTGCTAAAAATTCTTTTTTCTCATCACAAACACGGACACATTCGCCTTCTTTTGCTTCCAGTGGTTTTGCTAAATCTTCTTGATTTAATAAAGGCGAACCCTTTTTCACTAATTTTGCAGCTTTTGTTTTTAAAATAATTTCTTTCATCTATTGATCATCCTTTTTAATTTCATTCCTTTACTATCTTAAAACAGTTTTCACTAGATTACAAATTCATCAAAAAAGATTTCTCCCGTGTAGCAAAACCATCATTCAACTATTTAAATGGTAATTCTTGCTATTTAAGAGAAATCTTACTTGTTCTATTCTGTTTCTTCTTTCCCTGGAAATGTTAGTGTGAAGGTTGTCCCTTTTCCAACTTCACTTTCTGTTTGAATCGTACCATGATGACTCTTCATTAATGAATGAACAATGGCTAATCCAATGCCGGATTCTCCATATTTCGTACTCTTTCTAGAAACATCCGCCTTATAAAATCTTTCCCAGATTGCTTCCACTTCTTTTTTACTAATTCCAATTCCATTATCAATAATTTGCACAATGGCATTCGAATCTTCATTCCAACCTTTAATGAGAATATGACCTTTATCGGTAAACTGGTTCGCATTTTTCGTCATATTCACTAAAATTTGAATAAAGCGATCATAATCCGCATACACTGTAAAGTTATCTGGACATTCATATTTCAATTCATTTTCTTTATTCGAAGCAAGCTCTTGAAGTTGATCCACAACATTTCTTAATGCTTCTGCTCCATTGAAATTTTGTTTCACTAACACAATTTGATCGGAACGAATTTTTTCATAATCTAGATTTTCATTTACTAAGCGAATTAATCGTTGTGTTTCATTCGTAATTAATTCCAAACTTCTTTCACGACGGGATTCTGGAATCATATGGTGAATTAAGCCTTCCAGTAATCCATTCATCGTTGTTAGTGGTGTTCTCATCTCATGAGCTACATCCATCATTAATTGACGTCTTAAATTCTCTTGTCGTTCAATTTCTTGTTCAGACCTCTGTAATGACTCTGCCATCTTATTAAAGTCCATTACTAAATCATCGAACTCATCTCGTTTTTGAGTTGGTAGAGAAATATCATAATTTCCTTCCGCAATTTCGTGTGTCGCTTTTCTCAAGCGATTAATTCGTCTTGTTTGATAATTGGCAAATAAGACACTCAGAATAACTCCTGCCACTGCTGCTGAAGAAAATCCTACTAAAATAGAATTTCTTAATTCCGCCATTTCCGTTTCAATTCTACTTAACGGGCTAGAAATCGCTAAAAAACCATTATAAGTTTGATTTTTAAATATCGGATAATAAATCGTCACTAAGTCCGCTGCTTCTCCTAAAAAGTTATGTTTTGTTTGTTTCATATTAATGGCAGAACCATCTTGTAAATGTTGTAATTCATCATCCGTTAATGAGCTTTTTACATTTAAAACTGTTGCTGGATAAGTCATTTTATTCTCTTTATCAAAAATCGCTACACCTAAATGTTCATCTTTCAACAAAGATAAACTACTGCTAATTTCATCTGCTGTTAAATCATGCACTAAAATTGCTTTTGCATATCCAAATAATTGTTGAGAACGTTGTAGGAAAATTTTGTTTGTCATAACATTATAAAACAACAATCCACATACGATAACAGATACTAATACAACAGATAAAAAACCTACTAATTGTTGGTAAAAATATTTCATCTTCTAAATCCCACTATCATCAAATTTATATCCTACACCCCATACTGTTTGAATAACATGAGGACCAACTGCTTCAATTTTTTGACGTAATTTTTTAATATGTGCGTCAATTGTACGCTCATCTCCAAAAAATGGATCTTCCCAAATCTTCGTTAATAAATGTTCTCTTGAGAAAACTTGACGGGGATGTTGTGCCATTAAAACTAATAAATCAAATTCTTTTGGAGTTAATCCTTCAATTTCTACTCCGTCAATAAAAGCTTCATGAGTTTTTGTATTAATCGATACATGAGTTGTTTCAATATCAAATTGACCTGAAGTAATTGGAACTTCACTAGAAGAACTACGCCCAATACGACGATGTAATGCTTTAATACGAGCCATCATTGTTAATGGACTAAATGGTTTTGCTACATAATCATCGGCCCCAATTTCTAAGCCAATCACTTGGTCACTTTCTGAATCTCTTGCTGTTAGCATCACAATAGGTACTTGCTCATTCACTTGTCGAATTTGACGACAAATTTGCATGCCATCCATTGATGGTAAATTTAAATCTAAAATGACTAAATTCCATTTTTCTTGTTGATTCATAAAGGCATCATAACCTTCTTTTCCATCATGATAAAATTCAGCAGTCCAACCTTCTTTTTCAAAAAACATTTCCATCATTTCACAAACTGCTTCTGTATCTTCAATCATTAAAATATGCATCTTGCTTCCTCCCTTTGGATTATCTCACCATTAGTATACCGTAAGTTTATGAATCCGTTAACTAGAAAGTATGAAGATTTTGTGAAGATGAAAAAAGAGCTAAGTTCATCCCCTTAGCTCTTTCTCATCAAAAAACGATCAATCTTATTCTTGTAATTTGAATCGTAAACTATTCAATTGATCCATCTGTTCATCGCTCCATGGTGAGCGACGTCTAGAAACTTCTTGATATTGTCTTGATAATTGATCTTGTTTCTTCTTACTCCTTTGAATTTCTTTTAAAAATTCTCTTGCAGATTTTCTTAAAGCACCTTTTTGAAAAATGACCCATTGTTCTGCTAAATCGCTCGTTGCTACAGACACTTGAATGACTTGCGTATTCATTTCACTAACGGTTCTCTCAATATATTCATCGGCAGTTTCATCTTCTGCTGTAAAAATGACTTTCACTTGAGAAGATTCAAATGACTGAGTAATTCCGGGAACAAATTGTGCATCAAAAACAATCCACACTTCAACGTGTTCAAATTTTCTAAAATTGGCGCAATGATGGATGAGTAAATCACGAGCACTTTCTAAATCACCTTGTTTTTTTAAACTCACTAATTCAGGCCATGCTCCAATCATATTATATCCATCAATAATATATAATTGTTTCTTCATAAATCACCTATTAATGACGAGAACGGAAAACTTCATACATCATTAAAGCACTTGCGACACTCGCATTTAAACTTTGAACATGTCCTGTCATTGGAATCGTAATCATCTCATCTACGGCATCTTTCACAATGCGAGATACACCTTTTCCTTCATTCCCCATGACAATCGCAATTGGACCTTTTGTATTCCATTGACGATAATCCGTTCCTTTCATATCTGTTCCGAACACCCAAACGCCACGTTCTTTTAATTGTTCAATCGTTTGAGTTAAATTCGTCACACGAACAACGGGAACATGCTCGATAGCCCCTGTAGAAGCTTTTGCTACAGTAGAAGTTAAAGAAACACTTCTTCTCTTTGGAATAATAATACCGTGAACTCCCGTAGCATCTGCAGTACGTAAAATACTTCCTAAATTATACGGATCTTCAATTCCATCTAAAATTAAAATAAATGGATCTTCATTTTTTCCCTGAGCTTTTTCAAAGACATCTTCTAAATTCGCATATTCATACGCTGCAATGGAAGCAACAACTCCTTGATGGACAACTTCCCCAACAAGATCTTGTAATTTGGCTTTCGGAACATTTTGAATTTGAATTCGATGTTCTTTTGCTAAATCAATAATCGGTGTAATTTCTTTCCCAGATAAAGCTTCTTGAACCCATAATTTATTCACACGTTCTGGTTGTTGTAAAGCTTCTCTTACTGCATGACGTCCATATACAAAATCTGTGGACTCTTGTTCATTTGAAGAACTTTCCGGTGTATATTTTGGACGAGGTGCTTTAACCTCTTTTTTGAAGCCCTTTGGTTGACTTCCTTTTCTTCTATTCGAATTTTTTTCTTGTCTAGCCATGTTTTTCCTCCACTTGTTGAATACACCATACAATCACTTCATCTAATCGCTCTTTTTGTCCACTTAAATATAAATAGCCAATCATCGCTTCAAAGCCTGTCGACATACGATAAGTAATGACATCCGCATTTTTTGCCTTAGTATGACTCTTCGCATTTCTCCCACGTTTGAAGTATTCTAATTCTTCTTCTGTTAAAAATGACTCGCTATCCAACATTTGTTGAATTAAATTTGCTTGAGCCTTGGCAGAAACATAACGAGTAGCTTCACGATGCAAGACATTTGGTTTCGTCTTCCCTGTTCTTAACACATGTTGACGAATATATAATTCATAAATGCCATCACCCATATAAGCTAATGTTAAGCCATTTAATAAATGCCAATCTTTAATGATTTCCATTATACTCTTCTCCATCTTGTTCCTTGAGCAGTATCTTCTAACACGATTCCTTGAGCTTTCAATAATTCTCTAATTTCATCGCTTCGTGCAAAGTTTTTCGCTTTTCTTGCTTCTAAACGTTCGTCAATTAATGCTTGAATTTCATCATCTACTAACTCTTCTTGAACTTCTTTCATTCCAAAAATTGCAAATAATTGTTCAGCTTTTTGTAATAATTTTTCTAAAACAACACGTGATACTGCTTCACGTTCTAAATAAACATTCCATTCTTTTACGAATTGGTATAAAACAGTCATACCATTAGCAGCATTAAAATCATCATCCATTTCTTCTTGGAATTTGTCTTCTAATGCTTCAAATCCAGCCCATACATCTTGGTCATCTTCTAATGACTCAACTGCATTCTCTAAACGATAACGTGTATTGCTAAAAGTTGTTTGAATTTTTGACACATTCGCTGTTGCTTCTTGTAATGAAGACTCACTGAATTTTAACGGTCTACGGTAGTGCGCACTTGCTAGGAAGAAACGTAAAATTTGAGGATCAATCTCTTTAATAATATCGTGAACTAATACGAAATTACCAAGAGATTTACTCATTTTTTCTCCATCTTCCCCCATTGTTACAAAAGCATTATGCATCCAATAACGAGCAAACGGATGACCTGTTTTCGATTCACTTTGCGCAATTTCATTTTCATGGTGTGGGAATGCTAAGTCTTGTCCACCACCGTGAATGTCAATAGTATCTCCTAAATGTTTTGTAGCCATTACAGAACATTCAATATGCCAACCTGGACGCCCTTTGCCCCAAGGAGAATCCCAACTAATTTCACCCGGTTTAGCACTTTTCCATAGAGCAAAGTCTAATGGATTCCTCTTTTTGGCATCATCTGCACTTTCCGTTCTTTGGCTTGCCCCTACTTGTAAATCTTGAATACTTTGATCACTTAATTTTCCATAATCTTTGAACTTTTCAGTGATAAAATATACATCTCCACCAGATTCATAGGCTGCTTCTTTTTCTACTAATTCCTTAACAAAGGCAATAATATCATCCATTGTATTCATAACAGTTGGATTTAAAGTTGCTTTTTTAACGTTTAGAGCTGCTGTATCTTCATAGAAAGCTTCAATATATTTTTTAGAAACTGCTTCAGGTGTCATTCCTGTTTCATTTGCTGCTTTAATAATTTTATCGTCAACATCTGTAAAATTAGAAACATAGTTCACATCATAGCCACGGTATTCGAAATAACGACGGATTGTATCAAATGCAACCGTACTTCTCGCATTCCCAATATGAATATAATTATAAACCGTTGGTCCGCAAACATACATTTTTACTTTTCCTGGTTCTAGTGGTTTAAATTCTTCTTTTTGACGTGTTAAAGTGTTATATACTTGAATCATAATTTCCTCCATATAATTCTGTGATTTCTCGTTCTTCTTTTGTATGAATTCGAACAACTTTAGCAGGCAAACCTACTGCAGTTGTATGAGCTGGAATATCTGATAACACCACTGCTGCTGCACCAATTTTGGCACCTTCTCCAATCGTAACTGGTCCAATGACTTGAACATGAGCAGACAATAATACTCCATCTTCAATAGTTGGATGACGTTTACCCGTTTGTTTCCCTGTTCCGCCTAATGTAACCCCATGGAACATTTTCACATCATCCCCAATAATCGCTGTTTCACCAATAACGATTCCCATTCCATGGTCAATAAAAAATCGACGTCCAATTTGTGCTGCTGGGTGAATTTCAATTCCAGTAAAAAATCGACTAAATGTACTCAGCATGCGAGCAAGAAGTCTACATCGGCAAGTAGTGTGTAACCAATGTGCTAATCGATGCAACACAGTCGCATGATAGCCTGGATACGTTAAAACAATTTCTAAACTACTTCGTGCAGCTGGATCGTTCTTTTTATAGGTTTCCATATCCTCTTGAAAACGTCCCATCTCCTCACTCTCCTTTACTTGTACTATTTTTTTATTATAGCATATTTTCTACCTTTTTTTCGCTATCTCAAACTAGGAAACTAAAAAAAGACTTTTCAATGAAGAAAAGCCTTTTATACTCTTTCATAGACTAACGGTTATACAAATATAATAATTAAAATAATTTTTTTAATGTAGCGTGCATGAGATTTGCTTTTACGAAGCTGCTGGCGTCCTTCGCTACTAAAAAAAGTCATTTTCTGTTTTCATACGGCAACACAAGGTTCAAAATTACACCCGCTAATGCACATAATGCTGTACCTGATAATGTCACAGGACCTAATTCTAAAATTGCTCCACCTAACCCTAACACTAGCATCGAACTCGCAATAATCAAATTGCGCACTTCTCTAAAATCCACTTGCTTTTCAATTAGCACTTTCAAACCATTACTTGCAATAACCCCATACAACATAATGGACATTCCACCAAGCACTGCATTTGGAATAGTAGAAATTAACGCTGTGAATTTTCCAAGGAAACTCAATCCAATCGCAAATAATGCTGCATTACGAATAACTGAAACACTCGCAATTCTTGTCATCCCTACAACCCCAGTATTTTCACCATAAGTCGTATTTGCAGGTCCACCCATAAATGCTGAAACTGAAGTAGCAATCCCATCTCCAATTAATGTACGATGTAAACCAGGATTTTTCAAAAATTGTCTACCACAAATTTGACTTAACACTGTATGGTCTCCAATATGTTCTGCAATCGTTACAACAGCTACTGGTAAGATTGCCCAAGTTTCAGGACCAAAATACCAATGATATTCTTTGAAAAATCCATTTGTTGAAAATGGTAAATATAATTGAGGAATCGCAATCCAATCCGCTTTTAGCACTGGAGTGAAATCAACCAAACCAAATACTACAGCAGCAATATAACCTCCAATAATCCCAAATAGGAATGGAATAATTTTTAAAAATCCTTTTGCTTTTGTATTAATAAATGCTGTAATTAAGAATGTAATCACTGCTACTGTAATTTGCTGAATAGTACCATCTTTAATAAATCCTGCATTTGTCACTGCAGAATTTGCTAACCCTAAACCAATTACCATAATCATCGGTCCAATAACAATCGGTGGTAATAAACGATCAATCCATTTTGTTCCAATTAATTTAACCGCTAATGCTACTGCTACATAAACAAGACCGACAAGAACAACTCCTGATTGTGCTGCTGAAACATCGCCATTCATTTGCTTCATCGCAAATGCCATTGCAGAAATAAATGCAAATGAAGACCCTAAGTACACTGGCACTTTAAATTGAGTGGCTACCATGTAAATTAGAGTTCCTAAACCAGAAGCAAATAATGCTACAGAAACAGGCATTCCTAAAATTAATGGTACTAAAATCGTCGCCCCGAACATCGCAAATACATGTTGCAAGCTCAGTAACAATCCTTTGGCAAAAGGTGGATTTTGATCCACATCGAGTAATAAGTTGACTTTTGAAGTTTGTAACTCCATCATTCCCTCTTTTCCGGGCCTTTTTGTGCATACAAAAAAGCAACCCTATTTATTTTTGTTTGCAAAAGGGCTGCTTTCATATAGAAGAATGTTCTCTATGCAAAGAAAATTCTCCTAGAAAATATAAACTTGAACTATGATCGCCTTTTTCACCTCACGGGATGAATTTAAAAGCCCTCGCTATGCGAAAGTATACTAGACTTTTCACAAAATAACAAGTAGTTTTTTCGTTTTTTTAAACTCTGCCAAATGTAAAGTTTTAACGTACCTTTACACCAAAAATATCTCTTTTAATATTAATTGTAATTTATATAAAAATGTATTATACTACAGCTGTAAACAGGAAGCGATTTCTAAACAACGCTTTCATGTTTATATTATTTAATTTCCAAGTATTTAATCTCTATTTTTAGACTTAATTAATTTAAATGAAAAAGGGTGAATATATGAAAAAGAGAATTTTGACTAGTTTAATAACAGTTTTAGGAATAGCCTTATCATCTTTTCTGAAAAATTATATGAATGTATCACTAGTAATGAGCTTAATAATTTCTTCTATTTTTATAATTTTAGGTGTATTCATGATTGAATTTCGTTATAACAAATAATTCTGAAAGATGGTGTATCTCAGCCATAAGTGAGAAAGTTATACAGTGAGCTTCTCTTGGCTCTTAAATCAAGAAAGTTATTAGTAAGTTTTTCGCCTATAAAAAACAGGGACAAAATAATTGCCCCTGTTTTTTATCTATCTATACCTTCTAATTCCAAAACTTTCTGTTGTCCATAAATGCTGTAATTTCCATTTACGACAAATGCAACAATACAAACAATGGCTGCATATGGCATCATACTATATCCGAATACTTCACCAATAATAAAAATAGGGGCTAGCCAAGTGTTTGTTGCACTTCCAAAAACAGCTCCATAACCCAGCGCTGCTGCTACCATTGGAGAAATTCCTAACCACGAACTCATTACAATCCCTAATGAAGAACCTATTGAGAAAAGAGGCGTTACTTCTCCACCTAAAAATCCCGCACTAAGAGAAAAAACTGTTAACCCTAATTTTAATATCCAATCTTGTACATAAATTGTCTCATTATAAAAACTAGCATGAATTAAATTCGTTCCTAATCCTGCATAACGACCACTACTAAAAGCTGCAATCAAAATACTAACAGCAATCCCTAATAAAAATATTCTTTGAGTAGGACTTGGAATTTTAGTACTCCAATATTTTTTCAAATACGCTAAACTCACACTAAATAGTCTTCCTGTTAATCCAAAAGCAATTCCTAATACAACCATCTTCAATAATGTTTCATCAAATTGAATATCTACAGGAACACCAACCATAAATTTCTCTAACCCTAAACGTTGAGCTACATTCATCGAAATAAAACTGGAGAGCAATGCATAAAATAAGGCGTCAATTTGTAATTGACCTACAATCATTACTTCAATCGCAAAGAAAGTCGCTGCTAGAGGTGTCCCAAATAGTCCAGCAAACCCACTTGCCATCCCCATCATTAATAAAATTTGACGATTTCTCTTAGAAGAAAACCATTGTTGAAACTGATTCGCAACCGTTGCTCCTAATTGAACCGCAACTCCTTCACGCCCCACACTTGCTCCAAATAAATGAGCAAGCCATGTTCCAATCATCATAAAAGGAATGAGCCATTTTGAAATGCGATTGTCCTCTCCTTGTCCAATTCGAAAGACAATATTCATTCCTTCAACCGCATTTTTCCCGTATTTTAAATAAACTGTATGGAATAAAAATCCTACAATTGCTAAAAACGGAATCAAATACCAAAAATACTCCACTCTTAATTCAGAAACTTTTAATAACACTTGCCCAAAAAAGGACGTTAAAACTCCAGTAATCACTCCGACAATGACACTAACGATTCCTAGTAAAACTCTTTCCTTAATTTTACATGAATTCACCAAATAACCTCCTTGAATAGAAAAAGACCGGAGAAATTTCTCCAGCCTCCTAATTAACCTTCAACTTTTTAATCTAAAATTGTGAACTTTTCAATAAATAATGGACTTACTGAACGATTTTCATGAATACGTCTAATCGCTTCAGCCATTAATTGATCCACGCTAACTTGTACAATTTTTCCGCCTGTTTTTTCTTCAGGAACTTGAATGGAGTCCGTTACAACTACTTCTTTAATTACAGAATCATTTAAACGATCTAATGCTGGACCTGATAATACAGGGTGAGTACAACAAGCATAAACTTCTAATGCACCCGCATCTTGTAAAGCTTGAGCTGCTAATGTAATAGTTCCAGCTGTATCAATCATATCATCGATTAATACGGCAACTTTCCCTTTAACATCCCCAATAATATTCATAACTTCTGCAACATTTGCTTTTGGACGACGTTTATCAATAATCGCAATTGGAGCATGTAAGAATTCTGCTAATTTACGTGCACGAGTTACCCCACCATGATCTGGTGAAACAACGACGATATCTTTATCTTTGAAATTATTTTCTAAGAAATAATTGGCTAATAATGGAGCTCCTAATAAGTGATCCACTGGAATATCAAAGAATCCTTGAATTTGAGCAGCATGTAAGTCTAATGTTAACACACGGTCTGCACCTGCTTGTGTAATCATATTTGCTACTAATTTTGCTGTAATTGGTTCACGTGATTGAGCTTTACGATCTTGACGTGCGTATCCATAGTACGGTAATACAACGTTAATTGTTTTCGCACTTGCACGACGTAATGCATCGATCATAATTAATAACTCCATTAAGTTATCATTTACTGGATACGATGTTGATTGAACAATATAAACATGGTCTCCACGAATACTTTCATCAATGTTAATTTTAATCTCTCCATCACTAAAATGAGTAACGGATACTTTTCCTAATTCTACCCCGACTTGATCTGCAATTTTTTGAGCTAATGGACGATTTGAGCTTAGTGCAAAAATCTTTAAATTTGGATCGGAATAATGTTCCACAATGATAACCCCCGAAGAATTTTATTTTTGTTTTTTCACTACTATAATAATAAACGTTTTTGATTCGTTTTTAAAGAACTAAATGTATTTTTCTATGAATTTTTTTGAGCTGAAGGTAATTTTTCAGCATAGTTTTCCTTATTTTCTTGACGAGAACGAGCAATGGCTAACGCTCCATTTGGAACATCTCTTGTAATCGTTGAACCAGCTGCAATAAAGACATCATCTCCAATTGTAACAGGTGCTATTAAATTCGCATTACATCCCACAAACACACGGTCACCTACAGTGGCTCTATGTTTATTTTTTCCATCATAGTTTACGAAAATTGTTCCACAACCAACATTAATGTCTCTTCCTAAATCAGCATCTCCAACATAGGTTAAGTGACCAACTTTTGTTCCTTTTCCTAATGTTGCATTTTTCACTTCTACGAAGTTCCCAATGTGAACAGAATTTCCAATGACAGATTTTGGACGAAGATGTGCAAATGGACCCGCATTACTATAAGCTTTCATTAATGATTCTTCAATATTCGAACTAGTCACTGTTACATAATCTTCTAATACAGAATCACGAATCACACTACCTGAAGTAATATGGCAGTGTTGCCCAATCATTGTATCTCCTTTTAAATAAACTCCTGGTTCAATAACTGTATCTGAACCAATCACTACTTCTGAGTCAATATACGTTTGTTCAGGGTCAATTAATGTAACACCATTTCTCATATGTTGTTCATTAATACGTTGGCGCATTGCTTTTTCTGCTTTTGATAAAGCAACTCGGTCATTAACGCCCATTCCTTCATCTACATTTGGCATTTGATACGCAGAAATGATTTCTCCACGTTTTTTCAAAATTTCTAATACATCTGGCAAGTAATATTCTCCTTGAGCATTATCATTGCCCACTTCGCTTAATGCGCTGAATAAGGATTGATTATCAAAGCAATAAGTTCCTGTATTAATTTCTTGAATAGCAGCTTCTTCAGGAGTAGCATCTTTATGTTCTACATTTTTTAAAACTGTTCCATCTTCCTCACGAACTACATGTCCATATCCACTTGGATCTTCTACCCAAGCTGTTAAAATAGTCGCTTTTGCTTTTGTATCTTCATGAACTTTCATTAATTGTTCAAATGTTTCTGCTGTTAATAGCGGTGTATCACCACAAACAACTAAAGTTGTTCCTTCTTTATCTTTCAACAATTCTTCTGCTTGTAAAACGGCATGACCTGTTCCTAATTGTTCTGCTTGTAAAGCATAAGAAACACGTTCTCCTAATTGTTGTTGAACCATTTCTGCACCATGTCCCACAATCGCTACAATCGTTTCTGCTCCCGCACGTTCTACTTGATCTACCACATGTTCTACCATTGGTTTGCCACAAACTGGATGCATGACTTTATAAAGTTCAGATTTCATTCGTGTGCCTTTTCCAGCCGCTAAAATAATTCCGTATTTTTGATTCATATTATCCCTCGCAAGTTCTATTTTTACTTCTTTATAATAGTAAACTATGATGTTTTTTGCAAGAAAGTGTCTTGAATATGGGTGAATTTACTTTTATTTTATTTCATTCTTATGAATATGCTATACTGTAGTCGAGAAAATCATAAAGGAGCCCTCAACATGCAACCTATCTTTTTAAAACCAGTCCTACAAGAAAAAATTTGGGGTGGTAAAAAATTACAAACAGAATTTAACTTAACATTGCCAAGTGATAAAGTTGGTGAATCTTGGTCAATTAGTGCTCATCCAAATGGACAATCCACTGTTATTTCTCCTGCTGAATTTCAAGGGATGACATTGGCAGAACTATATGAAAAACATGCAGAATTATTTCATCAACAAACATTACCGACATTCCCTCTATTAATTAAAATTTTAGATGCAAGTGATGACTTATCTATTCAAGTACACCCAGATGATGCTTATGGATTAGAACATGAACATGAGTTAGGGAAAAATGAATGTTGGTATGTCATTTCTGCTGAACCAGGCGCAAAAATTGTTTACGGACATACCGCTCAAACAAAAGAAGAATTTGTTCAATTAATCCAAGAAGAGAAATGGAGCGAATTATTTACAGAAGTTCCTGTCAAAGCAGGAGATTTCTTCAATGTTCCAAGTGGAACCATTCACGCTATCGGAAAAGGAATTATCATTTTAGAAACACAACAAAACTCTGATACTACTTACCGCGTCTATGATTACGACCGCAAAGATGATGCAGGAAATCCTCGTCCATTACATATTCCACAAACGATTGATGTCACTACAATTCCACATCAATTACCAAGTTTTAAACAAACCGTTGAAAAAACTGGAGACGCAACGATTACTCATTTTATTACTAATCACTATTTCTCAGTTTGGAAATGGGAAATTGAGGGAACTTACCCTACTAGACTAGATGACAACTACTACTTAGCAACTGTTATCGAGGGTGAAGGAACACTAGAGGTAAATGGCGAATCATTCGCTCTTAAAAAAGCAGATTCATTCATTTTACCAACACCTATTCATGATGTAACTGTAAAAGGAAATCTAACATTAATCGTTTCTCGTTCAGAAGAATAAAACAAAAGAGTGAAATCAACTTAAATCGATTTCACTCTTTTTTACTTTATCCTAACAAATACAAAATCACTGCAACAATAGTACTTGTCAACCCTACCAATGCTTCGTAAGGAATTAATTTCATACGATCTTCAATACTCATAAAGACTGAACCTCCTGTAGCATGGAAGAATGAGCCATGAGGAAGAGAATCTAGCACTGTTGCCCCCGCATGAATCATTGCCGCTGCTGCCACTGCAGGAACTCCAGAAGAAACTAAAGGAGCTGCAAATGTTTGAGAAGCAATCGTAGAGCCAGCTGTTGTAGAAGCTGTAGCTGCTCCCATTAGAATACCTGATAATGGTGCTAAAACAAAGGATGGCATATTCAAAGCTTCCAACACATGAATCATATCCACTTGTAGAGAAGAAGCTTTAATAATTCCTGCAATCGTTCCTGTTCCAATTAATAAAATCGATACGCCAATAACTTTGCTCAATCCAAATTCAGTATATTCTACAGTATGTTTTGAATGACCTGTTACTAAAATTGTGACTAAACCACCAATTGGTAATGCAATTAAAGGATCCACACTTACTCCTACTAATGAACGTAAAGCTAATAATCCAATAACCACCACTGGACCAAGAATCGCTTGGAAAAATGGCACAGAAGTGTGATGTTCTGCTGCTGCTTCCATATCGTCAAAAGCATGATCGACTTTTTTCGCTAGAAATCCTGCTAATAAAATACTAACAACTAATGCCACCAATGCTGGAATAATATTTTTAGCCATTAATGCTGTTAAATCTAATTGAAACGCTTCTGAAGCCGCAATCGTATTGGGATTTGGAGAAATAATATTCCCTGCTTTTCCTCCACCAATCATCGCTAGTAAAATACCTGCTTTTGATAAATCTGCTTTTTTTGCAATCGCAATGGCAATCGGTGCTACTGTAATAACCGCAATATCAATAAATACTCCCACTGCACAAATAATCATTGTTGCAATCGCAATCGCTACAATAGCTCTTTTCTCCCCTAACTTCTTCACAATTGTTTCGGCAATCGTTTCAGCAGAACCTGTTTTAATTAAAGCTCCTGCTAAAATTCCTGAAGTCATAATTCTTAATACCGGAGACATCATTCCTTGTGCTCCTGTTACCATTGCGCTAACGGAACCTGCTAACCCTGCTCCTCCAATCACTCCACCTACTAAAGCTCCTAAAATCAAACTATAAGCTGGATGAACTTTTTTAATAATAAGCACAATTGCAAGAATCAATCCAACTAAAGCTCCTAATGTACTAATTTGACTAACCATTTTATTTTCCTTCTTTCATCATTTCTACAACTCTAAAAACTTGTTCTACTGTATCAACCATATTTCGATGAGCGTTCTCTTTATCCATCGCTTCTTTAAGCGATACAATTCCTCTTAAAATTGGGAAAAATGCATCAATTCCATGTTGATTACATTCTTTTGCATCTGGTGTAACTGCTCCAGCAAAAGCTAACACTTTCTTTTGATGCTTCTTAGCTAAATCTGCTACTCCTATTGGAGCTTTCCCTAATGCCGTTTGCCCATCCAATCTTCCCTCACCTGTTACAACAAAATCAGCAGTTTTTATTAATTCTTCTAATTTCGTTTCTGTTAATACAATTTGAATTCCAGACTCTAATGTGGCATTCGTATACGTTAAAAAGGCAAATCCCATTCCACCAGCTGCTCCAGTTCCGGGATAAAATCGATCCGCATTCGAATTAATTTCCTTAGACAATTCAGCATAGTGTAGTAATAATTGATCCAATTCTTGAACCATTTCAGGAGTTGCGCCTTTTTGTGGCCCAAAAATAGCACTGGAGCCATTTTCACCACATAGTGGATTCGTAACATCACAAGCTACTTTGAAGGTACATTCTTTTAATTTTGGATGTACGTTACTATCTTTAATCTTTGCTAATTCTCTGAGTCCATTTCCCCCGTAAGAAATAGCTGCTCCTTCTCGTGTTAGGAAATCATATCCTAACGCTTGTAGCATCCCAACTCCACCATCATTAGTAGCACTTCCGCCAATTCCAACAATAAAATGTCGACAGCCTCTTTCAATTGCATCTAGAATTAATTCACCAACTCCATAAGTAGTCGTATTCATTGGGTTACGACTTTCTTCTGGAACTAACGTAATTCCTGCTGCAGCAGACATTTCAATAATGGCTGTTTTACTCGAATCTTCCTTAGATTCAATCACACCGTAGACTGCTTCTACTTTTGCTCCTAATGGTCCTGTTACTTCTTTTGTAACAAAGATTCCTCCCATTCCTTCGACTAATGCTTCAACGGTTCCTTCTCCACCATCTGCTAATGGACGAACCACAACCTCTGCATTTTGATGAACACGTTTTACGCCTTCTGCTATCGCTTGACCAGCTTCCATAGACGATAGACTTCCTTTGAACGAGTCAATGGCAACAACGACTTTCATGTCAAAGCCTCCCTTTTCATAGATTGATACACTATTATAGCAAACGCTTACATATTTTAAAAGTACTTTTTAGCATTTTTATAAAATTCATACCTTCTTTCAATTTATAAGATTTTTAGAAAAAGTACGTATTTTTTAAAACAAAAACAAGAATCCTTAAACATTGTTAAATCAACGTTTAGAAGTCTTTGAGTTTCTTTAAAGTGTCAATCTCCAAAACATAGATTGCTATAAATTTCAATAAAAAAAGGATGAGAAAACTCACCCTTCTTCAAATTTCATTTTATTATTTGTTAGCTAATAAATCACGGATTTCACGTAAGTAATCTTCAGCTTTTGGTTCTGGAGCTACTTCTTTCACTTCTTCTTTTCCGCCTTTAGCTAAATCTTGAACAGCGTTCATACCTTTAACTACCATGAAAAGAACAAAACCTACGATAACAAAGTTAATAACCGCTGCTGCAAAAGCACCTACACCAAGTGTAGCTGAACCGATTTGAACAGATACTCCTGCAATTGAGTCTGCTTTGAATACCATTGCAATAACTGGTTCGAAAATGTCTTTTACTAATGAATCAACAATTGCTTTGAAAGCTGCCCCGATGATTACCGCAACTGCTAAATCAACAACATTCCCACGCATTAAAAATTCTTTAAATTCTTTTAACATTATGATTCCTCCTATATTTCAATATTGACCTTGAATATATTACAGGAATTTTTCGTATAATACAACAATTATGATTTCTGTTATATTATTTTTTGTATATAATTCCCAGGAGTATAAGAATCAACGTTAAATAAAGGTGTATCACCAGCTGATAACTGTGCTAATAACGCACCAATCCATACCCCTGAAGTTAACCCTGAAGAGCCTAGACCGCTAGCGACAAATAGTGTTTCTTCACCTGGAACATTACCGAAAAATGGCAAAAAGTCAGAGGTATACGCTCTTGTTCCAATTCTACTTCCTAACCATTTAGCTTGTTTTAATGAAGGGAATACTTCACACGCTTCTTCATACATTTTTTGTTGCAATTCTTGATTATCTGTTAAATCAAACCCTTGATCATTCTCATGTGTTGCACCTACAATAATTTTCCCATCTGCAAATGGTAATATATCAATCTCTCCATGCAACATACAAACGGGCCAGTCATCTGTTGGTTCAGTTGTCTGTAATTCTAATTCAATTAATTGTCCCTTTTGTGGACGCACGTCGACATAATAACCTAACGGTTCGATTAACTCTTTAACCCATGCTCCACTTGCTACGATGATTTTGTCAAACTGTTCTAGTCCGTCATTTGTCTTAACGACTACCTTACCATTCTCATCTCGTGTTAAGTTCACTTTTTCTTGTTGGATTTTAGCACCATTTTGCTGTGCTAAATATAATTGCTGTTCAACTAATAGTTTTCCATCAACTCTTCCTCCACCAGAACAATGAATCGCTCCATGTGTTCCGTTCCATCCTGGAACATAAGAAGAGATACTTTCTGCTTCAACTTTGGTTAAGGTTCCAATTCTCTCTTCCCCTTCTCTTCTCTCAGCAGCAATTTTTTCTAACTTTTCTAATAATTCTGGAGTCTTTTTAAATACTAGCGCTCCTACTTGTTCATATGGTAATTGAGTCACTCCATCTTCTTCTAACTCTGCCATTAATTCTGGATAATAAGAAGCTCCTCTTGCAGTCAATTGATACCAATCTTTATTTCTTCTTTGAGACAACCATGGGCAAATAATTCCCGCTGCTGCTTTTGTAGCTTGCCCAATTCCATCATCATAGACGACTAATTTTACTTCTGAATTTTTCGATAATTGATAAGCAGCCGTTGCTCCCACAATTCCTGCTCCAATAATTGCAATTCTCATCCTACTTCCTCCTTAATCTTTTTGATTCCATTGATGTTCTTGTTCAAAAACTTCTGCAATTTGTAATAATAAATCTTCTCGACCTTTTCCAGCCATCACTTGTACCCCAACTGGTAGTCCTTCTTGTGTGCAATAAATTGGAAGACTAATCGCTGGTTGCCCAGTAATATTAGCTAATTGCGTAAAGGGTGTTAACTCCAATGTTTTCTCAAACATTTTCCAAATAATTTCTTGCTGCTCTGTTACTGAAAATTTTTCAATGGACTCTAGTGCTACTCGAGTAGATTCCTTCATTGGAAACTGATCATGTTTAGGAGCGATATCATTCACACATGGTGTTAGGATTAGGTCATATTCTTCATGACAGTCTTGCATTTGTTTTGTCCAATAATCCCACTGGTTCAATGCTGCGCTATAATCTTTCGCTAAAATATGTTGTCCCGATTGATAGATACCCCATGTCATTAGTTCCATATCCTCTTTTGTAAGTGGACGTTGTATCATTTTTTCAATTCCATCCATCATCGCAGCTGTTTCCACACTATTCATCATATAGTAATTTTTCATTACTTCGATGCCATCTACTGGCCATTTGATTTTTTCAATATGATGTCCTTTTTTTTGTAAAAATTTTACTGCTCGATTTAAAGCATTTTTTGCAGAATTTTCTACTTTATTTCCAATCGGCGAATCTTCGATGACCGCAATTTTCAGAGGTCGTTCAATTACGGCATAGAACTGATGTTTTGATAATTTTGGCATGATAAACGGGCTTTCCATTTGTTCTGCTTGTAAGACTTCCAGTAATCTTCTGGTATCACGAACTGTTTTGGTTAAGGCAAAATTTACAGAAGCACCTTGCCAGCCACGATAGCTATTTGGACCAACAGGGATTCTACCACGACTTGGTTTTAATCCAATCAAACCAGTAAAACTAGCAGGAATTCGAATCGATCCTCCACCATCACTTGCCATCGCAATCGGAACCATTCCACTAGAGACTGCACTTGCAGCACCGCCACTTGAGCCACCGGCATTACGACTAATATCATAAGGGTTTGAAGTAACTCCCCATAAACTTGGTTCTGTCATATTTTTAAATCCAAATTCAGGTGTGTTCGTACGACCAATAATCACAAATCCTGCTTCTTCTAATTTAGTGACTAATGTATCTTGATGCTGTTGAAGGATATTCTTAAATAAACGTGAACCTGCCGTTGAAGGTTCTCCCTTTTGACATTGCCCTAAATCTTTCAATAATAAAGGTACACCTGCAAATGGCTGATCACTAAAATTACGAGACTGAGCTTCTCTTAATGCTCTCTCTTCTTGTAAATGCACGACCGCATTTAAACTTGGATTCAATTGCTTTACTTTAAACAGGGCATCTTGAACTAGTTCTACAGAAGAAACTTCTCCATTTCGAACGGCTTGTGCCATTGCTGTTGCATCTTTAAATTCTTGCATGTTTATCCCCCTTCCATTCACTCTTCTTTATTGTACACGCCTGTTTTCTATTCGTAAACCTTATAATAATCGTATTTTAAGATATCTTTTGAAAAATAAACAACTCCTTTGTTATACTAGATTCAAACTAAGAAAAAAGGAGTTTACTTTATGAAAAAATCTCATTTGCTAGTAGGGTTGGGAATCTCTATTAGTCTATTAACTGCTTGCCAAAACTCAAGCTCTAACACTGCTACAAAAGAAGCAGAAACAACAACTCAAACAACCGTTGCACCGAAACCTGTGACAGATTATACATTGTATAATTCAGTTCTTAAGGATTATAAAGAAGTCGTTGAGAATGTTACTAATAATAACGGACAAAAAAAATCAAATTCTAATAATCCTAATGTTAACTCAACTGCTTATTCTGTAAAAAGAGTTTATGATACTCCTGGTATTAGCTATACATTAGAGGATTTTGATAAAAATGGAGTAGATGAATTGGTAATTTCTATGGGGGCTACAAGAGAGGATCATGCTACTTTAGATATTTATACTATCTCAGATGGTAAAGTCATTCGCCTTACTAATAAAGATAATAAATTAGATAAAATTGGCGATAAATCTAATTTATATCCATTAGAAGATGGTACGTTTTCTTATAGTAATACGGATACAGCGAATTATGCACACTATCGCCTGAATCAAAAAGGAGATGCCTTTGAAGTCGTAACAGAAGGTACAACTGAAGACGTTATTAAAAATCTCCCTCCAAAAATTGATTTAAAACAAAAAGAATGGAAACCAACACAATGGTACATCACTTCTCCGGAAAAACAAAAAGAAGTCGCTAAGAAAAAATTAGATATTCAAGCCATTCAAAATGGAGATTATTCTAGCCTTAAGGGTACTTGGGTAGATGGTACTGGACATACATTCATTTTTGACGAGAATGGACTCGTGGATGAAAAATATGAAATGAAATTGTCTTATTTTAAAGAGTATAAAGGAACATTAATTGGTGGATATGGACCTAAAAATTTACCGGTTGGTGGTGCAGCTGTTTATCTTGTTCCAGGTGGAGTTCCAATGACAGATGATAGAAGTGGTACTTTTGTAGACCCTATTCAAACAGATAAAGACCGTATTTTTGCTGGACAACAATTCCCACGATTTGCAAGTGAATTCCATTATCGAATTGATGAATAACTAAATAATCATCATAAAATCCCGTCAGTTTTTAATTCGACGGGATTTTTGTGTACTAAAAAATGCCCCTATAAAAGGGACATTACAATTTGAAAATTTTAATTCATTAGAATAATTCTTTATAGAAAGCAATTGTTTCTTCTAATGTTGGCATGAATGGGTTACCAGGTGCACAAGCATCGATTAACGCATTCTTAGATAGATATTCGAAATCAAAGTCTTTTTCTTCAATTCCTAATTCAGTTAATTTCTTAGGAATACCTACAGTTTCAGATAATGTTTCAATTTCTTTAATAGCATAAGCTGCACATTCTTCATCTGATTTACCTGCTGGATCTAATCCTAAAGCTTTTGCTACATCACGGAATGCTGCAGGAACACGTTTTGCATTTTCACGTTCAATTACTGGTAATAACATTGCACAGCATACACCGTGTGGTAGTTTGTAAACTGCACCTAATTGGTGAGCCATTGAGTGAACATAACCTAAACCAGCGTTGTTAAATGACATACCACCTAAGAAGATAGCATTTACCATTCCTTCACGAGCTTCGATATCGTGACCGTCTTTTACTGCACGTGGTAAATATTCTTTAATTAATTCAATTGCACCAATTGATAATTTTTTAGTTACTCCATAAGCACCCGGTGTTACTAATGCTTCAACAGCGTGAGTTAAAGCATCCATACCTGTTGCTGCAGTTAATGGAGCTGGTTTAGAAACCATTAATTCTGGGTCATTAACTGAGATTAATGCTAAACTATTTTTATCAACCATTACCATTTTAACTTTACGTTCTTCATCAGTGATAACGTAGTTAATTGTAATTTCTGCTGAAGTACCTGCTGTAGTGTTAATAGCTACTACTGGTAAACCTTTTTTAGCTGATTTGTGTAATCCTTCATAGTCTTGAGGTTGACCACCATTTGTTGCGATAATTGAAATACAGCTTGCAGCATCTTGTGGAGATCCACCACCTAAACTAATAATGAAGTCACAGTTGTTTTCTTTTAATGCGCTAACACCGTCTGTTACGTTTTTACAAGTTGGGTTAGGTTCTACATCTGAATAAATAACATATTCAATTCCTGCTTCATCTAAAGGTTTTGTAACTTTAGGAAGAATTTCACTTGATTCGATAAATTTATCCGTTACTAATAAAGCTTTATTATAACCTAGATCTTTTACATAAGAACCAATTTCGTTTACTACTCCTCTTCCGATTAAGTTAATTGCTGGTACATAAAATGTTGACATAATGTTTCTCCCCTTAAAATTTGTTTAAATTTATTTTTAATTTAATAGTGCTTATAAAACACCTTTTTTAAGAATGATATTGCCATATAGGGCACTTTCTCCCGTTTGAATCACTAGATAAGCTTTTTCAGCTTGATCATAAAATTCAAAACGTTCAAATTCTTTAATCGCTGCACCTGGATGACTTTCTTCTAATATTTTTTTATATTCGTCCCAAATCACTGGAACTGTTGTATCTCCCGGCACCACTTGCATTAATCCTGCTTGGTATGAACTATATGTGTCTAAAGGTAATAATTGTAGAATCGCTTCTAATACTACTGGTACTCCGTGTCCATCCATACGAACTACACGTTGCCCAATGCGGTGAGCTGGAAAATTCGCATCTGCGATTACCAGCTCATCACCATGACCCATTTCCATTAAATATGCCACTAAATCAGGACTCAAAATTTTAGGAATTTGTTTTAACATGATGAAATTCCTTTCTTAATTTGTTTGAATTTTTGTTGAATATTGGCAAACTGTTCAACTGGTTGTGGTTCATATCGAGTCACAACTTCTGAAGCTTTAATAAGATTTTCTGCTTCTTTGCGAGAATGAATCACTTCTAATGTCAATAATTGAGAAAGGATATTCCCTAATGCACTTGCTTCCACCGGACCTGTAATAACAAGACGATTTGTGAAGTTAGCAGTAATTTGACATAATAGTTTATTTTGGATTCCTCCGCCTACCATTTGTACAGTCGTCATTTCTTGTTTTGTTAAGTCTTCTAACTGTTCAATTGTTTCCAAATAAGTTAATGCTAAACTTTCAATTACAACTCGAACAATATGTCCTTTTGTTTGCGGAACAGATTGACCAGTCACTTTACAAAACTCTTTAATTTTGCTTTCCATATCTCCTGGAGAAGCAAATACTGGATCGTTTGGATAAATCCATGTTTGATTATCCGTTACTTTTTCAGCTAATTGTACCATTTCAGCAAAGCTTACTTCTTCACCTTGACTTCTCCAGTCACGTTGTAATTCTTGGATAATCCACATTCCAGTTGTATTTTGAAGTAATCTGTATTTACCATCGAAGCATCCTTCATTTGTTAAACCTGATTCAAAAGCTTCATCTGTAATTACTGGTTGATCTGATTCAATTCCTACTAATGACCAAGTACCACATGAAATAAATACAGTACCTTTTTCATTTTCATAAGGAATTGCTAATACGGCTGCTGCTGTATCATGTCCAGAACCTGCAATCACTTTAAACGGTTCAACTTTTAATTCTTGAACAATTCTTGGTGATAAATCTCTTAATACAGATCCATTTTTAACTGGTTTTGAGAACCATTTGGTTGGAATTCCTAGCTTTTCAAAAATTTCTTCTGAAAAATCTTGTGTAAATACATCTAACAAACCACTCGTACTTGCGATTGTATATTCGTTTGCAAGAACACCCGCTAATAAGTAATTTATTAAATCTGGGATAAACAAAACTCTTTGTACGACTTCTTTTAGCTGTGGTTTTTCTTGTAAGTCTGAATAAATTTGTAAAATTGTATTATACGTTGCAGGTTGAACCCCTGTTTTTTTAAATAATTCATTTTTAGAAATTAATTGATAGAACGATTCTTCATAACGTCCCATTCGATTATCTCTGTAACAATGCGGTTGATAAAGTAAATCTCCATTGTGATCTAAGTATGCATAGTCCACTCCCCATGTATCAACAGAAATGGAACGAATCGGAATAGAATCATTTGAAGCTTTTTTAATTCCTTGTTTGATTTCACCAAATAAGTGTAACAAATTCCAATACAATCCATCGTTAAGATTCACCGGCTCATTTTTGAACCGATGAACCTCTGATAACTGGAGGGAGCTGCCATTATAAATGGCTTGCATGACACGACCTGAACTTGCACCTAAATCAATAGCTAACACTTTCATTGAGTCCATGCTAATTCCTCCATAGTTTTAAATTTTATTCATATAATAATGCTTTAATTTCTTCTTTATCGATGTTTGAAGCATCATACCATTTAGAACCTGTATCTACGTCTTTAACTGTTTCACCTTTAGCTGAAGCAATTGCTAATTTAACAGCTTGGTAACCAATTTGAACTGGGTCTTGAGTAACAGAACCTACAAATACACCTTTACGGATAGCATCTTGTTGTAATGCACCTGAGTCAAAACCAACAGCTAAGATTTTATCTTTGCCTAATTTAGATTCTTTGAAACCACCGTTTGCATTGATGATTGCTTTAGCAGCAAATTCATTTGAACCATAAACTGCGATAGTATCTTCTTTTTCTAATACTGTTGAAGCTTCTGTTTTACCAGCAGCATCGTCTACTTGTGCAGGAACACGAACTTCAATGACAACTTTAGCATCTGCTTCTGAAACATTGTTTTTGAATTTATCATGTCCAACTACAGCTGTTTTAATACCTTTTTTCTCTAATAATTCAACCATTTTATCAATGAAACCACTTGTTCTTTGAGTGATTGATAGAGAGTTAACTTCTTGAGAAACTACCCCAATACGAGCTTTTTTATCTCCAACTTTGCTTTCTAATAATTTGAATAAGTTTTCTGCAGCGTTTCCTCCGGCAGCGTGGTTGTCAGTTGAAGCTGTTGCTTTAATAGCTCCATCTGGTGCACCTGGTACCCCTGAGTCAAACCCGATAATTGGAATATTTTTGCTTTGAGCTTGTTTAATTGCATCTAATTCTGCTTCTGTATCTAAAGCTGCTAATGCAATAGCTTTTGGATTTTTGTTGATTGCGTTATTTAATTGTTCTAATTGTTCAGCAATCGCTGTTTCATTTTGTGGTCCTACGAATGTAATTTTAGCACCTAATTCATCTGCTGCTTTTGAAGCACCTTTATTAACTGCTTTCCAAAAGTCATGTTGGAAACCTTTCGCAATTACTTCAACTTTAAAATCTCCACCTTTTGATCCTGCTGCTGATCCACCACCTGATTTTGATGAACAGCCTGCTAAAATTGCAGAAGCACAAGCAAAAGTGGCAATTGCAAATTTCAATGATTTTTTCATAAGATTTCTCTCCTTTTATTTATCCTTTATAGGATTTATACTAAAATTTTGAAACACTCAATACTTTATAACGCTTATTTTTTCTTGTTTTGACGGATTAAGATATCAGAGTAAACCGCTACAATTACTACAAATCCTGTGATGAATAATTGATAGTGTGGTTGTAGGTCGATATATGGTAAACCAATCTTCAATACTGACATGATGAATACCCCAATAATTGTACCAATTACTGAACCAACACCACCGGCTAATGAAGTACCACCGACTACTACCCCTGCGATTGCATCAAGTTCCATACCGTTACCAGTACCAGGAAGAATTGTTGAATATGTTGCTGCATATGCGATACCAGCTAAACCTGCTAATAATCCACTAATAACATAAGCTGTACCTTCCCATTTGATAACATTTACCCCAGAAAGTCTTGTTGCTTCTTTGTTAGAACCAATTGCGAAAATGTAACGACCAACTTTTGTTTTATTTAATACAACTGCTGCTAAAAGTGCTACTACAATCAGTACAATTAAACCTGTTGGAAGATTATCTTGCGTTCTGAATAAATCTTTATACCAACCTTCACCAGTTCCACGTAATGGGAAAGTAATACTTTGTACATTAGATACGATTGAACTTAAACCACGTGAAATCATCATTGTACCAAGTGTTGCAATGAATGGTGGTAAACCAAATTTCGCAATTAATACTCCGTTGAATAATCCGAATACACCTCCAATCACTAAAATTGCTAAAAGTGCTAACCATAATGGCCAACCCATTTTTGTATGGAGCACACCACCTGTAATAGCAGCACACATCATTACAGTACCGATAGATAAGTCAATCCCACCAGTAATAATAACGAATGTTACCCCAATAGCTAAGAACCCAATGTAATAAGATGCATCTAAGATGCTCACTGCTGTATCAAATGAACGGAATGATTCACTTGAGATTGCAAAAAATGCGAAAATAACAATCAATGCGATTATTGCGATTAATTTTTGTAGCCCAACTGTTTTTACTAGTTTAGTCCAGATGGAGTTTCTCTCTTCCATATTTATACCCCTCTTCAATTATCGATCTGTAGCTAATGCTAAGATACGTTCTTGTGTTGCTTGACTAATGTCAAGTTCTCCTGTTTTACGTCCTTCACACATAACAACAATACGGTCACTCATACGTAGTATTTCCGTTAGTTCTGAAGAAATCATAATGATTGATTTTCCTTGAGCAACTAGCTCATTCATTAATGTATAAATTTCACTTTTCGCACCTACGTCGATTCCTCGAGTTGGTTCATCAAAGATTAAAATATCACTATTTTGTTCTAACCATTTTGCGATTACAACTTTTTGTTGGTTACCACCTGATAGGTTACGAACTAGTTGTTTTGAGGATGGTGTTTTTGTTCTTAATGATTTTACAAATGCGTCACTTGCTGTAACAATTTCTGCATCATTGATTAAACCACCATGTACATACTTATCTAAGTTTGTCATTACTGTATTGTTTGCAATTGTCATATCAACAACACATCCATAACGTTTACGGTCTTCTGATAAGTATCCAATTCCTTCTCGAATAGCATCTTGAGGAGATTTAATATCAACCTCTTTACCATTAATTTTAATGGTACCGCTATCTTTTTTATCTGCACCGAATAATAAACGAGCTACTTCAGTACGACCTGCTCCCATTAAACCAGAGAAGCCTAAGATTTCGCCTTTTCTTAATACAAAACTTACATCTTTTACAGTGCTTCCTGCAGTTAAATGTTCTACTTCTAAGACTACTGGTGCATCTTCTGGTACTGC
This sequence comes from uncultured Granulicatella sp., assembly GCA_963523795.1. Lineage (GTDB taxonomy): Bacteria > Bacillota > Bacilli > Lactobacillales > Aerococcaceae > Granulicatella. The sequence goes on from CAURER010000005.1 coordinate 47,626, forward strand.
TGATGCTGCTTTTGGATCTTCATAAATTGTACGTCCAACCATCATCGCAATAATTTCGTCTTTAGTTGTATCTTTCGTATTTACTGTACCAACATATTCACCGTCACGCATAACCGTTACTCGGTCAGTAATACGAGCGATTTCATCCATACGGTGAGAAATATAAGTGATTCCAACACCTTTTTGACGTAAATCATCAATAATAACAAATAATTCATTGATTTCTGATTCTGTTAAAGCTGCTGTTGGTTCATCGAATACGATTACTTTAGCATCCATCGATAACGCTTTTGCAATTTCAACCATTTGTTGTTTCCCAACTGTTAAATGACCCACTTTTTCTTGTGGATTAATATCCAGTTTTAACAAGTTGAATAATTCTTTTGCCTTTTTATTCGCAGCATTATCATCAATAAATAAACCTTGACTAATTTCTTCACGACCGATGAAAATATTTTGTGCTACCGTTAAGTCATTCATCATATTTAACTCTTGGTGAACGATAACAATACCATCATCCATCGCTTCTTTTGGTTTTGAATATTCCACTTGTTTTCCGTTATAGTGAATCGATCCTTCGTTTGGTTTATGAATTCCTGTTAGTACTTTCATTAATGTGGATTTCCCTGCACCGTTTTCACCCATTAGGGCGTGTACTTCTCCAGCTCTTAAATCAAAATCTACACCTTTTAAAGCTTTAACGGGGCCAAAGCTTTTAACGATTCCCTTCATTTCAAGAATAACTGGATTACTCATGCGTTTCACCTACCTGTTCCAGTTTTATAACACGCTCTTGGAGCGCTTTCATTTGTGTTTGTTGTTCAACGACGATTCCTACCATTTCCAAAAGTAGATGACTATTCATAAAATGATCTTGAGCATGAACTGCTAATAATGTTGGAGAACTTGCTTCTCCTTTAATCTCTAATTGAATCATTTCTGTTTGAACATTATGTGCTTCCACGCCTTTAGTCTTTGCTTCATCGAGTAATTCTCTTGCAGATGATAAATCACCTGCAAGAGCACTCTTCATTGATTGCATCGCTAAAGATGTTACTTTACTACTTTTTACTATGAGTTGCATCAATCGTTGTGTATCTGCTTTTTTAGTATCACTCATAAGCTTATCCTAATAAATCAATACCTTGTCTAAGAACTTCTTCTCCGCGCATATTTTCAAAATCTTCATCTGAAATAACTGCAACTGGAATATCAAGATTTGCTTTAGCTTTTTCTTCAAGATATGCTAATTGTGGTGATAATAGTAAAACATCTACATTTTTTAAATTATCAACTCCTGTAATTCCTACAGAGTAGAATGAATAATCTAATTTATCACGATAAATTACTTCATGAATTCTTTCTACTAACATACTTGTTGTTAATCCGCCAACGCAGGCTAAAATAATTGTTTTTGCCATTTTAGTCACCTCTTTTATTTATGAATTGGACCTAATAATTGACAAGCACGGTAATCAGCTGATTCTAAATCTTCTGTTCCGAAGAGTGACCAATTTTTCGGTCTGAAAATATCTTCTTCATCTACATTGTGCATATTTACTGGAATACGTAACATAGAAGCTAGTGTAATTAAGTCTGCTCCGATATGTCCGTAAGAAATTGCACCGTGGTTAGCACCCCAGTTGTTCATTACATCGTATACAGACTTGAATGCGCCTTTTCCTGTTAAGCGAGGAGCAAACCATGTTGTTGGCCAACCTGGATCTGTACGATTGTCTAATGTATGGTGAACTTCTTCCGGTAATTCTAATGTGTAACCTTCAGCAATTTGTAATACTGGTCCTACCCCTTTTAGTAAGTTTAAGCGAACCATTGTTACAGGCATATTTCCTTTTGTTAAGAAGCGAGTTGAGTAACCACCACCACGGAAGTATTCTCTGTTTGCTGCTGGGAAATCAGTATTTTCAAGCATTGCATCTACTTCATCTTGTGATAATTCCCAGAATGGTTTCATAACAGCTTCTCCATCACGAGTAGCTTGTCCTGTTCCATCTAAAGTACAAGAACCTGAGTTAATTAAGTGTAAGAATCCATTTTCAGCATGGCCTTCTAATTTATGTCCTGTTACACGTTCAACTGCATCTGGACTCCAGTAAGTACGAACGTCTGCGAAGATTTGAGGTGTATTTGTTAATAAGTAGTTGAATAACATTGATACACCATTTAATGCATCATTTTCTGTAGCGAAAATGTAAGGACGACGGATACCATTCCAGTCAAATTGTGTATTTAAGAATGTTTCCATAAAGTCCCCATTAGGGAAGTGGTCTGTCCATTGACGTTGACCTTGGAATCCACCAACTAAAGCATAGTGACCAACAGCTTCTTCCTCGAACCCTAGTTCAGCTAAGCGAGGGTTACCAACCATTAAGTCACGTCCAATCATGAACATTTTTATAACAAATTCCCATTGTTTATCTTTTTCTTCACGACTTAATACTAAATCTTCACGGTTACGGTCAAAACCTTCTTTAACATTTTCTTTTACCCAAGCTAGAGCACGTTCAAATTCTTCATGGTCATAAATACCACGGTCGATACGACGAGTAAATTCTGTCATATCTACTGATTCATTACGCATTCCTAAATATTCTTGGAAGAAATCAGGGTCTACGATTGAACCACCAATACCCATTGAAACACTACCCATTGATAAGTAAGCTGTGTCTCTCATTAATCCAGTTGCTAACGCTGCTCTTGCATAACGTAAAAGTTTTTCTTTAACATCTTCTGGAATTTCTGTAGTTGATGCTTCTTGAACATCTTTACCATAAATACCAAATGCTGGAATTCCTTTTTGAGCATGAGAAGCAAGAACTGCTGCTAAATATACAGCTCCTGGTCTTTCTGTTCCGTTGAATCCCCAAATAGCATGTGGAATATCTGGTGACATATCCATTGTTTCACTACCATAACACCAACATGGAGTTACTGTAATAGTTGCACAAACATTTGATTTTTTGAACAATTCGTGTGATGCTGCTGCTTCTGGTACACGACCAATTGTTGATGGTGAAATTACACATTCAACTGGTTGTCCGTCAGGATATTTCAATGTTGACTCTAATAAAGCTGCTACACTTTTAGCCATATTCATTGTTTGAACTTCTAAAGATTCGCGTACACCTTGACGACGGCCATCAATCGTTGGGCGAATCCCAATACGTGGATGTTGTATCATTTTTGCTTCCTCCTTGTTTTTACCTTTTATTAGTTTCCCTTCTAGATAAATTTAGAACGAGTCACTAACTTTAATAACTTCCTATCAATTAAAACATTTGTTTCAAGTATTTCCCCCTTCACATTTTTATTGATACCTGTTGGCGTTACGATCATGGTAATATCATCGATTCGAAAATAATAAATCCAATTATATAACAACTATTATTAGTTATTTTTCTTACAGGAAAATATCACAAATTCGATTTCAAACTACTTGGTCATCAAATGTCATAATAGTATCATTTATTTCTTGAGTTAATAATACCAACAATAGAAAGCGTATACAATATATGAAAGCGCTATTGATATTTCTCCAAAATATATGCTATAATTTGTTCAAAAGTGTTCGAAATTATTCAAAGTGTACTATATCAGGAGGGTTTATTATGGTTTCTTACGAACGAATGTCCAAAATATTAGATATTTTATCGAAAAGAAAAATGATCTCTACAATACAGTTGGAATCGCTTATGTTCTGCTCTACTTCAACTTTAAGAAGAGACTTAATTCAATTAGAAAAAGATGGAAAAATTATTCGGACTCACGGAGAAGTAAGACTTGTGACGACAAACAATGTTGAATATACTTACGAGAGTCGTAAACAAGAAGTAACTTCAGAAAAAAAATATATTGCTGAAATAGCTTCTACTTTTTTAACGGATAATCAGTCTATTTTTATTGATAGCTCATCAACAGCTGCCATGCTCGTTCCATATTTAGCGAATTTACAAAATTTACGGGTAATTACTAATGGTTTAGAAATAGCTCGACAACTGAATAATTATGATAATATCACTTTATTTTTCTGCGGTGGTCACATTGATTACGGTACAAATTCTGCATTGGGTGATTTTGCCAACCATTTTATCAATAATTTCCACGCTGATATTTGTTTCATTAGTTGTAGAGGACTCGATCGATTTGGTGCCTATGAGGCAAACCATAATCAAGCTTTACTAAAACAACAAATGATAGCTAATTCAGATCTCACGGTATTATTAGCAGATTCGTCAAAATTTAATACAAGTCACTATTTTAAATTAGCCAATTACAATGTCATTGATTATATTATTACAAACGAAGTCCCTGTCGATTCATTCCAAGATACAGTAAACAAACAATGCGAAATTCTTTGTTAATTTCTATTTTATATAAGTTATAAATATTGACCTTTTTTGTATGTTGCTTTCTTCAACTACAGAAAAGGATTTTTTAGTTATGAAGAAGGAGACACAAAAAGACTTCCCATAGTAGTACCAAAGATGAACACCTAAGATTTGCTTGCGTCCTTCTTCTACTATAAAGGGAAGTCTATCCGTAATTTTATAACATTATTACAGCTCTCTACGTCCTTCAATTGCTTTGAATAAAGTCATTTCATCTGCATATTCAATATCACTACCAACTGCAAGACCATGAGCTAAACGCGTCACTTTAATTCCAGCTGGTTTAATTAAACGAGATAAATACATCGCAGTTGCTTCACCTTCTGCAGTTGCATTAGTAGCAATGATCACTTCTTCTACAGTAGGATCCTGAAGACGCTGAATGAGAGAAGCCACATTAATATCATCAGGTCCTGTCCCTTCCATTGGAGAAAGAACACCATGAAGAACATGGTACAAACCTTTATATTCCTTCATTCTCTCTAAACTCATCACATCTCGACTATCTTCAACAACTAATATTTTTGTTCTATCTCTAGAAGCATCTTGACAAATCTCACAAGGATCTTCTTGCGTAATATTCCCACAAACAGAACACATCGTTAAATCTCGTTTACAACTAATAAGTGCATTGGCAAAATTCATCACTTCTTCTTCCGGCATTTCCATACTGAAAAAAGCAAGACGAGCTGCTGTTTTCGCCCCGATACCAGGAAGTTTCATATAACTATCCATTAATCGAGCAATTGGTTCTGGATATTGCATCCTCTCACCTCAACTCATTAAAATCCAGGGATATTTAATCCTCTAGTAAATTGTCCCATTGTTTGTTCATTTGCTTTTTCAGCTTGCTCTAAGGCACGATTTGTTGCCATTAATACTAAGTCTTGTAATAATTCAACATCATCTCCATCAACCGCTTCTGGTTTAATCGATACAGAAAGTACTTGACGTTTTCCATTCACTGTCACTTGTACCAAGTCACTTTGAGAGCTTCCTACATATTCTGTTTGGTTTAACTCCTCTTGAGCTTGTGCCATTTGTTTTTGTAATTTTTGCATTTGTTTCATCATGCCTTGCATATTTCCCATTCCACGCATGTTGATTCCTCCTTAATTGTTTTCTGTTTTTTCTGAAATATGAACAATTTCTTCTCCAAACAAATCAATTGTATTTTGAACTAATTGTTCCACTTCGTTTTTTTCTTCTTCATCAGTCGGTTGCTCTTCCATTTCTGTGGCATGAGTCACACCTTCTGCTTCTTGTTTTTCTTTCTTATCTCGTAAATAATCTTGTCGAATTTGTGCCCATTGTTCACCTGTTACACTGACAAAATTTCCTGGATACTGCGCTAGTGTTTGGCAATGACGAGCAATATCTTCATGAAGTTCTACACTTTCCTGTGCTCTTTGGCATAAAATTTCATAATCAAATTTTAAGACAAAGCCATTTGGACTGGCAGCTACAGGTTCGCTTGCTTTCAATAACGCCCTTTGAGTAGTCGAAAGCATTTGTAATAAATCTCCCCACAATTCTCGAATAAAAATTAAATCTTTACGAGTTGCAGCATCAAGCACTTTATAAACTTCACCAATATTTGGTTTATACGTACTTGCTTTTGCTTGTGGAGTTGATACTTTTTTAGGGGTTACTACACCTTGTCCTTGTAATAATTGAGACATCTGTTGTTGTAAACTTTGTAATTGTTGTTCTAAATGTGAGACATATTCCTGATTAGCTGGGGCTGCTTGCCCGGCTACCGCTACTACTGGTTGCGCCATTTTAATCGTAAAGACTTCTAGGCTAATCGTTGGTTTTGTCGTAAATCTCATTTCTTGTTGCGTTTGATTTAAAGCATCCATAAAGCGATATAAAAAGGCTTCTTCGACTTCTTTTGCAAATGCTATAAAAGTTTCACTTCTACCAATCATATCTCCTATTTGTTTCGCTACTAATAAGTCTCTAGAAAATTCTAGCCATTCTTCAATTAAACGAGACGCTTCTTTTCCTAACAATAATAAGTCTTGTAATTGTAACAAAGCTGCTTGTGCTTGTTGTTGAGTCAATAAACGAACAAATTCAATCATTAAATCATCCGTTAAACTTCCAGAAACTTGAATCGCTTGTTCAAAACTCACTTTGTCATCACTAAATGAAATAACTTGATCTAATAAACTTAACGCATCACGCATCCCACCATTGGCACAACGAGCAATGACACTTAGCGCTTCTTCTTCATACGCAATTCCTTCTTGCTCTAAAATATAACGAAGTCTTTGAATAATTTCATCATTCGTAATTCTTCTAAAATCAAATCGCTGTGTTCTTGAAATAATCGTCGCTGGAATTTTATGCGGTTCAGTTGTCGCTAGTATAAAAATGACATTTTTAGGAGGTTCTTCCAATGTTTTTAATAAAGCATTGAATGCTCCCGTCGATAACATATGCACTTCATCGATTATATAAACTTTATACGTCGCTTGAGTTGGAGCATAACGAGCTTTATCTCGAATATCACGAATTTCTTCTACCCCATTATTACTTGCCGCATCGATTTCAATAACGTCCCCAATAGTTCCTTCTGTAATACCTTTACATAATAAACAGTCATTACAAGGTTCTCCATCGTGAGGATTTAAACAGTTAATAGCTTTCGCAAAAATTTTTGCAGCACTTGTCTTCCCAGTTCCTCTTGGACCTGTAAATAAATACGCATGACTCGTTTTATGATGGATAATTGCATTTTTCAATGTTTTCGTAACTGCAGTTTGTCCCACCATATCTTCAAATTTTTGTGGTCGCCATTTTCGGTATAACGCTTGATAAGCCATCGGTCTTCTCCTTTTGACTTTATACTAAGAAAACACAACGCTACAATTGTAGGTTATGTTTTCTATTCTTTACTATTTTACATTTTTTTATGAGATTTGACTACCGGAATGTTCCAAAAACAGACATCGGTGCTTTAGAGTTTGCAATAAAACTTGTCACATCTGGAGTCGTTAAAATATTCAAGCGATGTTTTGCACGAGTACAAGTTGTATAGAACATAAAACGTTCTTTCATCGTTGCATAGCGATCTTTCGTAGCTTGCCAAACAAATACTTGGTCAAACTCTAGCCCTTTAGCAACTTCAATCGTCGTTACTACTAAACGACTTCCTAATGATTCACTTGTATCTTCTAATAATTCAGCATCATACTCTACTAACTCTTTTTGTAAAGCTTTTGCTTCATCCATTGTACGACAGAAAATAGCATTTGTATGATAACATTCAGGAGTTTCTTCGACTAATTTCTTCAATCGTTCAATAGAAGGTTCTTCATCGACAAATACTCCAACTTCTTCACCTGTACGTGGGAAGACATTTTTATCTAATTCCCAGCCTAAAATACCATTGGCAAAACGAGTAATTTGCGCAGTACAACGGTAACTAATTTCTAATGAACGATGCTCTAATACACGTTCTTTGAAGAAGGTTGCTACTAATTCTGGATGACGTTCTTCTAATGAGAAAATCGTTGTAGCTGTTGAGAATGATTGGAATGTATCTCCTACTACTGTAAATTTCGCGCGGAAATAATAATTGGATAAAGCTGCCATAAATAATAATGATACATCTTGAACTTCATCGATGAACAAGTGAGTATATCCTTGATAATCACGGATTGGAGCAATCATTGTCGCTACATATAGTAACACTCTTACCCCTTCTGCTGTTACTTGAAGACGTCCTTCCCCTGTATCTTTTAAAGGTAATTGGGCATTATCTACTTTTCCTAACTCTTCTCTACGCTGTTTAGCTAGCGGCATCCAGTCTTGTAAATGTTTTGCAAAATTCACAAAAGCAAACATTTCTACTTGTTGTTCTGCTTCGAATGCTTGTTTTTCAAACACTCGTTGTCCTAGCATTTGATAATATTCCGTTTCACTATTAAATTCTTCATTTTTCATCAACACTTCAATTTGCATTGGTGACATATCTTCATAGACACGTTTAGCAACATCAGAAACATAGAAACGATTTAAACGGCGTTTTAAGTTCTTTTCTAACACTTCCTGAATTTGAACCAATTGTTGATATAATGTCAATTTAGGATTCACTTGTTCGATGATTTTTTGATAATCTTTTTCACCAAAAATTCTGAATCCTTTAATGGATATCGGACGAAAATGTAAATTCGCTACTGATAAAGCAGGCAATTGTTCTGCGATAAGAGCTGCCCACTCACTATCTGTTAAATAGGCTTTTCTAATTTTTGTTGGTACTAAAGTAGTTGTTTTGTTTAAGAAAAATTTCTTAAACAATTCTACTGTATGCTGCGCTAATGTTTGTTGATATAATTCACTTCCAGTTAAACTTGGAATTACATGTGAAATATATTTAGCAAACAATTGATTACGTGATAATAACAACATATCATTATGATTTTGATCTTTTGATTGATACATTAAATATGCAATACGTTGTAATAAAATCGTTGTTTTTCCACTACCTGCACAACCATTAACGATTAACCAGTCTTTTTGTTTATGACGAATAATTTCATTTTGTTCCTTTTGAATCGTTGCCGTAATTCCTTCTAAATGTCCATCACGATTAGTAGGTGCACTTAATGTTTCCATTAATAATGATTCTTCATTTTCTACATCATAAACCGATTGAATTTTCCCTTTTTTAATCACAATATCACGTTTTAAAAAAGCTTGACCATGTTGAATTCCTGAAGGTGTTTGATACGTTAAATCGCCCAAAGTTCCCTCATAAAATAAACTTGCAATCGGCGCTCGCCAATCATAAACTTGTACTTGTTTTTCTTCATCAAAAAATGTAGATGAACCGATATACATTTTTTCCACTTCTGGTTCACCTTCAAATTGCACATCAATTCTTCCAAAATAAGGAGATTCTTTTTGTTCTTCTAATTGATGAATTGAAAAGTCAATGAAATCTTGACGTTGTTGATCTAAGTGTTCCTCTGTTAATCTTAATTTTTCAGATTGTATTTTTGCATCAAATTTCGATTGAACTTCTACTAAGTGCTTTTCTTCCTCTTTGAATCCTTTGTTTTTCACTAGAGAGCTCCTCCATCTATCCCAAAATACTTACTTATAAAAACAGGCTGGAACACTAGCCCCAGCCTGTAATTTCTTCTATGTACATACAGCACATAACGAACGATACTTATAGCTGCTTCCTTCCGGACCTGACTCGATTCATATGTTCGCTATTGCCATATGGCCTAACGGCAGATACTATTATACTCTATTTCCTATTTTTTTGCAACATCTTTTTTGTGAGAATCATTTACGTGTTTCAAACACAAGTGATAATATCTCAATGAAATACAAGTAAAAATGTCCCAAATCATAATTAATTACATTAAAATAATACTATTATAGCAACGTGATCTTTTGCACAATTCGCTATTATTTCTATTTCGTTTATGGTACACTCTCGGCGTAGAAAGTTTTAAAGCGGTGGCAATCTCTATAAAGGTAGGTGATGCTTATGAGCATCTGTTTAAAATCTATCAAAAGGAGGTTGTATTTTGTCAGTCTATGAAGCTTTGACATTGGCGTGTTCTTTTGCGACTTTATTAGTTGCGTTAGTAGCACTCATTGTTAAACTTATAGAATTACTAACAAAAAAATAACACCGCACAAAACTTGGGTATAGTTTGCGGTGTTATTAAAACATCATAAACAAGCCACCGTCTTTTCAACGGTCTACATCAGAGTCGAGTTGCAGCTCGGCTCTTTTTGTATCTTTATTATATCAAAAACAAAATGAATTGCAAACTTCGCAAATTCAAGTTTACTCTCGTGATCAAACACAAGGGAAAACATCTCATTAAAATCAATATTCCATTTAATGTACTAATCTTCATACCCAATCTCAAAAAATGCTAATTCTAATGCTACTGCATGATTCCAGCGTTCTTGAAGTACTGAAATAGTTCCTTTATCCTTACAAACTCTATTCAACTCATCCACAAGAAACTGAACCCATTCTGCAAAAAATTCTCCTCGATGAAGATGAATCCACTCCAAATGAATATACTTCTCTGGAAGAGGTAATTCCTTAGAGCCCCAATCTAAATATAAACCTTCTGCAATAACTAACATCACTAAAAGCTGAGCATAATCGGATGAATCCACGGCAGAATACATTAATTGTTGAAACTCTTTTGTCACAGGATGTAACGTTATTTCTGAATAATCTTTTTCTGTCACTCCTAATTCTTTGAAAGCTTTTTGAAAATATCCATCTTCATCTGCTTCTAAAAAGCCCAATTGTTTAGCAAAGCGTAGTTTTGCTTCAAGTGTGTCAGCATGTGCGACACAAGTCCCAAGCATCGATAAAAAAGCATCAAAGAAATGATAGTCTTGAATCAGATATTTTGTTAGCACTTCATCCTCAATCGTTCCTTCAAAAAGCTCCTGTACAAAACGATGATTGACTGCTGCTTGCCAATTTTTCTGACTATTTCTAAGTAATTCTCCCACAGCATCTCCCGTTTTAAAAGCATATTTTTCCATCTATTACCAATCCTTTCCTTTTACATATTATTTCCAGAGGGCAAAAATCCTCTTTCATTTACCAAATGATGAGGCAAACAAAAGAGGATATTAGATGATTGTTCAAAGATGAGTCTTTTCCCTTAATCTTCCTATAGATTAGACATCAATAGCGAATCATTTCCCTTCGGCAGTACGAACTGCATCAGGTTCAATGGGTATCATCTCAGCCATAAAGGCACCCCAAATGTTCTCTCATTTCATTCGAAGACAGTATAACAATACTGAGATTTAATGTAAAGGTTTTGAGTTTATAAAACCGTTATAAACTTCTTAACAACTCTACACATACTTAAAGTTCTCCAAAGAAAAAATAGTTTTCATTTGTTCAGATTGTTCAATTTCCTAAAATGTACATTTTTACTCATTACATTTATAATAATGAATAAGTAAATTGATTAAGGAGTTCATATGAAAGAACTAAGACCTAACTTTAAAGATATCCATTCATTTGAAGAATTCAATTGTTACTATTGGTACCGAGAAGAACTATCACAAATTTGTAAATCTCTTGGATTAGAGTATAGAGGTACGAAGCAAGAATTGAATGATATAATCCATCAATATTTTTTAGGAAATAAAATAGAAAAAAGAGTGAGCAACAAAACCAAAAATCAATTTGAAGTTATAACTTTGGAAACCCCATTACTTTGCTGTGGTTTTTCTTTCAATCAAAAATTTCGAGATTATTTTTCATCTGTAACAGAGATCAGTCCATTTAAATTTAGTGCTGATATGGCAACAGCTTGGCGAAAAGTAAAAAGAGAAAAAGACATCAACTTCACGATTCAAGATATGCTTAAAATTTATTATGGTGAATCAGATTATGCCAAATATGATAGTTCAGCTTGTCAATGGAATCAGTTTTTAAAAGATTTTTGCTTAGATGAATGTAGCAATTTTTATTCTCATAAATTAAAAGTTGCATCGATTCTTTGGAAAGAAGTTAGAAATTCTACAAATGAAAAGATTTATACAAGAGAACTTTTAAAAAGATATGAACACAAAGTATCGGAATACCTTAAGAAATCAGATTCTAGTTCATCGAATTAAATAAAATAGAATAGTTAATTACAAAAGAGAGATAGTAAAAACAAAAAACGGTGAGTAACCTAAGGTCATTCACCGTTTTCCAATCTCTTTTGTTCTTTTCGTCTTTTATTGCGTTCTCTTAATCCTTTGAAGAAGTCTTTTAAAATTTGTTGACACTCTTCTTCCAACACGCCATGTTCGACTTCTACTTGATGATTAAATCGTTCATCTTGAAGTAAATTCATAAATGTTCCAGCTGTTCCTGCCTTTGGATCAAAAGCTCCGAACGTTACTTTTTTTAAACGAGATAAAATCATAGCCCCACTACACATGGGACATGGTTCCAATGTCACAAATAATTCGCAATCTTCTAATCGCCAACTTCCTAAAGCTTCGTTTGCTTGACGAATTGCTTTAATTTCCGCATGTAACGTTGCATCTTGTTCCATTTCTCGTAAATTATGTCCACGTCCTATAATTTCTCCATTTAACACAACAACTGCGCCAATAGGAACTTCTTCCTTATCATAAGCCTTTTGTGCTTCCTTTAAAGCTTCTCTCATGAACATTTCTTTTTCCATTTGTTCGATGATTCTCACCTCATTTATCCAAAAGCTTCAATGCTTCTTCTCGTTTAATGACTAATTCTTTTACAAGATGATAGATAACGGCACAAAATGGTGTGAAGAAAACTAACCCTAAAATTCCAAATAAATTTCCACCAATTAAGGCTGCTGCTAATGTTAATACTGTTGGCAATCCAATCGAATTTCCTACCACACGAGGATAAATGAAATTCCCCTCAATTAACTGTAATCCATAGAAGACAGCTATCGAAATTAATGCTTGAATAGGGCTTACTGTAAAAATGAAAACAGCTCCTAACATACAAGCTGAAAATGGGCCGATATATGGAATAAACGACAACACTCCTGCTAATACTCCAGTTATCGCTGCATAAGGTAAATTAAAGACACTATAAGTAATAAACACTAACGAACCAATAATCATCGCTTCAATTAATTGACCCATCAAAAATTTATCATACGTATCTAATGTAATTTTACCGATATACTGAAGTAATTCATATCGATTTGCTGGAAGAATCACCTTTAATAATCGATTAATTAAATATTGTAGTTGCTCTTTACTTCCTAAAATATTTAACATTAAAAATACAGCCATTAAAATCGTAAATACGTTCGAGAAAATTCCTGTAACATTCGAAGTAAACCCACCTAACAACGATACAATACTAGAAACAATATTACTTTGATTAATAAACCCTGTAATTCTTTCTACATCCGTTGCTTGTAACCAACCTGAATTTTGTATCCAATTTACCGAAAAGTCCATTAAATAATTAAAACTTTCTCCTATTTGAACAACAGTTTTCGCTAATGTTGGAACAATAATCCAAGAAATAGCTACCACAATCGCAATAAAAATAAATAGGACTCCTAAAATAGCAATACTTCGTCTGAAAGTCTTTGGTACTTTAATCTTTTCTAATTGTTTTTCCATATGTTTCATTGGAACATTAAAAATAAACGCCATTAATAATCCTAAAACAATTGGAGATAACATCCCTAAGAAAGTATTCACTCCAGCATATAAATGGCTAATATTTAATACGAAAAATAAACTCGTCGCAGCAACTGCAATTAATATTAATTGTTGTTTAAAATTTTTCTCCATTACTTATCTCCATTTTTCTGTAATTTCTCTTGAATTTCTTCCATTAGAGCTTCGCAGCCTAAACATACATCTTGATACGTTTGTTTAAAATCTCCGGTATACCAAGGGTCTGCAATATCTCGCTTACTTCCTGCAAAACTTAATAAAGATGCAATTTTTGCATCAGTCTTTCCTTGCATCATCCGCTTAATGTTCATCATATTTTCCGAATCCATTCCAATAATGTAATCCGCATCGGCATCTACAGAGGATAATTGTCTAGAATACATTCCTTCTGTAGAAATTCCGACTTTTGCCAATTGTTTCCGAGTACCCGAGTGAACAGGATTCCCTTGTTCCCACGAACTTGTCGCTGCAGAATCAATAATAACTTGTTGTTCTAACCCTCTATCTTTTACCATTTGTCTAAACACAGCTTCTGCCATCGGTGAACGGCAAATATTCCCTAAACATACAAATACAACTTTCATCTGCAACTCTCCTTTTCTCTTTCTGCCAGTATACCATATTTTAGAATACTCGTCCTTTTAATTCCATAACAAAAAGCACACGAACGACACTTTCGTTGTCTTTCGTGTGCTAGGAATTCGTATTATTATTCCACTGTTACAGATTTTGCTAAGTTTCTTGGTTTATCAACATCTAATCCTTTACCAAGAGATGTGTAATAAGCAATTAATTGTGTTACAACAACACTTAAAATTGGTGCTAATTCCATTTGTACTTTTGGTAAAACGATATCGTCTCCTTCACGTTCGCTTCCTTCCATGGCAATCACCATTGTTTTAGCTCCACGTGCTTTCACTTCTTCGATATTTCCTCTTGTATGGCTTGCCACTACTGGTTCACTTAATAAAGCAATTACAGGTGTGCCTTCTTCGATTAAGGCAATTGTACCATGTTTTAATTCTCCAGCTGCAAAACTTTCCGTTTGTACATAAGAAATTTCTTTTAATTTCAATGCTGCTTCCATTGCTACATAATAATCTAAATGACGACCAATATAAAAGGCATTCGCTGTAACTAGTAAGTTTTGATCGACTAATTCTTTTACAACAGATTTTTCATCTAATACACCTTCGATTGCAGAAGCAATAACGGCTAATTCATGACTCATATCAAATGTTTGAGGACGCCCTTTTGTGCGACGTAATACTTCTGCTAATACAGCCATTACTGTAATTTGTGCTGTATAAGCTTTTGTTGAAGCTACTGCAATTTCTGGTCCTGCATGAAGTAATAATGTATGAGATGCTTCACGAGATAAAGTTGAACCTTTTACATTTGTAATCGTTAATGAAGGGTAACCTTTTTCATTCACTTTAACTAATGCTTGACGGCTATCTGCTGTTTCTCCACTTTGTGTTAAGAAAATAAAGAATGGTTTTTCAGATAAAATTGGTTGATGATATGCAAATTCACTTGCTAAAAATACTTCAACAGGAATTCCTGCTAATTGTTCTAATAAATATTTTCCAATCCATCCAGCATGGTAACTTGTCCCACAAGCTACAACGTAAACACGATCACTTTGTCCAATTTCTTCTAATAATTCACTAGGAACTTCTAATTCACCAGCTTCATTTGTATATTCTTTAATAATACGACGTAATACGGCAGGTTGTTCATCCATTTCTTTTAACATGTAATGAGGATAAGCACCTTTTTCAATATCATCTGCATCTAATTCTGCTTTAAATGGTGCACGTTCCACTGCTTTTCCATCAATTGTTTCAATTTCCACTTTATCTTTTGTAATAGTAATTAATTCTTCATCTTTAATTTCTAAGTAAGTATCCGTTTGAGAAATAGTTGCCATAGCATCTGAACAAATAACATTGAATCCATTTCCTACTCCAACTAATAATGGGCTTTTATGTTTTGCAGCATATAACACTCCTGGAGCTTGTTCATCTAATAAACCGAATGCAAATGATCCACGAATTTCTTTTAACGCACGACGAAAAGCTTCTTTACCAGATAAACCTTCTTTTTCTGCAAAATATTCTACTAAGTTCACTGCTACTTCTGTATCTGTTTGAGATTGGAAGTTTACATGTGATAAATAAGTTTCTTTTAATTCAGAAAAATTTTCAATGACTCCATTATGAACTAATGTAAAACGCCCATTTTGAGAACGATGTGGGTGAGCATTATTTTCTGTTGCTGGTCCATGAGTTGCCCAACGAGTATGCCCAATTCCTGCAAAAGCTGGAACTGATTCATCCACTGCATCACGTAAGTTCGCAATACGTCCTACTTTTTTTACTAATTGTGTTGTACCATCAGCATCTGCAATAAATAATCCTGCTGAATCATATCCACGATATTCTAATTTTTCTAATCCATCTAAAATAACCGTTTGAATACGATTATCTCCAATACATCCTACAATTCCACACATATATATAGTCTCCTTTACTGAAGGAATTTCCTTCACACAAATTTTTCAATGTTTCTGGTGCATGCAAAAATTTTGTATCCCCACAGAGATTTTTGTATATTGCTGTAGACTGCACTGCCTTGAGTCACCCGCCGAATTCTTCGATAAACTCAATCCTCGTCACTTATCCTCTATCGTGATAAGCCTGGCGCTATCCTATGTTGCTACCTTTCTTAGCTATTTATTTTCAGAAACATGACTAATCATACACGATTTTGTACTTATTTGTCAAAACTCTCGAATTTTATATTTAATTTTATATATTTTTACGCAAAAAAGCCATAAGTCACTCATTAGTAACTTATGGCCTTGATTACTTACGAAAATCATTAGCTAATTGATAATTTCCCTTCAACCACCGATTGTCTCTTTCATATTCTTATATAACCTTTATATACAAGTATGAGGAAATTTTACTGCTAGAACTCCGCAAGAATATTGTAATTCTCCTCTAACCATTGTTCGTCATTGACATGTCTCTTACTTGCGAAGAACCCAATCGATAGTTCATAAGGAACATCTGAATTTTTATATTTCACTCGTAAATAATATTCTACAATTCCTCTATAACTCTTCTTAAACTTACGAATACCACGAATCTTATTCAATGATTCCACATAAAATTCATCCGCATGAATAATAATATACCCTTTATAAACTAATAGAGCAAAATCCTTTGAAACATACTCGGCATTTTCCACTAAAAGATTCATATGTCCTTGAACTTCTGGGAACAGTTCGAATAATTCTTTATAATTCTTATAATTATGATAAATAATTTTTCCAGATGCTACTAAAAGTCCTAATCCCACAATAAGAATAATTAAGCCTTTTCCTATTTCAAACCATAAATCAATCTCATCAAATTCATCAAAATAGATGTCTGTTCTTAGGAATGATACCTGATAGATATCACCTAAAATTGTATCATTTTTCGCTTCTCTTTCTTTTTTCTTCGCTAAATTACTTTGTTGAAAAACAGTTTCAAAATCCTGCTGCATTTCTGGAGAAATCTTTACAATTTTTCTTCCTCTTCTTCCTTTTGTAAATTCAGGAATGACTCTTATTTTTAATAAAAATAATTTATTGTCAAACGGTCTTGCTTTTGACAGTTTGCTAGCTTCCTCTGCAATCTCGTCTAATTTAGCATTTCCTGATTTTAACATATGATAACCTAATTCATCTTCAATAAGATAAAATACTTTTTGTTCATTTGGTAATTCTACTTTTTCGATATCATAAATTCGAACCACTTGAACCTTTTCTAATTCCTTTTCACTAAAAGGCTGATTAATATACATTTCTTCAATTGGTTCAGTATAACTAACAACATTGTTTAGCAAAAAAAATGATATGAATATTGTGAAAAAACTAATGAGCAAATACAATCTTGCCCCTTTTGTGATCCTTTTTTTAACTTTCATTTCTATCTCCCTTTTATGGTAAAACTTCATCTCATTTAGCAACAGTTTACTCTAAACTCTACAAAAATACTACTTTTTTCGAACAAAAAAAGACGAGATTTCTCTCGCCTTTCGAATTTCTTCGCTGATTTAGATTAAGCTTTACCAGTTGAACCGAAGATATCCATAGTTTCTTTTGTTACTTTAACGATTGCATCAAAACCAGGTTTGATAACTTTACGTGGGTCATAAACTTCAGCATCTGCATTTAATTTAGCACGTACTGCTGCAGTCCATTGTTGTTGTAATTCAGTGTTAACATTGATTTTAGCATGTCCACGTTCAATTGCTTTTTTAATTTGATATTCTGGAATACCTGATCCACCGTGTAATACTAATGGAGCACCAGTAGCTTCAGAAATAGCTAACATTTCGTCAAAACCTAATACAGGTTCACCTGCATAAGTTCCGTGAACTGAACCTAAAGCAGCTGCTAAAGCATCAATTCCTGCTTCTTTAACCATACGTTCACATTCGTGTAAGTCTGCATATTGGATTCCTCCAGTAACGCCATCTTCAGTACCACCTACAGTACCTACTTCAGCTTCTACAGAAGCGCCTTTAGCATGTGCATATGCAACAACTTCTTTAGTTAATTCAATGTTTTCATCAATTGGATAATGAGAGTGGTCAAACATTACTGAGCTGAAACCAGCATCAATATATTTTTTACAAACATCAACTGATGAACCATGGTCTAAGTGTAATGCAACTGGAACTGTGATATCCATAGTTTCTAATAATGCATTTACCATAGCTGCAACTACTAATGGGCCACCCATGTATTTACCAGCACCTTCAGATACTCCTAAGATGATTGGTGATTTTGCTTCTTGAGCAGCAGTTAGAACAGCTTGTGTCCATTCTAAGTTATTGATGTTGAATTGACCTACGGCATATTTACCTTCTTTAGCTTTGTTCAACATTTCTGTCATACTTACTAAACGACTCATTTAAAATTTCCTCCTTATACTAGTAACCTAGTATTTATTTGTACGTAGTTATTATACCCTAATTTCTCTTTATTGGCTAGCTATTTACGCTTAGTTATGAAATTATTTCATATAATATTTGTTTTCATTACACTTTCATTTTTCCATAATCGTTTCAATTTTTCCTGTTAAATTCTGCTAGTAGTTTCCTTAAAATTGCTTTATAATAAGGATAATTCATATATTGGGAGGTTTTCTATGAATCAACGTAAAGACAGTGCACATCATAAACGTGCGTTAAAAGAAGCTCGAATGGCAAAATTATTATTTTCATTTATCGCTTTAGCATCTATTGCTATTGTTATATTTATTTTAAATATTCCATCCATTATTCAAAATGAGAATCAAGCACTCACTAAAAATAGCTCGTTTAACGAAACTAGTACAATAGAATCATCCGATCATCACACGATTCAAACCGCTCGTATTACAGCTAGCGGAGATATGCTCTATCACGACATTGTTTATGGTAGTGCTTTTGATGGACAAACTTATGATTTCAAAAACGATTATGAACAAATTACGCCATTAGTTTCTTCTGCTGATTTAGCATTAGGTGACTTTGAAGGAACGATTAATCCAGATCGTCCTTTAGCCGGCTATCCAATCTTTAATGCACCTGAAGAAGTCATTCAAAGTATTAAAGATGCCGGATATGATGTTTTAGACTTAGCACATAACCATATTTTAGACACAGGAATTAGTGGTTTAAAATATACTGCTACCGCATTTCGTAAAGCAGGTTTAGATATTTTTGGAGTGAGAGTAGATCCAAACGAAGGAATTTTAGTCAAAGAAGTCAATGGAATTAAAGTAGCAATTTTAGGATTCTCATATGGGTTCAACGGAATTGAAGCTAGCATTTCCCAAGAAGATTACAACAATCATTTATATGATTTAAATATGGATAAAGTAAAAGAACAAATTGAAAAAGCTGAAGAAATCGCTGATTTTACAATTGTAATGCCGCAAATGGGAGTTGAATATAAATTATCTCCAACAGATGCTCAAGTAGACACTTATCATAAAATGATTGAATGGGGAGCAGATGTTATCTTTGGAGGTCACCCTCACGTTGCTGAACCAACTGAAACCATTGAAAAAGATGGGCAAAAGAAATTTATTATTTATTCAATGGGAAATTTATTATCCAATCAACGTGTTGAAACATTAGACAATATTTGGACGGAACGTGGGGTCATTATGGATATCACAATCCAAAAAGAAGGAAACGAAACTACCTTAACAAGTGTTCAAGCACATCCAACTTGGGTATCACGTACGCCAATCAATCGTACATTCCAAGGCTACCCTGCATATGATTACCAAGTATTTTTAGCTGAAGATTATATTTCAGGTGGAAAATATGCGAATCAGGTAGATGAAACACCCCGTCAACGAATTGAAAAAGCTTACTATGAAATGCTGGAGTTATTAAATATAAAATTCTAAACAAAAGTTCCACACAACTATTCACGTCGTGTGGAACTTATTATTTCTATTAAAAAGCGCTATAGACAAACTCTTCGATATTTGAAAAATCTGCATGAATTAAGTATAACCCTAACATGACAAATAAAAAATAGAAAGCCATTGTCCATAAGAATAATTGATGTTTCTCGCTAATTTTTTTGATAGAATTTAAGCATTTCTTCAGCAACTTCAGGCCATCCTTTCCATCCAGGATGAACCGTATCATACATATAATAGGGTTCATATTCCTTTGAAGTTAAATCCATGATTTTATATCCAAATGATTCTGTTATTTCTGTTATTTTTTTAGCATAAATTGCACGTTGTTCTGGACCAATTCCAATATAATCATACCATTTACCATTAATTGGGAAATTGACAACTTCGACTTCTAATCCCATCTCTTTTGCCATTTGTAAGACTAAGGCATAATCATCATATTCTGTAGAAATATCATATTTATATTTAGCTGCAGAATTTTTTAATTTTTCAAGTCTATTTTGGATTTCAGATGCATAATATCTCTTTTCAATACCAAAATCATTACCTTCAGTTCGTACCTTCGCATCATTTAAATATTTATTTTGAAGCTCTTTCCAATCATAATTAGGAGTAACCGGTCCACTTGAAGGAATTGGCGTTACATCACCTGTAAAGTAGAAACTTATTTTATTATTTAAAGCAAACTTTTCTACATCCATTTTAATGAGCCAATCATCTAACATTGTTCCTTTATGATCTACTAAACGACGTTTATAGCGTTCAAAAGTTTCATGAACATTTTTATTATCTTTTGATAACTCTAACACTCTTTTCATAAACTTTTCCTTTGTTTCTTTTGAAATTTTAGGATTGATTAAAGTGTAATAGACATGTTCATTTGAAACACGACTTAAAAAGGCTTTTGGATTCATCCCAAATTGATCAAACCAAATAAACGACTCACTAAGAATAAATTTTTTCTTTGGAAAATCATTCCCTAAAGATCCTAGCATGGAAGCTTGAATGATATTTTGGAAATTCCCACCACCAATTGCCATAATATGAAAATCATCATAATTAAACAATTGCTTAATATGAAAAGGATGTTCACTCACTCTTCCTAATTCTGAAGATCCTAATACTACTAATGTTTTATCATCAATATTATCTTTTAGAATATCTCTACCTTTATATTTTGTAAATTCAAAATTATAACGAATACTATTATCACTCACATGATAATAATTCGCTAATTTTTGATTAATAACTTGAAGGTATAATGCAAGTGTTAATAGCGCAAGTACAAAGGCTATTCCAAATGCTTGAATTTTTTTCATTATTGATTCACCCTTGTTTTAATATAGTGAATAATTTTATTAGGCGTATCAATTTCCTCATAAGTTACTTCTGTAGGAGCAACTTCGATTCCAAACTCTTCCATTCGAACTAATAATTCAACAAAAGCTAATGAATCCATCAACCCTTCTTCTTTTAAATTAATATCTCGTTCTTCATAAATCACATCATCTTCGCAAATTTCTTCAATAATTGACAATACCTTTTCTTCTAACATACTAATCTCTCCTTATTATTTCGATAATAATTTTATAATAAATTCATATGGCTTTTCAGAGAAAATTAACAAGCCTATCATAATTAAATGCATGGTTACAAACCAACTGACAACTTTATAAGCTGTTTTCTGTTTATATTTTTTATAAAATTTAGATTTTTTCTGATACCATTCAAATGCTGCCATTAAAATTCCATGGTAAAATCCATATGCGATGTAACTCCATGAAAGTCCATGCCAGAATCCCATAAAGACCATATTAATCATATACGCAAACATTGCGGTTGATAAACGAGTTTTAAACCATTTATATCTCATTGACTTCATTACAATTCTTGAGAAAATAAAATCTCTCAACCAAGTTGATAATGAAATATGCCAACGATTCCAGAAATCTTTAATATCCACACTTAAAAATGGTTTATTAAAGTTCATTGGAGTTTGAATTCCCATAATATTACTTACACCAACAGCCATTAAACTATATCCTGCAAAATCAAAAAATAAATAAAACGTATATACATACATATAGGAAACGGTTGTAAACAAAAATCCTTTATTTGGTAAATGGTTTAATGCTAAATATAACAATCCCGATAATACCATTTTATAAACAAGCCCTAAAACTAGTCGGAATAATCCAGTTCCTAATAATTCTATATATTCTTTCCTTGGAATAATTTGATGAATATCTGCAACAAATCTTTTACTTCTATCAATTGGTCCCGCACTAAAAGTTGGGAAGAATAATAAAAACTGAAGATAATCAAAAATATTAATTGGCTCCTTAATGACTCCGTCATAAGTTTCAAAAATAATTTGAAGAACTTTGAACGTCATATAAGAAATTCCTAAAAATCCAAAAATTGAAACTTTCCAAATAACGACTGTTTTTGCTGCAATTAATAATAAACTTACAAAAAATAAAACTGGATATTTTGTCGATTTTTTATCTCTAAAATGAAAGCCTAATCGAACTAATAGATAGGTTTCTACAATAAAGACAATTAAATTGATAAAATGGTTTGGTTGGGTTTTAAAAACTCCAATAGCTATTCCTACAGAAATCACTAAAGTAATCCAATAAACTGATTTTTCAAATAGGCGTAATAGAATAATTGGAATAAGTCCTAAAAACAGTACTCCAAAAAAATTTAAGCCTTCAAAATACTCCATTCTATAACTCCTTTAATTTTTTCTTATCAATTTTACCATTATTATTTAATGGCATTTCATCTAAAAAGACGATTTTTTTAGGAATCATATATTCTGGAACATATTGTGCCAAATCTTGTTTAATCAACTTTCCAGTTGCAAATCGACTTTCAATAGTGTCTGTATACACAACATAAGAAATGATAGATTTAATTTTTCCATCTTCTGCATAGGATGGAACAGTTGCTGCTTGGCGAACTTTTGGATTTTTTAATAAATTATTATCAATATCTTCCAATTCAATACGATGTCCATGTAATTTAATTTGGAAGTCAATACGTCCTTCACAGAATAATAAATCTCCTTCAAAATGACCTAAATCTCCCGTTCTATAACTACGATCTCCTGTTTGTGGAATAACAAAACTCTTTTCTGTCATTTCTGGGTTTTGATAATATCCATTGGCTACTGTATCCCCTTGGATAATAATTTCCCCTCTATCTCCACCTTCAATCGTTACCGTTGTCCCTGGTTTAATCACTCCAACAGGTAGGTTATCCGGATATTGTTCTAAAATCTCTCTCGTAATTGATACCCATGTAATCATGACCGTTGATTCTGTTGGGCCATATGTATTCACTACTTCTGCATTTGGGAAACGATCTAATAATTTTTGAGCAGTAGTAGCAAATAATTTTTCCCCACAAAATACAAACTGATCTACCTGTGGCAATAATTCTTGATTAAAGCTAGGATCTACTAAGCACATTTCTGCAAAAGATGGCGTAGAAATCCAAACAGTAGCATTTGATTCTTGTAACGTTTTAAATAGCACTTTAAAATCTTGTAAATGCTGACGATCAATTTGAATTAAAGGTGCATTCATATAAAGAGCAGGCCATAAAGACATCACTGATAAATCAAATGAAAATGGTGGGTGCCCTAAAAAGACTTGGCGTCCCTTATTAGTATAATACCCTGTATACCATTTTAAAAATTGATTTAAATTATAATACGTAATAGAAACACCCTTTGGTTTCCCTGTACTTCCGGATGTAAAAATAATATAAAAGATATCTTCATCTTTCACATAATAACTCGCATCAATACTTTCAGTTGTAGTGCGAAGAATTTCTTTTGTAGCTGAAACATCTAGTAATGGATTTTCTAAGTCAATCTCTTCACTTGTTAATACAACTGGTGATTGTACTGTTGCAATAATATCTTTTACTCTATCAATTGGGGTGTTAATATCCACTGGACAAAATGCACGTCCTGATTTAACACATGCTAAAAAATAGACAATCATCATTGGATGTTTATGCCCATATACAACAATCGGTTGACGATTTTCTTGTAATCTTTCTTGTAAATAATACGCTAATTTATCTGAATATTCCCAAAATTGAGCTGGAGATAATTCTTCTTCTAAAAATAAATCATGACGATAGATTTTTTCAGTAGTCCCTTTTAAACTCATTAAACGATCTAATAACTTTTCAAACACCTTATTCATTTCCCTTCTCTATCTAATCGCCTGACAGTAATATCTACACTGCCACATAATGAAAGTATACCATATTATAGTTTTTCTGGAAATCGTATTCCGGGAGTTTGACACTTGTAAATTAAAAAAAGTGCGATAATCGTTGGTATTATCG
>CAURER010000006.1:0-68843 GCA_963523795.1 uncultured Granulicatella sp.
TCTCAGACTAAATTCAACTGATTTCTAAACTAGAATTTAGATTGAGAATTTACCAGTTTTTGTGTATATCCTAAATCTCTCTACGTTTTTTTCTTATATTAGATTATGATACTTCTTTTACAAAATAATAGTGATTTTCTTTTGAAAGTGATGCATCAAAGCTATATCCATCTACATTAAATTTTTGTAATTCCTCCTTATTTTGAATATTATTTTTCATCATCCAAGCTGCCATTTTCCCTCTAGCTTTTTTTGAAATAATAGAATGTTGTTTTAACTTTCCTTCTTTTTTCTCATAAAAGTCAATATTTACCCATTCATAATCTCTTTGATTTAATAAAGTAGAAAACTCACTACTTGCTAGATTGATGACACATTCCCCTTTTTCAAAAGATGTGGTTATTTTTTCTTTCCAATATTTTTTTAACGTTAGTCCTTCAACCTTTAAATTCATTGTTAAATCTAATCGGTACGGTTTCACACATTCCTCTGGACTGATTGCACCATATAACGCTGAAAGAATCCGAATATGTTTCACTGCATAATCTCGATGTTCATTCCAATCGGCTACTTGTTTAAAACTACGAAATGCTAACCCTTGATATAAATCCATCGCATGATAAGTGACACTTTCTTGGAAGTTTTGGATTTTTACCCAATTTTCTTCTAACAAAGCATCACTCACTTTTAACAACTGTTGCAACTCTTCTTTAGTTATAGTCATTAATTTAGATACAATCGCTTGACTATCTTGTGTTAATTCCCAATCTTTTTGTACAGGCAAATCTGTCGCCATTTCTTTTGCAGGAGACATAATAATTTTCATTGAATCTTCCTTCCTTTTTTAATTTCTTTTATTTTAACCTAAAAAAGAAGCAAGAAACAACTCACATCATTTCTCGCTTCTTTATTAATATTTCATTTTACTATTTTAATTTCCAAATATCACGGTTGTAGTCTGCAATTGTACGGTCACTTGAGAAGAAACCAGCCATTGCAATATTTGTAATTACTTTTGCAATCCAATTTTCACGATCGTGATAATCTACTAACATACGTTCTTTTGTTTGGATATAGTCTTCTAAGTCTAATAAAGTCATGAACCAGTCTTTATTTCTTAATTCATTGAATAATCTTTCTAGACGTTCTTTATTTCCTAACGATACTAAACTATCACTTACGATAAAGTCTACTAATGGACGAATCGCTTCTCTTTCATAGTATGAGTATGAATGGTAATCACTATTTTCATAATGTTTAATAACAGTGTCGCTATCTTCACCAAAGACATAAATGTTTTCATCCCCAACTAATTCGTGAATTTCCACATTTGCTCCGTCTAATGTTCCTAATGTTAACGCACCATTTAACATGAATTTCATATTACCTGTTCCACTTGCTTCTTTTGAAGCTAATGAAATTTGTTCAGAAATATCTGCTGCAGGAATTAAGTGAGTTGCTGCAGTAACATTGTAGTTTTCTACCATTACCACTTGTAAGTGTGGACTTACTTCTGGGTCATTCGCAATTAATTCAGATAAACATAAAATTAAATGAATAATATCTTGCGCAATCACATATGCAGGAGCAGCTTTTCCTCCAAAGATAATTGTAATTGGTTTTGCAGGAATGTTTCCATTTTTAATATCTAAATATTTGTAAATCACATATAACGCATTCATTTGTTGACGTTTGTATTCATGCATACGTTTAATTTGTACGTCAAAAATTGAATCTTCTTTCACAGTTACACCTTGGTGCTCTTGTAAGAAGTGTTTCAAACGTAATTTATTATTACGTTTAATGCCTTTTAAGGCTTCTTGGAATTCTAAATCATGTGTATGAGCTTTTAATGCTTCTAATTTAGTTGCATCATAACGATACTCTTTCCCAATTGTACGATCTAATAATTTTGCTAATTCTGGGTTAGCATGCAATAACCAACGACGGAAAGTAATTCCGTTTGTTTTGTTGTTAAATTTCTCTGGATAAATTTCATAGAAATTCTTCAATTCGCTTTGTTTTAAAATTTCTGTATGCAACGCAGCTACACCATTCACGCTATATCCATAGTGAATATCCATATTCGCCATATGAACACGATTATGTTCATCAATAATGGCTACACTTGCATCATCAAATTGATTTCTTACACGAGCATCTAATTCTTTAATAATTGGCACTAAGTGTGGCACTACTTGTTCTAAGTAATGTAAAGGCCATTTTTCTAAAGCTTCTGCTAAAATTGTGTGGTTTGTATAAGCTGTCATTGAACGAACAATTTCAACTGCTTCATCAAATTCAATTCCACGTTCACCTAATAAACGAATTAATTCAGGAATTACCATTGATGGGTGAGTATCATTAATTTGAACAGTTGCATATTCTGCTAAGTCGTGTAAGTTACTACCTTTAGCAACTGCTTCATCTAATAATAATTGAGCTCCATTACTTACCATGAAGTATTGTTGGTAAATACGTAATAATTCACCTTGCTCATCACTATCATCTGGGTATAAGAATAATGTTAAGTTTTCAGCAATTTTTGTTTTATCAAATGCAATTGAATCATCATGAACTAAAGACTCATCAATTGTATCTACATCAAATAAATGTAATTGGTTTTTATGAGATTGTTCATACCCTAAAACATCAATATTGAACATTTTTGATTTCAATGTAAAGTTTGCAAATGGTACTTCATATGAAACATCAGTTGGAACTAACCAGCTATCTGGAGTTAACCATTGATTTGGTACTGCGTTTTGTTGATTATCTTTAAATTTTTGTTCAAATAAACCAAAGTGATAATTTAATCCAACACCATCCCCTGGTAAACCAAGAGTTGCAATAGAATCTAAGAAGCAAGCTGCTAAACGACCTAATCCACCGTTTCCTAATGATGGTTCTAATTCAATTTCTTCGATTTCTGCTAAAGTATGTCCCTCAGCTTCTAATTCTTCTTTTACTTCATCATAAATTCCTAAGTTAATTAAATTATTAGATAGTAATTTACCAATTAAAAATTCTGCAGAAATGTAATAAACTTTTTTCTTTCCTTCATTTACTGGTAATGCTGCACTTTTCTCTTTTGTATAATGTAATAAAGCTACATATACTTCTTCCTTTGAACATTCTCCTAATGATTTTTGGTAGTTACTTTCTACATATTGTTTTAATGTTTGCATTGTTTTCTCCTTCTACTTGTTAACCCTACAACTGTTCGTTTGAACGATCATATAATTCTGTAATCTCTAATAGGAAATCTTCCACTTCTTGTGTAATATCTCCTTCTTGCATTCTCCACACCCAATTTCCACCAAGAGTGCTTGGAATATTCATACGAGCTGTTGTATCCAATTGTAATAAATCTTGCATCGTTGCAATAGTCATCTTACTTACAGAACCATATAAACTTCTTAATAATGCGTAACTAATTGGCTCATCTGTACGATTTAAATAACGATTACAGAAATCACGTTCTTCATCTGTTGCAGATTCATACCAGCCTAAAACTGTATCATTATCATGCGTTCCCGTATAAGAAACAGAGTTTACCGGATAATAATGTGGTAAATCTGTGCTACTTGGTTCTGCTCCCATAAATCCAAATTCTAAAATTTTCATTCCTGGGAATCCTGTCGCTTCACGCAATTCAATAACCGCATCATCCATAAATCCTAAATCCTCGGCGATAATTGGTAAATCTCCAAGTTCATTTTTCACTGCTTCAAATAAGTCAAAACCTGGACCTTTTACCCATTCACCACCAGTAGCATCTGTTGCACCTGCTGGAATTTCCCAGTAAGCTGCAAATCCTCGGAAGTGGTCAATTCTAACTACATCAAACAATTCAAAGCTTGCTTTCAATCGTTTAATCCACCAAGTAAAGCCATCTAATTTCATCGTTCTCCAATTATAAATTGGATTTCCCCATAATTGTCCTAATGGTGAGAAACTATCTGGTGGACATCCCGCTACACAAGCCGCATTACCAACTTCATCTGTTTTGAAGTAGTGAGGTGTTGCCCACATTTCAACGCTGTCTTCTGCAACATAAATTGGCATATCTCCAATAATTTGGATATGGTGTTCATTCGCATATTTTTTCAAGGCTTTCCATTGTTTATCAAATAAATATTGAGTGACACGATGATATTCTAATTTATCCGCTAATTTTTCACGGTAGTTTGCTAAAGCTTCTGGATGACGACGTTTGATTTCTTCATCCGTCCAATTAGTCCAACTCTTCATATCGAAGCTTTCTTTAATCGCCATATATTCTGCAAATGGTTCTAACCACTCTGCTTTTTCTTCCACAAAACGATGGTAATCCGTTAAATCTTCTTTTTCTAAGAAACGTTGAACGACTTTTTCTAAAATAGGTCTTCTCTTTTCATAAATTAAAGCATAATCAACAGTTGTAGAATCTTCTCCCCAATTACCTGTTAATTCTTCTTCATTTAATAAACCTTCCTGAACAAATAGATCTAAATCTAAAAAATGTGTATTTCCAGCAAATGCTGAAAAAGATTGATATGGAGAATCTCCATAACTTGTTGTTCCTAATGGAAGAATTTGCCAATAAGTTTGTTTGCTACGTACTAAAAAATCTACAAAATCATAAGCAGATTTTCCAAATGAACCAATTCCATATTTCCCCGGCAAAGAAGAAATATGCATTAACACACCAGATTGTCTTTCTTTCATAAAAATATTACCCTCTTTTCTTTATCCATCTAATTGGGTACGTAAATTCAAAACTTACGCAACCGTTTGCTTTAATACTATTAGAAAAAAAATAAAAAAGCAAGTAAAATTTCAAATTTTTATAAAAACATTTTTTAAAAGAAAACGCTTATAATACCGACTTTTTACCTATTAATAAATATAGCTTTATAAATAAACAAAATACCGTTTAAAATGTAACCGCTAAAATTTTTTAAAAAATTTATAAAAAAAGTCTTGCAAACGATTTCCAAAAGAGGTATACTAAAGCCAGTTAAGAAATCGTTTGCGTTAACTGAATATATCTCAAGGGAGGAAAAAATAATGGCAAACACTTGGATTAAAAAATCATTCGTTGTTGGTTTAGCTGGTTTAGCATTAGCAGCTTGCGGCAGCAAATCATCAGACTCTTCAAAAGGAGGCTCTTCTGAAAGCAAAAAAGAATTCACTTTATATAGTAACAAGAGTGAAATTCAAGATGCCTTAACAGCATACGCTAAAGAATGGGGCGACAAAAACGGAGTTACAGTAAACATTAAAACATGTTCTGGTTCATGTAAAATTTCAGATCAATTAAAAACTGAATTTACTGCTGGGACTGCTCCAGACGTATTCGTAATCGAAGGACAAGCTGGATACGACTTATGGAAAGATAACTTACAACCACTTAAAGGTGACTGGATTGATAAAACAGAATTCGAATTCAAACAAGGAAACGATGTTTACGGATTCCCAGTAGCTGTTGAAGGTTACGGTTTAGCTTACAATAAAGAAGTATTATCTAAAGCTGGTATTGACCCTGCTTCATTAACTTCATTTGATGCAGTTCAAAAAGCAATGGATACATTAGAAAGCAAAAAAGATGAATTAGGTTTATCTACAGTAGTAGCAACTGCTACTAAAGAAGGTGAAACTTGGATCATGGGTATCCACGACTTCGCTGCTTACTTAAGTTCTGGTTTACCAAACGGAGACCGTACAGTTACTCAACAAGTAGTTAAAGGTGAAACTGACAAAGCTCGTTTATCTAACTATGCTGACTGGGTTGAATTATTATTCAAACATACAGAGAAAAAATTATTAACTGTTGGTACTCAAGAAGATATGGACTCTGCATTTGCTAGTGGTAAAGCAGCATTCTTACACCAAGGTAACTGGAAAGATCCTAACTTAAAACAATTAAACGCTAAATTCGAAATGGGATTCATCCCTTATCAAACTTTAGGAAAAGACAAAAATGCTGATGGATTATTCATCGGTGCTCCATCTTACTATGTAGTTAACAAAGACACTAAAGCTTTAGATTCAATCAACAAATTCTTTGCTGACTTAGTTGATACTAAAGAAGGTCAAGATTACACAGTAAACAAAGCTAACATGATTTCAGCATTCTCTACTTCTAAAGAAATGCCTAGCGCTCCATTATCTAAATTCTTAGCTGAATGGGTTGCTGCTAAAAAACCAGTTTACTCATTTGATAACCCATACTTCATGCCTGACAACTTCTTAATGGGTAAATTAGGACCAATCTTCGGACAATACGCTCAAGGTTCAATCGACAAAGCTAAATTCCAAGAATTGATCACAAATCAAATCAAAGAAGTACCAAGCTTACTTCAAAAATAACAATTAAGTATGTAACACAGGCCCACAACTACTTACAACGGTCGTTGTGGGTTTGCTGTTATTAATACCTCATCGATACATAAAAGGAGGAACCCTAACATGTCTAAGAATAAAAA
Organism: uncultured Granulicatella sp.; assembly: GCA_963523795.1. Lineage (GTDB taxonomy): Bacteria > Bacillota > Bacilli > Lactobacillales > Aerococcaceae > Granulicatella. The sequence continues at coordinate 6,471 of CAURER010000006.1, forward strand.
AGCTCTTAGTCGTGACGATCGCGCAAGACGTACGTTTTACTGGCTTGTGCTACCGGCATTTATCATTTTCGCACTCGTAATTATTGTACCTTTCTTCTTAGGTTTCTACTATTCTCTAACAGACTGGAAGAGTGTTACTCAAACTAAAATTAACTTTGTTGGATTAAAAAACTTTACAGACAGCTTTGCTGATACTCGTTTCCAATATTCATTAATGATTACTGTTATTTTCGCATTATTTAACGTAGTCGTTGTAAACTTTGTATCATTCGGTTTAGCTTTACTAGTAGCTAGTAAAATTAAATTCAGTGAAATTTTCAGAGCTGGATTCTTTATTCCTAACCTTATCGGGGGACTTGTATTAGGGTATATCTGGCAATTCATTTATAACTCAGTATTCCCTGCTTTAGGTTCAGCTATTGGTAGTCAATTCTTAGTAGATAATCTATTTTTAGGTGACGTTAAATTAGCAGTATTAGCTTTAATTATTACGAACACATGGCAATATGCTGGTTATATTATGATGATTTACTTTGCTGCATTACAAAATGTACCTTCAAGTTTAGTAGAATCTGCTTCTCTTGATGGTGCAAATGCTTTACAAAGATTAAGACATATTATTATTCCTATGGTAATGCCTGCATTTACGGTATCACTATTCTTAACGATTACAAACTCATTTAAAATTTTCGATGTAAACTTCTCACTTACTGGTGGTGGTCCATCTCTATTATGGCATGATAAAGCTATCCAAAGTACAGAGTTTATTACAATGAATATTTATAACACTGCTTCTGGAGACAACTTAATGGCACAAGGACAAGCTCGTGCAGTTATTTTATTCTTCATCTTAGTAATTATCAGTGTTGTTCAAACTTCAATCACTAAACGGAAGGAGATTGACTTATAATGAAAAACCAAAAACTCGGCTTGTTACTTTTAGAAATTTTTGGAGCTGTTTTATTCTTATTATTCTTAAGCCCAATCTTTTTATTAGTGATTAACTCAGCTAAAAGTTCTGCCGAAATCTTGGCTAGCCCATTATCATGGCCTGCAAGTTTCGGTCAACTATGGACAAATGCGGTAACAATTTGGAATAATCCTTCCATTAAATACCCATCATCATTTTTTGCTTCAACAATTATTACAGTGATTTCATTAGTAACGATTACATTATTCTCAGCATTAGCTGCTTGGGGATTAGTTCGTTACCGTTCTAAACTATCAACTGTTGTATTCTTTATCTTTGTAGCATCAATGGTAATTCCTTTCCAAGTTGTAATGTATCCATTAGTAACTTGGTTCAAAATTTTAAGTGATACAATTACAAATCCTTTATTCGGATTTAGCTTATTACGTACTTATCCTGGTATCATCTTTGCTTACACTGGATTTGGAATGTCTCTATCTGTATTCATGTTCCACGGCTTCATTAAAGGTGTTCCACTTGAAATCGAAGAAGCAGCTGAATTAGATGGATGTAATAAAATGCAAACATTCTTCTATGTTGTATTACCAATTTTAAAACCAATCTATGTAACAATTTTAATCTTAAATGGTATTTGGATTTGGAACGACTTCTTATTACCACTATTATTATTAGGTAAAGGAAATGCGATTCAAACACTTCCAATCGCAGTATCTAACTTTGCAGGATCATTTACAAAACAATGGGATATGATTTTAACATCAACTCTATTAATTATGTTACCAGTCATCATCCTATTCTTAATTGCTCAAAAACATATCATGAAAGGTATGGTTGATGGAGCTATCAAATCTTAAGATGATTATTACTCTGGGCTGGTTAACATTGTTTTCCTGCCCAGATTTTTTTATATTCACACAAAAAAGGAGAATTTAAATGGCTGTCACCATTAAAGATGTTGCTCGACTGGCTGAAGTATCACCTTCAACTGTTACCCGTGTCATTCAAGATAAATCAAGTATTAGTGAAGCAACTAAAAAAAGAGTACGCCAAGCAATGGAGGCTCTTAATTACCATCCTAATTTCAATGCTCGAAGCTTGGCTAGCAATAAAACCAATGTCATCGGTGTCGTTCTACCAAGAGATACGGATGCATTTTATCAAAACTCTTTCTTCCCAGAAGTTATTCGAGGGATTTCTCAAATTGCCGCAGATCATCATTATTTGATTCAATTATGTACAGGCAAAGACGACGAACAGCGTTTAAAAATTTTAAAAGACACCATTTTAGGGAGACGTGTTGACGGAATTATATTTCTTTACGGGGAAACAGACGATCCATTAGTGGAATTAGCAATTGAACAAGAATTCCCTAGTGTCGTAATCGGAAAATCTTTATCACCCTTTATTTCATTTGTCGATAATAATAATGAAAAAGCTGGATTCGATGCAACTGAATATATGATAAAAGAAGGATGTTCTTCTATTGCATTGATTAGCGGACGTCATCAATTATTCGTTTCGCAAGATCGTTTAATTGGGTATAAGAAAGCACTCGAACATTATGCTATTCCTATTAAAGAAGGATTAATATCTCATGTTGGGGAATTTACGAGAGAACGTGGCTATCAAACGATGAAGAGTATTATCGAACGAGAAACCATCGATGGAGTTGTAACAACCGATGCTTTAATTACAGAAGGAGCTCTTAGATACTTAAATGAGAATCAAATTTCTGTTCCAGTTCTAACATTTGACTCCAACCCCCCACTACTTCCAATGACTGCATATGTTAATATTCATACATTGGAACTTGGTAGAAGTGCCTTTCAAATGTTATTAAAAGTCATCGATTCTTATAACAACAAGCAAATAATGTGTTATCGTACATTTGTTGAACATTCTATCATTAGACTATAAAAATAAGCATGAAAGTTATTTTGGGCTTTCATGCTTATTTGTTTTTAAAAGAATAACGATATTAATGTCAAAATTGCTATCCCATCTTGTTTTAAAAGAATCATTTTATCACTCGTTACACTACCATATAATGCTACTAAAATGATATATGCTAATAAAAAAACAAGCCAAGTAATACTCGGAATCACATAAATAGAGATTAGGATTAAAACTCCAATTAACCCATTATAAACTCCTTGATTTTTAAATAATGTAGTGACTGACGGACGTCTTAATTCTTCTTCTTCCATTTTAAAAACTCGTGCTGTACTAGCAGATACCGTAGCAACTGTTTCTAAGTAAAAAATATAAAAGAATTCTATAGCTACTAAAGTTCCTAAAATTGTTGTTATCATTGACATTATAAATCCTCCAATATATCTAATTTTATTAATTTTATTATATTAAACATGACGATAACCATTGTCAATCATTCTGTTTTTTTGATAAAATAGTATCAATTCAAATAAGGAGAAAGATAATAAAACTTTATTATGTTTAAAAAAACGTCTGTAAATTTATTAGATGGACCTATTTTACGCTCTATTATTGCTTTTGCAATTCCCATCTTAATTTCAAATATTTTTCAACAATTATATAACACCGCGGATATTATGATTGTAGGTCGTTATTTAGGAGCAAATGCTCTTGCAGGTGTTGGTGCTACTGCTGCCATTTTCGAACTTGTTATCGGGTTTGCACTTGGAGTAGGAAATGGCATGGGCGTTGTCATCGCTCGCTGTTTTGGTGCACAAGATATGACACAATTAAAACGAGCAGTTGCTTCAACATTAGTAATTGGGCTAGGTCTTAGCTTCTTAGTTTCAACAATCGGTCACTTTGGAATGTATCCTTTATTAGAATTTTTAGGAACTCCAACTGAAATCATTGATTTATCGTACCAATATATTCATATGATTGTCCTATGTGTAGGAGTCACATTTGCTTATAATCTCTGCGCTGGTTTACTTCGTGCAGTTGGAGATAGTCAAGCAGCATTATATTTTTTAATATTTTCTGCTATTGTTAATATTATTTTAGATTTATTCTTTATTACTCAATTACACTTAGGTGTGCAATCAGCAGGTTTAGCTACCATTATTTCTCAGGGACTTTCTGCTATTCTTTGTTATTTTTATATTCGAAAAAGAGCCAATTTCTTATTGCCACAGCGAAAACATTTTATATGGGATAAAGAATTGTATCTTGATTTATTAGGACAAAGTCTAGCAATGGGACTAATGACTTCAATTGTTTCTATCGGAACAGTTACCTTACAAACTTCGATTAATGCGCTAGGAGCAACGATTATTAGTGCACAAACATCTGCTAGAAGAATTATGTCGTTTTCAATGCTACCTGTTTCAGCGATTGCATCATCTTTAACAACCTTTACTTCTCAAAATTTAGGAGCGAATCGTCCTCAAAGAATTCAACGAGGCATTTATTTAGGAAGTATGGTTGCAATTGTATGGACAATCTTTGTTGCCATTACATTATTTTTTGCCAGTCCATCATTAAACGAATTAATTTCTGGTTCGACTGATCCTGAACTAATCTCGAATGCATCTCTTTATAATCGTATTAGTTCATCATTTTATCCAGTATTAGCCGTTTTACTAGTCCTTCGAAATAGTTTACAAGGATTAGGACAAAAAATTACGCCATTAATTTCAAGTTTCATTGAATTATTTGGGAAAATTTTATTTGTTATTTTTATTATTCCATCAACTGGATATATTGGAGTTATTTTCTGTGAACCTCTCATTTGGGTTCCTATGACGATTCAGCTATATTATTCTTATAAACATCAACCCATTATTCAATCATTAAAAAACGCATCTCATTCATAAAACGAGATGCGTTTTTTATGTACTTATTTATCCGGAATAACTTTAAATAGATAATACGTAATAAATATCGTTAATAAACCTAGACCGATTTTTACATAAATAATTGGGGCAAAATAAATAGAAATCCCCATTAAAATGTAAATATAAATAATAATTTTCTTTTTACGAGATCGAGCAATGGATTTTGTTTCTAAATAATCCGATACATAAATTCGGTATAATTTTGTATTTGCAAACCATTTTTCAAATCTTTTGGAGCTTTTTGAAAAACAGAACACTGTTAATAATAAAAATGGTGTCGTTGGCAAAACTGGAAGAACAATTCCAATTATCCCTAATACTAATGAAATCCATGCTACAACAAAATAAAATCCTCTCATATTTCCTCCTTAAATCACTCGTTCTAATACAGCTACTGTTTCAATCGCTGTCGTCATTGGGAACATATCTACTGGCTGAGCATACAGCGCCTGATAACCTTCTTCTTGGAATAAAGCTAAGTCACGTGCTAATGTTGCTGGATTACAGCTAACGTACACAATTTTTCTAGCTTTTGTTTTAACGGCTGCCTCGATAAATGCTCCATCTAATCCTTTTCTTGGTGGATCGACTACAATCACATCCGGTTGTAATCCTGAGTCTACCCATGTCGGCATGACTTTTTCAGCTGCTCCCACTTCAAATGTTACATTGTCAATCTTATTCAATCGAGCATTTTCCTTCGCCATTTGAATGGCATCCGGTACAATTTCCATGGCATAAACTTTTTTAACACGTTTGGCAAAAGCTAAACTCATTGTTCCAATTCCACAATAAGCATCCACTACTATTTCATCCCCAGTTAACTCAGCTGCCTGAATTGCTTCACGATACAACACTTCCGTTTGAATGGTATTAACTTGGAAAAATGAACGTGAACTAATGGTAAAATTAAATTCCATTAATGCTTCTTGGAAAGCATCTTCTCCAAATAATACTTTCTTTTGAGAACCCATAATAACATTTGATTGATGAGGTTGAATATTTTGAACAATTGACACTACTTCTGGTAATTGCTGAGTAATTTGCTCTACAACTGCCTCTTTTTGAACAAACTTCTCTGTACGAGTGACTAAAATAATCATCACTTGAGAAGTGCGCAATCCTCTACGTACAATTATATGACGTAAATCGCCAGTATGTTTTTCTTCATCATAAGCTTCAATTGCATATTTTCGTAAAATATCTCTAACAACTAAAATAATACGATCAATTTCTGGATCTTGAATATGAAAATCTTCGATTGGAACTAAGTCGTGTGAATTTTTCTTGAAAAAGCCAGTCGTTAATAAGCCATCTACCATTCTTACAGGGATTTGTGCTTTATTCCGATATCCAAATGGATGTTCCATTCCAATCGTTGGACGAACTTCTAACTCTGGTATTTTCGCAATTGTATTCATGACATGTTTCACTTGTTTTTGTTTGAAGGCTAATTGAGCTTCATATTTCATATGTTGTAAAGGCATTGTTCCCACTCGAGTTCCATTTGGATCAACTAATGGAATACGGTCAGGACTCGTCGATACCCATTCGACAACTTTGGCATAGCCAAATTTTTTCCCAATTTTTAAAACATGCGCCACTACTTTTTCTCCAGGCAGCGCATTTTCAATAAAAAGAGGAAATCCATCGACTTTTGCAACACCCATTCCTTCATACGTTAAATCATCAATTTGTACTTCTATACGATCATTTTTTTTCATCTCAATCCTCACTCACTACTATTTATCTGACTTATTATATCTTATTTTTATATAATTTTATAGTGAAGTATGAAATTCAAACTAAAAAAAGGTATTTTGACTGACCCGCCAAAATACCTAATTCGTAACTCTCTCTCATTATATCCTTTCCACAAGAACAGACTTTCCACTGTAGTATTATCATGCATGAGATTCGCTCGCAAAGCTGCTGCCGTCCTTTACTACAGTGCAAAAGTCTATTTCATATTTTACACAGCTTTTCTTGTCAGTTTCGCTAAAAAGAGTTCTTTTCGTGTTGGATTTAATACAATTAAGTTTACTAAGAATAAGCCTACTAACCAAGCTAATGCTACACCAATTGTTTCAAAGCTTAATTCAAAACTTTCTTTAGTAAAGAAGTCTACATAAACTCCCATAAATGTATAATGAGCAATTTTTGAAGCAGTCTCACTTAATCCAGAGAACAATGGTAAGAATGAAATAGCCATCATAGGTACTAAACCATTCACTTGCGCTTGTGATTGAGTATTAGAAAGAGAAGCAATTAATAAGTTTAATAAAATAACACATAATGCCACAACAATCGCTACTACAAAATATTCTCCTGAATGTTTTCCAAAGTCTGCATCTACAATCATTGGAAAACTTACAATCGTTACTAGTCCAATAATAACTGGATAAAATAGTGCAGATAATAAATATTCTCCATTTCTAACACCACTGAGTAATAAAGATTTCAAGTTTTTCTTTTCCTTATCTTCAGCAATTGTTAAAGAAGTTAAACTTCCTAGTGAGACTGAGAAGGCTAATGATAAACACATAAATACCATATATGAAGAATGTAGTCCATCCTTATTCATAAATTGGTTATATAAGATTAACATTCCATACGGTAATAAAATCGTTGCTAATAAAGTGCTATTACTTAATAATACTTGTGTGCGTAGCCAAATTAAGGCAGATAATCGTTTAATCATTTAATTTCTCTCCTGTCAATTGAATAAATATTTCTTCTAAAGTTGGTTCACATGAGTGAATCGCAACGACTTGTGTTAAATCTGTTTGTCCTAATTCTTCAAATGTAATTTCTGTTTGTGTTTCATCTGCGAAAGTTAATTGAACTTTTTTCTCGTGATTATATTTTTGAATAATCGAAGAAGGTGTTCCATATTCAATTAAATGTCCTCGATTCAGTAAACTTAGACGGTCACATAATAATGTTGCTTCGTTCATATCATGTGTTGTTAAGAATATCGTTGTTCCTGCTTCTTTCAGATCTAATAATAATTCATGGATTTTCTTAGAAGTAGTTGGATCTAATCCACTTGTTGGCTCATCTAAGAATAATACTTTCGGCTTATTGATTAAAGCTCTTGCTAGAAACATTCTTTGTTTCATCCCTGTTGATAGTTTTTCTGCTGCTAAGTTTTTACTCTCATATAAATCAACTTGTTTTAACACTTCATCTACTCGTGCATTTGGTTTTCCATATAATTTTGCATAAGCTTGTAAATTTTTATAAAGGCTTAGTTTTTCATAAAATCCACTTGTATCACTCACTAATCCGATTTGTTCTAAATCTGCTGGAGTTAACTTCTCTGATATTTTTCCTAACAATTCTGTTTGCCCGCTATCGGCATTTAATTGCCCCGTTAAGATTTTAATCATCGTTGTTTTCCCTGAACCAGATGGCCCTAAGAATCCGAAAATTTCTCCTTTATTAACTTCAAAAGAAATTTCTTCTAAAGCTACTTTTTGTCCAAATTTTTTTGTTACATTTTTTACTACAATCATGTTTATCCCCTCTTTACTGATTTCCTAACTGATGACCTTATTATAGAAAAGTTTTCTTTATTCCAGTAGTGCCTAAAGTCACTACCTACCATGACTTTCGTCACGACTTCTCATGCAAATCGTCACGACAAAAAAGCATACCGAAATTGGTATGCTTCGTTATTATTCATTTAATTTTTTACCACAATATGCCTCTATAGGATAATATAACCAATAGAACATACAGCAATTCAAACCCTATAAAGAGTTTTTTCATTTTCACACACATTGCTACATATTCACGAATAAAAGCGGATGGAATATAATAACTTGCAGTGGAGCAACCTAAACCATCACCTTGCATTCCAATTTGACGAGCATAAGTGCTTGTGCGAAATACATGATAGTCATTTGTTACAAATAAAAATCGAGGATTTTCAATCAATTGCTCTCCTAGTTCTTTAGAGAACAGTAAATTTTCATAAGTGGTTGTAGATTTTTCTTCTAATATAATAGCTTCTTTTGGCACATCTGTATGTTCCACTAAATAGTTATAAATCGCTTGTGCTTCAGATATTTTTTCATCACTACCTTGTCCACCACTGGCAATAAGTTGAATATGAGGATTTTTTGATTGATGAAATGCTTGTACAGCCTTATCAATTCTCTTTTTTAGAAGAGGCGTAACTCTTTCCCCATCTAACAATCCGGCACCATGAATAATAATAAAATCATAATGCTGTTTCTTCGGCACCCATAAATAGACACAGGAGTACATCATAAATCCTACAAATGCAAATCCAAAAATAATATAAGAATAAATGATAAACATAAATAGTATATTAATCCACGGATTATAAATGAAAAAATTATTTGTAACTAGCCCAACTCGAATCCACATAAAAACAAAGAATAATAAAATTACAATTCCCATAATAGGTGACAAAAGATTTGCTTTAGAGAACCCTTCTTTTTTCAACAAAATAAAGCCATTAACGATTAAAAATAAACCACTCAAAAGAATCAGAACGGGAATGAGTAAAATTCCTACTATCATCACCAAATGCGCATTTTCATATCCAAAACTAAAAAAGGCATTCGCAATCGATAAAAATAAAAACAATACTTCAATCACTAATAAAGCTGGATTCCATAAACTACGATTATCTTTCCACATAGAAAAAAGTAGAGCTATCAATACGATTATCGTAATTCCATATAAAAACATACTAACCTACTTTCTTACTCTGCTAAGATTTTTTCAAAATCAAAAATTTCACCTTTTTGTTTATCACTTAAAATTAAAGCAATCACTATCCCTACAAATGCTGGAACAACCCATCCTAACGATAAAGTAGAAAACGGTAATTGGTTCATCACAGTAGATAATGCCGATAATTTTAGGGTATCTCCTAATACTGTTAACACTGATACTAGTACTGTCAAACCTACTGTTAACTGCATTCCAATTTTAGAAAGTGGAACAAATTTATTTAAAATGATAAGTACAACGATAATAATTGTAATTGGATATAAAATTAGTAATACCGGTAATGAAACCTTGATGACAGTATTTAATCCTAAATTAGAAATTCCAAATCCAATCAATGAGAAAACTGTTGCATATACTTTGTAAGAATATTTAGGGAATAACTCTTCAAAAAACTCTCCAGTTGAAACAATTAATCCAACCGTTGTTGTAAAGCACGTTAAAATAACCATTGCTCCTAAAAATACTTGTCCAAACACTCCAAAAATATCTTTTGAAGCAGCTGCTAAAATATATGACCCTTTATTCACCGCTTTATCTGCTAACACATCTGCAGGTACTGTAAAATGATTTCCTAGATTTGCTAATCCTAGATATAAAATACTAAATCCTACTGCAGTTACTAAACCTACCCCGATAATCGTTTTTGTAAATTCTTCTTTTGAAGAGAAATGGAATTTTTTCAATGTATTTACTGCTACTACGCAGAAAGCAACAGATGCTAAGGCATCTAGTGTATTGTATCCTTCAATAAATCCATTTCCAAATGAACCACCATTTTGATAAGCTGTTGCTGCTTGCATTGGTGCTACTCCTGCATATTTAATCGCTCCTAATAATACTAAGACTAAAATTAATCCGGCAAATAATGGTGTTAAAATTTTTCCAATACTATTTAAAATTGTTGAACGATGAATCGCAATCCAATATGCTGCAGCAAAATATAAAACGGTGTAAATCAACAATGATACTGTATCTGAAATTCCCATTGAGGCTAAAGCTGACTCAAATGGCTGAATACTAATCGAATACGAAACAGTTGCTGTTCTTGGAATTGCAAAAAATGGTCCAATCGACAAATATAAAACAGCTAAAAATGCTACCGCAAATACTGAATGAACTTTAGTTTCTAATTCATGTTTAAAACTTCCATTACTCGTTGCACCTACAATTAATGTAATAATGGGAATACCGACACCGGATAAAATAAATCCCGCAATCGCTGGCCAGAAATACTCACCAGAAAACAATCCTAATGAAGGAGGAAAGATTAAATTCCCTGCTCCAAAAAAGAAACCAAATAATAATAAACCTGTTAATAAGCCCTTCTTCATCTTACATTCTCCTTTTTCTCTTATATACACGAAAGAGCACGTTGTAAAGCAACGTACTCTCCCTACAATAACTGCGTTCCCTATTAATTATGAAACAAATGAACCATTTGGCATTTCTTGAGGAGCTAATACAACTTGTAATACTCCATCTTTTTCTGCTGATAAGATCATCCCTTGACTAATTTGTCCTCTCATCTTACGTGGTTTTAAGTTTGCCACAATTACAACTTTTTTACCGATAAACTCTTCTGGGTTTGGATACCATTGAGCGATACCAGATAAAATTTGACGGTGTCCGCCAGCATCTCCAGCATCTAATCGGAATTGTAATAATTTATCTGCACCTTCCACTGGTTTACAGTCAATGACTTCTGCGACTTTTAATTCCAACTTATCAAAGTCATCATATTTGATAGATTCTTTTTCAGTTGTTAATTCCACTTCTTCTGGGTTCCATTCGGTCGCCACTTCTTCTTTAACCGTTCCACCCATTTTTCCTTGAATATAAGCAACTTCTTCTTCCATATCTAAACGTGGGAAAATTGGTTGTCCTTTTTCAACAACTGTTGTACCTGCTGGAATTACTCCAAATGTATGAAGCGAAGGATAGTCACGTAAAGCTTCGTCTTGAATTCCTAATTGTGCTAAGATTTCTCCTGGCGTTTGTGTTAAGAATGGTTGTAAAGCCACCGCAATAATACGTAAGCTTTCTGCTAAGTAGCTCATTGTACGAGCTAATTCTTCTTGACGCGCTTCATCTTTTACAGCTGCCCAAGGAGTTGTTTCATCAATATATTTATTTGTACGAGAAACAAATTTCCAAATCGCTGATAATGCAACTGAGAATTGCATTTCTTCCATTGCTGCTTCTACTTCTTCAATCATCACTTTTGAAGCTTCTACTAATTCATGATCGAAGCTTGAAACTGGAGCAGAATAAGTTGGAATTGTTCCGTCAAAATATTTATTAATCATCGCTACTGTACGATTTAATAAGTTTCCTAAGTCATTTGCTAAGTCATAGTTAATGCGTTCTACAAATGATTCTGGTGTGAAAATACCGTCTGAACCAAATGGTACTTCACGTAATAAATAGTAACGTAAAGCGTCTAGACCATAACGTTCAATTAATGTGTTAGGATCAACAACATTCCCTTTAGATTTAGACATTTTACCGTCTTTCATTAATAACCAACCATGTGCAAAAATCTTCTTCGGTAATGGTAAATCTAATGCCATTAACATAATTGGCCAATAAATCGTATGGAAACGAACGATTTCTTTTCCGATAAAATGTACATCTGCTGGCCAATAACGATTGAATAATGTCTCATCATCACTTCCATAGCCTAAAGCTGTAATATAGTTTGATAAAGCATCAATCCATACATAAATCACATGTTTTGGATCATTCGGTACTGGAATTCCCCAGTCAAATGATGTACGAGAAACAGCTAAATCTTCCAACCCTGGTTTAATGAAGTTATTAATCATTTCATTTTTACGAGATTCTGGTTGAATAAATTCTGGATGTTCTTCATAGTATTGTAATAGGCGATCTGCATATTTACTCATTCTAAAGAAATATGATTCTTCTTTTACTAATTGAACTTCATGACCACTTGGAGCTACTCCGCCAATCATTTTTCCATCAGCATCACGATACACTTCGACTAATTGAGATTCTGTAAAGTATTCTTCATCACTAACAGAATACCAACCTTCATATTCACCTAAATAAATATCACCATTATCCATTAATTTTTGGAAAATTTTCTGTACAGATTTTTTATGACGAGGTTGAGTCGTACGAATAAAATCATTGTACGAAACTTCTAGTTTTTTCCATAAATCTTGAATACCGAAAATAATATTATCGACAAATTCAATCTCACTTACCCCTGCTTCTTGGGCTTTTTGTTGAATTTTTTGTCCATGTTCATCTGTTCCTGTTAAAAAGTATGCATCGTAGCCTTGTAATTTTTTATAGCGAATCATTGCATCACTTGCTACGGTTGTATATGCATGTCCGATATGTAATTGTCCACTTGGGTAATAAATTGGTGTTGTTAAATAAAAAGTTTTCTTATCTTCCGCCATTTGGCAGTATCCCCCTTAAATCTATAGATAGTGTTATTTTACCATAACGATTACTAGAATTAAACCACTAACTCTTTTCTGAGCAAGTCATTATTTTACATCTTTTTGGGTGAGAATGCCCAAAATCTTTGTCCGATATAATTAAACCCAACAAATAAAACCATTCCAACGAATAACGCAGCATTTCCTTGTATGTTTGTAGTAACATCAGAAAGCAGCCATGCAACAAATGGCTTCGCTAACCCATAGGCAAGGACATAACAAACAGAAACATTCACGATAAATTTCCATACAGTATACCAATCATGCCCTTTTTGTTGGAAAGTAAATCGTTTATTTAATCCATAACTAACCATACTTCCAATAATATAATTCAATGCACTCGACACCCAATAGCTCCATGCTAATACATTAAAGCAAAAAAACATCACCGCTGTTCCCACCAGGGTATTAACGACTCCTACTAACATAAATTTTAGAAAAGTCGTATCGAAAAATAATGATAGAACTCTTTTCATAACTTTTCCTCCTATAAAAAAGAGGAGCGCTAAGCACCCCACTTTCTAACTTATAATGGATTAAAAAGGATTATAATTCATCCTCTTCTTCGTCAAAATCACTATCTAACTCGTCATCACTAATAATCGATAAATCTTCATCCGCACTAACGTCTTCTTCTAAATCTTCGTCAGCACCTAATTCACTTAAATCTGAACGATATGCATCTAATTCTGTTTCTTCTTCATCATCTACATCATCGTCTAAGTCGATAACATCATCATCTTCTTCATCTTCTAACAAGCCATCTTCATCTTCTGGATCATCATCATTGTAGTCGATAAGATCTTCTTCAGATCCAAAGGCATTAATTTTTTTACGTTTTTTACGACGTTTTTTAACATCTTCATCATCCATTGAAGATACGATTTCTTCATCAATTGAATCGATTGGATACCATGAACGTAAGCCCCAACGATTTTCTCCAAGTGAAATGAAGCTTCCATCAATATTTAAATCTGTATAAAAACGAGCCATACGTGCTTCTAATTGCTCATCGCTTAACTCCATATATGATTGAACTTCTACTAATAATTGATTAAAGTCCATTACTTCTTGTTTTACTTCCAAGATAGCATGTGCTACTTCAACCATTGATAATTCATTTTTGTTGATTCCATCCAGTGCTTTTAATTCCAAAGGATACACTTCCTTTCCACATATTCCTTAACAGTATAGCATACAAAAGCCATAACACGCTACTATTGCACAATGTTTTCTTTAAGAATTTCCATATTTACTGTAAATTCTCCTAAATTTTCTCCTTGTTGAGATAATTGGTATTCAAAAGAAATTTGTTTCCAATCAGAAGAAACCTCTACTTTCTTCGTTTTAATCTCAAATAAAATTTCTTGTCCTTGAGCTAATTGATAACGACCATTTGTTTTCTTTTGATGTTGGAATAATAATTGACTCGCTACTTCACCTTCTCGGAATAATTGAACTTCTCCAGTAGATACTAGTAAATCCACTTTTGTCTGTGTTTCTTTCTCTTGATATGACAATGCTAATTGTTCGTTTTCAACTTTCCATTCAATGGATTCAATCGGTGCTTCTAATTTTGTTTGTAAGGTTTCTCCAGCTTGAATAATTTTTGTGTACACTCGAATCATTTTGACACCTCCATTCATTCGTTATGAAAAAGAGAGAAGGAGTGAATAAGAAGTCGGAAATTCCGTTTTCTATTCACCCCCAGTGACTATTTCACTTTGAAACAGTAGAAGACTATCTACTGCGTTCAAGTTCTCTCAGTTATTAATATTTTGCTAATTCTTCTTGTAATAATTGGTTTACAATTCCAGGATTTGCTTTTCCTTTTGTTTGTTTCATAATTTGACCCACTAAGAAGCCAACTGCACGATCTTTACCATTTTTGAAATCTTCAATCGATTGTGCGTTATTAGTTAACACATCTTGAATAATTGGTAATAATTGTGATGGATCACTTAATTGAATCATACCATGTTTTTCAACAACTTGACGAGCTGTCCCGCCCTCTTCAGCTAATAATAAGAAGACTTTCTTCGCTAATTTAGAGCTGATTGTTCCGTCTCCAATTAATTGAATCATTTCTGCTAAACTTTGTGGTGTTAATAATAGATCTTGTAATTCTAATTTTTTACTATTTAAGTGAGCAGAAATATCTCCCATTAACCAGTTAGAAGCTAATTTTGGATCACTACCTGCTGCAACTGTTTCATCAAAGAAATCAGACATTTCTTTTGATAATGTTAAGACCATTGCATCATATTCTGGTAATCCAAATTCACGAACATAACGTTCACGACGAACGGTTGGCATTTCAGGAATTGATTGACGAACTTCTTCTACCCATTCATCTGAAATTTCTAAGTTTGGTAAGTCTGGCTCTGGGAAGTAACGGTAGTCACTTGACCCTTCTTTCACACGCATTAAAATTGTTTGACCATTTGATTCATCAAAACGTCTTGTTTCTTGACCAATAACGCCGCCGCTACGTAATACTTGAGCTTGACGAACTTCTTCATATGCTAACCCTTTACGAACATTGTTGAATGAGTTTAAGTTTTTCAACTCTGTTTTTGTACCGAATTTTTCTTGACCATAAGGACGTAAAGAAATATTCGCATCACAACGCATTGATCCTTCTTCCATTTTCACATCTGATACGCCTGTAAACATAATAATTTGACGTAATGCTTCTAAATAAGCATAGGCTTCTTCAGGTGAACGCATATCCGCTTCAGATACAATCTCAATTAATGGAGTTCCTTGACGGTTTAAGTCTACATATGAGAATCCATCCGTTCCGTGAGTATTTTTACCAGCATCTTCTTCTAAGTGAACACGTTCGATACGGATACGTTTTGTTTTTCCTTCTACTTCAATATCAATCCATCCATCATGACCGATTGGATAATCAAATTGAGAAATTTGATACGCTTTTGGATTATCAGGGTAGAAATAGTTTTTACGGTCAAATTTTGTATGTTGTGAAATTTCACAGTTTAACGCTAATGCAGCACGCATTCCAAATTCAATCGCACGTTTATTAATAACTGGAAGTACCCCTGGATAACCCCAGTCAATCACTGTTGTATTTGTATTTGGCTCTGCTCCAAAATGAGCTGGTGAAGGAGAGAAGATTTTTGAATCTGTTTTTAACTCTACGTGAACTTCTAGCCCAATAATTGTTTCAAAATTCATCTTATATTCCTCCTTATACGTTTGCTTGTTTTAAGTAATAGTCATTTGCTTGTTCAAATGCAAATGCTGCTTGATAAATCGTTTGTTCTTGGAAGTAATTTCCGATTAATTGAATCCCAATTGGTAAACCTTCGCTAGAGAATCCCGCAGGTACAGAAATTGCTGGAAGTCCTGCTAAGTTTACAGGAACTGTTAATAAGTCAGCCATATACATTTCAATTGGATCATCATTTCTTTCGCCAATTCCATATGCAGTTGAAGTTGTTACAGGTCCTAAAATTAAATCATAGTTAGCAAAGACATTCGCAAAATCTTGTTTAATTAATGTACGAACTTGTCCTGCTTTTTTGAAGTAAGCATCATAGTAACCAGAACTTAATGAGAATGTTCCTAACATAATACGACGTTTCACTTCCATACCAAAACCTTCAGTACGGCTCATAACATATAAATCTTCTAAAGTTTTTGCTTCAGCTGAACGGTGTCCATAACGAATACCGTCAAAACGTTGTAAGTTAGAAGATGCTTCTGAAGAAGCAATAATATAGTATGCAGGAATACCGTATTTAGAATGAGGTAAGCTCACTTCTTCCACAGTTGCTCCTAACGCACGATATTGTTCAGCTGCTTTTAAAACTGCTTTACGAATCTCAGGATCAATTCCATCTCCTAAATATTCTACTGGTAAGGCAATTTTTAACCCTTTAATATTACCATTAATTTGTTGGTAATAATTTGGAACAGGTACATTTACACTTGTAGAATCACGGTGATCATATCCACTAATGGCTTCTAATACTAATGCATTATCTTTAACCGTACGAGTTAATGGTCCAATTTGGTCTAAGCTTGATGCAAAGGCAATTAATCCATAACGAGATACACGACCATAAGTTGGTTTCATTCCAACAATCCCTGTAAAACTTGCAGGTTGACGAATCGAACCACCTGTATCAGAACCTAAAGTTACTAATACTTCCCCAGCTGCAACAGCTGCTGCAGAACCACCTGAAGATCCTCCAGGAACTTTTGTTAAATCCCAAGGGTTTCTAGTTTTCTTGAAATAAGAATTTTCTGTCGAACCACCCATGGCAAATTCATCCATGTTTAATTTTCCGACATTCACAGCACCTGTTTTTTTCAACAAGTCCATCACATGCGCATCATAAATTGGATTGAAATCTTCCAACATACGACTTGCAGCTGTTGTAATTAAATCACGAGTTACAATATTATCTTTAATTCCGATTGGCAAACCTTGAAGAGAAAGAGTTGAATCATAACCTTTTTCATCAGCAGCTTTTGCTTGAGCCATTGCTTCTTCTTCATTTAGAGCTAAGAAAGCTCCAACTTTATCATCTACTGCTTGAATTTTTTCAAATGTTGCACTTGTTAATTCTTGAGAAGTAAATTTCTTTTGAACTAAACCTTCATGCAAGCTTACTAATGTTTGATTTTCTAATAAACTCATGCGTCTTACTCCTCTCCTTCACCCATAATTGCAGGTACTTGGATAAATCCATCCTCGCTTGTTTTTACATTTCTCATTAATAAATCACGATCTGTTCCTTTTACCGGCACATCTTCACGTAAAACATTCACTAATGAATATCCATGAGTTGTCACTTCTACTCCTGTTGTATCCACTTCTTTTAATTGTTCTACCATATCGATGATATCACTCATTTGCTCTGTGAAATGTAAAATCTCATGATCTGCAAATGATAATTTCGCCAATTTTGCAACGTGACGTACTTCTGATTCTTCAATTGCCATGACTGTTCCTCACTTTCTACTTTTCTTTCTATTCTATTGTAAAAGCCACATACCTTTTATGTCAATCTTTAATCAAAAACGTGATACGTAAATACACCTTGAGTAGTATCTTGTAGTAAGAATGCTTCCATTCCATTAATTGATGAAATACGAACTTCTACTGGTGTTGTTTTTGGTAAAAATTTATTCGCAACATCTGTGACATGTTGTGCTAAAGCAATAATTTCTGATTCTCCATAAAATTGAGTCATAATGTTAACGACCATTTTTTTAGCAGCATTTTCTTGATAATAAACTTTTGCCGTTACTCCTGATAAATTCGGGAAGAAATTTTGAACTTCCGTTCTAAAGTTTTCAAAAGCAGATGATTCTTCCGTTGGATTTCCATCCACCAATGGTAATACTACTACTTTTTGATTCATATTAGTCCAGTTTGTAATTTCCGTTCCTTCTACTGAAGTTGCTTCTAAAATAAAGACACCGCCACCGATATCATCTTTTGGAGCTTGTTTAAAAATTCCGAAAACAATTGGAACGGTCTTCAATGCATCATTTTGGCGTAAACGAGTCAAAACGGTGTTTGCAATCGATTTTGCTTGCTTCAACATAGCATCATTAGAAATTTGTTGTTCAGCATCTTTATCTCCCGCCGTATAATAATCGACTGTATTCATCGCAAGACCGATACTAATACCACCTAATTCATAATTGTTTTCCGTTTGAATCATGAAATCTTGTTCTAAAATTTGAGCCAAATAATAAGGATTTCTTTTCGTTGCATCTGTTTCACCATTATCTTCTGGATTTAACCCATCTGGATTTTTTTCAGATTTACGAGCGACCCATTGATTTGTAGTAGTAGAGTCAATGACTTGTCCTTCTCTAAAGAAATATTGATTCGTTGGAAAAACTGCACGTGATAATTCAATTAATCCTGATTCAAAATTTCTTAAGTTGAATCCAGTATTTAAACTTAATGTTGCTCCACGAGTCTTACTGACCTGATACTTCCCATCCATAATTAACGCTCGATAAAATTGATTCGACAGTTGGTTCGTCGTTGGTTGAGCCACTTTTGCACGAGAAGATTCCGTTTCAACATTTTTTTGAGTTGCTTGATTAATATTTGCACACCCCGCTAATAAAATCATTGTTACACTAGCAAGAGTGATGATTTTCTTCTTCATAAGTCTTCCTTTCCTTCAATCATTGTTCTAAATTGTTCTTCATCCCATACTAAAATCCCTAGAGATTCCGCTTTAGTCAATTTACTTCCTGCTTGTGCTCCAGCAATGACTAGGTCTGTTTTCTTAGAAACAGATCCCGTAACTTTACCACCTAAGGACTCGATTGCTTCTTTTGCTTCTTGTCTTGTCATCTGCTCTAACGTTCCTGTTAATACAACTGTTTTTCCAGCTAATAGGGAGTCTTCTGAGATAGCCACTTTGGCTTTCCCTAAATAACTCATATTAACGCCTGCTTCTTTTAGTTCTTCTAACATTTCTTGAACGGTTTCTTGGTTAAAATAAGCCAAAACACTATGCGCAATGACTTCTCCTAATCCTTCAATGGCAACCAATTCTTCCACAGTCGCTTTTTGAAGGTTTTCCATTGTTTCAAAATGTATCGCTAAATCTTTTGCCGCTTTTGATCCGACATTTCGAATACCTAAACCTGTTAATAAACGCTCTAATGAATTTTGTTTACTCGTTTCAATGGCCTGTAAGATTTTTTGTGCAGATTTTTCTTTAATTTTATCGAGTGTTAGTAATTGCTCCATTGTTAAGTGATATAAATCTGCTACATCATGAACTAATCCACTTTCAAATAATTGATGAATAATTCTTGTTCCTACTCCAGACATATTCATCGCATCCCGAGATACAAAATGAGTTAATCCTTCTTTTAAAAGAGCTGGACATTTTGGATTCATACAACGTAAAGCAACCTCTTCTTCTAAATGCACGAGTGGGTTCGAGCAAGAAGGGCATTTTTCTGGGAATTCATATGGTCCTATTCCTTCTGGACGTTTTTCTAAAATCACTCGAGTGACTTCAGGTATAATATCACCGGCTTTATGAACAACGACCGTATCTCCAATTCGAATATCTCTTTCTCGTATTAAATCCACATTATGTAAGCTGGCACGTTTTACCGTAGTTCCAGCAAGAAATACCGCATCCATCACAGCTGTTGGAGTCACTACTCCCGTACGTCCCACTGTCCATTCAATATCTCGCACAATTGTCTGTGCTTCTTCGGCAGGAAATTTATAAGCGATTGCCCATTTTGGAGCTTTTACAGTGAACCCGATTTCTTCTTGCGCCTTAAAGTCATTGACCTTAATTACAATTCCATCAATTTCATAAGGCAAGTTATTTCTTTCCACTGTCATTTTTTCAATAAATGCCCATACTTCTTCAATCGAATGGCAAAGTGTTCTTTCTGGATTCGTGACAAATCCTAATATTTGCATCTTTTCTAGTAATTCCATTTGAGAAGCCACTTCTAAAGTTTCAACACTAGGACTTTGATATAGAAATACCGCTAAATTTCGACTAGCTGCTACTTTAGAATCTAATTGTCTTAAACTTCCTGCAGCTGCATTTCTAGGATTAGCAAATACTTCTAATCCTTCTTCTTCTCGTGATTGATTTAGTTGTTGGAATGATTTCTTTGGCATATAACATTCCCCACGAACTTCAATCGACCATGGTTGTTCTAATGAAAGAGGAACGGATTTTACCGTTCTAATATTATGCGTAATATCTTCCCCTATTACACCATCTCCTCTTGTAGCACCTAACACTAATTGTCCTTCTTGATACGTTAACGCTACAGATAAACCGTCAATTTTTAATTCGCAAACATAGTCAATCGTACGATTCGTTAATTTTTTAATCCGATCATCAAATGCTTGTAAATCTTCTTTTGAAAAAGCATTTGATAAACTCAACATCGGATTTTGATGGGTAACTTTTTCAAAACTGTCTAATACAACACCACCGACACGTTGAGTTGGCGAATCTGGAGTAATCAATGCTGGATACTCCGATTCTAATCGTACTAATTCATGATACGTTTCATCATACACATGATCCGTAACGGTTGGACGATCTTGAACATAATATTCATGACTCCAACGATTCAATTGTTCTTTTAATTGTTGGATTTTTTGTTCTACTGAAGTATCCATTTACAACTCCTCTATTCTTTCAATTGGGGCAAAACTTGCTAATAAGCGTTTAATACCCATTCCAGCAAAAGCTACATCAATTTCTTGATTCGTACCTTCACCCGTCACTTTAACAACTGTACCGACGTTCCATTTCTTATGCATGACTTTGTCTCCAACTTTCCATACAGCACCATCATTTGCAGCAACTGGTTGTTTACGTACTGGTTGGATGCTAGAAGGCTGTACTGTTTTTGGTTGATACGCAGTTGCCTGAGATTTCGCTCTATATTTGTCAAATAATGAACCCGAAGACGAAGTTTTCGAAGCAAATGAAGAAGACTCTCTACTTGTATAACTGTAGGATTGCTGTTGGTTTGAATCAAATAGTTCTTCTCCAATTTCTAATACAAATCTCGATGGACGGTTTGTTTGTGTACGTCCATATAATAATCTAGAATATGCATTTGTTAAAAATAATTTTTGTTCCGCACGAGTAATTCCTACATACGCTAGACGACGTTCTTCTTCCACATCGTCATGCTCCATCATACTTCTTAAACTTGGGAAAATTCCTTCTTCTAATCCAATAATAAATACAACTGGAAACTCTAATCCTTTAGCAGCATGAAGGGTCATCAATGTCACCATACGACCATCCCCATCATCGCTATCCACATCAGAAACTAAAGATAAATCTGTTAAAAATTGTAATAATGGAGATTCTTCCGACTCTTCTTCTAGTCGATCTTGTTCGAATTGTTTTGCCACCGAGATAAACTCTTGAATATTTTCAATTCTCGCATCAGCTTCCATTGTATGTTGTTGTTCTAAAGCAGCAAGATACCCTGTTTTTTCAATCACTTGCTCTACAAATTCACTAATGGATAGAAACTCTTGCATTTTTCTTAATTCTTCAATCGTTGTTGCAAATTTTTCTAAAGCCTTTGCTGCTTTCCCCGATAAAGGAGAGATTGCTGTTTGCGAACTGGCTTCTAATAATGAAAATTGATGCATAGAAGCAAAATTACTTAATTTCTCTAAAGAAGTAGCCCCAACCCCTCTTTTCGGACTATTAACAATTCTTCTAAAACTTAAATCATCTTGAGGATTTACAATTAACCGTAAATACGCTAGTAAATCTTTAATTTCAAGTCTTTCGAAGAATCGTTGCCCACCTACTAATCGGAATGGGATATTTGATTTTAGTAAATTTTCTTCCATGACACGAGATTGCGCATTTGTACGATACAAAATGGCAAAATCATCATAATGATAGCCATCTCTTAATAAACTTTGAATTTGTGACAATACATACCGACCTTCATCTTGCTCCGATTGAGCACGGTAATACGTAATAGCTTGTCCCTCTTCATTTTCAGTCCATAATTTCTTCACTTTACGATTAACATTATTCTCAATAACATGATTAGCTGCTTGTAAAATTATTTTTGTAGAACGATAATTTTGTTCTAATAAAACAACTTTTGCGTTTTGATAATCTTTTTCAAATTCTAAAATATTACTCATGTCAGCACCACGCCAACCATAAATACTTTGGTCTGCATCCCCAACAACACAAATATTTTTGAATTTCTTCGCTAACATCGCTACTAATCGATATTGAGCATGGTTCGTATCTTGATACTCATCCACATGAATATATTGGAATTTTTGTTGATAATAGTGCAATGTTTCGGGATGTTTTTGGAATAGTTGTACCGTCAACATAATTAAATCATCAAAGTCTAATGTCATACTTTTTGCTAATTCTTTTTGATATTCACGGTAACATTTTCCAATAATCTGTTCTACATATCCCGTATATTTCTTATTAAATTCTTCCACATCTTCTAAATCATTTTTAGCTTGGCTAATTCGATTTAAAATCATACGATAATCATATTTTTCACTATCAATATCTAATTTTTTCAAAATTCTCTTCATTGCCGTTTGTTGTTCACTAGGATCACAAATCGTAAATGAACGTTGATAGCCTAATAATTCGATATCTCTTCTTAAAATACGCACACACATGGAGTGGAAAGTAGATACCCACATATCTTCTGCTTGCGGGCCAACTAACTGACTCACCCGCTCTTTCATTTCACGTGCTGCTTTATTCGTAAAGGTAATCGCTAAAATATTCCAAGGATGAACCTCTTCTTCTGCTAAAATATACGCCATACGATGCGTTAATACTCTCGTTTTTCCACTTCCAGCCCCTGCCATAATCAGCAATGGACCTTGAGTATGTTGAACTGCCTCTTTTTGACGTTCATTCATTCCTTCTAGTAATTTCGCTGAAATACTCACAAAGTCATCCTTTCTTCTCTTATATAATCTTAATCATGTAATCCACTTAATTCTAATTCATTCACTAAATCCACACTTGAAGCCCCTGTTAATCGAATCACTCCGACTGCTTCTCCTGGATTCCCGCCTTCTACTTGGAAATATTCAAATTCCCAGTGTGGTTTTAAAATTGTTAAAACATGCGCCTTTTCTAGCATTTCTCGATAAATCGGAACAATTAATGCTTCTTCTACTAAACTGCATTCCAACACCCCTAATCCAGTTGATAACCGTAATAACACTTCACTAAACGAATGTGCCATCTGTTTACTACTAAATTGATGTTGAATCAATGGAATTTGATCTACCTTTGTAACATAAAAAATACCATTTTTTGCCATGACAACTTGAATCGATACTAAAGTCGATCCCGAAATAGAACGCATCATTTTAGAAGCAATCGTTCTTAATTCTCCGACCCATTCAGGATTCATCCGTTTTGATGCAATCGAATATTTTAATGTTCCATCTACATAAACATCTTCTGTAATCGGCAATATTGTAATATGATCTTCATAATCACGAAGAATGGTTAGGCTAAAATGACGTTGCGCAGGAACAAAAGCTGTTACCATACAAGATTGTTCCTCTACTAATTGAAATACTTGATCATCCATATCGTGATCATATAGCATCATTTCCTTATAATTTTTATGGAAACGATTCGTTTCTAACTTGGCAGGAAACCCTATACTAGATAATAAACTAGGAAGTTCTCCAATACTTGTAATCATTCCATAAGGAGCTACATTAATGGCATGTTCTTCTAAAAATAATTTTTCAACCATACGATTTTGAGAAATTTCTGCTAGTTCAAATGATTGATAATAACGACTTTTACCACTTAGTGCTACAATTGTATCAATTTCAATGGCATTCGTTAAAATATATACCGTATCTACATGCAGTGCAAAATGAAATAATGCCTGTCGATCCTGATAACGACCAATCACTTCTTTATCTGCAAGTAAAATCTTAGCTTCGTCCTCTTCTCGAAAATGATGAATACAATACCCTAATCGTTTCGCCATTAATACAATTGAAGAAATTTGTGGATCTCCACCAATAATTCCAATACTACTTCCTGGTAATAATTGACTCATACGTGCTCTACTCCTTTACAGATTTTACTTGAATTTGGTCATATTGCGCTAGATGATAGGTTTCAATAACATGAATAATTTTTTGTGCATAAGTTGGATCTGTTGCATACCCTGCTTTTTGAAGAGCATGTGCTGCTTCTTTATAATTTTTAGCCTTTAAAACTGGTTCATATAATTTTGGATTCCAATCTACTCCATAGGTTAATAACTTTGCATGGGCTTCTACTGATTCCGCCCAACTATTATAAACTCGAAAAGGCGCCATAATCGTAATCCATTTTCCATCGATAAATTCACTCGTTTCTAATTGAACACTCGGCTCAGCAGCTCCTGCTTTGACTCCATATAAATTATAATAATGTTGTGACAATCCACTTTCTCCCCAATCAGACTCCAATATCGCTTGCGCTAAACTAATACTTGGCAAAACTTGGTATAGTTGATAGGCTTTTTGAGAAGAAGGTACAAGATTTTGAATAAATTGTTGATGAGCAATTTCCGTAGGATCTTTCCTTATTTCTTGAAATTGTAAAGTTCCCATAATAATGACACTACAAATGGCAATCAACACTAAAACAACTCCTAGCGTTAATCTTTTAAAGCCCCATTTCATATGTGATTTCCATTTGATTGATTTTCGTCTTCCCACAGCAACACCACTTTCTATACATACCTCTAATTTTATCATAAACCTTAATTTTACGCTTGAAATTTCCATGTTTTTTTATGAAATTTAATATCTCACACAAGAACAAGTTCATTGTGACATTTTAAATCTCCTTCATTGTCGCTTCATACATTTTATGATATGATATTCAAGAATTTTAAACAACGAGGTGAAAGTGTGCCTAATCAACAACAAAGTCCTTTTCACATTGGACTAAGAACTTTCAAAACAGCTGTATCAGCTTTTATCTGTATTGTACTTTTCAAGGTACTCCATCGTGGTTCTCCAATGTTAGCTGTGTTATCAGCAGTATTTAGTTTAAGAACAGATCATAAACAAACATGGAAGTTTGGCATTGCTCGTTTCTTTGGAAACATGTCAGGTGGGGTATTAGCCATTATCCTTCTTCAAATGTATCAACATTTTACTCTTCCAGATTACACAGACTTACTATTAGTTCCTTTTGGAATTATTTTATTAATTTTATTTTGTAATCGATTCAATAAAACTGCTGTCATTAATTCGTCAGCGACTTTCTTAGTGATTTTTTATACGATTGAAGCTGCAGTAAATGTAGAATATGCAATTCAACGGGTATTAGATACATTAATTGGAGCAGTGATTGCGATGATTGTAAACCGACTATTACCAAGTCCACATTTACAAGAAAAATAGAGCATCCCAAACGGAATGCTCTTTTTTGTTCGTTAGATTTTTAAAATTATTTATTGGTTAAATGTGTAAAAAATCCTGTAGCACCAAATAATGCGATTACAGCGATAAACACAATAAATCCACAAAAGAATGATCTTGAAAAGTTTCGGCGATTGATATTTGAATCGTTAAAACTAAAAATAATCATCATAATAAAGCCTATCAGTGGAATACTGTAAAGAATGGAATATCCAAAATATTCCCACGCACCTAATGGTCTAAATTGTTCTGGTCCTTCATAGTTTACGTTTGCCATATTGAATTCCTCCTTTTTCTATCCTCAAGGTTGTTATAGTTGTTTTTATAAATATTTCATCAACGCTATTAACCAAATTTATTTTCGTAACTTAAACGAGTCGTCAACCTAAGCTACTCTTTTTTACCTTCATAAACTTTATATCCATCCGAAGATAGTTGAGCTCGTAATCCTTCTAAATCTTTAGTTCCCCAACGATCTGAGATTTTAGAAGCTGTGTCTATATCTAAATTACCATCTTTTAATAGATATGCTGAGTAACCGTAGTATTTATAATGCACAGATTTATTATCCTTACTATCAGTTTTTGTTACTTTATAAATAGTAACTAAAGAAATACTTCCATTTTCGTGATTATTTACATTGATTCTCATATAACTGCCTTGAGATTCTATTGTATAAGTATCATAAGAATCATTTTTATGTTCTGATTTAACATAATCATCATTTTTCTTGAGTAAATCTTCAAAATTCTTAATATCTTTTATTTCTTTTAATCCAGAAACTGTGATGTCTACATTTTTGTTATCAACAATTTTTCCACTTTCTTTTAAAGTTTTAATATAACTTTCATTTACTGTTAAAGTGATTTTATCCCCATTTTTTAAATTAGAATAACTATTATTTGTATTTAATTGGAAATAATTTTTAATACTATTCCCAAATGAAACTGTACCATATCCATTAAATCCAGAGAAAGTGACAGTCACTTCTTTTAACAAGTTTTCCGCAGAAACTTTTTCATATTCTTTTAAATTTTGAACTTTAAAAGCTTTCTTTTCTGCTTTAATTGGAGAATTTTTTGAACTAGTTGTAATTGTAAATGTAACTTCTTCTCCATTTTTTAGATTATTTGTTTTATTAAATTCATAATGAATCGTCTTAAGCATAGATTCAGCTTTCATTAGCTTAAATGACAATTTTCTATCTTGTGCAAGCATAGAATAAGCTACAGGATCATCTTTCGTTAATGCCTTAGCTTGATCTTTATCAAGTCCTACTTTTTTATAAACTGCTTCTTCTACTAAAGATGCAATTTCTTCACTATTATATATTAAATTACCAGATTCATCATATCCGGTAAAATCTACTTTAACTTCATTTATAATGCTTTTTGGAAGTGAATTATAATAACTGTATCCAAAATATGCTACAAGAACCACTGCAAGAATTACTAAAGCTCCAATTACTTCTTTTTTCTTTTTTTGAAATATCTCTTGTGCTTTTTGTAAAAATTGATCTCCATCAAATGAAGTAGTAGATTCAGAAGTTGTATCTGTATAGTTTTCTTTCTCTACTTTTTCTACTTCTACTGTTTCTTTTTCTACCATTACTTCTTCATTTACAATATTTTTCTCTGATTCCGTCATAAAAAATCCTCTTTTCCATTTTTATTATAAATCAAACAAAGCCTTACTAAGAAAAAAGGAATTAAGCAACTACGAGCTGTTTAATTCCCTCACTAAAAATCTAATAATATTCCCAAATAAATATTTTCATTTATCAGATATAGATTTTAGCTAAATAAAATCTTTTTAATACTATTACTTATTTTTAACCATTAATTGCTTCTTAAGATTTCCTCCTCAAAACTATTAACAAGCTAATTATACAATATTTACTTTAAATATCAATAAGTTCGATAAAAACATAACAAATTGATCGTATTATGAAAAGTAACCTAAAAAGTAGCAAAACCATCTAATCCAGTAATACCTGTTCAATTAAACTCTAAAAACGGTTGGGCAGGAGATTACTACCTCAAATGAAAGGGTAAGATGGCAATCAACGAACGCACATCAGATATACTCCTTATGATAAATAATTTCGACTTTACCCAGTAAACTTTTAAACCATCCACTAACCCATAAAAAAAGGCACCCCATACGGAGTGCCGTCAATAAATAGTCGGACGGAGTCGCACCGCCATCTCCTCTCTATTACTAGAAAGGCGTCTTCCTTCTTGGACAACCGCCCTATTTATTACTTTGATTGTACTATATTTACAACCTATTAGTAAATCACATATTCACGTTTTCTTTGGAAATATAACTTCGCATCAGCTTTTGGTGTAATTTTTGCTGAGAAAACTTCTTCTTTCTTATTCAAATCAAATACTCGAAGTGCATTTTGACCTTGATCAAGTCCGACATAGACAAATGTATCATTATTTAAAAGTTCTTCTGCAGAATATGGATCACGTTGAAGTGTGCCAATTTTTTCTAAAGATAAGTCTGCTGTAACACGATAAACTGTTTCTAATTCTGCTTGACGGTCTTTCGTTGCAATATATTCCGGACGTTCAACCGCATGGTCTCTTCCTGATTTTCTGCCGCTTACTCTTGGATGAGTCGTTTCTACTGCATAAATTTGAGAACCTGAAATATAGAAGTTTGCTGTATTATTTAGTGAACTAATATCCAACTTACGAAATGCATTGGTAAATAAATCATATTGATAATACTCATCTTTCTCTGGTTTTTCAGAAGATTTTCCCCCTTCTTTTGTAGGAAGTACATTAAACACAATTGTTTCTGGATTATAAGAACGATTCCCAAATGCTGCATTGAAGAGTAAACCATCTTTTTCAAGTGTTAATTCTCCCACATCTTTCACAGTACCTTCTTCAAAAGATAAAATAAATTTCACGAATTTTCTTTCACTCGATTTTCTTTCTACAAAAGGAATAATGACTCCTAATTCTTTTCCCTTACGTTGGAAGATTGGTTCTTCTCCCCAGCCAAATGATGAATCTAAATGAATTGGAATTTGTTTTTCAATGATTCGTTTATTTTCATTCGAGTACATCGCATAATTAAATGTAAAGTCTCCAGTATTACTAAAATATGAAGCCCAATGAATATCATAAAATAGTGAAGAATTGTCTAATTGTAATACATGTCTATGACCGACAAGTAATGAACGTTCTAAAAGAGGAATACGACTTAATATCGCTTGTTCTCTCGCTTGCCCATTCCAAGTTCCTAATGTTTGGAATAGTTTTTTCACTTTTCCATCCACAATGGCTGATGTCGAAACACTATTACTGATTTTTCCTGCGCCTTCTTTTCCAACTTCAAAAACTGTCCCTTTTAAATATTGATTACCTTCTGCTGAAGTTTCTATGGTGTAAGGAGCATCTGACATTGAAGTCCAAACCATATTCCCAATTCCTAAAACTAGAAAACCAACAACAATTACGAGTAATCCCCATGCAAATTTAATTGATTTCATATGCTCACCCCCATTAAACACTGACCTTATGTTCTAATAAATAATAATCGACTAACCAATGAATGCCCATAAATCCAACTGCATAAGACATTGTCATAAAATATTGTTCCGTTTGAGTAAGAGATAAATGCAGCATCAATTGAACATAACTTGCTAAAATACCACAGCAAATAACAAAGTATCCCACTAAAGACGCCACCATCAAAGCCCAACCATACGCTTTCAATCCTTCTTCTAAAATGGCTAATTGGAAGAAGAAAACAATGACAACCATTAAAAATGCCATACAATACAAATAGGCAGTTCCATTTAACGGTAATAAATATTGTAACATTGAACCCGAATTCAAGAAGTCCGTGTAATGAATATGGTCTGCTAAAACTGGAAATCTCCAAAGCAATAGCGCCTTATTCACTCCAAGAATCATAAATTGTGTTATTTGAAGTACTAAAATGTAAGATAAAATCGTTAAGAATTTTGCAAAATACACTTGCATTCGATTACCAGGTAAAATGAATAATCGATTAATAAAATTCCCCTTACTACGAAATTCTTTTACCCAAATATAAACAGAAGCAATGATAATAATGATAAAGGCTGCCATCAGCGCTAAATTCATTCCCAATCTTGATTGCACTAAATCCGTCACACTTCTTGTATCTTCGACATTTATATTTTTAGGATCTATTCTTAAAATTCGAATCAGATGAACTAATACCTGTATTACAAAGAATACAATCGTTAGAAATCCTAACATAAATTTACTTTTTCCCAACTCATACAACCATAAATTAAAAGTCTTTTTCATGATTGATACACCTCCCTCATCACATCTACAATGGATTTACCTTCTTCTTCACGCACTTGTTCTGCGTAAAATTCTTTAATTACTTTTCCTTCATCTAATAAGATGGCTTTATCAACAATATATTCAATATCTTCAATTTCATGCGAGGTTAAGATAATTCCAATTCCCTCTAATAAATCTGAAGTAAATAATTGTACAATTTGTTCTCTTGAAAAAATATCAATTCCAGAAAATGGTTCATCCATTAATACGAAATCAACATCTAGGGATAAGCCTAATAACAAGTTAACTTTTGCAACATTTCCTTTTGATAATTGTTGAATCACTTCATTCCCTTTGAATTTGAAGAAATGTAATAATTTTTTAGCTTTCTCATCATTCCAATTCGGATAAAAAGTTCTCATAAAAGCCATCGCTTCAAAAATCGTTTCGCCCTTATTCACAACAATTTGATCACAAATGTAAGCTAACTTCTTCGAGCGATCCCCTTTGATCACCTGTCCATCAATACTTACTTCCCCTTTTTGGATCGGAATTAACCCCATGATCATATTCATAATCGTTGTTTTCCCAATCCCATTCACTCCGATTAATACGGTAATTTCTCCACGTTCTGCTGTGAAAGAAATTCCATTTAACACCGCTTTGTTGCCAAATCTCTTATGTAAATGTTTCACTTCTAACATGCTACTCTCCCTCTCTTCTCTTCATCGCTTGTTCCAACTGTTCCATGACTTCCTCGTTCGAAACATGTAATGGATAAATCGAATCTGCAAAAATTTGTATTGCTTCTTGTAACATTTCTTGCTTTAATTGCCCAATTAATTGGGGATTGTCTGTCACTCGACTCATGACATTATTTCCTGTTGAAATCAACCCCATCTCCTCCATTTCTCGAAATGCCCTTTGAACAGTATTCGGATTGACTTGCAGTTGACTAGCAAATTCTCTTCGACTGGGCAATTCTTTTCCTAATTCCCATTCACCCGATACAATTTGCTTTTTAACATAGTCAATAATCTGTTCATATACCGGCAATCGTTTATCAAATTGGATCATAACATTTCATCCCCTCCTTGTACTATTGTGTTAATGCATTAATACACTTTGTTCCTTGACTGTATTATACGCTTGATACACTCATTTCGTCAATCATTTTTTGAAAACATTTTAAAAAAATCCGAAAAATTCTTTTGCGAGCTGCTTTTTGTGATAGATTTGTCGATTGGATAGCGATTTTGACAATAAAAAAACTTTAGACAGGAAATTCCCATCTAAAGTTTCCACTAGGCATTAGCCACGTAGTTGACCGTTTTGCCCTAAGTTTTCATGTTTGATTTCTTGAATAATAATGTGAATATGTTCTGTAGGAGCGCCCGTGTTTTTCGAAACAACTTCTGTTACTTCTTTGACAAGCACTTCTTTTTGTTCACGTGTACGTCCTTCTAACATTTCAATATGAATAAATGGCATGGCTATCCCTCCTTATTGTAAGAATAGTATACGCCTATACTCGATATTTCTCAATGATCTGTTGCATGGTTTTATTACGAAACAGCACATATAAAATCACAGTGTTTAACGGTAAACTGATGATATTTTTCAAAATTCGAATTCCCATAAAGGCTGAAAAAGCTTTTTGCGTCATTATATAAATCCATAAAGAATTCAATCCAAGATTAATAACTAGCGTAATGATGAATACTGTTACAAAAATACGTGGAAGTGTTAATTTTTTACGATACAAGCAATAACCGTAAATTAATCCTCCTAAGACAGCTGTTAAAGTAAATCCAGGGAAAAAGTTACTTGCTTCCCCTCTTAGAAAGTTCCCTAAAATATCTACAAAAAATCCTACTACAGCTGCTCGATAAGGACCTAAAATTACCCCAGCAAGCGCTGCTCCGATAAATCCGAATCCGATTTGAACAAGATTCCCCATTTTAATCGATGGAATCATTTCAATGATTAAACGCATGGCAATCATTAATGCGGTTACCGTTAATGTTTGTGTTAATGGTGTTTGTTTTTTCATATTAGCATCTCCTTTTATCTGTCATAAAGAGCTGCTCCATTTAATAAATGGTCTGTCATTAAATGCAGCGAATGCGAATACACTACCGCAAAGAATTCTCTTTTTCGTCCAATCGGCAACATCCCATCCGTTTGGCACTTAACGCAATGTATTCTACTCTGATTTGTTTTGGCTTGTCTCTTAAATTGACAAAACCTTTTCCATGCACTCCTTTCTACCAGAAAATAGCATACCTGTTTTTATATCTGTCGTCAATGAAACTGATACTTCCCTCCATTCAAACTTCTACAATCAATCATTTTTTCTAAAGGGAATTGCTGAAAAATGCGCTTTCAAGTATAATAACAGTATCAGACAAGGGAGAGTGCACTATGAGTAATGAACGTTATTTAGTTATCGAATCCAATATGAGAAGCTTATCTTTTCATTTAGAATCGATTACAAAATCAAAATATGATAGCGATTGGCATAGTACCTTACATTCGCATCCTTTTATGGAATTATTTTATGTATTAGATGGAAAGGGAGAATTTTTAATTGAAAATCGACGTTTTCCAGTAAAAGCACAAGATTTCGTCATCATTAATCCTCAAGTAGAACATACGGAAGTTTCTTCTCCAGATTCTCCATTAGAATATATCGTTCTAGGAATTACAGGATTATCCTTCTCCAATTTTTTTAATACTCAAACAAATATTGAACAACCTTTTTCATTTTTCAACTTACGGGATGAACAAAAGGATATTTTAGTGTACTTAAATGCCATGGTCACTGAGGCCACTAATCATTCCATGAGTTATGAATTAGTTTGTCATAATCTATTAGAAATATTATTAATTAAAATTCTTAGAAATAAATCGTTTGAAATTGATGTAAGCCCGCTAAATAAAACTACAAAAGATATTAGTCTCATCAAACATTATTTAAAAACACATTATCGAGAACAAATTTCTTTACAAGACTTAGCAGACTTAACTCATTTGAGTCGATTTTACATTTCGCATAGTTTTAAAAATGAAATGGGGCAAACTCCAATGGAATATTTAACCGATATCCGAATTGAGGAAAGTAAAGTACTGCTTTCTACAACAAATTATTCAATGTCACAAATTGCTTCCATTGTAGGATTTTCAACTCAAGCTTATTTTTCAAAACAATTTAAACAAAAACTCGGTATGACTCCACTCGCATACCGTAAATCGCAATTAGAATAAGAGGAAACCATGATACGACAACCACTACCTGAAGAAAGAACGCAAATTATACCACTCATCCAAACGATTATGGAAGATATGGAATTACCAATTTTAACAAAAATTTCGCCTAGCACCCTTCATACAATGCTAGAAAAAGCCATGCTACAAGAGGACTTTCGCTACAGCTTAACGAATACTTTGGTTTATATCGAACACGGAACTGTTGCAGGAGCCATCTTTGGATACCATGGGCATCTCGAACCAAAAATTGACGATCCATTTTATCAATTATACGAAGCTTACGATATCCCTTCTTCCATTCGTCTCTATGAAGATTCTGAAACACAAGCTGGAGAATGGTATATTGATATCCTTTCGGTACATCCAAATCACCGCAGAAAGGGCATTGGAATGAAATTATTACAAGCCGTTGAGAGCTTAGCAAAGCAACAAGGTGCTAGTGTCATCGCTCTAAATTGCGAAGAAATCAATCATAAAGCGTATCAGCTCTATCAAAAACTAGGCTATACGGTAACTAGGACAAAACTATTAAGCGGACATTCTTATTATCATATGACAAAAAAACTGGAGTTGTTAGGATGAATAAAGAAGATTTATCTATTATAAAAGATGACGAATATAAAAAATTTTTTTCGATATTAAAAGAAAAAGTTAGAAGCAGTCAGTTAAAAGCAGCTATAAAAGTTAATTATGAATTACTTGATTTATATTGGAACTTAGGAAAGGAAATTGTTGAAAAACAAAAACAATATTCTTGGGGTGATAATTTTCTAAAAGTATTAAGCGCTGATTTAAAAGAAGAATTTCCAGATATAAAAGGATTTTCACCTGCAAACCTAAAACATATTCGATATTGGTTTAACTTTTATAACGATTTCCTAATAGGGTTACAAGCTGTAACCCAAAAATCAGATATTGAAACAAAAATAAAAAGTATTCCATGGGGACATAACCAAAGAATTATGTATAAAAGCAAAGATATCAAAGAAGCTTTATTTTATGTAGATAAGACGATAGAGAACGGATGGAGCAGAAGCGTATTAGAACATCAGATTGATGGGGAATTATATAAAAAACTTGGAAATGCAATTACAAATTTTGACAATAGATTACCAGCGCTCCAATCTGAATTAGCCAAACAAACTATAAAAGATCCCTATAATTTTGATTTTCTAACCATACGAGATAAATATGATGAAAGAGAGTTGGAAGAGGCATTAGTTAATCAAATAACTTCTTTCCTTTTGGAACTGGGTACAGGTTTTTCCTTCATCGGTAAGCAAGTTCATATGAAGGTTGGAGAAAGTGATTTTTTCATAGATTTACTTTTCTATCATGTTAAACTACACTCCTATATTGTAATAGAATTAAAAACAGAAAAATTTAAACCAGAATTTGCAGGACAACTTAATTTTTATGTAACGGCTGTAAATAAAAACATAAAGTCAGATAACGATAACCAAACTATAGGTTTACTCATTTGCAGAGACAAAGATAACATAGTTGCCGAATATTCGCTTGAAAACATCTCACAGCCAATAGGAATAAGTCAATATGAAATCAGTAAACTACTTGATCAGGAATTCAAAAGTAGTTTACCTTCTATTGAGGAGATAGAAGCATCTATAAAAAAATTCGATTCAAAATTATAACTGAAGATTAACAAAATAGAGGTGAGCACTATTATAGTAATCACCTCTATTTTAATACTTTTATTATTGCGCACTTGCTTGACGTAAATTAATTGTACGTCCAAATGGTAATACTTCAAAGCCTTTTACATTTTCAGCTAATAAATAACTTTGAGAAGCTTGGTAAATTGGAGCTATTGCTGCATCATTCATAATAATTTTTTCTGCAGCTAGCATTTGATTCCAACGATTTTCTGGTTGAGTCGCATAAGTAGATTTCACAGCATCTACTGTTTTATCATATTCAGCATTTGAGTATTTCCCAAAGTTAATACCGCCGCCTGTAATATATTGCTCTAAGAAGTTCAATGGATCTTGATAATCTGGAGCCCAAGTTCCATAGAAAATATCAAAGTCGCTTGCACGTTGTAATTCTAAACGGTTTTTCAATGGTACAGGTTGTAATTTAAAGGTTACACCTGGTAAGTTCTTTTGAATTTGCGCTTGTAAATATTCTCCGACAAGTTTTGAAGTACCTGTATCAGAAGTTAATAAAGTAACGGTTACTTCACTAACCCCTAATTCTTTTTTCGCTAATTCCCATTCTTTTTGAGCTTCTTGTACATCAAATTTCAAGAAATCACCTGATTCATCTACAAAATCTTTTCCAGTTGCTTCATTTGTTGCAAAACTTTTTGGAATTAATCCTGTCGTAGGAATTGAACCATCTTTTAAGACATTATTTGTTAATGCTTGTTTGTCATAAGCCATCGCAATGGCACGACGGAAGTGTTGATTTGCTGTTGTTGGTTTCAATGTATTAAAATTCATATATCCCATTGTTGCTTTTGGTTGCGCATGGAATGTTGGTTGAGATTTATATTGATCCACAAATTGGTCACTAATCGTTGTATATTGAACTTGTTTTGAATCAAATAATTGAACAGAAGTTGCTACTTCCTTAGATACATTCACTGTTACTTCGTTTAAAGCAACATTGCTAGCATCCCAGTAGTCTGCATTTTTCACTAATTTCCAAGTTAATTCTGAACCTGTCCATCCTTCTAATTTGAATGGTCCATTTACAACTACATTTGAAACATTTGAACCATATTGGTCCCCTAATTTTTGAGCTACTGCTTCAGATTGTGGTAAGAAACGTGAACCCGTTAATAATTTTGGTAAATATGGAGCTGGATTTTCAAGCGTAATTTCTAATGTTTTATCATCAAGAGCTTTCACGCCTAATTCTTCCACTGGTAGTTCTCCACTACGAATTTTTTTCGCATTTTTGAACACATCCGCTGATTGCGCTACATGCCCTTCTTGTGGATTCACTAATTTACGATATGTAAATACAAAGTCTTGTGCTTTTACAGCAGAACCATCTGACCATTTTGCATCACGTAATGTGAACGTATAGACTAATCCATCTTCACTCACTTTTGGTTCTTGAGCAGCCATTCCTAATTCAACTTTATTATTCGCTGCTACACGATATAATCCTTCAAAAATTTGTCCCATCATATCAGAACTTGGAACATCATCATAATCTGCACTATCTAATGTAGTTAATTCCCCAAAGGTTGTCATTGTTAAACGATTTGCAGCATTGGTTGAAGTAGATGATGAATTGCTACCACAAGCTGCTAAACCTACCGCCACTAATAAACTGGACATTAACATTTTGGTTGTTTTTTTCATAACAATTCTCCTTTTCATTTCATTCATCGTTTTCACGATAGAGTTATAGTAACAGATTTTATCCGATTTCCCAATTATTC
The DNA here is from genome assembly GCA_963523795.1 of uncultured Granulicatella sp. Taxonomy (GTDB): domain Bacteria; phylum Bacillota; class Bacilli; order Lactobacillales; family Aerococcaceae; genus Granulicatella. Next base: position 43,431 of record CAURER010000006.1, read on the forward strand.
TGCTCAAAATTTTGAAAATTTTCTGAAAATAAAAAAGGCTGCCCCTAAAGGCAACCCCGATTAATATTATTCATGATAAATACTTTTTGTTTTATTTAAGAATGAGTACGCTAACCCAACGATAACTCCACCACCAATAGTGTTCCCAATGAAAACAACTACCCAGTGACGAATTAAGTTGAACCAGTTCATAAAGTCTAAAGTTGAAGAAACAGGCGCAAATTTAACAATTGAGAATGAAGCAAAGTTTGCTACCACGTGTTCTTCTCCTAAAAACACAAACATGAAAATTGCAGAAATAATAATCCACATTTTAGCTGTTTCATCTTTAATTAATAAGAATGCTAAAGTTGCTACGTTAACAAAGATATTCGCTAAAATACCTTCTAATAAAATTTGTCCATTTCCTCTTAATGCTTTTAATTGAACTAAACCAACAATAAAGTTCTGAGCATCAATTGAATGGAATGACCAACTATACGCAAACGCTGCTCCAATAAGCATTGCACCGATTAAGTTGAAGAATCCACAATATAATAAAATCGCTACAGCTTTTCCTAATCGAATATTTTTTTGATAAACCCCTGCTGTTAAATACATCATATTAGATGTTGCTAATTCAGCATTTAAGAAAACGATATAAACTAATCCCCAAGTAAAAATAAATGCAAAGAAGAATCTACTTAATGCTGGACTTAATCCAGCAATTACTTGTGCTGCCGCTGCTCCTGCTGCTGTACTCATTGTTAGAAAAGCTCCAGCAAACATTGAACGTAATGCATAACGTGCTTTACTTTCGTCAAATAATGCCTCTTTCTTCTGACAAGCCTTTTCTACTTTTTCTGAAAATTCATAACCTTGTGCCATATAGGTCATTTCCTCCTTTTAATTATTATTCCCTATTAGAATGAAACAATCTTAGTATATCACTTTTTTCACAATGTGAGAAGATAAGATTTTATATTTTTATTCTACCTTCTAAGAAACACAAGTAAAAATGTCCCATGTATACCATGGAATAAAGCAAAAGGAGATGATATAATCATTAATGCTGAAGCCAAACCTTCCGCAAGTCTATGCGAAAGGAGGTGGAGCAAGTGCACTACATTTTCGACGTCTTACTTGCTATTGTGGCAGAAGTAACAGCACATTACATTTGCAAGTGGTTAGATAGCAAGGACAAAGGCTAAAGCTAACCCATCACCGACAAAAAAGCCCCTAGGGAACTGACATTTCCTTAGGGGCTTCGGTGTGCTTGCGCACTACATTTTCGTAAGGTCATTGTATCATGTGAAAATTAGAGTGTCAAACACAAGTAAAAATATCCCATGTAATGTTACAATAAATTCATTCTAATATTATGGAGGAGTATCTAAACATGAATGAAAACTTAAATACGAAGTCATTCTTTTTGTTACTCTTCCTTTTTCGGAATCATACTTCGTTAATATCCCATTATTCTTACAACGTGAGAAAATACGTTTTAGCATTTTTTACCCGTCTTCGATTGAAAATCACTTTACATTCTGACAAGCTTTCGCTATGATGGTATAGGTTTAAATAAACACCATAGGAGGATTTTATGAAAAAATTATTAGCTTTAGCCTTATTAACATTATCTTTAGGAGCATGCGCACAACCAGCAACACCTACCAAACAATCAACTCAAGAAACAACAACTACCGCAAAAGTAGAACAAACGATTACAGTAAATGTTAAAAAAGATGGGGAACCAATTTCAGGTAGCCCATTTACCTTAACATTCAAAGATGGCGATAAATTGTTAACTGTCATGAAAGAACAAATGCAAATCGTTGAAAAAGATGGATTCGTATCTGCAATTAACGGAATCGAACAAGAACCTGCGAACCAAAAATATTGGTTATTTGATGTCAACGGAGAAATGAGCCAAGTCGGAGCTAACCAAGTTGACTTAAAACAAGGCGACGTGATCGATTGGAAATTAGAAGCATTTAAACAATAATGAAAAATACAGCTATTTTTTCAATCCGAAAAATCACACTGGTCGCATTACTATCAACCTTAGCATATATTGGTAGATTGCTATTTGCATGGATCCCAAATGTCCAACCAGTGACGGCTATTCTATTAATAATCACCCTCGAAATGGGATTGGTTGAAGGGATTCTAACGGCTAGTTTATCCATGATTTTGTCGAATATCTTTTTAGGCATGGGGCCTTGGACCTTGTATCAAATTGCAAGTTTTGCGATTGTCATTCTTGTATTCTCTTGTTTGAAACCTTTATGGAGACGGACTTGGAAACACCCCTTATTAAAATTAGCCTTTTTTACAATGATGGCTGGTTTGACGGGATATTTGTATGGATTTGTCATTTCAATCTTTTCTGTATATTTTTATCATATCCCTAAATTTTGGGTATATTACTTACAAGGATTGCCGTTTGATACGTTACATGCTTTTGGAAATATTGGCTTTTGGATTATTTTATCTCCATTATTGCCACGTATTATTCAAAAATATCAACATAAATTTCAATAAACCAAAAAGGAGATTGATATCGTTCAATCTCCTTCTTTTTTGATTTCTATTGGTTCACAACAACTACAATTTCTCTTTTTCCGATAATCTTTGTGTCGTCTAAGTGTAAATTCATCCGGAACAGGATCTTGCCCCCCTAAAATAAACGGATGACATCTTAGAATTCTTCCAATCCCCATCATTACACCTTTGATAACGCCATGTTTTTCAATTGCTTGAATCATATACGTTGAACAAGTTGGTCGATAAATACAAGTTGGTGGAAATAATGGTGAAATCCACCTTTGATACCCTCGTACTAAACCAATCATTATTTTTTTCACTGAAACACCTCTACCCTTGAATCCATTTAAAGAGGACTTGTACTCCTTCTGCTGCAATCAATGTATACACATAAAGAGTGACAGGTTTTGCTACTAAACAAATCGCTACGAATTTCTTAAACGTCATCTTCCCTAATCCTGCTACCATACATAAGAAATCATCAGGAAATCCTGGCAACACTAATGCCCAGAAGAAGAACCGTTCGAATTTCTTCCCATCATTTAAATAGCCAATATATTTATCATAAGTTGCTTGAGAAACAAATGCTTGAACAACTGTCTCTCCATGCCTTCTTGCTAACCAAAAATTGATCATAGAGCCAATCATAATGCCAATAAAATTATAAATAAACCCATACAAAGGTCCGAATACAAGATGCCCTACTACACAAGTTAAGCCACCTGGAATAATCGGATAAACGACTTGTACAATTTGAATGAAGATAAAGAATAGAACTCCATACATTCCCCAATTGCCGACCAACTGCTGGAATACTCCTCCAACTTCAAAATAATGATATTTCGCAATGATGTATCCTAAATAAATCGTAAGGATAATCCCTGCTATCGTTAATAATTGGATAATTTTTCGATTTAATGCAATGGCACTTTGTTTATTCATAATTTCCTCCAGTAATCTTCTTCCGTATGAATTTTGATAAGACTACTTTAACAAATCAAATATGAAAAATCCTTGATTTTTTCTAACAAAAACGGTGATAACCTTACATTACTGTCACAATGACTCCATCCAAGGTTTATGAATAGAGACATGATTCATTAATTCTTCTTGTCGTTTCAATTGTTCTAATCGAGCTAAACGTCGCTCTTCATAACCACTACAAATAAATTTTTCTTCTGCAGTTTCTGGTTCGATCGCTGGAACTGCAAAATCTGTTTCCCCTTCACGAGGTAAAGCTACAAATGTCCAAAAACTAGTTGCCGCCAAATAACGTTCACCTGTTAAAACATCTTCTCCTACCACTTTACAAAAGACTTCCATACTTTTCTTTCCAACACCAGAAATATACGTTTCCACACAAACAGAATGTCCTAATGGTAATGGTTTTAAGTAGTTCATCGCATCAACGGAAGCTGTCACTGCTAAACGACGACAATGACGAGATACTGTAATTGATGCACAATCATCAATAATACGTGTTAAGTTCCCTCCAAATAATGTTTGATGCATATTCACATCAAATGGGAAAATTCTTCTAGATTGAATCGCACGTGTTTGTGCACATGTTTTGATTGTTGTATTCATACTAACTCCTCTAATGTTCAATAACGTTATTGTACCATTCCTTTTCTTTTTTTCAAAAAGTATGGCTTTGAGATAATAGTTCCTTTTTTTAATTTCTCATCACTCTACAAAATTAGAATAAATATTATTCGGGACATTTTTACTTGTGTTTAATTAGGACATAATCACTTGGGTTGGCGAAGTTTGCAATTCATTTTGTTTTTGGTATAATGAAGATACAAAAAGAGCCAAGCTCCAACTCGACTCTGATGTAGACCGTTGAAAAGACGGTAGCTGAATTACGATATTATAAAATAACACCGCTAACTCTGCCAAAGTTATGAGCGGTATTATTTTTTCGTTAGTAATTCTATTACTTTGACAATCATGGATTTTACAAGTACAATATAAACAAATTAAAAATTACTTGTGGGCTAGTGGATATGGTCTGCACCCGCCTGTGGGCTCATCAATCAATTTAACTATTTGATGAGAAAAAAAATAACAGGACTGCCTACCCTTGAGGAATAGATAGGGCATATCTAGCGTGAGGTGAAACTCAATACGTGGAAGAGAAGGGTGCAGATGCGCCCTTCTTTTTTTATATTTTAGGAGAAGATTCAAATGACATATACTTTGGAATGGATTAAAAATTTTAATGGAAATATCAATATTCATAACGTTAATATGTCTTGCTTAGCCAATGTGATTGAGACATATGTTTCACAGTACAAGTATGTTTATCTAACAAATATGATAGACTATCCTGAAATAATTCTCTCTGTTCCTAACTCGTCCATTCCTCATCTATTAGGATTATCAAGAGAACATCATGTGAATTTACCATCAAATAATGCAGGAAGCATTTTTGAAGGTTTAAAAGATGATTGGACACTAGAACGTTTGCAAAAAGCGGATAATGGGTGGTTTAATGAAAACAAGTTCAAAATTATTGGAACTCTATTACTTTACCAAATGTTGCATTTAATCCAATGTAAATTCTACACAACAAATAATATTTTAAACAAAGAAGTTGGCAAACGATTTAGAAGAGATAATATTTATTTTGTAGTTTTCAAATTAAATAACGAGATAAGTTATACCGTTGAATTATCACGTGAGCAAGGAAATCTTTACTTCCCAAGAAGTCTTAAAATCAATGATAACTCTATCAAAAATTGTAAGGAAATAAAATTACAACTCGTTGACAAGAAACGTTTCAAACCTACGAAAGCAAGAAAAGTTAACTGGTCTTCTTAAAAAAATATTAGAAAAAAACTACTTCCATTTCTTCCACATATTACATCTACCACTGACCAACACGCGGGTTATAAACGATCGAGTTATAACCTTTAGTCCTTCGCATAATTGCGGGGGATTTTTTTACAAACCACAACAAATCCCTCACCACAAAAAAGAGAGCAACTCTCGTTACTCTCCCTTTCAAACTTCAATTCTTAATCTAATCCAATCTCTTGACGAACGACATCTGCGATACGTGTTACATAATCATGACATAATTCATCTGTTGGTGCTTCTACCATGACACGTACTAATGGTTCCGTTCCACTTGGACGAACTAGAACACGACCATTTCCTGCCATTTCAGCTTCTACTGTGTCGATAATTTCTTTAATCGCTGGGACTTCCATTGCTCCGTTTTTATCGCTCACTCGAATATTCACTAATTCTTGAGGATAAGTTGGCACTTCGCTAGCTAATTCGCTTAATTTCTTACCTGTTTGTTTCATAACATTCATCAATTGAATTCCTGATAACAATCCATCACCTGTTGTATTTAAATCTAAGAATACAATATGTCCTGATTGTTCTCCACCGAAGTTATAGCCATTTTTACGCATTTCTTCTACAACATAGCGATCTCCTACCGCTGTTTGAAGAGCAATCATTCCTTCTTCTTCAACTGCTTTATGGAATCCTAAGTTACTCATAACTGTTGAAACAATGGTATCTTGGTTTAATTGACCTACACTGCGTAAATATTTTCCACAGATGAACATAATTTTATCGCCATCCACGATTTCACCATTTTCATCAACTGCAATACAGCGGTCTCCATCTCCATCAAAACTTAAACCTAAATCTGCGCCATTTTCTTTTACAAATTCCGCTAAAGCTTCTGGATGTGTTGAACCCACTCCATCATTAATATTTACACCATTTGGTTTATTTCCCATTGTGTAAAATTCTGTTTCTAAATCTGCAAATAAACGATTTAATACTGAAGCAGTTGCTCCATTTGCCCCATCTAATGCTACTTTCATATCTGTTAGAGGGCCATCAATTGTATGTTGCAAGAATTGACTATACTTCATAGTTCCTTCTAAATAAACATCTACTGTTCCTAATTCATCTGTTGAAGGACGTGGTAATGTATCTTCTGGACTATCTAATAAAGCTTCAATTTCTGCTTCGGTCTCATCAGATAATTTAAAACCATCTGATCCAAAGAATTTAATTCCGTTATCTTGTGCTGGATTATGAGATGCAGAAATCATAACCCCTGCTACTGCTCCTTGCACTCGTGTTAAATAAGAAACTCCTGGTGTTGGAATAACTCCTAATTGCATGACTTCAATTCCGACTGATAATAAACCTGCAATTAACGCATGCTCTAATAATTGTCCTGAAATACGAGTATCTCTTCCGACTAAAACACGGGGATGCTTATCTCCGCCTGCTTGTTGTAATAAGACATAGCCACCAAAACGTCCTAATTTAAATGCTAATTCTGGTGTTAATTCTGAATTTGCTACTCCTCTTACACCATCTGTTCCAAAATATTTGCCCATATTCAATCTCCTTTAAAATTCTATCATTTTTTATTGTCTTGTTGTTTGTGTTGTCTGTGTGGTTTCTGTTGTTTGTGTTGTCGTAGGTGTGACTACAACTTCTACAGATATGTTTTCTGGATTGACACTATCGACTCCTGTTGGTAGTGTTAATTTCACTACTTGTGTCGCTGTTTTTGTGATTTGACTGACATCTATTACTACAGGAATGGCTGTCAATCGATCTAATATTTCTTGAGCTCCTAAAATTGTAACCTCTTTGATATCTGATTTCAACTGATAGGTATATTGAGTCCCTACACTACCAGTAGTTGTTAATACTAAAGGTACTTTCTTACTATTTGTTGTGATTGGAATTCTCACTTGTACGTGATCTGGTTCTACTTTTACTGCTAAAGGTTTTCCTGTTGCATCTATTGCTTGTGCGACAACAGAAGCTGTAAAATCTGCTTTTGTACTTTCCGGAACTGTAACAGTTGCTAATACATTTTCAACTTGATTCACAAGTGATTCTGGACCAGAAATGGTTACTCTAGCAGGATTTACCATGGCTTGTCCATTTTTATAAGCTCCAGGTAAACTTCCACGATTGACATTTACAGAAACCGGTAATTCAATCGTTGCCTTCTTCTCTATTACAATTTCCACTGTTTCTGGAGAAACCGTCCCTTTTACTCCTGGAGGTAATCCTGTTACTTGTAATAATATCGTATGTTTTCCAGAACCTAATTCATTTAAATTGGGAGTTTTGACACGATACGAACCATTCCCTACAACTGTTAACAAGGAACTACTCGAACCTTCTATTCTTAGAGTAACCGATTCTGGTAATCCCGTCACCGTATATAATTGACTATCCATATCTACATATACTGGCACATTTCCAATCGTATTAGAAGTGGTTTGAATAGATACCGAAGATGATTGTCGATTCGGACTTAAATCACTTGCATATACAAACAATGCCATTGTTAAAATAAACGATAGAAATACTAAAAATGATTTCTTCGTCATCCATTTACTAATCATTCATACGACCTCCTCTAAAGAAATCGATAATCATTGTTAAAATGGTTGAGTCCTTTTGAGAAGTTTCTGTTGCAATTAAGTGTTCACTTAAAACTTCAACAAACTGATCTGGAGTTAGCTCCCGTAATAATTTTTCACGTAAAGCCACACTAACTTTTCCTGTTTCTTCTGAAATTACAATAATCAACGCATCCGTTACTTCACTTAAACCGATAGCAGCACGGTGTCTTGTCCCTAATTCTTTTGGAATAAATTTACTTTCTGATAATGGTAAATAACAAGCTGCTGCTTCCACTTCATGACCACGAATAATGACTGCTCCATCATGAAGAGGCGTATTCGGAATAAAAATTTGCGTCATTAATTGATTTGAAATTCGTGATTGTAACGCAATTCCTGTATTAATATACTCTTCTAAAGAATTCGATTGCTCAATACAAATTAAAGCTCCAATTCTTCGTTTTGCCATATATTGTACTGAAATATTTAACTCCTCAATCATTCTTTGAGCTTGATTCGTTCCCGAAGATTTTCTAGAGAAAAAGTTTGAACGTCCAATATGTTCTAAACCTCTTCGAATTTCTGGTTGAAAGACAATAATTGCCCCAACAACTCCCCATTGAATTACTAAATTCATAATCCAATCCAAAGTGATTAACCCAAACATATAACTAATGAATTTTACTCCAGCAATCACTGCTAATCCTTTCATTAGTTGAACCGCTCTTGTACCTTTGACAATGAGTAATAGATTATATAATAAGTACCAAACAATGACAATATCTACAACATTACGAATACTGCTCCAGGCACCTAGACTACTCCAATTAAATTGCATCACTCAACCCCCATTTCTATATCCTCTTTAGTTTATACCTTTTCTGAAAACATTACAACTGACGTCATCCATTCGTCTGATATTTTACCTTTTCATAATTTTTTGACAAAAAATCCTCCTACATGCTACACTACACACAACTAATGGAGGGAGGATTTATCATGCAAAAAAGTTATTTTGATGGTGGAATGTTAACCTATATTCTAAGTTATATCATTTCATTTTTTATTATTACACTTACCTTTGGACTAGGAACTCCTTGGGCAATCTGCATCATGTATAAATGGGAAATTGAACACACCGTGATTGAAGGTCGCCGACTTGGATTTGATGGTACTGCTCTTGAATTATTTGGGAATTGGATTAAATGGTTTTTCTTATGTATTATTACATTTGGAATCTACGGTTTTTGGATTCGTATTAAAGTACTAGAATGGAAAACCAAACATACATATTTCTTAGATTAAACTAAAACCCACTCCGTTTATGGTACAGAGTGGGTTTTGTTATTAAGCATTCTTTTCTTTTTGCTGAACTCGTTTAGCGATATACGCTGTTAAGATTGGTGTTAATATAGCTGTCACAATAACAGAAGCTGTGATTTGAGTTGTAGCAGTTGCTTCAATTGCTTTGAATGATGCATCTACCGCAGAAAGTGCCGCTGGTGTTGCAATGGCACTTGCAGCCGTACTAGAAATCGCAGCACCGGCAACTCCATTTCCTCCAGATAATTTATCTGCAGCAATCGCTGCAACCCCACCAATTAAGGTTGTGATTACCCCTAGTAAAATACCAGGAAGTCCACCTTCAAGAATTTGTCCAAAGTTCATATTTGCCCCTAGGCAAAAACCTACGACAATAATAATTGCTGTAATCCCATTTGATAGAACTTTTTTCATATAAGGAAAAGCATTTCCTAAAATAATCCCAATAACTAGCGGTAAGATTGTTCCAATCAAATTCCAAATAGAAATGTTTGCAAGCCCTGCTGTACTTAATACCGCCATTGTTACCATTGGGCCAACACTTAAAGTAGTAATTCCAACCGCACCAGCATCAATTTCATCACCGTATACTTCTACAATCCCAGCATACATCGCATTATTCGCTACTGAAATCGCCCCAATCACTGCTACTGCACTCAATCCTAAGAAATTATCATTGAACACTTTCGCTACCAATAATCCTAGAATAATCGATACAATAATTTTTGCGATAATAATGGACGCCCCACGAACAACAGCCTTCGGTGTATTTTTAAGGGAAATTGTTCCCCCAATGACAAATAAGAACGCCCCAACTAATGGACCTGCACCTTTTACAATCGGAGTGGTAAACCCACCAATTTGCAAGATTTGAGGAATAAATGTATTAATAAAACATCCAATAAACATTGGAACAATAATAGTATCCCCAGGAATTTTAATCTTTTTCATTGCATTCACATACCTTTTTGAAAATTTTACTAAACGGAAGAAGAATCAACCATCTAATGTAATACCGCCATCGCAGTCGCCGATTTCTCCTGTAATAAAGCTTGCTAAATCACTAGCAAAGAATAAAATCATTTGAGCAATTTCAACAGGTTCAGCACGACGTCCTAAAGGAATCATACTAATCACTTTTTGACTCTTTTCTTTATCTTCAGAAAGCACGGTTGTCATATCTGTTCTTGTAAAGGATGGACATACTGCATTACAAGCAATATTGTATTTTCCACCTTCTTTAGCAACTGCTTTTGTTAAACCATTCAAACCTGCTTTAGAAGAGGCATATGCCGCTGTCCCTAGAAGACCTCCCCCTAATTTTGCAGCAACAGAAGAAACATTCACAATTCTACCGCCTTTATTTTCAATAAAGTGAGGGAAAATCGTACTAATCGTTGAGAAACATCCAGAAAGATTAATACGAATGGTTCTTTCCCACTCTTCATATGTTAATTGATCAAAAGGTTTCGCACTAATAACTCCTGCACAATTGACTAAAATATCTACTTTACGTTCGGATAGAATCTTCTTCATGCTTGCAACAATGGACTCATGATTTCCTAAATCCATATATTCAAACACAGTATGTTCTGCTCCAAACTCGGCTACTGTTTTCGTAGCAGCAGCTTCATTAATATCTGCAATGACTACAAAACCTCCACCTTCAACAATACCTCTTACTACTTCTTTTCCAATCCCATTTGCTCCACCTGTCACGATAGCAACTTTTCCTGAAAAATTCATAAAAATCACTTCCTTTGATTGATTGATTACATTCTATTCCTATGAAAAAATCAGTTTGTTATCATTTGTTACTATTTTCACAGTTTTTGCAAAAAAAATAAATTACAACCCATTGAACCTACGCACTATAATTCAATGGATTGCTTGCTTCTAATAAAAATTATCTATCAACTTGTAAATTTTTTTGACTCATAAAACTTAATATTTCTTCTTCATCAAATGGATTCCAGTCCCCAAATACGGAATGTTTTAAAACAGAGGCTGCTGTTCCAAACTCTACTATCTGAGCATCATCCCATCCTTTTAAAATCCCATGAATGATACCAGCTGTAAAAGCATCTCCACTACCAATTCGATCAATAACAGGATTTATATCATAATTTCTAGATTGGGTAAATTGATGATTTACTCCAGATATATACCCTTGAATTTGATGATGATTTGTTGTATAAATTGTTCTCTTAGTGGAATAAATCACTTGAATATTAGGATATTTACATTTCATTCTTCCATAAATTTCCTCCAATGAAATATCTTCATCCTCTTTCAAAACTTCAGCAAAGTACATTGCATCTAATTTACCAGCTGACAAAATATCCACATATGGGATAATTTTTTCAAAAACTTCTTTTGCTCTATCATGATTCCATAATTTACTTCTATAATTATAATCAAAACTAATTTTACATTGATGTTCTTTCGCTTTTTTCAATAATTCAATAATCCAGTTTTCCCAATTTGAATTTAAAGCTGGAACTAAACCAGAAATATGAAATACATCTGCTTCTTTAAAAAGATTATCTAAATCCCATGGTAATTTTTCTACAGAAGAAAAAGAAGAAGAATCTCTATCATATAAAACCTTAGATACTCTCTGTGAATTTCCTTGTTCTAAATAATAAGTGCCCAATCTACCTTTTCCATACGCTACAAATTCCGTATTAACTCCTGTTTTTCTTAAAACAGAAACAACAGATTCAGATAACGGATTGTCTTTTGGTAAAATAGTGGCTACTGAAACTTCATTTCCAAGTATAGATAACGAAATTCCCACATTTGCTTCTCCTCCACCATAGCAACTTTTAAAACAATTAGCATATTTAAGCCTAGTATCTTGTTCAGTTGATAACCTTAATAATATTTCACCTAATGTAATAACTCGCATATTATTCCTCACTTCTTTAAAAAGCCAACAAATCGAAGTAGCATTTATGTACCACTTCGATTCATTATCATACGATTAAACTCCAGAATATGCAGCAAATCCTCCATCAATAGGAAGCACTACTCCATTCACAAAACTTGCTAATGTTGAGTCCGCTAAGAAGAAAACTCCTCCTACAAGTTCATTTGATTCACCAAAACGACCCATTGGTGTATTTCTTAAAATTTTATCAGCACGAGGTGTTGGATTTCCATCATTATCAAATAATAATTTTTCATTTTGTGCTGTCACTAAAAATCCAGGTGCAATAGCATTACAACGAATTCCTACTTTAGAGAAATGAACTGCTAACCATTGTGTAAAGTTACTGATAGCCGCCTTAGCTCCAGAGTATGCTGGAATTTTTGTTAAAGGTGTATAAGCATTCATACTTGAAATATTAATAATATTTGCCCCTTCTTTACCAACCATATCTTTTGCAAAAACTTGAGTAGGTAATAAAGTTCCTAAATAATTTAAATTAAATACAAATTCAATACCTGATTTATCTAAATCAAAAAATGTTTTAGTTCCTTCTGCTAAATCCACTTCATGGAATTCATTATCTGTAGTTGCTCTTGGATTATTTCCTCCAGCACCATTAATTAAAATATCAACTGTTCCTAATTCAGCATTTACTAAATTACGTACTTGTTCTAATGATTCTTGATCTAATACATTAGCTTTATACGCTTTAGCAACTCCACCCTCTTGTTTAATTAAATTCTCAAATTTTTGAGCAGCTTCCTCATTCAAGTCTAATAGAGCTACTTTTGCTCCTTGTTTAGCAAAATTACGAGCTAATTCTCCACAAATCACTCCACCAGCTCCAGTAATTACTACTACTTTATCATTAAAATCAAAAAATTTAGTCATAAGTACTCTCCTTATTTTGATAGTTTTAAAATAGCTTCTTCTAAGCCATATAAATACGTTGCTCCTAAGGCACGATCGAATAATCCATATCCTGGACGTCCAGTTTCTCCCCAAATCATTCTACCGTGGTCAGGTCTAATTGGACCATCCCATTTAGCATCACATAATGCTTTCACTACCTCATACATATTAATTGATCCATATTCACTTGGATGTGCTGATTCTTGGAAAGATTTACCCTCTCCAGTTAATTTTATATTACGTGCATGCATAAAGTTTACACGATTCTTAGCTAACATTGCTTTTAACATTTCAACCGCATTATTATTAGGGTCTGATGCATAAGAACCCACACACACTGTCACACCATTATAAGGACTATCATATAAATTAATAAATCTTTCTAGATTTTCTTTACATGTAATAATACGAGGTAATCCAAAAATACTATATGGTGGATCATCTGGATGAATAGCCATTTTAACTCCTGCTTCTTCTGCTGCTGGAATTACTTTTTTAATAAAATACTCAAGATTTTTCCATAAAGTTTCTTCATCTACATCAGCATATGCATCCATAATTGCTTTCATTTCTTCTTTTGAATAACTTGAATCCCAACCAGGTAATGACAATTCACCTTTAACAGGATCCATTTTTTTAGCTACTTCTTCTTCGAAAATTAACGCTGTAGATCCATCTTGCAACTCATAAGCTAAATCCGTTCTAGTCCAATCAAAAACGGGCATGAAGTTATAACAAACAACATTAATACCTTCTGTACCTAGGTTCTTGATTGTTTGAATATAATTATCAATCAACTCATCTCTAGTAGGACGTCCTAATTTAATATCTTCATGGACTGGAACACTCTCAATAACTGATAATTTCAATCCTGATTGTTCTACATCTGATTTTAATTGTCTAATTCTTTCTCTACTCCACACTTGTCCAACAGGAACATCATAAATTGCTGTAACAATGCCTCTCATCCCTGGGATTTGTTTAATATTTTGTAATGTTACTGGATCATCATTTCCGTACCAACGAAATGTCATTTCCATTTAAATTTCCTCCTTTTAAGATAATTCAAAAAATTCTACTGCATTTTTATAACAAATAGCACTTAAAAATTCATCAATAAGTTTTTCATCATACGGAATTCGTCCACTTTCAATCCATTCAGTTACTAACGAAACTAAAATACGACGGAAATAATCGTGTCTTTGATAAGATAAGAAACTTCTAGAATCTGTCAACATTCCAACAAAATTCCATAATAAACTTTGATTCGCTAAAACTAACATTTGTTCTCTCATACCTCTTTCAGTATCAGAAAACCACCATGCTGCTCCATATTGTAATTTCCCTTTAATTCCTTCCTCATTTGCTTGGAAATTCGCCAGTGTATTTGCTAATACATCATTATAGGCAGGATTTAAATTATAAAATATACATTTTGGCATTGAATCATTTTTTTCTAGACAATCTAATAATAGATTTAGAGATTGCGCCAAATTAATTTGATCACCTGTAGAATCAAATCCTGTGTCTGGACCCAATTTTTCAAAATATTTTGAGTTTGTATTTCTTACAGCACCAAAATGAACTTGCGTTACTAAATGATATTTTTTATATAATGAACAAAGTTTTAAAAATACTTCTGTTTGCCATTTTTCAACTTCTTCAAATGTGATTTCTTCATATTTAAATACTTTTTGTAAAATTTCATTTAATTCATTTTCTGAAGCTCTTCTAAATTGAATTTCTCCAAAGCTAATATCACTAGCTTTGCAACCATGTTGTACAAAGTATTTTATTCTTTCTTCTAAAGCATTCATAAATTCAACAAATGTATTCACTTTTTTATTCGTTAATTCTTCCAACTTTTCAACAAATCGAATAAAATTAGCATGAGAAATAAAAGCTTCATCTGGTCTAAATGTTGGTGCAACTACCGTTTCAAATGATTTATCTTCCGCTATTTTTTTATGCCATTCCAATGAATCTAATGGATTATCAGTAGTACCAATAAATTTTACATTTGCTCTAGAAATTAATTTTCTAGGACTTAATTTTTCATTTTCGATGTACGTATTCATTTGATTATAAATAGATTCCCAATTATCAAATGTTACATACTCATTAATCCCAAAAACTTGTTTTAATTCTAAATGACTCCAGTGATACAGCGGATTTCCAAAAGCTTTCGCTAAAGTCTTTGCCCAAGCTTCAAACTTTTCTTTTGGAGAAGCATTTCCTGTTATGAATTCTTCTTTAACACCGTTTGCTCTCATTAGTCTCCATTTATAATGATCTCCGCCTAACCAAACTTGGACAACATTTTCAAAAGGTTTATCTTCATAAATTTCTTGTGGAGATAAATGACAATGAAAATCTTCGATTGGTAACGTTGCTATTTTAGCATATAAATTTTGACTAATTTCTGACTGTAGTAAGAAATTATTTTGATTAAATGACATCTTTATCCCTCCAAAGCTGATACAAATTGCTGAGCAATCTCTGTTACACTTTCATATCCTTCAGAACCAACTTTTGCACTTAAAGCACTACCAACGCCTACGGCAACAGCACCCTTATTCTTCCATTCTTTAATATTTTCTAAAGAAACTCCTCCGGAAGGCATTAATTGTACATTTGGAATAGGACCATGAATATCTTTAATAAATGAAGAGCCTAATACTCCACCTGGGAATAATTTAATAATATTTGCTCCACCATTCATTGCTTTAACTATTTCTGTCGTAGTTGCACAACCAGGGAAATACTCAATCTCAGCTTCTAATGCAACTTTTTGAATCTCTTCATCATAATGAGGACTAACTAAAAATTTTGCTCCAGCTTTAATTGCCTCTTTTGCTAATTCTACACTCATAATTGTTCCCGCACCAATTACAACATCTTCCGAGGAGATATAATGCGCTTTCAAATTAGAAATAGCTTTTGATGCATTAGGGGTAGTATAAGTTACTTCTATATTCTTAATTCCACCTAACACTGCAAATTTTGAAATATTTTCAGCGTCATCTGACGATTTCCCTCGAATTACTGCAAATATATAATTATCTTTCAATCTTTCTAACACTTTACTCATAATTTCACTCTCCAAACAAAATAAAGTCATCTGATATATTTATAATACATCAGATGACTTTTGGTGTCAATGAGAATTACTCTCGCCATTTATTAATATTCATCAGATAAATTTTTCATAATTAAGTGTTCTTCTATTATCTGCTAAATGTAATAACATAGCATCTCGTGCAGCTACAGCATCTCTATTTTTAATAGCTCTAACGATTTCTCTATGAGCTCGTATTGTATTTATTTTACTTTGCTCACTCGTAAAGAAGTCATTGTATAAAGTAATCGATTGAATAATAATCGGTATCAATTGCTGTATCGCTACATTACGACTTGCTTCTGCAATGGCACTATGAAATTGGATATCAAGTCTAAAATGGGCGTCACCTTCTTGGTTAATCTCCCTTTCAAGTGCTTTCTCCAATTTTTCTAAAACTTCTATTTCTTCTTCAGTAATATATTGAGCTGCTAAACTAGCCATTTGAGGTTCAATTAAAAATCTAACTTCAAATAAATCTTGAGTTAATTTCATATGATTATCCACTTCACCAAAGCCTAATGGATCCTTTACTGTTGCAGTTAAATTAACAATGTACGTTCCTGAACCTTGTCTAACCTCTAATATATTTTGAGAAACTAACATTTTTACAGCTTCACGAAGTGTGCTTCTACCAACTTCAAGTTCCTGCGCTAAAGTATATTCATTTGGTAATTTACTTCCAACTTTTAAATTTTCACGTTCAAAATAGTCAATAATTTTATTGGCTGTGGACTCTACTAACGAAATAGATTTTTCTTTCATTCCAATACCTCTTAAAGTGTTTTTCTATATTTTACCAGTTCTATATATTCTTCACAATAAGTAAATATTTATTTTTTATATTCATAATTTGGAATTTCTTGCCATCTTTTCTTAAACATTTTTACGATTGATTTTGGTTCTCGTGATCTTGAATATAGACCTTTATGATTTCCTTGAATTCGGATTAAACCCGTATTTGTTTCAAAATCTGCAAAATTCCACACATGTTCTCCAACAAAATGCGGGATTTCATCAAATACTTCATGACTCATTTCATGGAATTTTTCTTGATATTCTTCTGTATATGGAATATCCCAGTTTGAATGATATCCAGGCAAAGTATCTGCTCCATATTCTGTCATTAGAATTGGTTTTTCAGGATATTTTGTTTGCCACTCTAATAATTCTGCTCGTAAACCTTTACGTGCTTTTTCTATTTCTCCATGGTATAAATACCAACCATAGTATCGATTTAAACATAAAACATCAATATAATCCGATACTAAATCTTTTTCTGGTGTTGCCATCATAATATTCACAACAGTTGTTGGTCTACTTTGAGGATCTAGTTCTTTTACATATTTTACAAGTGGTTCAAAATATTTATCTGCACCTTTTCCTGCACCATCCGGTTCATTTGCAATACTCCATAATACAACACAAGCATAGTTTTTATCTCTTTGAATTAATTCCTTAAGAGCTAATTTATGATTTTCTGTTGTTTTCATTACTTCCCAAGTTTTAACAACTTTCTTTTCTCCTGGACTCATATCTAAGGCTGCGCTAAAGTTCGCAAACAAACCTACAGCTGGAACTTCATCTATTACTAAAAATCCCATACGATCTGCTAATCGCATCATTTCTTCTGAATAGGGATAATGTGATGTTCTAAATGAATTTGCTCCTAATGATTTCATTAAGTTTAAATCCATTAAATTCACTGCTTCATTAAATCCTCTACCATTCACAAAACTATCTTCATGCTTACCAAAACCTTTGAAGTAGACTGGCTTATTATTAATTAAAAATTGTCCATCTTTCACTTCAACCGTACGTACACCAAAAGGTTCTTTATATTCATCAATCAGACAACCATTTTCTACCAAACGTACTTTAGCTGTATATAGATAAGCATCTAGCACTTCCCATCTTCTTAATTTTTGAATATGCAATTGTTCATTTTCTTTACTCTCAGCAACTACATTTCCATCTTCATCCAAGATAGATATCTCAACACTAGCATTTTCAGAAGTATGTTGAACATTAACAAATACATCTGCACTATCATCATTCACTTGATAAGAAATTTCAACATCTTCAATTCTCTTTTTAGGAAGAATTAATAATTGAACAGGTCTTTGAATGCCAGCATAGTTAAAGAAGTCAAAGTTTTCACGTACTTTTTTTACAATTGACCCATCTTCTGCTTTTTCTTCAATATAATTTCCTACAGGTAAGGTACTATAATTTAATTCATTATTCGCACAGACACTAATTAATAAATAATTTTTTTCAGTAAGCTCTCTTGGGATAATAACTTCAAACGGAGTAAATCCTCCAACGTGTTCTCCCAATAATCGTCCGTTTACAAAAACTTTTGCTTGATGAGTTACTGAACCAAAACGTAGTACTGCTTCTTGTTCAGAAGAATATTTAGGAATTGTAAAGGTTCTTTCATACCAGTTATCCCCAATATAATTTCTTTTTTCTTGTGCTACGCTAATATCATTAAAAGAACTTGGAACAACCATTAATTCATCTGAAGATAACGGCTCATCTACTCCAGGTTTATAATCCCCTTGTTTAAAATTCCAAATCCCATCAAGTGAATATTTACTTCTAATTTCATTTAATATTGGGTATAACATATTGAAATTTCTCTCCTTTTATAATTTTGCTTGCCATTTGTCAGTCCAAACTAAATCATTTGCACACCCTTTAAATTCTGATTTTCCTTCTAATTTATCGATAACAGCTTTTACAGAATTTTCATTTCCATGATAAGCATTAATAAATGTTTTTACCATAGTAGCATCATGTAGATGTGTTGTAAAATTTGTTGAAATAAATACTGTCGGAGCTTCATGTACATACCATGGAACTTCGTTAGACATTGCTGTTTTCCATTGGATACGATAATTATTTTGAGCACCATAGCCAATAACATTTGCAACAACTAAAGCTAAGTCTACTTGTTCACGGTATTCTAACGTTCTTCCTTTAATACGACTATTACCATCATTAACAGTTACTTCATAACCTCTTGCAGTTAATTCATCCACATAACGATTTAATACTGAATCATCATTAGCAATAATTCCGCCCTTTTCACCATCTAAATAATACAAGCGTACTCTCTTATGATCAACAGGGTTAATTGGTAAGTTATTTTGTGTATCTTTCACAAGAGTAATCCCTCTTTCTGCAGCTTCTCTTTGCCACTCAAGATGTTCTTTACATCCAATCACTGATAATTCTTTTAAAGATTTTAATAATGTGCCATTCTCTTGTTTTTCAGGCAAATGTAATTTAGCTTTCAATCCTAAAATTCTTCGAAGAGCATCTGTCATTCTTTCTTCAGTAATAACACCATTTTTATATCCGTTCATCATGAAATTAAAATCTTCTTCCATATTATTGAAGAATAAGAACATATCACAACCAGCTGCAATTGCACCAGGAACGTAATCTTCACGACGCATTGCACTACTCATCCCTAACATATGACTAGCATCTGTAATAACTATTCCGTTGAAGTCTAATTTTTCTTTTAATAAATCTTGAATTAATTCTTCTGCTAAAGTTGCAGGTAAAATATCTTTGTCTTCTAATCCTGGGCATAAAGCTTTTTGGTATTCTGGTAACGCAATATGTCCTGCCATAATCATTTCTACACCATTATCAATATGATTACGGTAAACTTTTCCAAATGAGTTTTCCCATTCTTCTACGCTCAACTCATTTACCCCTAAGATTAAGTGTTGATCACGTTCTTCTGTACCGTCACCAGGGAAATGTTTTACACAACAAACTACTTCTCTTTCAGATTTTAGACCTTCTACATAAGCATTTGTATACTTAATAACATCTTCAGCAGTTGTTCCATAAGAACGAGTATTTACAATAGTATTTCTCCAGTTTTGTAGAATGTCTACACAAGGATCAAAATTCACATTTACACCTAAAGCTGTTTCTTCACGAGCAGAAACTAACCCTGCATGATATGGAACCCAAGTATCTCGGCTTGCTTCTGATTGTGCTCCAGAAGAAATGTATGTCCCACCTTTTACGGCACCATCTCCACCTGAATCGCAATTGGCTGCTACTAATAAAGGAATTTTTGTTTTAGACTGTAATTCATTAATTAGACCTTGGACATCTTCTGGAGCTCCATTCATGTAGCGAACTCCACCAATATGATATTTATTCAAAATCTCTTCATTTGATAAATTATTTCCGCTGAATGCATCTCCACCAAAGAAAAATAGGTTTGTAAATAATTGACCTACTTTTTCTTCATCTGTCATACCTTCAATTGTTTTTTCTACCCAAACAATTTGATTTTCATCTAAATAGTATGGTTTTTTACTTAAATCTACTAATTTTGCCATAATTTATTTCCCCCTAAAAATACACTCCGTAAACGCACGTTTACGGAGTGAAAACTTTTCTTATTCTGCTAAAGCTTCTTCTTTAATACGTGCAATTTCCATTTGAATTTCTTCCATTTTTTCTTTATTTAATGGATAGAATTTCATCGCAATTACATTACAAATATATCCAAAGATAATGAACCCTGAGAACATTACTAAACCAATAAATTTCAATTCATTTGAATATGGAGTATCAACAGTTGGTAATTTATCAGTAAATCCAATAGCCGCACATAAAATACCTACAAATGCTGCACCAAATGATGAAACAATTTTATCTACTGCACTGAATAATGTCCCCATTAAACCTGGAACATAACGTCCTGAACGATATACTTCATAATCTGCACAATCGGCAGTCATTGGAATTACCATTGTACCTGCTAATCCGTTTGCTCCTTGAGCTAAAATATTTAATGTTAAAAATACGATTGTAAAGAAAGTGAATCCTGTAAATCCTTGTGAACCTGGTAATGAGAATGAAGTTGGATCTCCGATATAGAATAATGCCCAAACTAACGCATTTAAGATAATACCTGCCCAAGAACCCCAAAGTAATGCTTTTCTTTGTCCTAAACGTTGTGCAATAAAGCGAACACCTAAAATCATAATTAAAATTTTAGGAATCAATGTATACTGGTTAAATGCATTCAATAATTTGAAATCTCCAATAATAATACCGAAAATAATTACTTGCACAGTTGCGTTTGTAGTTACCATTGATGCTAATTTATCTGTTGATGCTGAAACAACAAGCATTTGAATCGCACGGTTATTTTTTAACACATCCCAATAATCCTTAAATGTCACTTTGACAGGCTTACCTGTTCCGAAGTATTCTGTACGGTCTTTAGTTCTTAAAGCAAAAATTGCTAACCAAGTGAAAATAATTGTAATTGGAGCAATATACATCCATAATTCTTGGAATAATTCTGCTGTAAATCCACCGTATTTAGGAATCAAGTGTTGCGCAACAAATCCAGGAACTAATGCAAATAATACAGCGTTATAAATTCCATCGTAAATCCCAAATGTAGGACGTTGTTTAGGGTCATTTGTTAAACAGCTTTGAGCTGATTTAGTTACTACTGTTTGTAATGTGTAACCAATAATATAAATTAAATAAATGACAATGAAATAAATAAATCTAAATTGTTCTGGTAAATGATGCGTTGTAAAGAACATCAAGAAAGTAGTAATAACTAACACAACATTACCAGCTGCAATAAATGGACGATTTTTACCGAATTTTCCATCTGTTTTATCTACAAGATAACCAACAATTGGGTCAGTAATTGCATCCCAAATTCTCATAAATGTCATAATTGAAGTTGCTAATACAACCGCTACACCAACATATCCTGTTAAATAATATGCAACAAAGTTTAATAATACCAGCCATAAGTTTGTTGATGTATTATTCAATGCAAACAATGCCATTTGCCACGTTTTGGCTCTATGAATTCCTTTATTTTCCATATTTAAGACTCCCTTAATTATTTATTTTTTGCTTCTTCTAGATGTTTAGAATAAATTTCCTGGTATTTTAAATCATTATACTTATTATCTAAAAACTCCTTCAAAACACCATTAATTAAATTAGACCAAGATTCCTTCTCTTTCCCGTATAATATTGGATAGAAGTGAACACCATTATTTTTTGCTGCTTCTAAATCACCTGGTGCATCCCCAATCATCAGAATATTTTCTGGTAAAAATCCCTGGTTTTTGATTTCTTTAATCGCTGCAAATTTGCTTCCTCTCTCTTGTCCAAAAAATTCTGAAACAAAAGGCATTAATCCATGTCTTTCCCATTCACTATTTACTGCTTCGCTATTAGCTGAAGAAACAATAGCAATTTGTGCAGATTGACTAATGACTTCTAGCGCTTCTTTAACACCTTCAAATGGACGATCTTTTCCTTTTAATTCTGATTCAATTCCATTATTCACTGCCTTACTCCATTCCAAGGCTTTTTTTTGCACTGGATCTAACGAAGTAGCATAAGCTTCTTCTAAAGACTGATTGGATAAAGACAATGTTTCATCACACCACTTTTGAAAGACTGTATAATCTTCAACGGATTCTCCATTTTTCTCAGCAAATTTTAAACCAAGTAGTAATCCTTTAAAACGATTAATTCCACGTGTTTTTGAAAATAAGTTAATTCTATTCCATTCTTCTAGAAATTTTGTTTTATCTTTTATAGCAAAAATTTCAGCGGCTAGCGGTCCGAAAAATTGAATATGCTTTATATCCATCGTATCCATTGCACAGCCATCAGAATCTATACATACTATAAATTTGAATTTATCTGTAAAAACCATATATTCTCCTTTCCTTCAAGATGCTTATCATTCTTTTAAACTGCAATTTCTACGGGTATCCGCTTTCAATAAAGAATGTTAAAAAAATATCTTTTTGACTTTCATCAAATTGATATGACCTTTAGCAGTGAATTCATCTGATGTTTATAGTATATCAGATTGAAACAAAATAATAAAGCCCTTTTTTAACAAAAAACATAATATCAATTTTAAAAATAATAAAAATTCATCCGATGATTGTTTTGGTTTGTTTATTCCCCTACTATTTATATACAATTAAAACTATTTTATATTTTAGCAAAAACCACTAGTTTGATTATCAATTCACTTATCTATATTATTCCGTAAAAACAAAAAAACCTGCTGGATTTACCAACAGGTCACAAAATTATTCAAATTAGTCTAAATATCTTTCCGGTACTTTTAGAACTGCACAGATTTTCTTCAAGTCTTCTTTTGATAGAACATTACTTTCATAAATGCTCTTACCACTAACTCTTTGAACATCTAATGCAATATGGGCTGCTTTATCAGCAGTTTCAATTAATCCGAAGCAATCTTGATAATCTACACCAGTCGAAAGAACTCCATGTTTACTCCAAACAACTAAACGATGAGTTTCTAATTCTTTTGCTGTAGCAGAACCAATTTTTTGAGTTCCTGGTACTTCCCATGGTAGAACTGCAATTCCGTCAGGGAATACTACGATTGATTCAGTTAAAACTGACCATAAATCTAAAGATAGAGATTCAGTTGTTACATCATTTAATAAGCAATAAGTCACAACATTTGTCGCGTGATTATGAATCACTACTCTATGATTTGGGTTTTGTTTTAATCTAGCTGCATGAGATAATACATGCATGAAAATTTCACTTGTAGGACGTTTTCCAGTAACAAAACCTGCAACTACTTGATAACCTTTATCTGTTAATTGAATGATCCCAGTATCCGCATGTGGTTGTGAATGTAATGTTCTAAAATGACTTCCAGAAGCTGTAATTAAGATATATTCTTCTCTTACGTGTTCTGGAACATCTAAAACTTCCACTTCTTTTCTATTTTCAGCATAGTACGTATATTCTGTACCAGCCAAGCTGCTTTCAAGATTTTCAGCTTCTTCGACTGTTAAACGATAACTAACATTTCCGCCGTTGTACTCGTCCCAGCCTTTATTCCACATGTCATATGTTACTTGACATAATTCTTCAATAAACTTAGGATACCCCATAATTATTCCCCTTCTTTAACTGTAATAATATTCAGCCGTACTTGAAAAAATTTTGTTTATCCAACATAATAGTAACCGTTTTCCTAACTGACGTCAACCTAATTTGATTATTTTTTAGCAATTTACAATAATTTTATGAAAATTTTACAGTAAATTGTTTTTGTTTTTATTATTTTCAAGATTTATCGATACAATTCCTAGATTTATAAGAGTTTACCCCTCCTTCTCCTATACACACCGCTCAATTTTTGTTAAGATAATAGCAAAAAAGCACATCTAGATAGCAAGCTATCTATAGGAGACATGATGACAGAGAGCATTAAACGACAAAAAACAAAACAAGCGATTGAAGATGCTATGGTACGATTACTAGCAGAACAGCCTTTTGACCAAATTACTACTGTAAAATTAGCTGAAACAGCTGGAATCAGTCGTTCAAGTTTTTATACGCATTATAAAGATAAGTACGACATGATTGATCACTATCAAAGTAATTTATTTGGAAATCTAGAAGATATTTTTGAGAAGTATGCTAATAACAGGCAACAAGTTCTCTTAGAAATTTTTAAATACTTAAAATTTGAACCACTTTTAGCAGCCTTATTATCCGAAAATGGAACAAAAGAAATTCAAAATTTTCTTCGTAATAAATTACTCATTTTATTAAAATCAGATTTTCAAAATCAGTCTACGGAGCAACCTTTAAATGAAACAGATTTAGAATATTACGGGGTTTATTTAGCGAATGCATTGTTTGGTGTTTGTCAAAAATGGATTGCAACCGGTAAAAAAGAAAGTCCTCAAGAAATGACAGAATTCCTATTCCCATTAACAAATGCAGTTAGAGAAGTTTTCTCTAAATAAACACAAAAAAGGCATGAATCATACGATTTGATTCATACCTTTCTTTTTTGGCGCTTTTAAAAGCAAGAAAAAAATTTTTGTAGTGAAAGTAAAGGAAGCTCAACTAAGCTTCCTTTACAGGTAAAATTCGAGACCGAGGCTCGAATTTTAGCCATGAGACTCGCACGCGAGGCTGCTGGCGACCTCACAAACAAAAAAGATTTTTCTCTTGTCTTTCTTACTTTTTCAAAAGATTAATCTTCACTAAATACTCTCTAGCAACGTCTTCAGCAGGTCTTCCATTTGCCCCTACTTCAAAGTTCATTTGGCTCATTTCTTCTTCAGAAATTTTACCAGCTAATTGATTCAAGA
>CAURER010000007.1:0-66353 GCA_963523795.1 uncultured Granulicatella sp.
CGTCCGTTGGATTTGGATTTGCTGTACCGTTTAGGATATCTTTTCCATCACGTCCGTTTGCTCCATCACGTCCGTTTGCTCCAGCCGCTCCAGTGTCACCTTTCGGTCCTTTAATGTTTCCTGCTGGGGTCCATGTGCCGTTTTCTTTTACGAATACATCTCCAGTTGTTGTATTAACGTATTTGTCGCCGTCTTTTCCGTCCGTTGGATTTGGATTTGCTGTACCGTTTAGGATATCTTTTCCATCACGTCCGTTTGATCCGTCATGTCCGTTATCCCCTTTAGTGATTTTAGGAACTACAGTTGCTGTAACTGCTGGGCTTGTAGCTTTATTTGGTTCTGTTTGGGTCACAAGGATATTTTCACCTTTTACTGCTGCTGTGTCTAAGGTAACTGACCATGTTCCTTCTGAAACAGTAGCTGTTTTAACGGTGCCATCTGGACGAGTTACCGTAATCGTCGAACCATTTTCCCCTTTACCTGTAACTGTTGTAGCTTCTTCAACAATAGCATTTACTAATGCTTCCTTAGATGGAACTAGTCCAGAATTTCCTACTACGGTTGCACTAATATCATTACTTTCTGTTTTATTCACTTCTTTTTGTCGAGCAGAAATACTTTGTCCTTTCACAAGAGGTGTGGTTGTTGCTACCGTCCATGTTCCATCTGTTGCAACTTCAGCTGTCTTCACTGCTCCGTCAGGAAGTGTAACGGTTACTGTTGCTCCTGCAACACCGCTTCCCTTAACCACATTGGAACCTTCTTGAGCTTCTGTAATGACAGGAATCTTAGAAAGAGATTCCACTACATTCAACGCGAATGTTTCTCTGACTTCAGCACCACCTAAATCAGCACTATTACGTGCAATAAAAGTAAATGCAATACGTCCAGTCTTTGTTGGTGTACCTGTAATTGTATGATTTGTAGGATTGTAAGTTAAACCGTATGCACCTAAGAAATAATTAACAATATTCGATTCAGCAACTCCAGAAGCATTCCCACTAACTGCATTAAGAAGCGCATCCGTTCCATAGACACTGGCATGTGTACTCGGTGTTACAGTTACCGGAGCTATTTGAGTTCCAACTTGAACAGTTTGCTCTCTAGGCGTAATTCCAATTGTTGCTTCTAACGGATTTACTTGAATCGTTACAGTTGCAGTTTTGTTATTACCAGTTATTCCATTTGGTCTTGCTGTAACTGTAATATTATAAGTGCCAACCCTAGACGGAGTACCTTCTATTTTCTTTTTCTTTGCGTTGTATGTAACCCCCGGAGGTAATGCACCCGTATCGACCGTTAGATTTATCCCCTCTGGCACTGTCAACACAACTGGATCAATTGGTGATAGAACCGTCTTTGTTTGTGTTTGATTAGTTATATTTAAGTCAAAACTCTTGGCACTTACTGTCACTGGGATATCAAGTGTTTTTGTAACACCAGAATACTCCCCTGTATAACGTCGTGATAGAGTTGTAGACAAATGAATGGTATGGTGCCCTACAACTGTCGGTATACCCGTAATCGTTCTTGAAGTTGTATGATAACTCAATCCAAGTTCTGATAACGTTCTAGACTCTCCAATTCCTGCAATCGTTACAGTTGGTGTAACAAGTTCAGAAAGTGGGTCTTTCGTGATAGTAATGTCTGGTATTCTATTAGTAGCCTCGACAGTAGCCGAACTTGGATTAGCCAACAATCTTGGTTCTATTGCACGCACGTGAAGAGTAACTCCCTTAGTTGTCACTACACCACCAGTACTTTCTGGCATAATTGCCCGTACATTGAAAGAGTAATCACCTACTCCTCTTGTTGGAGTTCCAGTAATTTGACGAGTAACTTTGTTATAACTTACTCCTTCTGGCGCTCCGTCTAATCCAACTGTCGCACGGCTATCAACCTCGGAAACCGTAATCGGAGTCATCTCTTGGTCCGCATTAAATGTCTGTTCCGCAGGGTTAATTTCAAGCGGTGATATTTGAGGAACGACTTCTATATAGATAGTTTTGTTAATAGTATAAGACACACCTCTCTGTACTAGGTTATCACCCAAACGGGTTGAGACTCCAATATCATGAACATATCCTCGGTAATACATATTGGTTGGAGTTCCTGTAATCGTACCAGTATGAGTCGCTTGATCATACGAATACTGCAACCCTTGCGGCAAGCTATTAACATTCAAGTTTGAATGAGGTTCTTGTTTTATTGTAATTGTAGGAATTGGAGAACCTATTGGTGCAATCAGTCGATATGATCTATCCGTATACGCATCTGTCGGGTGTTCTGGTTGAGCTGTCGAACTAATGCTAAGACTCGGCGTTAATCCTGTTACATTAATATTATAAGTAGTTGTAGCGGTACGAGTAACTCCATTTGAAGCTCTCCAACTAACAGTAGCAACAAGAGGAATTTCTCTTACGCTACTTGGCGTTCCAGTAATTTCAGTTCCATCTGCACTAATTGCCATCCCCGCCTGTCGAAGGTCAGAGCCGCCACTATAGGTTACTTTTGCACCTTCCGGTATGTTTTGTAATCCATATCTAGGTACCGGAGTCTTCACTATTTCCCCATTTTCTCCTGTTGTAATTGCTTTAATATCATTAGAAAGTACCTCAACTTCTGCAGTTTCTGGCGGAACAACAAATTCTCCTGGTTTCACAGTTAAATGTACCGCTGTCGACTTAACAACATCTCCTTTTACTGCTAAGATAGGAATCTCATAAACCCCTTCATAGAGACCTTTTCCCTTAATAACATTACCAACAACTCGTGTTCCTTTTGGAAGTTTTGTCTTATCAACTTTAATCGTCACTCCTTCACTCGGAGTTGTCGTAATAACCATATCTTGCCATGTACCACCCTCAGAAATTTCTTGAGTTGAATTAGTAACTGTTACTTCTAAATCATCTACCGTATTCGGTTCAATTTCATATTTAAAATCTGTGAACGTTGTATGTGTTTTCCCATCTCCATCCGTAAAAGTTACATACACACGGGCATTTTGCTTTTCTGTAGTTCGCTTCAACCCATAAATAGAGATGTTCGAATCAGTAGGATTCCCCTCAAAAACAGCATATCCTCCACTTGTTTCTACACGAATCCCTGTAATTTTCGAACCGTTTTCCATGGAAACAGGAATTGGAGTTGGAACAGATGATTCCCTCCAACGCTGATCAGCAATTGAATTAATGCCATCTACAACATCAAAGTTAAACGAACGAACTCCTCCCTCTTGAAAGTGCCCATCTCTTGCTGTTACTTTAAACGAATATGAGGCAGGGGGAATCTTAACATTCTCTTTTTTAACTACATACGCTTCAGTTGGATGTCCTTGCTCATCAACTTTTCCCTCAATCGTTCTTAACTCAATACCAGGCGGAAATTCATTTGGTTGTATATAGGCATTCTCTTTATTAAGAACTACTTTTCCTAAGATTTGTTCCTTATTAGATGTTGGTATCGTAACCGTTCCATTCTTCTCATCAACATATTCCTTGTTTGCTTCAAACAGGGTGTCTGCACTAGTTAGAGCATAAGATTCTCCTCCACCATTTCTACTGCCAGAAATAGAATTTTCATAAGTTGTAAAGTTTAATCTGATTTTTTTAGTCAACCCTAAATTGTCAGTTATTTCAACAGTTGCAAAATAATTACCTGCCACTTTCGGTAATTTCGTAAATTGAAGATAATAAGGCGTCTTAGTAAAATCCACACTCTTAGTAGTTGATCTATCTGTATAATACTCTGTCACCGTTTGAAAATCCAAATCATTCCTATAAACTCCCTTATCTGGGGCCTTATCATGTCTCAAATCAATCAACTTAGCTTCCACTCCATCGGATGCTTCTAAAACTGTAAATTTTGTAATGGATAACCCTTGTTTATCATTATTAGCAAAATGTTTTGAACGATCCATTGGAGCAAATATTGGCAACATTGTATAATAACGTTTCGTATCTTGATTAGCATCCTTAACAGTCTGCCCCGTCTTAGACATAAAATAACCAAATGGTGTTGAAGGCATGCGAAGTCCATTAATAGTAACTTCTGTTTTCGGAAGATTATCATTTCCCACATAATTCTGTAAATAGGAATTTACATATGAACTCTCCATACGATAAACTGGTGATACTCTGTTATAAAATCTATCTGAAGAATCAGTGTAATTAGCATATGGTTCAGCATTTGCAGTCGATGTATCGTTCTCTGAAGAAAAATAAGGGATTCTATCCCTATTCTCATCGTTTATAATCATAAAACCATAGTGATTGGTAATTCGTATCGTTCCTGACACTTTTATTTCTGGCATTGACTTAACATAAAAACCAACTTCATAAGTTCCTTTCATGGCTCTTGTAGGAGTTAACGTTGCAGTTAAAGTCCCATCTGTTGTATTCAACGTAAATCCTAAATCTTTTGCTCCTTGGGTCATTGTTAACTCATTTATATCATTATTAGGAAGATGCGAAGCACCAATCTTATACACAATATTATACGTTTTTTGACCATTTCCAGGCAAAGTCATAGATTCCATATTGATAAAACTTGGAGTTTTATTTTCCAGTGTCAAGTATGGTTTTCCATCCACAATGGGAGTCTGTACTTTCCGTTTATTTCTCACTTTCCCGCCTTCAGAATTCTGAAGGTTAAACGTTACTTTTCCAACAGTTCCTTCTGTTAAGGTTAGTTTTTTGTTGGCTGGTACGTCTTCTGATAGAACCCAATCCTTTAGTTTTTCATTTGCAGCAAGCGAAGGTTGAATCGTTACTTCTTTTTTGGCTACTGTTTCTGTTGTAGAGACTTTTTCTTCCTTTTCCTCGCTTGCTAAGACAAGACCAGATTTTTTATCAACATATTCCACTGTATATTTAAGAGCAACGGTACGTTCTTTAGGTGTTTCTGCTTCTCCAAAGCCTTCTACTTCATATACAAATACATTGTCTGCTCCTTCAACAATTTCTTTTGTCATTGCTGTTGGATTGCCATCTGGGACATAATAGTTTTCTAATTGACTATCATTTGCCAGTTCTCCACCAATTTCTGTAACGGTGGCTTTTGCTTTTGATTCAGTAGTTTCTACGGTTTTCGTCTTCGTTACTTCATGAACTACTTTGTGAGATTTACGATCTACATAGCGTACTTTATAGACAATACTCACTGCTCGTTTAGAAGGAGTTGTCTCTTCACTTGGTTTTGCTTCCGTTGTTTCCGCTCCAGCTGGTTTTGCTTCCGCATGTACACTAGCTGGTGCAACTATTTCTTCTTTTGGTTGAGCTAGTGTACTATCAAGTGGTTTCGTTTCGTTTGTCGGAGCGTTATCTTCCTTCAACTCCGGTTTGTCTGCCGGTTTTGTTTCTGGTTTCGACTCACTTGCATTTGGTTGAGACGCAATGATAAGATGCTCCGTTTCAACAGTTGGTGCATTTGTTCCATTCACAGCTGATTCATCTACCGGTTTTGTTTCTGGTTTACTCTCCTGTTCTCCAGCTTGAACTGTAGGTGCCAATCCGCTTAACAAAAACGCTGACCCCATTAACCCAATTAATACTGAGCTTGCACCGTATGCTTTATTTTTACGGATAGAATATATTCTTTTACTATCTCTTATCGTTTCTTTTTTTAACACTTCCATCTTCCTTTCCAATTTCTTCTTTAATTTGAATGATTGATTTGATCCAAGTCAGGAATATAAACGACTTGTTTAGAATTTTCGAAGACCTTTTCTGAATGAGTCAATTCCTCTTCTAAATGTCCTTTTATCCGACTAAAGTCCTCTGTTTCTGAATTTTCAAAGGCATTCTTATAACGTAGTAAAATTTCTTGTAGTTCTTTGGATAACTCTGTTTTTTGAGCAACAACTTTCTCTTTTAATTCGTTGAGTGTCTTCATCGTTTGGTTGAATCGTTCGAATTCATCTGATATCGTTTTATTCGCAGCATCAATCATCTCTGTTGCTTGTTGTTTAGCTTCCTCAACCAGTTGTTTGGACAACTGTTTTGCATCAATGATTGCTTCGCTAATTAACTCTTCTTGAGAGCGATATTTATATAATTGAGCATTCAACTGTTCAATAGCTTCAGATTTCCCAGTAAGTTCTTGCTTGAGAATTTTATTCTCTTGCTCCAACTTTTCCACTAAATCCTCTACTTCCTTTTTGTGATATCCAAAAAGGCTTTTTCTTATATTTTCCATATTTCCTCCTTCTTTCTCGGTTACTAAACTTTAGAAAAGAACGGTATCTATCCATAATCTTTCCTATGCTACTTATCACCTTTTCTATTCCAGTTTATTCATGTTATACTACTTTATACAAAAAATCACATAATATTGTAACATTAGCCGATTAGCGATCTTTCATTCTTTTGAAATTCATACCTCCTTAGTGTCTTTATGGGTCATTTTCAAGGTTCTCAAACAAACAAAAACAGACAACAAAGAAACCCCTATTTTTTAGTAGGCAGTATTTCTCCATTGTCTATTATAAAAAAATGTATTCAAATAAGACAGGCTTACCTCTGTCTGTCTGTCTGTCTGTCTGTCTGTCTGTCAATGATAGCAACATTTCAATCACCTTGTCAACACTTATTTACTTCGTATTTTATATAAATTCTCAATTCTTTTCAAGCGAAAACATAAAAATATTTTGATATATAAAAATACTGCCCATATATAGTCCAACATTTAATTGTAGAACAAATGCGATACGAACTACTCCCTCATAATTTTTCTCTAAATAAGAATTTGTCGAACAACCTAAATAAGAAAAGACTTCCTATAATAGTATGAGTAATATCAGCCATTCTGGCTGATATTACAGGTAAATTCGAGACCTAGGCTCGAATTTTAGGCAAGAGACTCGCAAGGCGAGGCTACTGCCGTCCTAATACTACTATTAAGGAAGTCTAATGCTAGTATAATTGCTTAAAATATCATTTATTTTTTAAACTCTAATAATTCTGGAATTACATCTACACTACATCATCAAATTAATGACGCATCAAGAAAACTCCACTCGATATACAAATATAACACAAAGCACATTGCCACAAGTTTGGATAAAATTCACTAAAATGAAATAACATACAAATTCCAATAATAAAAATAACCATTGGAAGTGAATGAAGAAAAGATGTTATACCAATTCTAATATCTCTTTTAATATCCTTGCGAATCCATTCATTAGTATAAGAATCTATTATTTTTGGATAAATCAATCCATAATAAAGTTGAGAACTACTTAATATGATCAAAAGTAAGGACAGTAACTGATATAAATCTAATTCTGTAGCATTTTCAAACACTAAACTCGCCAGTCTATTAGATAGCATCATAATTGAAACAACAAAACAAATAATCACTAAACATACCCACCAATACATCTGTTTTGATATCGAAAAATTTTTTACAGTATCTTTATCAGAAACTAAAAATGCAAAAATTTCATTTGCTAATACTAGCCCAGCCATATTCAAATACCATTGCACTTGATTTCCCAACTGCTGAAAAACAAACAATAACATCGTAATTCCAAACAAAGTCCATAAAAATGCAGATTTATCGGATAGTTCTTTTTTATTCATAAAAATCCTCCCCTCAACCTTATATTTATCCGTATAAATAAGAATAGACTTCCTATAATAGCATGAGCAAGAGACTCGCTTTTTAGCGAGGCTTCTGCCGTCCTAATACTACTATTAAGGAAGTCCCATCTCATACGCCCTCTCATAACCATCCGTTCAATAAGAAAAGACTTCCTATAGTAGCATGGGCAGTATCAGCCACACGGCTGATACCGCAGGAAACTTCGAGACCTTAGGCTCGAAGTTTAGCAATGAGACTCGCTTTTTAGCGAGGCTGCTTGCGTCCTAATGCTACTATTCTTAGGAA
This sequence comes from uncultured Granulicatella sp., assembly GCA_963523795.1. Lineage (GTDB taxonomy): Bacteria > Bacillota > Bacilli > Lactobacillales > Aerococcaceae > Granulicatella. The sequence continues at coordinate 7,891 of CAURER010000007.1, forward strand.
GTCTAATTTGAATATCTAAGCTTGGATTAAAGCCAACGCTTCATTCAAATGTACAAGGCTACGTTCTTTGCCTAATAACTCAATCGTTTGACCTAAAGATGGACCATGAGTTTGACCACTTGTTGCTACACGAATTGGCATAAATAAGTTCTTACCTTTTACACCAGTTTCTTTTTGAACAGCCTTAATTGCTGCCATCACACTAGCTTCATCAAACACTTCTAAAGCTTCTAATTGAGCTTTGAACGCATGAAGTACAGTTGGCACTGTTTCACCTTGAAGTACTTCTCTTGCTTCATCATTTTCCACAACGAAGTCTTTTTGGAAGAATAAACTTGAAATAGAAACAATCTCATTCATGTAGCTCATTTGATCATGGTATAACGCTACTAATTTATTCGCCCAAGCTTGTTCTTCTTCACTTAATGTTTCAGGTAATAAACCTGCTAATTGTAATTGTTGAATTGCTAATGGAGCAACTTCTTCTAATGGAGTTTTCTTCACATAAGTGTTGTTAATCCATTCTAATTTCTTAGGATCGAATGCTGCTGGAGATTTACCAAGACGTTTTTCATCGAAAATTTGAATAAATTCTTCCCTTGAGAAAATTTCATCTTCCCCTTGTGGAGACCATCCTAATAAAGTAATGAAGTTGAACATCGCTTCTGGTAAATAGCCTAAATCTTTATATTGTTCAATAAATTGTAAAATAGATTCATCACGTTTTGATAATTTTTTACCAGTTTCTGTATTAATAATTAATGTCATATGACCAAATCTAGGAGTATCCCATCCAAATGCTTCATAAACCATCATTTGTTTAGGAGTATTTGCAATATGGTCATCCCCACGTAATACATGAGTAATTTCCATAAAGTGATCATCCACTGCTACTGCAAAGTTATACGTTGGCATACCATCACGTTTTAAAATAACAAAATCGCCACCGACACTACCAGATTCAAAAGTAATTTCACCTTTAACAATATCATCAAAAGTATATGTTCTATTTTGAGGAACTCTGAAACGAACAACTGGAGTACGTCCTTCTGCTTCAAAAGCATCACGTTGTTCTTGCGTTAAATGAGCATGTTGTCCACTATAATGTGGCATTTCTCCATTTGCACGTTGTGCTTCACGTTCTGCTTCTAACTCTTCTTCAGTCATATAGCATTTATAAGCTTTATCTTCAGCAATTAATTGTTCAATTAATGGATTATAAATATGTTCACGTTCTGATTGACGATATGGACCTACATTTTTTGGTTTATCTGGACCTTCATCCCAGTCAATTCCTAACCAAGTTAAGTTTTCTAATTGACTTTCTTCCCCATGAGCAATATTTCTTTTACGGTCAGTATCTTCAATACGAATAATAAATTCTCCACCGTAATGTCTTGCGAATAAATAATTAAATAGAGCTGTTCTTGCATTACCAATATGCAAATGCCCTGTTGGACTTGGTGCATAACGTACACGCACTTTTTCTGCCATTTTTAATAACTTCCCTTCTATTTTGTCTATCGTTTCTATTGTAAAACTTTTTCAGTAAAATTGCTATGACTTTAACGTTTTTTCTTAAAATTCTAGCTGTAAACAGCAAACTATTTTAGCTGTTTCATAAATTCCGTCATTTTTTCAATTACTTTCTGTTGTTGTTCATCATTTGAAATCGAAGCTTTTCCATCGCCCTTTTGTTCACCATACATACCAAACCCACTATGATTTCCACCTTCAATCATAAGTTCTTCACTAGACTTCGGTAAACGAGCCTTACTAGCTTCATATTTGTCCCAGTTCAAAACCTTATCCTGACTTGCTACAAGTGATAAAACTGGAATAGAACTACTACTGAAATCAACACTTTTATCTGGATAACTAGCGAGTAAAATCAGTCCTGCTAAGTAATTGTCCTTTTGTAATTTTACAGCATCTAAACTAGCAACAACTCCCCCTAAAGAATGTCCTGCTACATATACTTTATCCAAATTCTCTTCTTTTACAATTGTTTCCATTGTTCCCATTTCAAAAATCGGTAAGTTCAATGAAGATTCAATCACATAAGTCGTAATCCCATTTTGCGCTAATCCTTCGGCAATCCCAACATATGCTTGAGGTTCAACTAAAGCTCCCGTATAAAATAATAGAGTTGCCTGTTCTTCTCCCTTCGCCTCAAATCGATAATACTGATTCTTTTTTACATAAGAATACTCATTCCATTTCTCGATTGCTTCAGGCGTTCCACGATAAGTAAACATGAGAATTAATCCATAAAATAATAAAATCAGTGCAAATAACGCTCCGAAAATTCCATAAAATAATTTTCTTTGTCGAGTCATACTTTCAACTCCCTTCGTGTGTTAAATAAAAACATCCCATCCATCTAAGATTAACAATGGATAGGATGCTTTCAAAATTATTAAATAGCCCAGTCGCCATTACGGAAGATTGGTACAACTGTTCCGTCTTCACGAATACCGTCAACATTCATATTTGGACCACCAATCATGAAGTCCACATGAATATCAGAACGGTTTAAACCGGCTGCAGCTAATTCTTCTTCAGTTTCGAATTTCTCTCCACCTTTAACACTTGTCGCATAAGCTGAACCAATTGCTAAGTGGTTAGAAGCATTTTCATCATATAATGTATTAAAGAATGTAATTCCTGATTGAGAAATTGGAGAAGGGTCACTTACTAAGGCAACTTCTCCTAATCCACGAGCACCCATATTTTCGAATACTAAATCTTTCATTACTTGGTCACCTTTTTCAGCAGAAACTTCTACGATTTGACCATCTTTAAAGGTAACTTTGATTCCTTCGATAATATTTCCATTATAACTTAATGGTTTTGTACTTGTTACATAACCATCTGCTACACGATAATCTGGAGCTGAGAATACTTCTTCTGTTGGCATATTTGCAATAAAGTGTTCACCTTGTGCATTATAACTTCCTGCACTTTCCCAAACGTGGTTTTTAGGCATTCCAAGAGTTAAGTCAGTTCCTGGTGCAGTGTAATGTAATTTAACAAATTGTTCTTTATTTAAAACAGCTGCTTTTTTGTCTAATTTTTCTTCATGTTCTTTCCAAGCAGCAACTGGATCATCAGCATATACTCGGCAAGTAGTGAAGATTTGATTCCACAATAAATCTACAGCCTCTTCAGTTGATGTTGCTTCTGGGAATACTTTTTTAGCCCATGCGCTACCTGCTGCAGCTGCTACTGTCCAGCTTATTTTATTCGATTGACCTGCAATACGCATTGGTTTTAAAGCAACACTTGTAGCTTTCATTGATTTTGCAAGACGACTTGTATCTACTCCATTTAATGCATCTGGATCTTTAGACACAATGCTTAAACGACTTGCTTTATGGTCTAATAAATAATGCATTTCTTGGACTTTATATTCAGGAACTGTCGTAATACGATCTTCCGCTGCATATAATAAACGCTCACGGTTAATTTCATCATCACTCCATTGAACGATAACTTCGCTTGCTCCTAATTGATACGCTTCTTTTACTAATAAGCGTGCAAATGGTGCTTGTTCCACTTCTGCATAAATCACCACAGTGTGTCCTGGTTGAACATTAATCCCTGTAGACACTAGTAATTTTGCATATTTTTGTAAATTTACATCAAAATTTTCTAATACCATCGAATCTCTCCTTTAAATTAAATCCGTTTCTATTGTAACATACTCTTGATAAAACTGCATTATTCCTTTTCTTCATAGAAAACTTCATCTAAATACAAGCCTTGAGGCGGAGCTGTAGGGCCTGCTTTTTGACGATCCATTGCTACTAAAATCTCTTTCATATCTGATACAGGTCGTAGTCCATCCCCAATTTGAAGACTTGTCCCCACTAATATACGAATCATATTGTATAAAAATCCATTTCCTTCAAACGTGAAAACTAATTCTCCATCTTTTTCTACCACTTCTGCTTTCGTAACCGTTCTAACTTTTGACTCCTTATCCGTTTTTGTAGAACAAAAACTTGTAAAATCATGTTCGCCAATGACCGCTTGTAAAGCTTCATTCATGTTATCCACATTCACTCGATAAGGATGATGAAGAGTATATAAACGACTAAATGGATTGACGAATTTTTGAATATTTACACGATAAATGTATCTTTTTCCCGTCACACTATATCTAGCATGAAATTCATCACTAACTGCCAATACTTTTTTTGCAGAAATATCATCCGGTAATAAACTGTTTAAAGCTCGCTGTAAATTCTCTTCTTCAATTTTTGTAGGATAATCAAAATGAATGACTTGCCCATTTGCATGTACTCCTGAATCTGTTCTACCTGAACCACAAACCGGAATATACAATCCCTTTGTCATTTTTCGTAATGCTTTATTTAATTCTGCTTGAATACTATTGCCATTTTCTTGTACTTGAAACCCTACATAATTCGTTCCATCATAGTTTAAAATGACTTTATAACGAAATCCCACTCGATTCCCTCCTTCATGATTTCTTCGATTTATTGTACCATATTCCTATTCAAAAAGTGAAAAAGACTTCCCCGTAGTAAAAAAATCATTCTACTACGGAAAAGTCTTTAATTTAATTGTTGTTTAATTAAGCGTACAACTACTGATTTTAACGAATCTAAATGTTTAGAAATATCTTGTACATTTTTATAAATCATAAAATCCACGACTACATTATCTAACCACAAATCAAAAATATAATCCCAAGTTGTATTTGAAATTTGTAGATTTGAATGTGCTAATAAATAAGGATAGTCTCTTTGAAGTTTTCTAACTCCACGTTGAATTTCTGCTAAATCCTTATTCAGTGCTGAAATTTGTCTTCTCTTAAAAAAATTTAAAATGAGACTATCACTAAAAAAATCAAAAATCATCCATGATTTTAATTTCTTCATTCGTGTTTCAGCATGATAAATCTTTCTTAATAAATATCTTAAAATTGTTAAATCATTTTCTATACTCATTATTGTCCTCTAAATAACACTAAAGCAATCGTTAAGATAACTAGTGAAGTTGCAGCTATTCCGTCAATTTTACCATAGGTAAGAACTCGGTATTTCGATCTACCTGTACCTCCTTGATATCCTCTAGCTTCCATTGCAGTTGCCAAATCTTCTGCCCGATTAAATGAACTTACAAATAATGGAATTAAAATCGGAATAATAGCTTTCATTTGTTCAAATAAATTACCTTCTCCAAAATCTACGCCACGAGCTCTTTGAGCATTCATAATTTTTTGAGCTTCATCCATTAATGTAGGAACAAAACGTAACGCAATCGATAGCATTAAAGCAATTTCGTGAACTGGAACGCCAATTTTCCCTAATGGTTTCATAATAGATTCCATCGCATCTGCAATTTGCAAAGGAGGAGTTGTTAAAGTCATTAATGTAGAGATAAAAATAATGAACATAAATCTTAGGAAGATAAAAATCGCATTGATAACTCCATAAGAAGTAATTTTAATAAAGTACCATTCAAAGTAAACATCTCCACCAGTTGTAAACAACATTTGCAATACAACGGTAAATAAAATAACCCATAATAGAGGTTTTACACCATTCCAAAAGAAACTCATTGGAATTTTAGAAGCTAACAAAGCAAGCATTGTAAAAATTGCTAAAATAAAATAAGTTAGCCAATTATTCGCAAGGAATACAATAATAATAAAAAGAAAAGTGGCTAAAAATTTTGTACGAGGATCCAAGCGATGAATAAAAGAATCCCCTTGTAAATAACGACCTAATAGTAGTTTATCGAGCATCTTCATTCACCCCACGTTCTTCTAGGATAGCATCTGCTAATTCTTCTAATGTTAACGGCATTTTATCCGTATTCCAACCTTTAGATTTTAATTTTTCCACAAAAGCTAATGTAGTTGGAACTCCTAATTGTTTTTCTAATAACCAGGAAGCATCTTCAAAAACTTCTTTAGGAGAACCTTCTTTTACAATCTTTCCTGCCTCAACAACAACAACATGATTGGCATAATCACTTACATCATTCATTTGATGTGTTACTAAAACAATCGTCATATTTTGCTCTTTATTTAGTTTATTAAACATCTCCATCATTTCTAAACGACCTTTTGGATCTAGACCTGCTGTTGGTTCATCTAAAACTAATACTTCTGGTTTCATCGCTAATACGCCTGCAATCGCAACACGTCTCATTTGTCCACCTGATAAATCAAATGGTGATTTTTTCAAAACATCTTCTGGTAATCCAACTGTTTTTACTACTTCAGCAGCAGTTTTTAATGCTTCTTCTTCACTCACACCAAAATTTTTAGGTCCAAAAGCAATATCTTTTTCAACGGTTTCTTCAAATAATTGTGCTTCTGGAAATTGAAAAACAATCCCTACTTTTTTACGTAATGGTTTTAAATCTTTATTTCCTGTTGTTGAATCAATCGTTTTTTCTCCTAATTCCACAACCCCTTCAGTTGGTTTCAACAAAGCATTTAAATGTTGTAGAATTGTTGATTTTCCAGAACCAGTATGACCAATAATCGCTACATAAGAACCATCTTCAATAGAAAAAGAAATATCATGTAATGCTCTCATTTCAAATGGCGTACCAGCTTGATAGGCAAATCCTACTTGTTTAAAACGGATGTCCATAACCATTCCACCAACCCTTCTTCATCTAAATACTCACTTGGAACATTTAGGCCTTTTTCTTTTAATACTGCTTTTAATTTTTCAGAAAATGGAACATCTAATCCTTTTTCAACTAAAGCTGTTCCCATTTCAAAAATTTCAGAAGGCGTACCAATACGATTGACTTTCCCACCTTCCATTAATAATACTCGATCTGCACTTGCAGCCTCTTCCAAATCGTGAGTAATCGAAATAACTGTAATTCCTTTTTCCTTATGAAGTTTTTGAATCGTAGAAATCACTTCAAATCTCCCTTGTGGATCTAACATAGAAGTAGCTTCATCTAAAATCACTACTTTAGGCGCTAATGCAATCATGCCAGCAATTGCTACACGTTGTTTTTGTCCACCTGACAAACGTGCTGGTTCTTTATCTTTAAACTTTGTCATTCGAACCATTTCTAAAGAAGAGTTGATTTTTTGAATCATTTCCTCACGAGGCATTCCAATATTTTCTAATCCGAATGCAATATCATCCTCCACAGTAGTACCAACAAATTGATTGTCAGGATTTTGAAATACCATTCCGACTTTTCTTCTAGCTTCATAAACAGTTTCTTCTGTTAATAATTGACCATCAATATAGATTGATCCTTCATTAGGTTCTAATAGTCCATTCATCATTTTAGCTAATGTGGATTTCCCAGAACCATTATGACCAATAATTGCTAACCATTCTCCAGGATAAACATCGATACTTACATCTGATAATGCTTCTCTTTTATCATCATCATGATAATGAAAATGAATATTTTTTATTGAAATAACTGGTTGAGTCAATTTCTTCACCTCTTCACCTTTGATTATGTATATAAAATAAAATATGTATAAAAACAAAAAAAGACACCTTCATGATGAAGTGCCTTCCCGTCATCGCTGACGGGGAGACAGCGAGCTAGACTAAATAATCATGAGAAAGAATAAGGCTACTTTACAGTAGCCTCAGACTTCTCATCCTACAACCGCAAGATGATTATTACCATCATGACGCTCATTTATAACCATCAAAAAGTGTTTGTTTATCTATTAAACTAATTCAATGATAACCATTGGTGCAGCATCGCCACGACGAGGTTCAGTTTTAAGAATACGAGTGTATCCACCTTGACGTTCGCTGTAACGTGATGCTAAACCATTGAATAATTTTTGTAATGCAGTTTCAACAACGATTTTTTCGCCTTCTTCACGTACATCTGCTACCTCGTTACGAACATATGCAGCTGCTTGACGACGAGCATGTAAATCTCCACGTTTACCTAAAGTAATCATTTTTTCAACAGTTGAACGGATTTCTTTAGCACGAGCTTCTGTTGTAACGATGCGTTCGTTAATAATTAAGTCAGTTGTCAAGTCACGTAATAACGCTTTACGTTGTGAACTTGTACGTCCTAATTTACGATAAGCCATTTTTTAATATTCCTCCTTCTTAAGAGTTTCTATTAGTCTTCACGACGTAAATCTAAATTTAATTCGATTAATTTGTGTTTAACTTCTTCAAGCGATTTTCGACCTAAGTTACGAACTTTAATCATTTCCGCTTCAGATTTATTCGTTAATTCTTGTACAGTATTGATTCCCGCACGTTTTAAGCAGTTATAAGAACGAACTGATAAGTCCAATTCTTCAATAGTCATTTCAAGCATTTTCTCTTTTTGAGTTTCTTCTTTTTCGACCATAATTTCTACTTGACGAGTTTCATCTGTTAAATTAACAAAAATATTTAAGTGCTCTGTTAAAATACGAGCTGCTAAACTAATAGCTTCTTCAGGAGAGATTGAACCATCTGTCCATACATCAAGCGTTAATTTATCATAAATATTTTTTTGACCAATACGAGTATTTTCGACTTGGTAGTTCACTTTACTAATCGGAGTATAAATAGAATCAATTGGGATTACACCAATTGGCATATTTTCAGATTTATTATAGTCAGCACGAACATAACCACGACCATTTTTAGCGTTCATACGAACATGGAAGCGATGACCTTCAGCTACTGTACAAATATATAAATCAGGGTTAAGGATTTCGATATCACTATCATGTTTAATATCTCCAGCTGTCACAACAGCGGGACCAACGATATCGATTTCTAACACTTTATCATCTTCGCTAAAAGATTTTAATGCAATTTTCTTAATATTTAAAATGATTGCAGCAACATCTTCTACCACGCCATCTATTGTTGAAAATTCATGTAACACGCCATCCATTTGGATATCTGTTACTGCAGTACCAGGGAGTGACGATAATAGAATACGGCGTAATGAGTTCCCTAATGTAGTACCATAACCGCGTTCAAGTGGCTCAACAACGAATTTACCAAATTTAGCATCTTCGCTGATCTCAATCGTTTCAATTTTTGGTTTTTCAATTTCGATCATTATTATTTACCCCTTTCAAAACGTACGTACAATGTGCGATTGTCCAACAAAATTCAACAATAACAATCCATTACACACGACGGCGTTTTGGAGGACGACATCCATTATGAGGGATTGGTGTTACGTCACGAATTGCTGTAACTTCTAAACCAGTAGCTTGTAATGAACGAATTGCAGCTTCACGACCTGAACCAGGACCTTTAACTGAAACTTCAACTGTTTTCATACCATGCTCCATTGAACCTTTCGCAGCAGATTCAGCAGCCATTTGAGCAGCAAATGGTGTTGATTTTTTAGAACCTTTAAATCCTAAAGCACCTGCAGAAGACCATGAAACAGCATTTCCATGTACATCTGTAATCATAACAATTGTATTATTAAATGTTGAACGGATGTGAGCTACACCAGATTCAATATTCTTTTTCACGCGGCGTTTGCGTACAACTTTCTTTGCCATGAAGAATTAACCTCCTTCTTCTCTAAATTATTTTTTCTTACCTGCAATAGCCTTAGCTGGGCCTTTACGAGTACGAGCATTGTTTTTAGTATTTTGACCACGAACTGGTAAACCACGACGATGGCGAACACCACGATAAGAACCAATTTCCATCAAACGTTTGATGTTTAAGTTCACTTCACGACGTAAGTCACCTTCAATTTTTAGTTTATCCACTTCTGCACGGATACGGTCTAATTCATCATTTGATAAATCACGAACACGAGTATCTTCACTTACATTAGCAGCAGCTAATACTTGTTTAGAAGTCGTAACACCGATACCGTAGATATAGGTTAAAGAAATAACAACACGTTTTTCACGTGGAATATCCACACCTGCAATACGAGCCATACTTTTAAGTACCTCCTTATAAATTATCCTTGACGTTGTTTATGTTTGGGATTTTGACAAATCACCATAACTTTACCATTGCGTTTAATTACTTTACATTTTTCGCAAATTGGTTTTACTGATGCTCTAACTTTCATTTAAGTTCCCTCCTTTATATCATTAACGGAGTCCATTATTTAAAGCGATATGTGATTCTTCCGCGCGTTAAATCGTAAGGTGATAATTCAACCGTTACTTTATCGCCCGGCAAAATCTTAATATAGTGCATCCGGATTTTACCAGATACATGCGCTAAAACCTCATGACCATTTTCAAGTTCGACCTTGAACATCGCATTTGGTAATGTTTCATTAACAATACCTTCAATTTCAATTACGTCTTCCTTTGCCATGCTTCATCCTCCTCACTTTTAAAAAGTTGTTACGGATTTTACTGACGGACTTCTACCGTTATCTAACTTTCTAATTATACCATTTCAGCTACAATAAATGCAAGATAACAGGTTAAGCTTGGTGCGGTTCGCCCATAATTGATTGAATTGTGTTAAACAAATGATCAATCCCGCTTTCACCATCTACATTATGTAAAACTTCTTTTGCATTGTAGTAGTTTAAGATTGGTTTTGATTGTTCAATATTAATTTGAATACGATTTTCTACAGTTTCAGGTTTGTCATCTTCACGTTGGTAGAAATCGTGTTCTCCACAACGATCACATGTACCTTCTACTTTAGTTGGTTTATTAATTTTGTGATAAGTAGCTCCACAGTTTCTGCAAATGAAACGTCCAGTTAGACGTTGCATTAAAATTTCTGGATTTACATCAATATTGATAACAGCATCAATTTTACGACCTAATTCATCCATAATTTTATCAAGTGCTTCTGCTTGAGCTTGAGTTCTTGGAAAACCATCCAATAAAAATCCGTTTTTAGTATCGTCTGCTTGTAAACGTTCCTTAACAATTCCGTTAGTAACTTCATCAGGAACTAATTCACCTTTATCCATGAAAGATTTAGCTTTTAGTCCTAACTCTGTTCCTTGTTGCATTGCTGCACGGAACATATCACCAGTCGAAATATGCGGAATGTTATAAGTAGCAACAATTTTTTCTGCTTGAGTTCCTTTACCTGCTCCAGGTAAGCCCATTAAAATAATATTCATAATATCTCCTTTACATTGTAGATGAAGAAAAGACAAAATATTCAAAAATATTTTGTCAATCTTCCTCATTACTCTTGGATAAACCCTTTATATTTTCGTTTAATTGCTCGGCCTTCAATTTGACGGCTAATTTCAAGTGCAACCCCAACTACGATAAGTAAGTTTGTTCCACCTAACATTAAACCACGTGGTAGATTCCACAAAGCTGCAGCAACCATTGGTAATAATGAAATACCACCTAGGTAAAGGGCTCCGACTGTACTCAATCTTAAAAGCATTCCAGAAATATAATGTTCTGTGTCTTTACCAGGTCTTACACTTAAGATGTAACCACCTTGTTTTTGTAAGTTTTCCGCAACTTTTTCAGGGTTAACTTGTACAAATGCATAGAAGTATGTAAATACTACTATTAAAAAGATATATAAACTTGCACCTGCTGGTTTTTGGTAATCAAATATATTTGTTGCAACTTGATACCAACTTTCCTCACTGTATTGGCCATGAACAGCACTTAACACAGTTTGAGGTAATGCTATAAACGAACTTGCAAAAATTACTGGAATAACCCCTGCAGAGTTGATCTTCAATGGTAACCATGAAGCTTCGCTTGCTCCTGTTGGACGTTTAGAGTATGAAATTGGTAAGCGACGTTGCGCTTGTTCAATATATACTACTAACATAACCACTAAAAGTATTGCAACTGCCAAAGCAGCTGTAAACCCATAAGCACGATATAACTCTTCATCGACTTTTCCTTGTAATTGATTAACATAAAATTCATAAATATCATGTGGCATACGAGCTACAATCCCTGCAAAGATAATAATAGATACACCATTACTAATTCCATTTACAGTAATCATATCTCCAAGCCATGTTACAAACATTGTACCTGCTGTTAAAACTAAAGCAATCAACAAGTATGTTGAAATACCCGGATTATTAATTAATCCATAGTTTGCATACGCATTGAAACCAAACGAAATCGCAAATGCTTGGAAAAATCCAATTACGATTGTTAAATAACGAGTAGCGGTATTTAATTTACGTCGACCAACTTCCCCTTGTTTAGACCATTCTACGAATGTAGGAAGAATATCCATTTGTAATAATTGAACTACGATTGACGCAGTGATGTAAGGAGAAACTCCCATCGAAAAGATGGAAAAGTTTGACAATGCCCCACCACTAAATGTATTTAAAATACCAAAGAAACCCGACGATGCAAATGATTCAATAGCTGATGCATTAACACCAGGAACTGTAATATGCGTCCCAATTCTAAATACGACTAATACCATTAATGTATATAATAGGCGTTGTCTAATATCTTTTGTTGTGATCGCATTTTTAAGTAGAGAGAACATTAAATCACCTCTACAGTTCCACCTGCAGCTTCAATTGCTTCTTTTGCTGCTTGAGAGAATTTATTTGCTTTAACAGTTAACTTACGTTCAAGTTTTCCGTTTGCTAATACTTTGATACCGTCTTTTTCATTTTTAACGATACCTGCCTCAACTAGTACAGCAGCAGTCACTTCTTGTCCATCTTCGAAACGGTTTAATGTTTCTAGATTTACGACTGCATATTCTTTACGATTAATATTTTGGAAACCACGTTTTGGTAAACGACGGAACAATGGAGTTTGTCCACCTTCGAATCCTAATCTAACGCCACCGCCTGAACGAGCTTTTTGACCTTTGCTTCCACGTCCTGCAGTTTTTCCGTTTCCTGAACCTTGACCTCTACCAACACGGTTACGTTCTTTACGAGAACCTGCTGCTGGTTGTAATTCATGAAGTTTCATGTTTCGGGCACCTCCTCTTATAAGTTGATTAATTAAACTTCCTCAACATCCACTAGATGTGATACTGTGTTAACCATGCCTTTGATAGCATCGTTAGCTGGTTTTACAACTGTTGAACGAATTTTTGTTAAGCCTAAAGCTTTACAAGTATCAATTTGATTTTGAGGACGTCCAATCAAGCTTTTCTTTAAAGTGATCTTTAATTCTGCCATTTTCAATGTCCTCCTAACCTAATAATTCTTCAACTGATTTGCCACGTAATGCAGCAACATCTTCAACACGTTTTAATTGTTTCAAACCTTCGATTGTAGCACGAACCATGTTTACAGGTGTGTTTGAACCTAAAGATTTTGAAGTTACATCAGCGATACCTGCTAATTCAACAACGGCACGAACTGGTCCACCTGCGGCAACTCCTGAACCGGCTTGAGCTGGTTTTAGTAATACATTACCACCGCAGAAACGTCCGATAACTTCGTGAGGAATTGTAGAACCACTTGTAGGTACTTCAATTAAGTTTTTCTTAGCATCTTCGATTGCTTTACGGATTGCTTCTGGAACTTCTTGAGCTTTACCAGTACCGAATCCAACATGTCCATTACGGTCACCAACTACAACTAAAGCAGCAAAACGTAAACGACGTCCACCTTTAACAACTTTTGTTACGCGGTTAATCGCAACTACACGATCTTCTAATTCTAAGTTTCTTGCATCAATATTAACCATGAATTGTGGGTCCTCCTTTTCCTAGAATACTAGTCCATTTTCACGTGCAGATTCAGCTAATGCTTTTACACGTCCATGGTATAAATATCCACCACGGTCAAAGACTACTTTCTTAATATTTTTTTCAAGTCCACGTTCTGCAATTAATTTACCAACTGCAACAGCTTCCTCAGTTTTTGTTCCATTTTCTACATTTGTATCTAAAGTAGAGGCACTTGCTAGCGTCACACCCGCTACGTCATCAATTAGTTGAGCGTAGATGTTTTTGTTAGAACGAAAAACGTTCAAGCGTGGGCACTCAGCAGTACCAGAAATTTTGCGACGAACACGTGCGTGACGGTTTTGACGCACTTTATTTTTGTCTGGTTTTGTAATCACAATTTTCACCTCTTATAATATATTTTTATGCGACTAATAGCGCAACAAAAGGTAAATAATTACGAAAATTATTTACCTGTTTTACCTTCTTTACGACGTACAAATTCATCAACGTAACGAATACCTTTACCTTTATATGGTTCTGGTGGACGTACGCCACGAATGTTAGCAGCTAATTCGCCAACTTTTTGTTTGTCATAACCTTTAACGATTACTTTAGTATTTGAAGGAACTTCGATTTCTAATCCTTCTTCTGGAGTGAATTCCACTGGATGAGAATATCCAACGTTTAATACAAGATTTTTACCTTGTAATTGAGCACGATACCCAACCCCGATTAATTCCAATTCTCTTTGGAATCCTTCAGTAACACCAACAACCATGTTGTTGAATACTGCGCGAGTTGTTCCGTGGATTGTTTTGTTTTCTTTTGAGTCATCTGGACGAGTGAAAACAACTTCACCTTCGTTTTGAACTAATGTGATATTTTGGTTGAATGTATATGATAATTCACCTTTTGGACCTTTAACAGTTACTGTATTGTCCTTTAAGTCGATTGTTACGCCTGCTGGGATAACAACTGGTTTATTTCCGATACGGCTCACTTGGCTGCACCTCCTTGTTTTCTAGATTACCAAACGTATGCTAGAACTTCTCCACCTACGTTTTTAGCTCTTGCTTCTTTATCTGTAATAACACCTTCAGATGTTGATACGATTGCGATTCCTAAACCGTTTAATACTTTAGGAACTTCGCCTGTTTTAGCGTACACACGTAAACCAGGTTTTGAAATACGTTTCAATCCTGTAATTACACGTTCGTTATTTTTTCCATATTTCAAGAATACTTTGATGACACCTTGCTTACCATCTTCTTCAACAGTGAAGTCTTTAATAAATCCTTCAGATTTTAAGATGTTAGCAATAGCCACTTTAATATTTGATGACGGAACTTCTAAAGATTCGTGACGAACCATGTTCGCATTACGAATACGAGTTAAGAAATCCGCGATTGGATCTGTCATAACCATTAATGAGTACCTCCTTTATCAAGTAGTAATGATTACCAACTTGCTTTCTTCATTCCTGGGATTTGCCCTTTATAGGCAAGCTCACGTAAACAAATACGGCAAAGTTTGAATTTACGATAAACTGAATGTGGTCGACCACAACGTTCACAACGAGTATATTCTTGTGTTGAATATTTTTTTGGACGTTTGTTCTTTGCGATCATTGATTTTTTAGCCAAACTACTCGCCTCCTGTGAGTTTTATTTTATTTTTGGAAAGGCATTCCAAGTTGAGTTAATAATTCTTTAGATTCTTCATCTGATTTAGCAGTAGTTACGATAACGATATCCATACCACGTACTTTGTCTACGCGATCGTAGTCAATTTCAGGGAAGATTAATTGTTCTTTCACACCTAAAGTGTAGTTTCCACGTCCGTCAAATGATTTTTTAGAGATTCCACGGAAGTCACGTACACGAGGTAATGAAACTGTTACTAATTTATCTAAGAAATCATACATACGTTCGCCACGTAAAGTAACTTTAGTACCGATAGGCATACCTTCACGTAAACGGAAACCAGCGATTGATTTTTTAGCTGTAGTAACAACTGGTTTTTGACCAGAAATTAATGTTAATTCTTCAACTGCTTTTTCTAAGTTTTTAGCATTTGATGTAGCATCACCAACACCCATGTTGATAACGATTTTTTCTACTTTAGGTACTTCCATAATTGATTTGTAGTTAAACTTTTCCATTAAAGAAGCTACCACTTCGTTTTTGTATTTTGCATTTAAGCGATTCATGCAGGATGGTCCTCCTTCCTAAAATTACTTATCTAGTACTTCACCTGTGCGTTTAGACACACGAACTTTTTTACCATTTTCAACCTTGTAGCTAACACGTGTAGCTGCACCTGTTGAAGGGTCAATTAGCATTACGTTTGAAACATGAATTGGTGCTTCCATTTCAACTACGCCGCCTGTTTGGTTAGCTTGAGATGGTTTTTGATGTTTCTTAACAATGTTTACACCTTCAACAAGAACTCGGTTTTGTTTTGGAAAACTTTTTAGGATTACTCCTTCTTTTCCTTTGTATTTACCTGAGATTACTTTAACTTTATCACCAGTTTTTACGTGCATGTGTTACACCTCCTTCGATTTTGATGAGAATTATAATACTTCTGGAGCTAATGAAACGATCTTCATATAGTTGTTATCACGTAATTCACGTGCAACTGGTCCAAAGATACGTGTTCCACGAGGGCTCTTGTCATCACGAATGATTACACATGCGTTTTCGTCGAATTTAATGTAAGAACCGTCTTTACGACGAGCTCCTGATTTCGTACGAACGATTACAGCTTTAACAACGTCACCTTTTTTAACAACCCCACCTGGTGTTGCTTGTTTAACAGATGCAACGATTACGTCACCGATGTTAGCTGTTTTGCGGCCAGATCCGCCTAGAACTCTAATTGTCAATACTTCACGAGCGCCTGAGTTGTCAGCCACTTTTAAACGAGTTTCTGTTTGAATCACTATTGGTTCCTCCTTTCAAATGTATACACAATTTGAAATTAAATAATTACTGCTTCTTCAACAATCTCAACTAAACGGAAACGTTTTGTTGCTGACAATGGACGAGTTTCCATGATCTTAACAATATCACCGATTTTAGCTGAGTTATTTTCATCATGAGCTACAAATTTTTTCGTATATTTAACGCGTTTTCCATAAGTTTTGTGACGTTTGTAAGTTTCGATAGCAACTACAATAGTCTTTTCCATCTTATCTGAAACAACGCGACCTTGATACACTTTACGTTGGTTACGTTCTACAGTCATGTTCATTGCCTCCTTTGCTGATGATTATTTTTGCAATTCTTCTTGACGCAATGCAGTCTTGATACGCGCAATTTGTTTACGTACTTCACGAATGCGTGCTGTACCTTCTAATTGACCAGTAGCAAGTTGGAATCGTAAGTTGAATAGTTCTTGCTTTAATTCTTTTTCTTTTTCAACAAGTTCAGCAGTGGATAACCCTTTAAGTTCTTTTCTAAGTGCATTAACCTTCATTCGATTCACCACCATTTTCTTCGCGTTTCACAAATTTTGTTTTAACTGGCAATTTGTGTGATGCCAAACGTAAAGCTTCACGAGCTACTTCTTCTGAAACTCCAGCAATTTCAAACATGATTTTACCACGTTTAACTGGTGCTACCCAACCTTCAGGTGCCCCTTTACCAGAACCCATACGTACCCCGATAGCTTTAGCTGTGTAAGATTTGTGAGGGAAAATTTTAATCCATACTTTCCCACCACGTTTCATATAACGAGTCATTGCAATACGAGCTGCTTCGATTTGACGGTTTGTAATCCAGTGAGATTCTGTTGCTTGTAAACCGTATGTACCGAATACTACTTCTTTACCACCTTTAGCTTCCCCGCGCATTTTTCCACGGAACTCACGACGGTGTTTTACACGTTTTGGTACTAACATGTTTATTTCCCTCCTTTCTCAGAGTTGTTGTTCTTTCTTGTTGGTAATACTTCATCACGGTAAATCCAAGTTTTAACACCTAATTTTCCGTAAGTTGTATCTGCTTCTTCCCAAGCGTAGTCAATATCTGCACGTAATGTGTGTAATGGAACAGTTCCTTCAGAATAGCTTTCTGAACGAGCGATATCTGCACCGTTTAAACGACCTGATACCATTGTTTTAATTCCTTTAGCACCTGCACGCATTGTACGTTGGATTGCTTGTTTTTGTGCACGACGGAAAGCGATACGACGTTCTAAGTCATTTGCAATTCCTTCAGCAACTAATTTTGCATCTAAATCAGGTTTTTTAATTTCCACGATGTTGATGTGTACTTTTTTACCTGTTAATTTGTTTAAGTTTGTACGTAATTTATCAACTTCAGATCCACCTTTACCGATAACCATACCAGGTTTTGCAGTGTGGATTGAAACATTAACACGGTTAGCTGCACGTTCAACTTCGATTGTTGAAACGCTAGCGTCGCTTAATTGTTTACGGATATAATCACGGATTTTTAAATCTTCATGCAAGAATTCTGCGAAATCTTTTTCAGCGTACCATTTTGAATCCCAGTCACGGATGATTCCGACACGCATTCCAATTGGATGAATTTTTTGACCCACTGATTATCCCTCCTTCTTCTCTGATACCACTACAGTGATGTGGCTTGTGCGTTTTAAGATTTGTGAAGCTGAACCTTTAGCACGTGGACGGAAACGTTTCATTGTTGGTCCTTCGTTCACGTATGCTTCGCTTACATATAAGTTTTCAACATCTAAGTCGAAATTGTGTTCAGCATTTGCGATTGCAGACATCAATACTTTTTCTACGATTGGTGAAGCTGCACGTGGTGTGAATTTCAAGATTGAAATTGCATCACCGATTTTTTTACCTCTAATTAGATCGACAACAAGACGAGCTTTACGAGGCGCAATACGAACTGTTTTAGCAACTGCTTTTGCAGATGTGATTTGTTCTGACATAGTTTAAGTCCTCCCCTCGTTATTTACGTTTACTCTTCTTATCATCATTTGCATGACCACGGTAAGTTCTAGTTGGTGCGAATTCACCTAGTTTGTGTCCTACCATGTCTTCTTGAATATAAACTGGAACATGTTTTCTGCCGTCATATACAGCAATTGTTTGTCCAACAAAGTTTGGGAAAATTGTTGAACGACGAGACCAAGTTTTGATCACTACTTTTTTGTCGCTTCCTTGAGCTGCTTCAACCTTTTTCATCAAATGTTCATCGACGAAAGGTCCTTTTTTCAAACTACGACCCATTATGGAAATCCTCCTTCCAAAATTTTAATAGAATCAGATTTATTTTAATAATTATTTTTTACGACCACGAACAATAAGTTTGTTTGAACGAGCTTTCTTGCTGCGAGTCTTGTATCCAAGAGCTGGTTTACCCCATGGAGATACTGGTGTTGGGCGTCCGATTGGTGCACGACCTTCACCACCACCGTGTGGGTGATCGTTAGGGTTCATTACAGATCCACGAACTTCTGGACGTTTACGTTTCCAACGAGCACGACCAGCTTTACCAATGTTAATTAATTCATGTTGTTCGTTACCAACAGTACCGATTGTTGCACGGCAAGTTGCTAAAATCATACGAACTTCACCTGAGTTCAAACGAACTAAAGTGTATTTACCTTCTTGACCAAGTACTTGAGCACTTGTACCAGCTGAACGAACTAATTGTCCGCCTTTACCTGGTTTTGTTTCAATGTTGTGGATAACAGTACCGACTGGAATGTTACCTAAAGGTAATGCATTACCTACTTTAATATCAGCGTTAACGCCTGATTCGATACGTTGTCCTACTTGTAAACCTTTTGGAGCAATGATATATGCTTTCACACCATCAACATAGTGAATTAAAGCAATGTTTGCTGAACGGTTTGGATCGTACTCGATTGAGTGAACAACTCCTTCAACGTTATCTTTGTTACGTTTGAAGTCAATCACACGATAAGCACGTTTGTGTCCGCCACCTTGGTGACGTACTGTGATTTTACCTTGGCTGTTACGACCAGCGTTGTTTTTTGATGATTCTAACAAAGTTTTTTCTGGTGTTGACTTTGTAATTTCGCTGAAATCATAACCTGTCATATTACGACGGCCGTTTGAGGTTGGATTATATTTTTTAATCGCCACGTCTAATTCCTCCTATATAATAGTAGTTTTGCTTCGAAGATTATGCTTCTTCAGCGAAGATTTGAATATCTTTTGAGTCTTTTGTAAGCTTCACGATTGCTTTACGACGTTTGTTTGTGTAACCAGCATAGCGGCCAACACGTTTGAATTTAGCACGTACATTTAAGATGTTAACTTTTTCTACTTTAACACCAAAAATTTCTTCTACGGCTTGACGTACTTCGATTTTGTTTGCGCGTACGTCTACTTCGAAAGTATATTTCTTTTCGTCAGTAGCAAGCATTGAAGCTTCAGTAATGATTGGGCGTTTGATTACGTCACGTGCATCCATTATTGAAGTCCCTCCTCTACTTTAGAAAGAGCAGCTTGTGTTAATACTAATTTATCGTTGTTTACAACATCTAAAACAGTAACTTGTGTTTCGTCAACAATTGTTACGTTTGGAATGTTACGTGCAGCTAATTGTGCAAATTCGTTTGAAGATTCAACAACTACTAACACTTTTGTGTCAACTTTTAAGTTAGCTAATACTTGTGCAAACTCTTTTGTTTTTGGTGCGTCGAATTGTAATGCTTCCACTACAACAAGCTTTTGATCTAATACTTTTTGTGATAATACTGATTTAATCGCTAAGCGACGTACTTTTCTTGGTAATTTGTAACTATATGAACGAGGTGTTGGTCCGAATACAATACCTCCGCCACGCCATTGTGGTGAACGGATTGATCCTTGACGAGCACGACCAGTTCCTTTTTGGCGCCATGGTTTACGGCCGCCTCCGCTTACTGCACTACGGTTTTTAACTGCGTGAGTTCCTTGACGTAATGAAGCACGTTGCATGATTACTGCGTCGAATACTACATTTTCATTTGGTTCAATTCCGAAGATATCTGAGTTTAACTCAATTTCTCCATTTGTTGTTCCATCTTGTTTGTATAATGTAACTTTTGTCATTCTCTCGTTCCTCCTTCCTTACTGAATTATTTTGATTTAATAGCTGTTTTAATTTCTACTAATGATTTTTTAGATCCTGGTACATTACCTTTGATTAAGATAACGTTACGTTCTGCATCAACTTTAACCACTTCAAGATTTTGAATAGTGATACGGTTGCCACCCATTTGTCCAGGTAATGCTTTACCTTTGAATACACGTGATGGGAATGATGCTCCACCCATTGAACCAGGACGACGGTGGTAACGAGAACCGTGAGCCATTGGTCCACGAGATTGACCATGACGTTTAATCGCACCTTGGAAACCTTTTCCTTTAGATGTTCCTGTTACGTCAACGATGTCACCTGCTTTAAATACATCCACAGTGATTTCTTGTCCTACTTCGTACTCGCTAAGCTCGACATTGTTGAATTCACGAATGAAGCGCTTAGGAGTAGCATTTGCTTTTGCTACATGACCTTTTGCAGGGCGGTTTGATAAAACTTCACGTAAGTCGTCGAAACCTAATTGAACAGCTTCGTAACCGTCGTTTTCGATTGTTTTTAATTGAAGAACAACGTTTGGAGTTACTTCTACAACTGTTACAGGAATAAGTTCACCTGTTTCTGTAAAGTATTGAGTCATCCCTACTTTTTTGCCTAAGATTCCTTTGGTCATGGTTACACCTCCATTTTTCTATTTATTATAATTTGATTTCGATGTCAACGCCACTTGGTAAATCAAGCTTCATTAAGGCATCAACAGTTTTTGGCGTTGGATTAACGATGTCGATCAAACGTTTGTGTGTACGCATTTCAAATTGTTCGCGAGAATCTTTATATTTGTGAGTCGCACGAATAACTGTATATAGCGATCTTTCTGTAGGCAATGGAATTGGACCAGCTACGCTAGCACCAGTTCTTTTTGCTGTTTCTACGATTTTTTCCGCTGATTGATCAAGCGCACGGTGTTCGTAAGCTTTCAAACGGATACGGATTTTTTGTTTTGCCATTTTCTTTCCTCCTTCGTCTAATGTTGTCATAAGACTAGCTCCACGCGAATTTCCGACGTTTCCCTTCCGTGGCAAAGCGTCCGGGTGTGTCGCAACCTCTCGTTTCATAGCTACCCCTGTTTCCTTTACAGGGGGTATCATTAGCGGACATACTTATCCCCTGTGACACTTTTAATAGTATACATGCTTATCAAAAAAAATGCAAGCTTTTTTTGTTGATTTATCAATCTTTTTTTATACAAACGCCTCCGTGTGTTTCATTTTGAAACTAAAACCTCTAGAACCATTGTTATAACAACGATTCTAGAGGTTTTTCTTAAACTTTTAGATTTTATGAAAACCAATACAATTTTTTCTCTTAAAAAATTTATTCTAAAATATTTATTTTTTCTTTTTTTCAATAACTCCTGTTACTACGAATAAAAAGAAAATCGTAACCAACGAGATTGTATAGGTAACATTAAACTCTTCTCCAAATGAATGTTTGAAGTACAACACATTAAACAATTTCATCAAAACTGGAATGACATTGATCACAATCGCTGCTGTCCAAATTCTTCTTCCTGTAATATCTACTCTTCTTTCTTTACCCTTCTCATCTTTTCTCATTATTATTCCTCCCGAAACTTCTTTTTTAACTTTCACTTTTCTCTTTTTCAATATTTGCCGTCACTGCGAATAAAAAGAAAATTGGAAACAGTGACATGAAATAAGTATAATCAAATTCTTCTCCAAATGGACGTTTAAAATAAAACACATTAAATAGTTTAATCAAAATTAGGATTACATTGATTATGAGTACTGCTGCCCAAATTGTTCTCCCTGTAACATTCACTTGTTTTTCTTTTCCATTCTCATCTTTTCTCATTGTTATTCCTCCTTATACTTCTTCTGATATAACGCCTAATAGGATCGGAATGAAGAGTACAAACTTTTCTCCCGTTACGTATTCAATAACTGATTCTCCACCAATGAATACTTTCACCATTAATACCGTTAACACTGCAACATAAAACCAGAATAAGTTTTTAAATATTTTTTTCATTTTGTTATTTTCTTTTACTTCTGTCATTCCAATCACTTCCTTTACGTTTTTACATGTTTAGTATACCTAATTCTTCCCTTATCGTTTAGTGCCTAAAGTCACTACTTACCATGACTAAAGTCATTAAAAAAACACTCTAAACTTTCGCCTAGAGTGTTTCTTTTCAAATTAACCTTGGATATCAAATTTACATTGACCTGTTTCTTCGTATTCTTTAATATTTTCGAAACTTGTTTCAATCATGTTTAATACTGCTTCATCTGTATAACTTCCCATATGAGGAGTAATTAATACACGAGGGTATAAGTCTACTAATTTTGCAACTGCAGGATCTTCGATTGTTTGATCTTGTAAGTCTTTAAAGAATACTGCACTTTCGCCTTCTAATACGTCTAAACCTACACCTGATAAGTGACCAGATTCAACCGCTTCGATAATAGCGTCAACATCTTGTAACTCACCACGAGCTGTGTTTACTAAGATAGCACCTTTTTTCATTTTGCTAATAAATTCTTTTGTAATTACTTTACCATTCGCTGGAATGTATGGTGCATGAATACTAATGACATCTGAATTCGCTAATAATTCATCTAAAGATACTTGAGTACAAATATCTTCTACCCCTTCTTTAGGGAATGCATCATATGCTAAAACTTTAGCCCCTAATCCTTTGAATAAGCTTGCCGTTGTTAAACCAATACGGCCAATTCCTACTACACCAACTGTACAGTTACGAATTTCTTTAGCAAACATTTGTGCATCTACACGGAAATCTTGTTTGCTTGTTTTTGAAACTGTATAAGCAACATTTCTTAATAACGTCATTGCTAGTGTTACGGCTAATTCACTAATCGCATTTGGTGAATAGAATGGTACATATCCTAATTTAAATCCTAATTCACGTGCGTAAGCTGCATCAATGTGATTTACCCCTACTGTACGAGTAATCACATATTTAATGCCTAACTCTTTATAAATATCTAAATTTTCTTTATTTGCCCAGCAATTTCCACGTAAGATAACTGCTTGACAACCTTCTGCTAATCGTGCTGTTTCTGCTGAATTTAAATATTCAGGTGTTGTTACTAATTCATAACCAAATTTTGCATTCACTGCTTCGAAAATTGGTTTTTCTACATCACGAACTCCGTATGCTAATACTTTCACGTTTTTTTCCTCCAATATCGAAATGGAAAAGTATCCCCAACTTGTTCGGTTCTACTTTTCCATTCCCAAAAATATTTATTTAATTGAACCTAGATTATAGACCTTTTAAAATAACTGAGCCTACTACAATCCAGAATACTACTGCAGCAACACTTAATACTGTTGCTAATAATGACGCATTACTTGCTAAAACTGCTTCACGATCATATTTAATCGCATAAGCTACTGCTACTGTTGCAGGTGGTGTTACAAGCATAATAATAATTCCCATCGCAGCTTCATAACCCATTGGTAAGAATGGGCGTACCGCAAAAATAATTGCTACGAAAACAGCTGGAACTGCTAATAATTTAACAATACTGTAGAACCATACTGCACGTTCTTTTACAGCATCACCTAAAGAAATGTTACCTAATGTAATCCCGATTGCTAACCAAGCTAATGGTGAGCTTAAATCCGCTAAATAAGAAATTGCTTTGAATAACCATGGAGCTGTTTTATCGATACGTAAGAAAGCTACCATAATTTCTTTATCTTTTTCCATTACAGCAACTTGTGGTAATGATCCTTGGAATACCCAAATTAATAAACCTGCAAAAGTTGCAATTACGATAATATTCCCAAAAATTAATTTTAAGTTTTTCTTCTCGAATTTCATACCACCCATACGAATTAATCCATATGAATATAAGAACACACGATAAGCTAAGTTGAAAATATTGGCATATAACGTACCTGTTGCTCCTAGTAATCCGTTAATAATCGGAATACCGAAGAATGTTGTTGAACCGAATGTTGTTAAAACAGAAAGTGTCGTTTTACGATCTCCTTTCTCTTTCATGAAGAACAATTCTCCTAAACCAATTAAAATCACATATGCAATAAATCCAAAAATAAATACATTTAACCCTGTTGTAAATGTTTCTTGTTTGATATCTTGCATAAATGCTTTAAACGCTAATGCAGGAATCGCAACCGTTAAAACTAAGTTACTAATAACTTTCCCACTATTTGCATCAACAATTCCTTTTTTACGGATAATATATCCCACTAAAATGATAGAAATTGTTGAAAAGATTGCTGCCACAAATGTTGGCGCTGTTAAAACTTTTAGAATTTCAGCTGTAGACATCTAAAAATTAACCCCTTTTCTATTGATATTTTTATGTACTCTTGCACATACCCCAGTATTTTACCATATTTTTCATTTTATTTGCAAAATATTTTCTTGTTATGAAAACATTAATTCGTTATGAAAAAACATTTCATTCAGATGATAAATTCGTATATCAAACTTCACTTCTATTTCTCTGTACAAATTCGAATCTCTGCCTGTTCCGGCGCAGCTTTTACTAATACTGCTAACAAATCCGCACTACTCGTGACAGCTATTGCTTGATTTCTCCATTCTACAAAATAATATTGATGAGCATTTAGCGATTCTACCTCGAACACTCTTGCAACTATCTTTCCTAATGAGGATAGATTCTCTTTCACTTCACTTAAATTATCATTTTGTAAAGCTTCTAATAAAATTTTGAATTCAGCAGAAGATACACGAATCTGATTCACATTCAATATATGCGTTAATGCTTTAAAACTATAAAAAGACTGTTCCAATCTTAATCCTCCTATTTGTGTTCATCTAACCATTGTTTGGCTACTTTCAAAATTGGCAACTCCCGATTGGTTAACAATCTTCCAAGTTTTTTGTCTGTTTGTTGTTCATACAATTTTACCGCTTCTTCATAACTAAGCGTTAATACCTTCATGTTAAAATCATTTTTTTCATAATCTAGTAATTCTTGCTCTCCACGACTCTTCACTTTACACAAATAATAATGATTGATATTATGACGATTCAATGCGTGATAATAGTCACTCACAATTCCAATTTTACATAGCAGTTCACTTTTGATGCCTAATTCTTCCTTAACTTCTCGTAAAACTGCCTCTTCAGCATTTTCACTTTCTTCTATACCACCACCGGCAGTTTCGATATAAGTTCCGCATCCAAATAAATCATCTCTAGTAATTTGAACAAAATAAAATTGTTCCAAATCGTCTACAACAATCGCTCTTGCACAATGACGATCTTTTTGTTCTCCTGCTCTTTCCCATTCCTTATCTTCTAATTCTAAGTAAAATTGTAAATCTTTCATCTATCTCCCTCCATTCTCAATCATTATTATATAACTTTTTTATTTTAAAATAAAAAGAGAGGATCTAGAAGATCCCCTCACTCAATAATTTGTTCATTAATTCAATGCTTTTTTCTTACGATTTAAAACTGTATTTAAGAAAATTGCCATTACACTAGCAACTACAATCCCATTTGAGAAGAACATTTGGAAAGCAGTTGGCATACTAATAAATAAGTTACTATTATTAAATCCAACACCCATACTAATTGAAATAGCTGCAATTAAGAAGTTATGTTCATTATTAGCAAAATCTACTGTTGATAAAACTTGCATCCCTTGAAGAGATACAAAACCAAACATTACAACCATCGCGCCACCAATAACAGGACTTGGAATAATTTGAGCTAATGCACCAAATTTTGGTAATAAACCTAGTACAATCAAGAACACTGCAGCATAGTAAATTGGAAGACGATTTTTAACGCCTGAAATTTTTACTAATCCAACATTTTGAGAAAAACCTGTATATGGGAATGTATTGAATACTCCTCCTAATAATACTGCCATCCCTTCTGCACGAAGACCATTACGAAGACGAGTTGCATCAATATTTTCACCTGTAATATTTGAAAGTGCCATATAAACACCTGTTGATTCTACCATTGAAACTGTTGCAATAATACACATCATCGCAATAGAAGAAAATTCAAAAGTTGGCATTCCAAAATAGAATAAAGATGGAACATGCACCACTGATGCTTCTCTTACAGGAGTAAAGTCTACTAATCCCATGCTAGCCGCAATAGCTGTACCGGCAATCAATCCAATTAAAATAGAAATTGATTTAATAAATCCTTTTGTAAAAATATTAATTAAAAGAATAATTACAACTGTAATAGTAGCTAATAATAAGCTTTGTGAAGTTGGTTCTGGAGAGTTATTTCCCATATTACCAATCGCTACTGGAATTAATGTTAAACCAATAGTTGTAATAACAGACCCTGTTACGATTGATGGGAAGTAGTTTGCTAATTTAGAAAAAATACCTGAAACTAAAATAACATAAATCCCTGAAACAATTAATGCACCAAACATGGCACCACTACCATGACTTTTACCAATAATAATTAATGGAGCAACAGATTGGAACGCTACCCCTAATACGATTGGAAGACCTACCCCAAAGTGTTTATTTAATTGAAGTTGTAATAATGTAGCAACTCCACACATAAAAATATCTGTAGAAATTAAATACGTTAATTGTTCACTAGAATACCCTAAAGCTGTGGCAATCATTAGAGGAACAAGAATAGAACCTGAATACATTGCTAATAAATGTTGTAATCCTAAAAGTGCTGCTTGCGAGTGTTTTTGTTGTTGCATTATAAATCTGCCCCCTTAAAAATTACTTTACCATTTTCAAAACGTTCAATTCGAGCAAGTGATAATACAGGATAGCCGGCTTCTTCAATTAATCCTCGTCCGTCTTGGAATGATTTTTCAATCACGATCCCAACAGCTTCCACTTTTGCTCCTGCCTGTTCAATAATTTCAATTAAACCTTTAGCAGCTTGACCATTTGCCAAGAAATCATCAATAATCAGTACTTTATCTTCATTTGATAGATATTTTCCTGCTATTGAAACTGTATTACTAATTTGTTTGGTAAAGGAATAAACTTCAGCAGTTAATACTCCTTCATTCATGGTAATATTCTTAAATTTTTTTGCAAAAATCATCGGAACATTCAATTTATCGGCAACATAAACCGCCGGAGCAATTCCTGATGCTTCAATTGTTACAACCTTTGTAATTCCCGCATTGGCAAATTTTTCTGCAAAAACTTCACCAATTTCATGCATTAGACTAAGATCTACTTGGTGCGTTAAAAAGGAATCCACTTTAAGGATATTTTCACCTAAAACATGTCCATCTTTTAAAATACGTTCTTCCAGTAATTTCATAAGTCCTCCTATAATCAAAATAGTTTTCTTACTTCCTCACAATCCCTTATCCCAAATAAACAAAATTTAAAACCATACAATCTGTATACTATCCATTTGGAATATCTGTATTTTAATACTAATCAATTTTGAAATCAATACTTTTTCATAAATTAATTAATCAAATACGAACATTTAACGATTACAAATCTTCGATTATACATTTTTAAATACAAAAAAAGGCCGGACATAATCGTCCGACCTCTAAATAGTCATTAAAAATTATTTTAATGTTACAGAAGCTCCAACTTCTTCTAATTGAGCTTTTAATGCTTCTGCTTCTTCTTTAGCAACGCCTTCTTTTAAGATTCCAGGTGCGCCATCAACTAAAGCTTTAGCTTCTTTTAATCCTAAACCAGTAGCTTCACGAACAACTTTAATTACTTTAATTTTGTTGTCGCCTGCAGATGTTAATTCTACATCGAAGTCTGATTTTTCTTCAGCAGCTTCACCAGCGCCACCAGCTACTACAGCTACAGGAGCTGCTGCTGTTACGCCAAATTCTTCTTCGATTGCTTTTACTAAGTCGTTTAATTCTAATACAGTTGCTTCTTTAATGTCAGCAATGATTTGTTCAATGTTTAATGCCATTTTAAAATTCCTCCATTTTGGTTAATTAATTTTTATTATTTTTTGATTAGCTAGCTAGCTTTAAGCAGCTGCGCCATCTTTTTGATCTGCAACGGCTTTGAATGCCAATGCAGTGTTGCGAACTGGTGCTTGTAATACTGATAATAGCATTGATAGTAAGCCTTCGCGGTTTGGTAATTTTGCAAGAGCTTCGATTTCTTCTTTAGAAGAAACTTTACCTTCGATTACACCTGCTTTAATTTCTAAAGCTTCAACTTTTTTAGCAAAGTCAGCTAAGATTTTAGCAGGAGCTACTACGTCATCGTTACTGAAAGCTACAGCTGATGGTCCTTTGAAAATGTCATCCATTCCTTCTAAACCAGCTTCTTTAGCTGCACGTGATAAGATGCTGTTTTTTACAACTGCAAATTGTACACCTGCGTTACGTAATTCTGTACGTAAGTTTGTTGCTTGTTCTACTGTAATTCCTAAATAATCCACAACTACAACAGATGTTGCGTTTTTGAATTGTTCAGCAACTTCAGAAACTTGTTGCGCTTTTTTAGCAATAATTGCTTCACTCATCTTCGTGTTTCACCTCCTGAATTTTAGGTAGGGCATAAAAAAACTCTATGCCCACAAAGACATAGAGAAATAAGATCAACTTGTTCTCCCTCGGTAGGATATTAAGGCTAACGCCCCCTACTGTCTTCGGTCGCATTCAACTAGAAAATAGTTTACAGGAACCAAAAGCCCTTGTCAACTATTTTTTTGCAATTTTGAATATTTTTTACTTACTCACCTAAGATGAGTTTTGTAAGTTCTTCAGAAGTTACGGCTCCAAAATATTCTGTTAACTCAAATGTATCTAACACAGCTTTAATATCTTCTTCAACCATACGAACGCCTATTAATTGAGTTTCTACATCTTGAATTTCTCGTTTAGAGAAGAAATCTCCACGAACACTACATTTTGTAACTCTTCCTTGTTCTACTTCTAAGTATACTTGAATTGTTCCTGCTTTAAATCTTCCATCACGATAGTCGCTATATTGTGGAGATTCTCCATAATTCCAATCCCAATTTTTATACTTTTTAGTTGTCAATTCATCAATGGCTTTCCAATCTTCTTCCGTTAATACATAACGTTTCGCTTCATCCATTGAATCAATTCCTAACAACTTGCAAGTCATTAAGTTTTTAAATTCATCAATGGTAATTTCTTGATATTCTGGTGCTAAATGTGGACGAATTGAGCCCACTCTAGCTCTTGTTGATTGAATGCCTTTTGATTGTAATTTCTTTTTGTTTGGATTCAAAACTTTTTCCATTGCATCATAATCAACATCTAATAGTAAAGAATAGCCTCCATAAACACGACCATTACTAATCGTCATAGCAGCTCCAGAAACTTTCTTCCCATCGATGGTTAAGTCATTGCGGCCAGTTTGTTCTACTCCAGTTGCTCCTAACTCATGCAGCGCTTGAATCGCCGGAGCATATGTTCTCTTAAAATCTCCAAATACTCCATTATCTTGAATTAAATAGCAAACATTAACAGCACCTGAATCTACATATACGGCACCACCACCCGTATCTCTTCTAACGACTTGAATATTATGTTCTTTTAAATATTGTTCATTCACTTCTGCAACTGTATTTTGGAATTTTCCAATTTCCACTTTTGGATCACAGTAATATGGAAATAAAATATCATCATCTAAAAATACATTTTGTTGGACATATACTTGCATCGCAAGAGCTACTGCTCCATCTGTAACATACTTTCCATTTCTAATTGGTTCAATCAAATACATAAAGCTTTCCTTCTTCCTTTAATAATTGATGTGTTTCGTGTATTAATGTTGCAATATTTTCTGATAATAGTAGGGTACGATTTCGAATGGCTAAAGGCACTCGATAATGTTTATGGTTCATACTCACATAAACTGCATTTGGATTTTCTGTAACTTTCTTTTGGAATGGTGTTTTAATAAATTGTGGCGTTGTAAATCCAATTCCAATTTCTAAATAGACTACTTTTCCTGTCTCATATTGTTTTAAAAAAGCATCATAACGAGCTTTTTGTTCAAAGAAATCTGCAGATTCCACCATCCCTTTTTCAGCATTACGCTTATTAATCTCTAATGGTGCACCACATTCTGGACAAAACGGAATTAATTCATACGGGACTTTCATATCTTTTTGCCTTGCAATCATTTCCCGAATTAGCTCATCTTTTCGATAAGTTTGCGGATGACAATGTTGGCTACATTGTAATAGTCCGTATTCTCCTTGAATATGAAATACTTTCTCCATATCAAATCCAGCTACTTCAAAGGCATTATCAGCATTCGTAGTAATAATATGATACGGTTTTGTTTCAAGCATTTCTTTCAACTCTACATAAGCTGCTCCTACTGGTTGATCTAAGTAATTCAGTGCAATAAAGCGACTTTGAAAAGACCAGTACTCTTCCCAACTGGCAAATTGAAATAAACTTGCTTGTAACATATCTAATAATTGATACTTTTCAATAAAATCTGGAAAAGCTGATTCAAAACGTTCTCCAATATAAGTAAATCCATCCGCAGCAGACATTCCTGCTCCAATCCCTACAACAATAGCATCTGCTTCTTCAAACAAACTTTTTAATTGTTGCGCCTGACTTTCCATCTTTTGTATCGGTGTAATCCACTCCACTACTTCCCCTTCCTTCTATCATAATTGTAATAATTTTTCATAGGTCATTTGTTCTTCATTTGTATACGTTGATAAAATCAACGTTTCTGGGAAGCTATGTTGCTTAGCCCAGCCTTTTACAACTGAAACTGCAATTTGTGCAGCATCTTCTATCGGAAAACCAAATTGACCTGTTGAAATCCCACAAAAAGCAAGACTTTCTAACTTCATTTCTTCTGCTTTCTTTAAGCAACTCATATAACATTTCTCTAATAATTGTTTCCGAATAGGCGTAACGGACTTTCCAGGGGGAACAAAAGGTCCCACTGTATGAAAAACATACTTACACGGCAAGTGAAAACTTGGTGTCACCTTCACAGTTCCCACCGGTTCTTTTTTCTTCTGAGCAAGTTGAATTTGATGACAACATTCTCTTAACTTGACCCCTGCAAACGTATGAATGGCATTATCAATACAACGATGATTTGGAATAAAACATCCTAACAAATCACTATTCGCTGCATTTACAATTGCATCCACTTCTAAATGACATAAGTCCCCATGATATAATTTTACTCTCTCTTCATTGGTATCTTGGCAACTTTCCAATCCAACAATTGTCCCCGTATGGTATTGCTTTAAATAAGCCTCTTCCAATTCTAAATAACGGATATCCGCTGGACTAGCAGGTCGAATATTGACCAACCCACGCCAAATTTCTTCTAATTCTTTTTCTGATTTCCCAGAGAAATCTAGAATAACTTCGCCTTTTTCCTCCATCAAAAAATCAATCATTTGCTGTAATCGATTAAATTGTGTGTCTTTATTCATCTTCTAATGCCATAAATTGCGATTCATCAACATCTGTTAATACGACTAACCAATGTTCTTCTGGTTTTTCAGAGTTTAATAATGTTGGTTCATCTACTACAGCTTTATTATATGCTACTACTTTTCCTCCAATTGGAGTCACAATAGACATCACTGTTTTTGAAGCTTCAATACTAACAATTTCTTCTTCAGCTTCTAACACTTCATCTTGGCTAAATTGAACAAAACCAATTGTACCCACATCATCTTGCAATTCTGGTGTCATACGAATCGTATAACGGTCTCCTTCTTTATCAATCCATAAAAAATTTGCAAATTTTCTCATTTTATTCGTCCTTTCTACTGATACATTTGTGCGAATAATTCTAACGCACGTTTCCGATTTTCAAATCCTCCAACTAGTGGAATCATTAATAATTCATCCGGATTACAAACTTGGCACAATTCATCTATTTGAGCTTTTACCGCCCTAGAATCTCCAACAATTAATCGTTGACGATTGTCTTCGATTATTTTTCTTTCCGCTGGAGTTACTTCTCTTGTTTCTACATCTTTTTTAGTCGGGAATGTTTCAAATTCGCTAAAATCTTGTTTTCCTAACATCCATAAATCTAATGCTTGAGCCATCTCTTCTGCTTTTTCTTCATTATCTGCCATCACTACGAAAACTGCTAAAATAAAACGAGATGCTGTCCCATTGACCGATTGAAACTCTTTACGGTAAGCCGTCGATAATTCTTTTGCTAATACAAGAGGCTCTTGCGGAATATATGGGAAAATTCCATAAACAAATCCTAAGCCGTTTTTTGCAGCAATATGAACGGATTCACCTCCCATTCCTAATAAAAATTGTTCTGGGACTTTCTTTGTAAAAGGAACAGCTTTATTAGTCTGAATGATTTCCTGCAACTCAGCTACCCACTCACTAAACTGTGGTTTCGTATAATGACTTTTCAAAGCTATTGAAACAGATTTTGTCCCTATTGAATTCCCTAGACCAATATTAATTCTTCCCGGAAATAGCACTTCTAATGAGTGCATCACTTCAGCTATCTTGTACGGAGCATAATGCAAGCCCATAATACCACCTGAACCAACATGAATGTTCTTTGTTTGAGAAGCAATCGCTGGAATAACCACTTCAGGTGCACTAATCGATAGAGCATTTACTTCATGGTGTTCCGCAACCCAAAAACGTTCATAGCCTAATTCTTCTGCCAGTTTCGCTAATTGAATCGTCTCTTGAATGGCTTCTTCATTTGTTTTTCCAAAATCAACAACACCATAATCCAGTACACTAATTTTCATCGACAGCTCTCTCCTTATAGTTAACTTCCAAACTTCTAAAGAAATCTCTAGCATCTTTATGAAGCGACTCTCCAAAATCCATTAACGGCACAATATCTTTAAATGCAGCTTGAGGAATCGCTAATTCTTCTAAATTCTCCGGTTTAATCGATAATTGAATTTCTTCTGATTTACCTTCTCTAATTTTTTCAGCAAATTCAGGATCTGTAATAAATGGAGTTGATAATCCAACAAGGTCGGCATGTTCTAATGCTTCCAATGCCTTTTCTTGACTATTAATGCCACCTGAAGCAATCACCGCTACTTTTCCTTTTAACGCTTTATAAATCACAGCATTCACTAGTTTGCCTTGATGAGGACCTTTTGCACGAATTTTATTTCGAAATACATCATGCCCCCAACTCGCAATCGCTAAATAATCAATCGAAGCAATGGTTAGAGCTTGATGGAAAAATTCTAAAAACTCATCAATACTATAGCCAATTTGATTCCCTCTAGTTTCTTCTGGAGTTGCTCTAAAACCTAATATAAACTGTTTCCCAGCATATTGCTCAATGGTTTCTTGAACAACTTTCAACACTTCAATCCCAATACGGGAACGATTCTCTAAAGATTGTGAACCATATTCATCTGTTCGTTCATTTGAAAAAGTAGAGAAAAATGTTTGAATTAACAATCGTTGAGCAGAAGAAATTTCTACTCCATCAAATCCTGCTTCAATCGCAATTTTAGTGGCACGACGATAATCTTCAATCACTTGATAAATCTCTTCAATCCTCATCTCATGCACTTCATGTGGAAATGGCGATTGTAATTTCATCGCACTAGGCCCTACAACTGTTTTATCTCGATTCAATGCATGACTGGCAAAACGTCCTGCATGGGTTAATTGTAAAATAGCCGTTGCTCCTTGAGATTTCATTTCCTGAGCTAATTTCTTTAATCCTGGAACAGCTGCCTTATCCATTGCACTAAATCCAAATTCAAATAGTTGCCCTTGTTTATTGACGTACGCTGCCCCTGTAATTTGTAAAGCTGCAGAAGCTGCACGTCTCTTTGCATACAATAAATCATCTTGTGTAATATACCCTTCTTCTGTTGAAGAATTTGTCACCATTGGCGATAATACGAAGCGATTGTCTAATACAATATTCTCCTTCAAAGTAAAAGGTTCAAACAATGCGTCTATTGTTTTCATTTTTAAACACCTACCTTAACCATACATACTTCTATTGTATCACTTTTCTGGCTATATGCTGGAAATTTTTTAAAATTATTAAAACTTCCACAACTCAACTTCTTCCCACTGTTCAGCAATCGCTAGTAATAAATCTTCCCTACCTTTTGCCGCTACTAATTGCACTCCAATTGGCATACCTTCCCGTGAATGACCAACCGGAAGACTAATCGCCGGTTGACCTGTAATATTCATTCGTTGTGTAAATGGAGTATCTTCCACACTCGACTCAAACATCTTCCACACAATTTCTTGACGTTCTTCGTGTGAAAATTCATGAATACGCTCCATCTTCTCGATTAAGGCAGCATCTAAAGAATACGCATCTTGTTTCGGTGCCGTATTAGCAACCGTCGGTAACAACAACACATCATACGTATCATGAAGTTGCATCATCGTTTCCGCATAACGATCCCAATCTCCCGCAACTCGTGCATAATCCGCCCCTGTTACCATTAACCCACTTTGATACATCACCCATGTCATCAATTCCATATCAGAGCGAGTCATTGGACGTTGCAATAGTGTCTCCATCCTTTGAAACATGACAACGGTCTCTGCCCCACTAATGAGATAAAATCCTTTCTGAAGTTCAATTCCATTAATCGGATCTTCTGCTATTTCACTCACTTCATGTCCATCTAATTCAAATTTCTTCGCCATTTGGCGAACAACTTGTTCCACTTCACTAGAAACTTTTCCACCAATCGGGTGCTTTAATAACATCCCAACTTTCAATGGACGATTCAGCTTAGGGGAAAATAAATTTTCTTCTTGCAACAGAGGCAATGGAAACGGACTCTCTAATTGACACGTTTGTAAGTACCACAACAAATTCCGAGTATCTCTCACCGTTTTTGTTAAAGCAAATTGAACGGTAGCTCCATTCCAACCACGATAAGAACCAGGTCCCACCGGAACACGACCACGAGTTGGCTTCAACCCAATCAATCCATTATGACTAGCAGGCACACGAATCGAACCTCCCCCATCACTTGCAGCAGCTAAAGGAGAAATCCCTGCAGCAACAATCGCAGCAGCACCCCCACTAGAACCTCCTGCATTAATGGTTTCATCTAAAAAATGACGAACAGACCCATGCAACTGAGCATCACTCACCATTTTATACCCAAACTCAGGCGTATTCGTTCTTCCTATTATAATAAAACCCAATTCTTCTAGACGTTTTACAAAATGACTTGTCTCCTGACAAATATAATCTTTAAACAAACGAGAACCATAAGTACAAGGCGTCCCTTTTTTCTCTTGTCCTAAATCTTTTAAAAATAAAGGCACTCCCGCAAAAGGTTGATTACTCACTTGAAACTGCTTCGCTTCTTCTATCGCTTTTTCATAACGTGTCGAAACAATCGCATTTAATCTCGGATTTAATCGATCCGCCTTTCCAATCGTTTCTAACACTAATTCCAACGGACTCACTTGTTTATCACGAACCGCTTGCGCCATACTCGTCGCATCTCGAAACATCTCCACACCTTCTTTCACACTATTTCGCATTGTCATTATATACACGTACGTTCTTTATTGGCAATGAGAATGCATGGGAGAAGAAAAACTCATACATTCTAATATATTCAAAAACGTTAGGAGATAATGAATTGAGTCCATCACATCCTAACGTCTTAAACCTTACTATCAAATTATTTAACTGATATTATCGTAAACCTAGCATTATTCCACTAAATGGAAAGAATAACTTGAAATAACAATATCTTCATGCATACGAAGTGCATATCTTAATTTCAAGCTCATTTGATTATGTAATACATTTTGCCAATTTTTTCTTGGAATAAATTGAGGAACAATAACAGTTACAGATTTTCCATTTTCCTTCGCTTCTCTTGCAACCTTCTCTACAAACTCAATTGTTGGTGGTATTACATCTCGATAGTTTGTCATTACATTTTCAAAACGAATCTCTGGGAAATACTGTTTAAATTCTCGAGCAACTTCCGCATCCTTTTCTTTTGTCTCTTCAGTAGATACATGCATTGCTATAATATCATTCCCAAGACTAGTCGCATAACTAATAGCTCCCACACTTACTTGTGTAACATTCCCAACCAAGACGACAACTACATTTCCATTATACGTTTTCTTAACAATATCTGTTGAAATGCGTAATTGTGCAGCCACTTTATCATAGTGATTTTTTATTCTTAAGAACATCCACATCAAAATAGCAATAATTGGGAAAAATGGCCATATTTCACTAATTCTAAACAACAATAGAATTCCAACAATTCCATAACAAATAATTGCACCTAAAATATTTGCAATCGAGTATCGTAAAAAGCTTTTTCCATATAATTTTCTCCAATAAATGACCATTCCAGTTTGTGATAAAGCAAAAGGTATAAATACACCAATCGTATATAGTGGAATTAAACTTTCCGTATTAGCATCAAATATTAATAACAATACAACTGCACCTGTTGCAAGCGTAATAATTCCATTCGAATAACCTAAACGATCTCCTTTTTCCATATACATGTGAGGCATATATTTTTTCTTAGCCATATTAAATGTTAACATAGGAAATGCAGAAAAACCTGTATTCGCTGCAACTGCTAAGATTAACGCTGTCGACAATTGGAAAATATAGAATAACCCTTGACCTAACGCGGAATCTCCTAAAATAGCATGAGCCATTTGAGCTAGAGTTGTAATCCCATTTTCCGGCACAAGACCCAACCAATAATTTAGAAAAGTAATACCAGCAAACATAATTCCTAAAATTATAGTCATAACAACAAGAGTTGTTGCTGCATTTTTCGCTTTTGGCGATTTAAAAAATGGTACTGCATTGGAAATAGCCTCAACTCCCGTAAGTGAAGCAGATCCACTCGTAAAAGCACGTAATAACAAAATTACAGTTACACCCGAAATAGTTTGTCCCACATGAGCCGTCGCATTATAAACTAACTGTCCTGTTAAAATTTGAGTAAATCCATATCCTAACAAAAGAAGTGTACTCACAATAAAAAGATATACAGGAACCATTAAAGCAGTTGCAGACTCACGAAGTCCTCTCAAATTCATCATCATCAAAGCAAGTACTAACAAAATAGATAAATGTAAATTATACGGTTGTAAACTAGGTAATGCTGAAGTAATCGCATCTGCACCAGACGCTACAGATACAGCTACCGTTAACATATAATCAATTAGTAAACTACCTCCTGCAATTAAGCCTGCATTTGAAGACAAATTCTCAGATGTTACTAAGTAAGCACCACCACCTTGTGGATAAGCATGAATCACTTGCCGATAGGAAATTGTCAAACTTGCTAATAAAATTAAAACGACTATCCCAATCGGTAAAGACCACCAAATCGCTCCTGCTGAAGCTGTCATTAAAACAAGGACTACTTGCTCTGGACCATATGCAATAGAAGATAATGCATCACTAGAAAGCATTGCTAACGCTTGGGTTTTCCCAAGTAATCCTTCTTCACTTTCTGAATTCGATTGGAGAGGACTTCCAATAAACCATTTTTTTAATGTTGAAAACATAAATAACTCCTTAAACATACATAAGGTATTTGATACCTTGAAATAAACAATAGGGTCATTTTACTCTTAGCGGATATTATTGTCAAAAATAAAAAACTGGAAAAAATTATTTTAACTATTTTATAAAATGTAAAATTCTTGTAGCAACAATCGTAGCAGTTCTACCACTAACCTCCTCGATTTACTGTATTATCTAAAAAAACGACGAACAGAAGTATGTAAGTAAGCATGAATTACCATTTTATAGCTAATTCCTAAAGCATTCGCTCTTCCTAAAAGAATAAACCTCAATCCATCTATTTTTTACTAAATGACTTATTTCATAACTAAGATAATCTTTGAATAAACGAGAACCATAGATACAAGGTGTATCTTTTCCTCTTACACTAAGTCTTTTTAAAAATAAAAATCAGTTTAAACTATTACTAGTCTAAACTGATTCATTTTAAACTTTTGATAATACAATTCCATAGCCTTCTGGTAATTGTGACAGTAAGAAAACTTCTTTTTCTAAAATATGCCCTACTACATTTTGCCGTTTATCTGGAGGTAAAACTTGTTTTGTTATTTCCACTTCTCCTTGATATCGTCCATAACCCTCATTTGCTTGATTAATTTCTCCAACACGTCTATTGCTTACAGAAACTTCGCCTGCTAATAATTCCATCCCTCTTGTCCCAAGTACTCGAAAAACATAATCACTAGCATCCGGTCTATCATAAAGAAGCTTTCCTTCTAACGCCTCAGGAACAACTGCCTCTAATATCACAAATCCTTTTTGAAAATCCGATAAGATTTTTTGTGTTTCTTCATTTACATAAGGATCTCCAACTATAATCATATCCGTATTAGCATTAATTAATTCGCAAATTGCTAAACGCTTATCACATTTTCGATGTTCTTCTACAGTAGGTAGCCCTTGATGAATTGGTCCTCTATACGGTTCATCTCCAGGAATAAATGCTAAAATTTCAGCTCCTAAACTTTTCAGATACGCATTCATCTTCTCTAGCTTTTTAATAGAAATTCCTGTATATTCTTTTGGATAATAATTATGACATGCAATTATTTGAGTGTTTAGTCCTAATTTTTGTAAAACAATTATTTCTTCTTCTTTAAAAGTCGAAGCATTGACAACTAATTGAAAAGCTTGACCACATCTCTGAACAAGAGATTCATCTCCAAATTCATCTAAGCGAAGATATTTCAACCCCGATTTTTTTAATGCTAAAATATTTTCTTTTATCAAATCTTTATGGGCAATATCAGGAATAACATCTACCCCATAAGAAACTGTTAATTCAATAAATTCCATCATTTGTTCAATTCTCATAGGAAATTCTTGCAATTGAAAAGAAGTAAAAGCTACGCACTGACGCGCAGCTTTCATCTCATCTAAAATCTTTTTTAAAATTTCTCTATTTAAATTAGGATAAATCGAACGTCCAAATGAAATTTTGTTTCGATTATTTTCCATATACTTCATTAATTCTTTCTTCATCTACTCCAAATAACCAAGTGATGATGAATCCTCCTACATAAGCTCCTACCATCGCAATTAAGAATTGAACTTGTGTTCCAGGAACCATAATTAATGCTCCAAACAAACCAGATACTCCTTGAGATACTGTTCCTAAATGGAATAGTACAGCTAAAACTCCACCTAAACCAGAACCTAAACAAGCTGTGATAAATGGTTTTCCTAAAGGAAGAGTTACAGCATACATCATTGGTTCACCAATTCCTAAGACACCTACAGGTAATGAATCTCTTGTTAATTGTTTTAATTTTTTATTATTTGTCTTCAAATATAAAGCTAAACCTGCACCGACTTGACCGCCACCAGCCATCATTAAGATTGGTAATAAGTAGTTAATTCCGGCACTTGGTCCATTTGGATCATTTAATAGTACATGAATTGGTGTTAACGCTTGGTGTAATCCAACAGATACAATTGGTAAGAAGCCTGCCGCTAAAATATATCCACCTACAACGCCTAATTGTTCATAAACAAAATTCAATACAGTATAAATCCCTTGTGTTAAAGTTGCACCAGCAGGTTGAATCAATAAGATTGAAATAAATGCTCCAATAATTAAAGTACATAATGGTGTTAAGAAAGTTTTTAACATTTGAGGCATTTTCTTATCAATCCATCTTTCTAAATAAGCTACTACAATCCCCATCATTAAAGCTGCTAACAGACCACCAGCCCCTGGATTAAATGGTTTCCCTGTAAATGGTAATACAACATTTTGTGTATCAGTTTTTAATAACAATGGCATTGTAGAAACACCTAATGACATAGAACCTGCAATCGCCCCTAAAATAGGAGTTCCTTTAAATTCTTTCGCGGCATTGTATCCAACATATAAAGGTAAGAAGCCAAACAACCCCCATCCCATTGTACGAATAGCTTGATACCACCATTCAAAGTTATAAGCATTTCCAGTTGTTACATTAATAACATTTGAGATCCCATTAATTAAACCAGCTGCAATAATACCTGGTAATAGTGGAACAAAAATATTAGCAATATGTTCTAAAAATCTTTGAACTGGTCCATTGTGGGCTGCTTTATTATCTTTTTTATTCTTTCTTGCTAAATCTTCAGCATTCACTTCATCCACGCTTCCTAAAGCAATACCTGTCAACTCAGCAAATTCTCTTCCCACTTCTGTAACCTTCCCAGGACCTAAAACAATTTGTACACCTTCATCTCTTTCTACTACACCTAAAACTCCTTCAATATTTCTCAATGAGGCTACATCAATTTTTGATATATCTGATACCATTAAACGAAGGCGGGTCATACATGTAGAATTACTATAAACATTCCCCTTATTCCCAACACTATTTAAAATTGCTTCTGCTATTTTTCTCGGTTCCATAATATTACCTCCTTATTTTTTCATCGCTTTTACAATATTCATATGATTTTCTTTTAATAAATCTATGGACTCTTTTGGTGTAATACCGTGTAATTGCGATAATATCGCTACTTTTAAATCATAATCAGTTGCTTCTAACATCTGAACAGCCTCTTCTTTTTTTATTCCTGTTACTTTTTCCAAAATAGTAGCTGCTCGTTGTTTTAATTTTTGATTTGTTGGCTGAACATCAACCATATACCCTTTAAAAATTTTACCAATACGAATCATTGCTGTTGTTGTAATCATATTAAGTATTATTTTTTGAGCAGTACCCGCCTTCATTCTCGTTGATCCCGTCACGACTTCTGGTCCAGTAATAGCTTCAATCCCTACTGTGGCAACTTGGCTAATTTTCGATTGAGGAGAATTAGATATCGCTCCCGTAAAACAACCTTTTTGACTAGCATAAATTAACCCAGAAACAACATAAGGTGTTCTACCACTTGCACTAATACCAATTACAACATCTTTGTTTGAAAGATGAATTGCTTCTAATTGTTTTTGTGCTAATTCTTCATCATCTTCCGCTCCTTCAATAGCATTTCTCAACGCTATATCTCCCCCGGCAATTAATCCAACGACCATTTCCGGAGACACTCCAAACGTCGGAGGACACTCACTAGCATCTAATACTCCTAGCCTTCCAGAAGTACCCGCTCCGATATAGATAAGTCGTCCACCTCTCTCGAAACTTTCAATAACTGCGTTTGTTACACGCTCGATAGAAGGAATACATTTTTCGATAGCGTTTGTAATCATCTGATTTTCATCATTCATATACATTAAAATATCTTTTACAGATTGTGTTTCTATATTATTACTTCTTACATTCGATTGTTCCGTCATTAATTTTGAAATATTTTCCATACTTTCACCTCCATCCCTATTTCATTCTCAGATGATTTGTAATCGCTTTATCTAATTTCATTATACACTTTTGTAATTTTTATTTCAATATAGTATAATAAATTCAGAAATAAAATTTCCAAAAAGGAGGTCAAATACAGTGAAAGACTTTTTAACAGAAACTGATAAAAAAATCGCTCTCTATATTGAACAAAATAATTCTATCGTACTATCTTCAAGTATTCATGAGTTAGCACTGCTTATCGGAGTTTCATCTTCATCAATTAGTAAATATATTAAAAAAATCGGGTATACATCCTATTCCCGTTTCAAAGTAGTTCTTGCCCAACAAAATTCTCAACCTATCGATGCACAATTGGATAGTCATGATACGATTAAAACGATTCAGTCCAAATTATTTCATACAATCACACGTTCTTATGAAATGACATTGGAACTCCTCAACGACGAAACGCTCGAAACAATTGTTCAACAAATTCATTCTGCGAGGAGAATTTATATGTTTGGTGTCGGTGCTTCAGGAATGGTTTGTAATGACTTATATTTCAAATTAAGTAGGATTGGGAAAAATATTATTTATCATACAGACTCTCATATTCAACTTGCTAGTCTAAGTGGAGCAACAAATCAAGACTTCATTATTGGTATTAGTTATTCTTCCAACACAAAGGAAGTTATTACCGCTTTTAAAATCGCAAAAGAATTATCTATTCCAACTTTATCGATCACAGGAATTGGTAACCAGCAACTAGACTCTTTAAGCACGTATCAACTAAAAATTCCAAGACATGAAAATACTATTCGTTCATCTGCGATTACTAGCAGAAATGATTCATTTTTCTTAATAGATATTTTATATCTTGCTTTACTTCAAAAAGAAGAAAACCGTCATTTCCAAAATCTAGAAAAAAGTTACCGCATGACACATCCTTTAAGAGAAGATTAGTGCAAAAGACAAAAAGAACTTCCCATAGTAGCATTCATCCATGAGACTCGCCTAGCAAGGCTGCTTCCGTCTTCAGCTACTATTCTACGAAGTCCTTTGTTAACATACAAAATAAAAGATAGAAAGGATTTTTCCCGTAGCATGAGTGCTAGAATCTGTTATGACAGCTTCTAGCACAGGAAAACTTGAGACCTTAGGCTCAAGTTTTAGCAATGAGACAGCTTTAGCTGGCTGCTTGCGTCTTAATGCTACAATTAGAAAAATCCTTTCTATACGCAAAAAAGAGCCGAGACAACTCGACTCTTTTCTTATTGTTTAAATTATAGAGAAGCTACGTCTACTTTAACCCCAGGGCCAAAAGTAGTAGTTACAGAAACGTTACGTACGTATTGACCTTTAGCTGTAGCAGGTTTGATACGTAATAATGTTTCGTGAATTGTTTTGAAGTTTTCTACTAATTTTTCGTTTTCGAATGAAACTTTACCGATTGGAACGTGGATGTTACCAGCTTTGTCAATACGGTAAGTTACTTTACCAGCTTTGATTTCTTCAACAGCTTTAGTTACATCCATTGTAACAGTACCTGTTTTAGGGTTTGGCATTAAACCTTTAGGTCCTAATACACGACCTAAACGACCAACTTCACCCATCATGTCAGGTGTTGCTACGATAACGTCAAATTCAAACCATCCACCTTGGATTTTTTGAGCTAATTCGCTATCACCAACGTAGTCTGCACCAGCTGCTTCAGCTTCTTTAGCTTTTTCACCTTTTGCAAATACTAATACACGTTGAGTTTTACCAGTT
Organism: uncultured Granulicatella sp.; assembly: GCA_963523795.1. GTDB lineage: Bacteria > Bacillota > Bacilli > Lactobacillales > Aerococcaceae > Granulicatella. Next base: position 51,616 of record CAURER010000007.1, read on the forward strand.
CCGTTTGGAAGCACTACTGCTCCACGTAATTGTTGGTCAGCTTTCTTTGGATCTAATCCTAAACGATATGCAACTTCTACAGATGCATCAAATTTAGCGAAGTCTGTTTCTTTTGCTAATGCGATTGCTTCTTGAACTGAGTAAGCTTTTGAAGAATCAATTTTTTTAGCGGCTTCTAAATATTTTTTGCTTTTCTTTGCCATTGTATAATTTCCTCCTATTGTGTGGTTTTAACGGTTCTACCTCCCACAAAGTCCATGAGTGAAACACTCGTGTTAGGGACTTTTGGAAGCTGCATGTTTGTTAGCCTTCTACTACAAATCCCATTGAACGGGCTGTACCTTCGACCATGCGCATTGCAGCTTCAACATCTGCTGCATTTAAGTCAGGTGCTTTTAATTCAGCAATTTCTCTAACTTGATCACGAGTTACAGTAGCAACTTTTTTCTTGTTTGGTTCGCCTGAACCTTTTTCTACTTTAGCAGCTTTCTTTAATAACACTGCTGCTGGTGGTGTTTTACAGATGAAGTCGAATGAACGGTCTTCATATACTGAAATCACTACCGGAATAATTAAACCAGCTTGATCTGCTGTACGAGCGTTGAACTCTTTACAGAAGCCCATGATGTTAACTTGTGCTTGACCTAAAGCTGGACCTACTGGTGGAGCTGGTGTAGCTTTACCTGCAGGAATTTGTAATTTAACTAGTTTTACAACTTTTTTAGCCACGAGACATTACCTCCTTGATTGTTTCGCGCGTGGTTTAAATGGAGATGAAGATTTCTCCTCCCACGTTTTGTTCCAGTGCACACAAATGCACTTTGATATTCTAGCAAGAATTCTTGTGAAATGCAAGCTATTTTGCAACTTTTTCGATATAATTTTCGTCGATTATTGATGATCTCTATAATAACATACTTTAAGATCAATAAACCGTTGTAAATCTCTTAATAACTGGAATAATGTTGCACGATATTCAAATTCATCTCTCGTTTGTGGTAAATCCAAGTTTCTAAATTCATCAATATAATCTTGAATTTCATCCATTAAAGATACCCCTGTATTCATTAAATGCAATTGTTCTCCAGTTGAACGAAACATTTCAGCAAGCAGCTCCGCTTCTCTAGCAGGACAATGAAAATCATTTAAATTTTTCGCCATTACTTCTAATAATTGTAATTGTTCAGCACGCATTTCAAAATAGCATAAATCCTTATTAAATTGACTAAATAATTGATTTTCACTTTCAATATATAATAATTTTTGCGCTTCAGTTAGTGTCGCTTTTGCTTCTGAAATTAATGTTGCATCATTTGTACCATTACCTTCTCTTAAAAATGAAGCCATTAAACATAAAATCTCACGAAGTTTTGCTTCGATTTCTTCTCGTTTCTTTACAATCTCTTGTTGATAACTTGGCATATACCAATTTACTAAAATCGCTACTCCTGCACCGATAAATAAAATTAATGCTTCATTTAGCAATAAATTTGGCGTAATTTCTTTACTTAACCAAACATGAATGGCTAATACCGAACTAGGTGCAATTCCCACTTCTACTTTAAATAAAAAAGCTAGTGGAATGAAAATGAGTAAATAAACTCCAAAACCAACTGTCGAATGTCCGAGTAGTAAAAATACACACACTGCTATTGTTAAAGCTAATGACATGGAAATAATTCGTTTCCAAGCAATGACAATCGAAGACTTTCTTGTATCTACCACACTCAATATCGCAATAATAGAAGCAACGGAAGCCGAAGATAATCCTATTGCTTGCGCCACTACTAAAGCTCCGAATGCCGCCAACACCATTTTAATTCCTTTTAATACCATTTATTTTCCCCTTTCTATTTTTAACAATTGTTCTTTTCTATGAACTCCACCTGCATATCCGGTTAATGCTCCATTTTTCCCTAGCACTCGATGGCATGGAATGAGAATACTAATTGGATTTTTTCCAACTGCTTGCCCGACTGCTTGTGCGGAGTATGTTGCTACGCCTTTTTCTTTTGCTATTCTCTGTGCAATGTCTCCATAAGTCATTGTTTCTCCATACGGAATTTCTTGTAAAATCTTCCAAACTCTTTCTTGAAAAATAGTTCCTTTCGGCTGTAACGGAATCGTTATCGGAGTTTCCTCGCCAGAAAAATAACATTCTAACCAATTTTCAACTTGTACAAAAATTGATAAATCATCTTTTATCTCGATATCACTGTGGTCCTTAGCATCATTCACTTGCCCAACAAACCATAAGCCAGTTAAAAACTCGCCGTCACTACTCAAACGAACTTCCCCTAGAGGAGTTTGCATCATTCTTTCAAACACTTCTCAACCTCCCATTTCTCAGAATAAAAATAGTATACTCCATTTACTTACAAAAAAAGAAGTGGTATGTTTGTATTACAAATATTTTTAAGGAGTTCTTATGATTTTACACCAAGCTTATTTACACATTTTCGATAAAAACAGCGGAAACTTACTGTTATCCCAAAAAGAATTACCTTTATCGAATCCCTATATTACAGAATATTTTACAAAAATAATTGAAAAGACATTGAAAAGTGATCCTCGTCATGGCGTCTTACCTCCAGAAGAACCACTTCTAGGATTTTTAGCAGACGACAGTATTCCTTTTATCGAAAAAACACAACAACTTGCTCATAAATTATATGAAATTATCGCTCCAGCAGAAGATATCCCTGCAGCTGATTATGTATTCGCATCAGGCATTAATGATCAAGGTGGAAATTTCTTTGCAATTTTACGTTTAGACTATAGCTCTAAATATACACATTTTTTAGATTATGAAGACGACCAAGTATTAAATACAGTATTGCAAAATCATGCGATTTTACCAAATCCTTCTCAAAAATTATCAGAAGCGTTCATTGTGGATACAAGTAATGGTCAGTATCAATTAATCGAACGAAAATATATTGTAGAAGGTAAAAAAATCCCGTATTTCTCTGAACAATTTTTAGAAATCACACCTCCAACAAGCACACAGGAACAAATTAAAGAAATTAAAAAGACAGTCACACATGTTGCTAAAAAATATGATGAAGAAAATTATCTTGCACTTGCAACAACACAACAAGCTATCTTTACACAATTAGAAGAAAGTGATGAAATTGATGCAGGAATTATTTTCGACACTGTCTTCAAGGATAAACCTCTTGCAAAAGAAGCAGCTTACCAAGCCATTGCGACTGAAAAAATTCCAGAGAAAATTCCAGTTACAAATGTGCCAAAATACGAGAAGAAATATAGTAAACAAAAATTCAAACTCGATAACGGGATTGAAATTACAATTCCAAGCGACATATACGAAAATAAAGAAATGGTCGAGTTTATCAATAACCCTGACGGATCCATTTCTGTATTAATTAAAAATATCGACTCCATCATGAATCGATTCAATGCATAAACAACAAAAGACGATGACTATCAGAGCCATCGTCTTTTTGATATTTGATTTCATTAGGTTTTTCTTGTTGTTAACCCTACACCCATTAACTCGGATGATTAGTGATATACATGAACCATTTGATCTTCTGTTTGATTGATATCAATCATAATACGATCATTTGCTAAACCAGCCATATCTTTCTTGTTAAAATCTGAAACATCTTTTGATAAACGTTTCATAGAAATTACTTCCCCTTGTTCATTTGCTAAAACAAGTAAGTTATAGCCATTTTCTGAACTTTGTCCTAACAAGAATTTGTACCCTGGACGTAATGTACCTTCATTAGGATTTTTTAGGACATAAAGTTTATTATTCACAATTGTAAAGTGACCTAAAATTGATAAACGTGGAGTGAAGTGATCAATAACTACGTTATTATTTTTCACACTAATTGTTGAAGTGATAGACATTTCTGGTAATTTTTCTACACGTTTCCCATTTTCACCAAAGTAGAAGCGATCCATAAATTGATTTAGCTCTTTAACAACTGATTTAGGATCAATCATTCCACCAGGTTCTTGATGGTCTACTAATGTATCGAGTAAGTCATAACCTGCTTTTCCTAAGCTAGAATTACTTTCTAAAAACCATTCATTTTGTGCAATATAGACACCATCTTTTGATTTATGAAGTAAGTATTCATCGCCACCAATACGATAAAGTTCAGATACTAAGTGATAAGGAGTATCTGTTAACATATAACCATCTTTTCCAATGACATATGAACGACCATCGTTTGCCTTCACCGGTTGATCTGCTACCATTGAACCATTTGATTCAAAGTAAGACCATTTATCTCCTACTTTTGTCCAACCTGTTTGCATATCTCCTTGGTCAGATAAATAGTACCATGTATTTCCTTCTTGATACCAACCTGTACGCATCGCTCCATCTCCATTTAGAGAGTACCATGCTCCTCCAGTGAATACCCAGCCAGTTTGCATCACACCATTATTATCAAAGAAATACCATGTTCCTTTATCCTTAGCCCATCCAGCTTTCACTAGTTTACCTTCTTGGTATAAATTCCATTGGTTGCCACTTTGAACCCAACCATCATTTGTCGCAGCAAATGCTTGACTACTTGCTAATGCTGCTACTAAAGCTGTAGAAGCTAATAAACTACCAAACCATTTCTTTTTCATTTGAAAATCTCCCCTTTACTTATTGGTATTTTATCCAAAGAAATTCTACAAAAATCTCTCTACCATTATTGTACTCCTCTTCCAATTTAAAAAGATATTTTTTTCACAATTTTAACATTTCTTTAATTTTTTTGTAACAAAAAAGACTTTCTACTGTAACAAGTTCATTAGTCTAACAAACTCTAACCAACTCTGCTACAACAGAAAAGCCTTTTTTCTATAATGGTTTCTTCAATGGAATTCCTGGTTTTCGTGGATATTTATTTGGAGTTTCTTTTGTTTTTAAAATCGTTACTACATGACGATTTCCACCTTCATGTGGTAAATCAAAGGACACATCACCTTCTACTTTTCCACCTAAAATGGCAATTGCTTTTTTCGCTTCTTCTAACTCCACTTCTGTATGAGCAGCTTTCAACGCTAAAAAGTATCCTTGTTTCTTCACTAATGGCATACAAAATTCGCTTAGTACACTTAATTTTGCTACCGCTCTAGCTGTTACGACATCATAAGATGCTCTGAAATTTTTATTTTGTCCAAAAGTTTCTGCACGATCATGGAAACATTGCACATCTCTTAGTCCTAACGTTTCTACTAAAGTGTTTAAAAACGTAATTCGTTTATTTAGCGAGTCCACAATTGTCACTTTTAAATCTGGAAATACAATTTTCAATGGAATACTTGGAAATCCAGCTCCGGCTCCTACATCACACAATGTTTGATTCGATAACTCATGATGAAATCCTAAGGCCAAAGAATCATAGAAATGTTTCAAATACACTCCTTCTTCATCTGTAATCGCCGTTAAATTCATCTTCTCATTCCATTCCACCAATAATTGAAAATATTGGTGAAATTGTTCTTTTTGCACATTTGTTAAAGTAATGCCATGCACTTCTTGGAGTCTTTGATAAAATTCTTCTGGTTTCATACAATTCTCCTATTCTTGAACTTTCGCAATTTTTCCTTGTTCGATATACACCATTAAAATCGATACATCGGCAGGATTTACTCCACTAATACGGCTTGCTTGCGCAATCGTTTCTGGTTGAATTAGTTTCAAACGTTGACGTGCTTCTGTGGCAAGTCCATTAATAGCATCATAATCAATATTCGATGGAATACGTTTTGCTTCCATACGTTTTAATTTTTCTACTTTTTCAATAGCTTTGGCAATATAGCCTTCATATTTCACAGAAATCTCTACCTGTTCTTTCACTTCACGAGAAACAGCTACCTCTTCTTCTGCAAAACCAATTAAGTCATTATAAGTTAACTCTGGACGTTTTAATAAATCACTTAATAAAATACCGTCTTTTAATTCTGCTGATTCTTTTTCTGCCAAGAATGATTGAAGTTGTTCCGTTGGTTTCAAACGGATAGATTGGATACGTTTAATCTCCGATTGAATGGCTGCTTGTTTTTCTTGGAAAGCTGCATAACGTTCATCTGAAATTAAACCTAATTCACGACCTTTTTCTGTTAAACGTAAATCTGCATTGTCATGACGTAATAATAAACGATATTCCGCACGAGAAGTTAATAGACGATACGGTTCTGTCGTTCCTTTTGTCACTAAATCATCTACTAATACTCCAATATACGCATCACTACGACCTAAAATAAATGGTTCTTCTCCACGGATTTTACGAACGGCATTAATCCCAGCATAAAGCCCTTGACCTGCTGCTTCTTCATATCCACTTGTTCCATTCATTTGTCCAGCTGTAAATAAGTTTTCAATAATTTTTGTTTCAAATGTATTTTTTAATTGATGAGGAATAACAACATCATACTCAATCGCATAACCCGTTCTCATCATTTCAGCTTTTTCCAAACCTTCTACCGTATGAATCATTTGAATTTGAACATCTTCTGGTAGAGAAGTCGATAATCCTTGAATATACACTTCTTCCGTATTTTCTCCTTCTGGTTCTAAGAAAATTTGGTGGCGAGGTTTGTCACTGAAACGTACGATTTTATCTTCAATAGATGGGCAGTAACGTGCTCCTACTCCTTCTACAATTCCTGTAAACATTGGCGCACGATGTAAGTTCTCACGAATTTTTTCATGAGTTCCTTCATTTGTATATGTTAACCAACATGGAATTTGATCATAACGGTAGTCTTCATCTTTAGAAGTAAAACTAAATAAGTTTGGCGTTTCATCTCCTGGTTGAATTTCTGTTTTGCTATAGTCAATCGAAGAACTCTTCACTCTTGGAGGAGTTCCTGTTTTAAAACGAGCTAATTCAAATCCTAATTCTAATAAGTTTTCTGATAATTTAATCGAAGGCTGAGAATTATTAGCTCCAGAAGAATATTTCAATTCTCCAATAATAATTTGTCCACGAGAAGATGTTCCAGCTGTTAAAACAACTGCTTTTGAACGGTAAATTGCACCCGTATGAGATACAACCCCTTTACAAACACCGTCTTCTACAATTAAACGTTCCGCAATCCCTTGTTTTAAATCAAGATTTTCTTGTTGTTCAATTGTTTTTTTCATTTCTTGCGCATATAGATGTTTATCTGCTTGCGCACGTAAAGCACGTACTGCAGGGCCTTTCCCTGTATTTAACATACGCATTTGAATATAGGTTTTATCAATATTTCTTCCCATCTCTCCGCCTAGCGCATCAATTTCACGCACAACAACTCCTTTTGCAGGGCCTCCAACAGACGGATTACACGGCATAAATGCCACCATTTCTAAATTCATTGTTAATAATAATGTTTTAGCTCCCATACGAGCACTTGCTAGTGCAGCTTCACTTCCAGCGTGACCCGCACCGACTACGATAACATCATAGTTACCAGCTTCATAAGTTGTTACCATACTTCCTCCTACTTTCTATTGTTCATTCGTTGTATAAAATTCCACTTGATGGCGAATGTATTCACCATTTTCATATATAAATTTAGCCGAGAAAAATGGTCGGTTCTCTAATAACCAACTCATAAAAATTAAATCTCCTTGCCAAGTTGGCTTGGTCAGTACTTGATTATAAGGAACCCACTCTAAACTCCCCTCAGGAGAATCGATTAATTCCCCGGAAAATTCCGTTACTCGAAACACATACGTATACCAATCATGTTCGGGAGTAAATTCAGGAAAAGTAATAATCCCTTTTAACGCCATTTGATGAACCGTCAAACCTGTTTCTTCAAAAATTTCACGAATGGCACATTCTTCTGGAGATTCACCTGCTTCAATTTTGCCACCTACTCCGATGTATTTACCTTCATGCACATCATTTGGTTTCTTATCGCGCTTTAGTAATAACAATTCTTTTCCATTATCGATATAACAAATCGTTGCTAATCTTGTCATACAATACTCCCTTTCTCCAACATTGGATTTCTCTTATTTTCCTAAACAGAATTGGCTAAATAATTGAGTTAGAAGCTCATCTTGAACGCTGTCTCCTGTAATTTCTCCTAATAAATCCCATGCTCTTGTAAAATCAATTTGAATTAAATCGACTGGCATTTCCATTTCAATCCCATTTTGCACTTCGACTAATGCTTGTTCTGCTTTTTCTAACAAGGCAATATGACGAGTATTCGATAAGTAAGTCGCATCTCGTTCATTCATTTGTCCTTGGAAGAAATATCCCGCAATTTTTTCTTCTAATTGATCAATTCCTTCTTTATTTAACATAGAAGTTGTGACAATTTCTTCTTCCTGAGCATAAGGAGCAATATCCTCTGTTGAAAGTTTTGAAGGCAAATCTGTTTTATTAAATAAAATAATTCGTTTCATTCCCTTTGTAGTTTCTAGTAAACGAATATCTTCCTCTTGTAATGTTTCGCTTTGATTTAATAATAACAAGACAAAATCCGCTTCGTTTAACGCTTTACGACTACGTTCTACCCCAATTTTTTCTACGACATCATCCGTTTCACGAATTCCTGCTGTATCGATTAATTGTAAAGGTACTCCACGAACATTGACATATTCTTCAATTGTATCCCTTGTTGTCCCTGCAATATCCGTTACAATGGCTTTTTCTTCTCTTAATAGCACATTTAATAAACTAGATTTACCAACATTTGGGCGACCTACGATGGCTGTTTTTAATCCATCTCGCAAAATCTTCCCTTGACTAGCTGTATTTAATAAAGCACGAATCCCTTGCAATACTTGTTGCGTCTTTTCTCGTAATAATTGCAAAGTCATTTCTTCTACATCATCATATTCTGGATAATCTATATTTACTTCTACTTGCGCTAATGTATTTAAAATTTCTTGACGTAAATTTTGAATTAAATGTGATAATTGACCATCTAATTGACGCATCGCTAATTGCATTGATTTATCCGTTTTTGCACGAATTAAATCCATCACTGCTTCTGCTTGAGACAAATCGATACGTCCATTTAAAAAGGCACGTTTCGTAAATTCTCCAGGCTCCGCTAATCTAGCTCCCATCCGTAGCACTAATTGCAACACTCGATTAATCGCCACAATTCCTCCATGGCAATTAATTTCTACAATATCTTCTCGTGTAAATGTTTTTGGAGCTCTTAAAACACTCACCATTACTTCATCATAGACTTCTCCAGATTTTGGGTCGACAATATGCCCATAATGAATCGTATGAGTCTTTTGTTCTTCTAATTGTTTTGTTCCACATTGATAAATCGAACTTGCGATTGAAATCGCCAAATCTCCACTAATTCTGACAATCCCAATAGCCCCTTCACCAGGTGCTGTCGAAATCGCAGCAATCGTATCAAATTCTGTTTGCATACTGATATCCTTTCTTAGCTTCATTGCACAAAAAAAGTGCACACTCCACCCTTTATCGATAAAAGGGTGGCTCGCACTTTGACTGCTTACCTATATTTCAGTGATATTATACAATACTTTTTGAACTTGTGCTAGTAGAAGGAGTGATTAGTAGACTTTTTTCGTTTTTCCTCTTTTATACGCAACACGAATTGCATAAGCATCTAACAAAATTCGACTAATAATTTGCAAAGGAAGGCGTGAACGTACCTCATACTCCGGAAAATAAGATCCTTCTGACTTAAATCCTACAAAAGTAATATCACTTAATTGTGCAAGTGGGCTTACTCCATTTGCTGTAATAACAATTATAGGAACTTCATTTTTATGACAAACCTTTGCTGCCTCTACTAACTCATCGGTATGTCCATTTAAAGAAACAATAATAGCTAAATCTTGTTCATTCAGTCGATGGCTAATAGTTTTAATAATATTTGGATCTACATATTGCTCACAAGTTCTTTCTAACAAATGAAATTTAATCTCCATTTCACTAGCTATCATCTCACTTAGTCCTCTTGAAAAAATAAACACTTTTCTTGCACCAAAGATTGCTTGCATAGCATCTTCTATTGTCTTACTATCCAATTGCTCTATCGTTTTTCTTACTTCTTGCTCATTCTTGTCAACAACGTCTTGAATTTTTTTATCGACAATTTCTAAACTATTAAAAGTTGGAAATTCCTTATTAGATAATTGATATTGTTTTTTCAAATCATACTTAAAACTTGTAAATCCATCATAACCTAACTTTTTCATTGTACGCACTATTGATGCTGTAGAAACATTAGCTTCTTCACTTAACTTAACAATTGATATTGACGGTATTAATTCTAAATGCTCTTCAATATATTTAAGAAGATATTTTTCAGTATTAGTAAGTCCCTGCATATTAAACATGATAACTCTCCCATTCTGTAAAGTTTTACTAATATAAATACCTATTCAGAAAACTTTTACAAAGTTATTTATGTAATAATAAGTATAACAAAAAAACAAAAGGAGGTGAACATATGATTTATACGTGTACCATGAATTTAGCTATTGATTTGTATATCAAAACACTCCAAATGAAAGCATCTGAAGTAAATAGAACAGAAGAAGCAGTTTACATGCCTAATGGGAAGGGGGTTAATGTAAGCTTCATACTAAAAGAACTAGGAATCGATAGTGTCGCAACAGGATTCAAAGCAGGATTCACAGGAGAATTTATCGAAAGTGAGCTACATAAAGCTGGTATCAAGACTGATTTTGTATCGATAAATGGTATTACACGAATTAATGTTTTTGCTCATGTAGTAGCTAATAACGAAGAATTTAAATTAGTAAATCAAGGCCCTACTGTCACTTCGAAAGAAGAGTTACAATTACTTTCAATTATTGATACTTTATCTTCTGAAGATACATTATTCGTTTCAGGCAGTCATCCTTTAGGAATAGAAAAAAATACTTACGAAAAAATTGCCGAAGCCTCTCTACGAAATGGTTTCAAATTAATACTTGATACTTCAGCAAATTTCGTACCCGAATTATTAAAATTTCATCCTTATCTTATCAAACCAAACGATGAAGAATTAGCTAGTTGGTTTGGACTGAAAGAATTATCTTTAGAGCAAATTAAAGACTACGGAAATAAATTATTACAGCAAGGTGCACAAAATGTACTAGTTTCATTAGGAGAAAAAGGAGCTATTTTAATTACACCAACAGAAACTATACATGTCAGCGCTCCAATAGGAAATGTTGTTAATACTGCTTGCGCAGGGGATACATTACTTGCTACTTTTGTCGGCTGCCAAATGCAAGGGATGTCAAAAGAAGATTCTTTAATTAAAGCTGTTGCTGCTGGAACTTCTACTGCATTTAGACCTGGATTAACAGATTTTTCAGATGTTCCAATATTGATAAAACAAATCAAACGCTTATACTAATAAGTAATAATAAAGGGGGAAAACAAAATGACAAAATATGATATTATTGCCGCTACTGGTTGCCCAACGGGAATTGCGCACACCTATATGGCTCAAGAAGCACTTGAACAAGCAGCAAAAAAAGTTGGAGTAAACATTAAAGTTGAAACACATGGACAAATTGGGGTAGAAAATGAATTTACGGAAGAAGAAATCGCAAACGCAAAAATAGTAATTATCGCAGCTGATAAAGATGTACAAGCTCATAGATTTGTTAATAAAAAAATTATTGACGTTTCTGTAGGGCAAGGAATTAAAAATGCAGATGAACTAATTGCTCAAGCATTACGTGGAGAAGGTATCGTAAAATATCCATCTGATGAACCTATTAAAAAAATTGAATCTACTCAAACCACTTCTAGTGGTAGCTCGATTGGGCGAGAAATATATAAACATTTGATGAATGGAGTTTCTCACATGTTACCATTCGTCGTTGGTGGTGGAGTATTAATTGCTGTATCATTTGCACTATTTGGAATTTATTCTTTTGATCCAAACCACGCAACTTATAATCCTTTTTCTGCTCAATTAAAAGAAATTGGTGGACTAGCAATGGGATTAATGACACCAATTTTAGCAGCATACATTGCACAAAGTATTGGTAATAGACCTGCTCTTGTTAGTGGTTTTGTAGCAGGACTTATGGCTAGTAACGGTGGTGCTGGATTCCTAGGCGGAATTATTGGTGGTTTCTTCGCAGGATATTTAGTTGTACTTTTAGAAAAATTATTTAAAAAATTACCAAAAACACTAGACGGATTAAAAGCTATTTTCCTTTATCCGTTATTAGGAGTATTAATCACTGGACTATTTATGAGTATTATTGTTAGTCCTATGGCAGAAATCAACCAAAACTTAATGGTATTCTTAAAAGGATTCCAAGATTCTAACCCTGTTCTTCTTGGTTTAGTAATTGGCTGTATGTGTGCATTTGATATGGGAGGTCCTGTAAATAAAGCTGCATATGTAACAGGTACAGTACTATTAGCAGAAGGAAACACTGCGTTTATGGCTGGTGTTAGCGCAGCTTGTATTGCACCTCCATTAATTACTACTGTAGCAGTTTTATTGTTCAAAGATCGTTTTGATGCCAATGAACGTAATGCAGGTTTAGTAAATTTCATTTTAGGGTCTACTCACATTACTGAAGGGGCTATTCCTTTCGTTGCAAAAGACCCTCTACGTGCAATGCCATCAATGATGTTAGGTTCTTCAATTGCTGCTATTTTAACTTATTTATTTGGAGTACAAGTTCCTGCACCTCACGGGGGATTTTTAGTACTACCTGTAGTTACACATCCATTATTGTGGGTAATCGCAATTGCGACTGGAGCAATTATAGGTGGAGTTGTCTTAGGAGCAACTAGAAAACCTTTATCTAAATAATATACAATCCTATATTTTTATATTATTCTATGCTATAAAAATAAAAGTTAGGAGGAATTTTAAATTGATAAATCAAAATGCAATTTTTTTCAACATAGAATTAAATTCTCAAGATGAGGTTTTTCATTTTTTATCAAGAAAAGCAATCGAATTGAGTATTGCTACTAATGAGGAATCTGTTTACAAAGGATTTATTGAACGAGAACAGCAAGGTACTACTGGTATGATGGATGGTTTTGCAATCCCTCACACAAAATCAAAGGAAATATTAACGCCTAGTATCATTATTGTTCGTTTAGAAAAAGGGTTAGATTGGAATAGTATGGATGGGAAACCTACTTCTTTCATTATTAGTTTATTAATTCCAGATAACGAAGCTGGAACTACTCATTTAAAAATATTAGCATCAATTGCACGTATGCTAATGAAAGCTGATATTAAAGAATCTTTACTCTCAGCAAATTCTGAACGTGAGATTGAAACTATTTTAAACCAGTATTTAAACCACTAATTTAAGAAATCCTATTTTATCCTGCTTGATGCATTTTAATGTGGAATAAGAAATTTAACTACTTTCTTATTCCACATTTTTTAATCATAAACTGAATTAAAAGTTTTCTATTACATTCCATTTACTCTTCTTCGACTTTTTTCGTTTCCATATTGCCAATATTTGATAAAAAAGGTACAATTTACCTATCTATTACTAGGGGGTAAATCAATGTTAGAACATCCATTCAATCAAGTCGTTGAAAAAATTGCCGTTTCAGATATTCGTCAATTTGATGCAGAAGTTTCTCAAATTCCTGGAATCATCAAATTAACATTAGGTGAACCAAATTTCAACACACCAGAACATATTAAAGAAGCTGCTATTCAAGCAATTCGTGATAATCATTCCCACTATACTCCAAATGCTGGGATTCCTGAATTACGTCAAGCAACAGCAGCATACTACAATAAAAAATTCAATTTAAACTATACAGCAGAACAAGTCATCACTACTATCGGAGCAACTGAAGCAATTAATGCTAGCTTCCAAGCTATTTTAAATCCTGGAGATACAGTGATTGTTCCTACTCCAGTTTTCCCATTATATATGCCAATTACATTGGTGAATCAAGGGAATTTTATTACAGTCGATACTAGTGAAGATGGATTTGTTTTAACTCCAGAAAAATTACGTACTACTATTGAAGCTCATCCAGAAAAAACTTTTAAAGCAGTTGTATTAGTATATCCAAGTAACCCAACAGGAGTAACTTATTCTAAAGAACAATTAGAAGCTTTAAGCGTTGTTTTAAAAGAATATGGATTATGGGCATTATGTGATGAAGTTTACGCAGAATTAACATATAGCGGAACTCATACATCATTAGCTTCATTCTTACCAGATCAAACAATCGTGATTACAGGTTTATCTAAATCTCACGCAATGACTGGATGGAGAATTGGGTACATTCTTGGACCTGTTCCATTTATTAAAGAAGTTGTTAAAACTCACCAATATATGGTTACTTCTCCAAGTAGCTCAAGCCAATACGGTGCTTTAGCTGCAATGTTACACGGACAAGGTGACTGCGATATTATGAAAGTAGAATACCAACAACGTCGTGACTATCTTGCAAAAGAATTACGTCGCTTAGGATTCGAAGTAGCAAGTCCTGATGGAGCTTTCTATCTATTTGCTAAAATTCCTGCAAAATGCGGAACAGATTCATGGGCATTCGTCCGTGACCTTGCAAAAAATGCTAAAGTAGCATTAATCCCTGGAGTTTCATTTGGACCTGGCGGAGAAGGCTACGTTCGTTTCAGCTACGCTGCTTCAATGGAAAACTTAACAGAAGTAGTCGCTCGATTAGAAAAATATTTAGCTTAATACAAAAGGCTGGGATTCACCCCAGCCTTTTTACTTTTATCCTAAAGTTTGCACTTTCACACCATCTGGTGTTCCAATTAAAACTGTTTCT